>CAXPTW010000035.1:0-92833 GCA_964220165.1 Abyssibacter sp.
CGCGTGCCGATGCGGGTGATCAGGTCGTTGAGCTGATCGGGAGAGGTCTGGACGCTGCCGATCTGTTGCACGGGGAGCGGTTCGATCTGTGTGGCTTCCAGCCGGATCAGGTCAATGCCGAAGCCCGCGTCCACCTCGCCTACACCACGTTCGAACAGGGGCAAAATCCGGTGTGGATCGCGCATCGGCGCGGCGAGGCGCAACTCGACTTGTTGGCTGCCCTGATCGACCCGGCGCAGAGTGAGGGTCAGGCGACGCGCGCCCATTTCATGGCGGTTGAGCTTGTCGCAGAGCGGGGCCAGAAGGCGCACTGTGAGCCCCATCACGTCTTCAGTCAGGCCGATTGGCTCCGGTAGGCTCATGCGCGTCGCAAAGCTTGGCGGTTCGCTTTCGGGCGTGACGGGTTCGGGGATATGGCCCATGGCTTGATCGAGACGCAAGAGAAGATCGGGACCAAAACGACGGGCCAAGGGCGCACGGGGGGCCTCCGTCAGATCGCCAATGCTACGCAAGCCGAGACGTTGCAGGGCTGTCACCATCGCTTCGTCAAGACGCAGCGCGGCCACCGGCAGATCGGTGAGGGCTTCCTCACCCGTCCCGTAATGCGCAAAGGCCCAAGCCGCGCCTCGGGTCGCCGCACAGCCCAAGCGAAGCGTCAGTCCGGCCCGCATTGCGCGGCTCTGCATATCGGAGAGCATCTCGGCCTCGCCGCCCCAAAGGTGGGTGGATCCGGTGACATCCAGCACGAGCCCATCGTCGCCCTCGAACCCGACCCATGGACAATAGCGCGTCGCCCATCTGCGCAGGGTGGCGAGAAAACGGGCGTCGAGATCGGGGCGCGCGGGTTGGCTGATCAGGTCGGGACAAAAGGCGCGGGCGTCGGCAAAGCTCATGCTGCGCGTGAGGCCCAAGCCTTCGGCGGTCTCGTTAAGGCAATAAATCCGTTCGGTGTTGTTCGACTTGAGTGTGAGTGCGAAGGGGCCACCAACCGGGTCAATCAGGGGACGCGCGCGCAGAACCCGGTCGCTCGCCAACCGGGGAAACCACATGCACACGACGCGTTTTTTGATCCCATCGAACATTCCAGGCCCCAATTGTTCCTGATTTGTTCTTTTTAATTTCCCATCGCATCAGAGTCGAGTCCGAGCTTTGTCTGTCAAAGATCGGAGCGGCATGCCAACGGGTCTCGGCGGCGTTTGACCCCATGCCCTCAGTGATGATGCAAAGCCCCGTCGTGCCGCCCGTCTTGGCCGCGAGTTGCAACCGCCGCCCCTCGCGCAGGTTCAGCGGACGAGTGATCTCTAGGATGACAAAAGGCAATGCGCCGTCTTTCAGCGCCTCTTCGGCGACGGCGAGCGCATCGGTTTGATCTTTGGGACGGGCCAGCAACAGGAGCGCCGGGTCGAACACCGGCAAAAGCCCCTGCGGCGTGAGCGTGTCAGAGAGCCAGCTTTCCCGAATCCACAGGCACGCCCCCGCAGCGGCCATGGCGGCAAAGCCCATTGAACCGGCGCCATAGACCTCATGGACCCGTGCATGGCGCAGGGGAAAGACAGTGTGGAAATCGACTCGCATAGTGAGAACGTAAGGGGAACGAGAGGTCCGGGCAATGTCCGTATTCATATGCTGGGTTGTGGTGACAACAAATCGTTGGCGGCAGCTCAGCGTCAGTCGTTGCTTCATCATCGTGATTTGTCTGACGTCAGCACCAACAGGACAGTTTAGGGCGATTTGATAAGAGAGGATTTCAGGCTCATCGGAACCACCAAGATGTGGAGATGAGACAGAAATTCGGACCCTCAAAAAGCCACGGTGAGAAGGCCGTTCACGACCTCCGCCGCGCACCCCGCGCACTCAAAGGAGTTGTCGCTGAGGGCGGAGAACCGGACAGCGTGGATGGCGACCTCTCTGATTCACCCCCTTCTCACAGCTGACCTGTGCATCCCGTTCGGTGGAACTTCCGCACCGTTGGGCTTGGGCCTCCTGAGCTTTGTGTCGCGCGATAAATATCGTTTTGGATGTCTAAAAATTAAAAATATCGTTTTTATTTGACATGAACGATTAGTTCTCGCAATGATCTGCCACAGCGATGTGCCACAACGATTTGCCACAGCGACTTCGGGCGAGAGCCATGTCGGCGCGGTTAAGGGGCGCAGGTGTCACGGCTAATTGAGATGACATCGACGCAGGGGTCGGGGCGTCACCGGTCTGGGCCAAAAAGTGGGCCAGAGAGAAGGATGATACAATGAGAGACGGGTTAATGACCTTCACACAAGAAGCGATGCATTTCATCAACGGGGAATTTACCCCGGGCACCTCGGGGAAGGTGTTCGACAATATCTCGCCGGTGACTGGCAAGAAGATCGGCATCGTGCATGAGGGTCTGAAGCCCGAAGTGGACGCGGCCGTGGCGGCAGCGCGGGCGGCGCTTCAAGGAGACTGGGGCTATATGCCGATGGCAGAGCGGGCCGAGATGCTCCATGCCGTGGCCGATGAGATCAACCGCCGGTTTGACGATTTTCTGGAGGCGGAGATTTTGGACACCGGCAAGCCCAAGGGGTTGGCCTCCCATGTCGACATTCCGCGCGGGGCCGCGAATTTCAAAATCTTTGCCGATCTTGTGAAGAACGTCCCGACGGAAAGTTTCATGCTCGATACGCCCGACGGCTTCGGCGCGCTGAACTACGGCGTGCGCAAACCAAAAGGCGTGATCGCGGTGATTTCGCCCTGGAACCTGCCACTCCTTTTGATGACGTGGAAGGTCGGCCCGGCGCTGGCCGCTGGCAATACGGTGATCGTGAAACCGTCCGAGGAAACGCCGCTCACCACCACGCTGTTGGGTGAGGTGATGAACACGGTCGGCGTGCCGAAAGGCGTGTTCAACGTGGTGCATGGCTTTGGCCCGGACAGCGCGGGGGCTTATCTCACCGCGCACCCGGATGTGGATGCGATCACTTTTACGGGCGAGACCTGCACCGGCGAGGTCATCATGCAATCTGCCGCGAAAGGCCTGCGTCAGGTGTCGATGGAATGCGGCGGCAAGAACGCCGGGATCGTCTTTGCCGATTGCGACATGGACAAGGCGATCGAAGGCACGCTGCGCTCGGCCTTTGCGAACTGTGGTCAGGTCTGTCTGGGGACGGAACGGGTCTATGTCGAGCGTCCGATTTTTGACGAGTTCGTTTCCCGCCTGAAACAGGGCGTCGAGATGATGAAGCTCGGGCCGTCGGAAGACCCGGAAACCTCCATGGGGCCGCTGATCTCGCAGGAGCACAAGGACAAGGTGATGTCCTATTACAAGCTCGCCGTCGAGGAAGGCGCGACCGTGATCACTGGCGGCGGTGAACCCGAAATGCCCGACGATCTGAAAGGTGGTGCCTGGGTTCAGCCGACGATCTGGACCGGCCTGGCGGAAGATGCCCGCTGCATCAAGGAAGAGATTTTCGGTCCCGTCTGTCATATCGCGCCGTTTGACACGGAAGACGAGGTGATCCGGCTGGCCAATGACACGAAATACGGTCTCGCGACCGCAATCTGGACCGAGGATCTGATCCGCGCGCACCGGGTGGCGCGTCAGATCGACGTGGGGCTGGCTTGGGTCAATTCGTGGTTCCTGCGCGATCTGCGCACGGCCTTTGGCGGCGCGAAACAGTCCGGCATCGGGCGCGAAGGCGGGGTGCATGGGTTGGAGTTCTATTCCGAGCTGACCAACGTCTGCGTGAAACTCTGAAGGGCAGGAAGCTGAAGGACTGAGAGATGACAAGCGAAGCGAATATCCAAAAGGCCGCCGATCAGCTTTGGCAGGCTTGGGAGAGCGGCACGCCGGGTGCACAGATCCGGGGGCTTCTCGATGAGGGCGATGTCGCGGCGGCCTATGCCGTGCAAGAGATCAACACCAAGCGTTGGTTGGGCGGGGAAGGGCGCGTGCTCTCCGGGCGCAAAATCGGCCTGACCTCTGTCGCCGTGCAAAAGCAGCTTGGCGTGAATCAGCCCGACTACGGCATGCTGTTTTCTGACATGGAATATATGGACGGCGAGGAAATCCCGATCTCCGCCGTGCAACAGCCGAAGGTTGAGGCCGAGATCGCCTATGTGGTCTCCGCGCCTCTGGACGGCGCGCATCTGACCATGGTCGATCTGATGGCCTCCATCGGCTACGCGGTGCCCGCGCTCGAAATCGTGGGCTCGCGGGTCAAGGATTGGGACATCCGCATCACCGACACCATCGCGGACAATGCGTCGTCAGGGATTTACGTGTTGGGCCAGACCCCGAAACGCCCCGGCGATTTCGATCCGCGTCTTTGCGGCATGGTGATGACCAAAAACAACGAGCCGGTGTCGGTCGGCGCGGGCGCGGCCTGTATGGGCAGCCCTCTCAACGCGTCCTTGTGGCTGGCGCGGACCATGGCCGACGCAGGCCGCCCGCTGGGCCCCGGCGATGTCATTCTCTCCGGGGCGCTGGGCCCCTTTGTCTCGGCTGAGCCGGGGGATGTGTTCGAAGCCCGCATCAACGGTCTGGGCTCCGTCCGTGCCGCTTTCGCAAAGGAATAAGACTATGGAAAAGATCAAATGTGCCATCATCGGCTCGGGCAATATCGGCACCGATTTGATGATCAAGATCATGCGCACCTCTAAGGTGTTGGACATGGCCGCGATGGTCGGGATCGACCCGGATTCCGATGGTCTCGCGCGGGCCAAACGGCTCAAGGTGGCGACGACGCATGAGGGGATTGAGGGGCTGGTGAAGCTTCCGGAGTATAAAGACATCCGCATTGTGTTCGACGCCACCTCGGCAGGGGCGCACAAGCGGCACAATGAGGTGCTGCAAAAGGACGGCAAACAGGTGATCGACCTGACGCCCGCTGCCATCGGGCCGTTCACCATTCCGCCGGTCAATCTGGATGCGAACCTCGATCAGATGAACGTCAATATGGTGACCTGCGGGGGCCAAGCGACGATCCCGATGGTGGCCGCCGTCAACCGCATCTCGCCGGTGATCTACGGGGAAATCGTCGCCTCCGTGTCGTCGAAATCCGCAGGGCCGGGGACGCGCGCCAATATCGACGAGTTCACCCAAACCACCGCGCAGGCCATCGAACAGGTCGGCGGCGCGAAACGGGGCAAGGCGATTGTCATTCTGAACCCGGCGGAGCCGCCGGTGATCATGCGCGACACGGTCTATTGCCTCTGCGAAGAGGCGGATCAAGACGCGATCCGCCAATCCATTCTCAACATGGTCGAAGAGGTAAAAACCTATGTGCCGGGCTATCGCCTCAAGCAGGAGATCCAGTTCGAACATTTCGGCGACAACAATCCACTGACCATCCCGGAAAGCGGCGAGACGTTCACAGGGCTGAAGGTGTCGGTCTTTCTCGAAGTCGAAGGCGCGGCGCATTACCTACCGGCCTATGCGGGAAACCTCGACATCATGACCTCGGCGGCAATGAAAACCGCAGAAGCGCTCGTTCACAAACGCAATTGGGTCCAGGAGGCCGCGTGATATGACCAAGGTTTACATTCAGGACGTGACGCTCCGCGACGGCATGCATGCGATGCGCCACCAATACGATCTGGGCCATGTGCGGGCGATTGCCGAGGCCTTGGACGAGGCCGGTGTGGATGCGATTGAAGTGACTCATGGCGACGGGGTGGCGGGGTCCACCTTTAACTACGGGTTCGGGCGCCAGACCGATGTGGCGTGGATTTCCGAGGCGGCGAAAGTGGTGAAAAACGCTAAGCTGACCTGCCTTTTGGTGCCGGGCATCGGGACTTTGGAAGACCTGAAAAAGGCGCATGACGCGGGTGTGGTGTCGGTGCGTGTGGCGACCCATTGCACCGAGGCCGACGTGGCCGCGCAACATATTGCCGCCGCGAAAGAGATGGGCATGGATGTCTCGGGCTTTCTGATGATGGCGCATATGAACCCACCCGAAAAGCTCGCCGAACAGGCCAAGTTGATGGAAAGCTACGGGGCGGATTGTGTCTATTGCACCGACTCCGGCGGGCGTCTCACGATGAAAGACGTGGTGGCGCGGATGGAGGCCTATAAGGCCGCTTTGAATCCCGACACCCAGATCGGCGCGCATATGCATGAGAACCTGTCTTTGTCTGTCGCGAACTCTGCGGTCGCTGTCGAACATGGTGCCTACCGCGTCGATGCCTCGCTCGCCGGTATGGGCGCAGGCGCGGGCAACACGCCGATCGAGGCCTTCGCCGCCGTTGCCAATCTCTATGGATGGGAACATGGCTGTGACGTGTTCAAATTGCAGGACGCCGCCGAGGAGCTGGTGCGCCCGCTGCAGGATCGCCCTGTGAGAGTGGATCGCGAGACGCTGACCTTGGGCTATGCGGGGGTGTACTCATCCTTCCTGCGCCACGCAGAGCGTGCTGCCGAGATGTACGGGCTCGACACGCGCGATATTCTCGTCGAACTGGGCAAACGCCATATGGTCGGCGGGCAGGAGGACATGATCGTCGACGTCGCCCTCGACATGGTCAAAGCCAAGGAGGCCGCAGCATGAAAAGCCTCGCAGAGCTGGCAGACTACGTGGACGAAGCGGCCCGCACAGCCACAGAAATCCCGCAAATCTCCGACACGCAACCGCTCAGTGTCGAGGACGCCTACGCGGTGCAGGCGCTCTCGATGCAGCGCCGCTACGCGCGCGGCGAAAAGCGCATCGGGATCAAAATGGGGCTAACGTCGCGGGCCAAGATGATCCAGGTCGGCGTCTCTGACGTGGTCTGGGGGCGTCTCACCGACGCGATGCGCGAAGAGGAGGGGGGCGTCGTGTCGATGGCGAACTACGTGCACCCGCGCGTCGAGCCGGAAATCGCGTTTTTGATCAAGAAACCGCTCTCGGGCAAGGTCTCTGCGTTGGAGGCCATGTCGGCGGTGGAGGCCGTGGCCCCCGCGCTTGAGATCATCGACAGCCGCTATAAGGCGTTCAAATTCGATGTCGGCGACGTGATCGCGGACAATTCGTCCTCGTCGGGGTTTGTCGTCGGCACATGGCACAGCCCGGAAACGGACATTTCGAACCTCGGTATGGTCTTGTCGATCAATGGCCGTCCGCAGGAAATCGGGTCTTCGGCCGCGATCCTCGGCCATCCTGTGCGCTCGCTCGTGTCGGCGGCACGCATGGTGGCCGCGGCGGGCGAAGAGTTAAAGCCCGGCGACATCGTTCTGGCGGGCGGCGCGACGGCGGCGATCCCGATGGAGGCGGGGCAATCTGTGCTGCTCGAAGTCGAAAGCCTCGGTCAAATCGGGTTCAACATCGGAGCGTAACCATGCCATTTATCGAAGTGACCTTGGTCGAAGGCCGCACGCCGGAGATGAAAGCCAAGCTGATCGAAAAGGTGACGGAGGCCACGGTTGAGGCCATCGGCGCGCCGATTGAGGCGATCCGGGTCTGTATCCGCGAAATTCCGGCGGAGAACTGGGGTGTCGCGGGGAAACAGAAATTCGTCACGAAGGATTAGAGCGGTCACCCCGATCCGACCGACCTCAGGCGCCGGGCCACATCGGCCCGCGCTCAGCTCAGATCATGCTGTGAGGTGAGGTCGGAATAGGACTTCTCGATATGCGCCTCGATGGCGCGGACACAGGCGTCGACATCGCCGCGCATGGCGCTGTCGAAAATCTCTTTGTGCTCCACGCGCACGTCGCGCGGCAGGCTGTCGTCGCGGATCAGGCGGCGGTGATAGCGGTAGGAATGTTGGTGCAGCGTCCGGCGAAACCGCTTGAGCCAAGCGTTGTCGCAATTCTGGACGAGGCAGTCGTGGAAATTCGCGTTCCGCTCGTCCCAGTCTTTTGCGTATTCCACCTTATGTTCGCCGATGAGACGTTCCTCGACGCGGGACAGCCGGTGGTAGGCTCCGACCAGTTCGGCTTCCCAATCCTCGGTTCGATTGGCCAAAGAGATGCGCAGGGCCTGTGCCTCGATCATCTTGCGGGCGTCGGTGATGTCACGGAAATCCTTGAGCGAGAGCGGCGCGACACGAAAGCCGCGTTGATGCTCCGAGGTCACGAGATTGTCGATCAACAGGCGCGAGATCGCCTCGCGCATGGTGGAGGTCGACACGCCGAATTCAAGCCGAAGCTTATCAACATGAAGCCGTTCTCCCGGACCCAAGTCGCCGGAAATTACCCGTTCGCGAATCTGGTCGTGAACCGTCTCAATCGCTGTCTTCTTGCGGGTGTCGCCGGAGGTCTCCGAGGCGGTGGCCGGGGCGGTGGCAAGGGGGTCTGGCCTGGTCATGCGTTCTCTTACGTCTGTCACGGTTTACCTTGTGTATAGCTTTGTCATCAACGCGCGGAAATGTCGAGGATCAGGCGCGTGGCTGTGTTTGGAAAAAATAAACGATTTTTAATTGACGTATCGTTTTTGCCCCGTAAGCTGCTTTCACGAGGAGGAGTCGTGGGCAGGACGCCTGTCGAGATGCGGCTCGAAAGTGGAGGAGATTAAGATGAAATACTGGCTTGCCGGTGCCTTGAGTGCTGCGGTTCTGAGTTCGGCGGGTTGGGCCGAGGATAAGGTCGTGGAGATGAGCTTTTCGCACGACCTGCCGACCCAACACCCGCTCCATTCTCAGGGGTTCCAAGTCTGGGCGGACAGCATTCGCGAGGCCTCGAACGGCACGCTCGACATCGGGTTTTTCCCGGCGGGCCAGCTGGGCAAGGCCGAGGACGAATATGACATCGCCAAATTCGGCATCGCCGATTTCGTCTGGGCCAACCCGGGCCACACGCCGGGCCGGTTCCCGATCATGGCTCTGGGCGAGCTGCCGTTTTTCATCAAATCCGGTCTGGGCGGCACGGAGGCGATGAACGAATGGTATGCCGAGTATAAAGATCAGGAGATGGGTGATGTGAAGTTCTGCGTCGTGCACCTGCATGATCCGGGCACCTTGCACAGTTCGTCGGAAATCCGTGTCCCTGCCGATCTGAAGGGCAAAACGATCCGTCCGGCCAACGGCACCATCGGGCGTCTGATCCAGAGCATGGGTGGCTCCTCCGTTCAGGTCGGCCCCTCTGAAGCGCGCGAGGTGATTGAGCGTGGCGCGGCGGATGGGATCACCTTTCCTTGGCGGTCGATTTCGATCTTCGGCATGGATGACGTCGTTAAATATCACCCCGATATGCCGCTCTATGTGACCAACTTCATCATCGCGATGAATAAGGATCGCTACGAGTCCCTCTCCGAGAGCCAGCAGGGCGTGATCGATGACCATTGCTCGCCGGAATGGGGCGCGAAAATCGCCTCCGGTTGGGTCGAATTCGACAACGAGGGCAAGCGCCTGTTCCAGGAAAACCCGGAGCACCATGTGATTGAGCTGTCTGACGATGAGCTTCAGCAGTGGAAAGATGCCTCCGCCTTCCTCTTGGACGATTGGAAAGCCACCGTGACCGCCAAGGGTCTCGATGCGGATGCGATCTACGACGCCTTTGTGGAACGGCTCGAAGCTCATGACGCAAAATTCTGACACCTCCCGCGATGTCACCTCGGGCGGGGCCTTTGGGCTCCGCCGTTTGGCCGTCTGGGTCGAATTCGCCGCGGCCTTTCTGATGGGGCTGGTGACGCTTTTGGCCTTTGGCTCCGCTGTGATGCGCTATGCCTTCTCCGCGCCGATCCCCGACAGCCACGACATCGGGCGTTTGGCGCTCGGTGTGGCGATTTTCTGGGGCGTGGCGACGGTGAACTATACGGGCACGCATATCTCCGTCGACCTGCTCTATGAGATGCTGGGCAAGACATGGCGTCGGGTGATGGATTTCATCTCCACCACGCTGGTTCTTGTCTCCTTCGCGGTGCTGACCGTGATGATGTCGAAGAACGCGCAGGACGTGTTTGTGACGGGTGAGCATTCCTATGACCTCAGGTTTCAGATCTGGCCAGCCTATTGGCTCATGGTCATCGGCGCGGGTCTTGCGACGCTCACGACGGCGCTGCGGCTTTGGCTCATTCTCAAGGATGACACGCCGCACATGCATGAGGACCAATCGGTCCACATGATCGAAGAATAGAAGTAAAGAGGCTGAAATGGACCGGGAAACGGTTATGATCGTGGGCTTCGTCGCCCTATTCCTCATGATGGCCATACGCGTGCCCATTGCCATTGCGATGAGCCTTGTGGGCATCGGGGGCTTTGCTGCCGTGGTCGGCCCGACGCAGGCGCTTCGCCTTGTGTCTCTGTCTCCCTTGTCGACAGCGACGACCTATCATCTGGGGATGATCCCCATGTTCATCCTGATGGGGGCGTTCGCGACCCGCTCCGGGATGAGCCACGAATTGTTCCGGGCGGCTGGGGCCTGGTTGGGGCATCGGCGTGGCGGGTTGGCGCTCTCGACGATTGCCTCCTGCGCAGGCTTTGCCGCCATTTCCGGGTCCTCCATCGCCACGGCAGCGACGCTGACCAAGGTGGCACTGCCGGAGATGCGCCGGGCGGGGTATTCCGACTCTGTCTCTTCGGGCGTGATCGCCGCAGGCGGTACGGTCGGCATTCTGATCCCGCCCTCCATCGTTCTGGCGGTCTACGGGATCATAACGGAGCAGGACATCGGCAAGCTGTTCATCGCCGGTCTCGTGCCGGGGCTTTTGGCGGTCGCGCTGTATATGCTGACCGTGACCGTGATCTCCTACCTGCGGCCAGAGGACATGCCCGTGGGCGAGAGGCAGGGCTGGGGCGAACGCTTCAAATCCCTGCGTGAGGTCTGGGCGATTGCGCTTCTTTTCCTACTCGTCGTGGGCGGTATCTACGCCGGTGTCGTGACCCCGACCGAGGCCGCCTCTCTTGGAGCGGTGGGGGCCTTGGTGATCGGGCTGGCGCGGCGACGTCTGTCCTGGTCGGACATCAAATATTGCCTTGTCGACAGCCTGCGCATCTCGATCTCGATCTTTTTCGTCTTCATCGGTGCGCTGTTGTTTTCCTATTTCCTCGCCATCACCCGCGCACCGCAGCAGGTCGCCGAATATCTGACCTCTCTGCCGCTCGCGCCGATGGGCATCATGGTTCTCATCCTGTTGCTCTATCTGGTCTTGGGCTGTGTGCTCGACTCCATGGCTATGGTGGTTCTGACCGTGCCGATCCTCTTTCCGGTGGTCACAAGCCTCGGCTTTGACCCGATCTGGTTCGGCGTCATGGTGGTCATGGCGATTGAACTTGGCCTCATCACGCCACCCATCGGGATGAACGTGTTCGTCATCAATTCGGTCGAACGCAACATCGGGCTGACGACGATCTACAAAGGTCTCGTGCCGTTTATCGCCATCGACGTGGTGCGCATCGGGGTGCTGTTGCTGTTCCCGTCGATTGCGCTTTTCCTGCCGAGTATGATGTAGGGCGGCGGACATGTCATCAGAGCAGGGGCCGGAATTCTGGCCCCTTTTCTTTGTGACATCCCGCCCTTTACCTTGCGAGGTCCACATTTCTATATAGGCGGCATGACGCGATAGGAGAGGGCCCATGAGTACGGCGACACCGGCGACACGGTTTTTGGATCGGGCCGGACTGACCTATGAGGTTTTCGAGTATGACTACGGCGGGGGAGACGGTCCCATTGGTCTCCACGCTGCCGAGGCCATCGGCTGGCCGCCCGAGCGGGTGCTTAAAACGTTGATGGTCGAACTCGATGGCAAACCGGCCTGCGCGGTCATCCCGGTGCAGGACAGCCTCTCGATGAAGAAGCTCGCCAAAGCGCTCAAGGGCAAATCCGCCACCATGATGGCCCCGGCTGTCGCGGAACGGTTGACCGGGTTTCACACCGGCGGGATTAGCCCCTTTGGCCAGAAAAAGCGCGTGCCCATCGTCTTTGACACAGCCGCCCTCACGCCGGAGCGTCAGATTGTCCTCAATGGCGGCAAGCGGGGCATGATGGTCGTGGTCGATGGTGAGGCCGCGATCAAGGCGCTTGGCGCACAGGTCGCGTCGCTTTGTGCGGAGTGAGCGGAGCCATTTCTGCGACATTTATGCAAAATGCGAATCACCGTTCACAAAAGGGTTAACACAACGAATCCGGTGTGTTAGCGTCGCTTCAATAAAAAAGAAAATGGCAGGCTATACAGGCAATGAGAACGGGCTATTCCGGCACGTTTGTCATCGCGTGGACGCAGGTGGAGCTTGACGGGCTCTCCCATGCGCCGCTGTCCGCGTTGACCGTGGGCGCCTCTTGGCGTTGGACGGGCGAGGCGGTCTGCGTCGATGGGGCACGCGATGTCTACGTCTTGAACGAGGCGATTGGCCGCGCTGAGTTGCATCAGCGGGCGGCGCGATCGGTGCGCAAATTGATCGGGACGGCGATGGCCGGAGCCCCGATCTATAAGGACGAGGCCATTCGGTCGCGGCTCTTCGATGGCGGGTTCGACGTCACCGACGGCATCAAGCGCTATGAAATCACCCTGATCGACGACCCGGTTTTGGGCGCGCCCTTGCTCATGTTCCTGGGCGAAGCGCCGGCGCCCGACACGGACTACTGGATCGTCTCGACCCATGTCGCCACGGCGCGCGATGCCCATGAGGCGCAAACTGGGGGCGTGATTTGTTTCACCCCCGGCACGAAAATCCTGACACCCGACGGACCGCGCGCGGTCGAAACCCTCACGGAGGGCGATCAGGTCCAAACGAAAGACAACGGGGTGCAGACCCTGCGCTGGACCGGTCAACGGCATATCTCAGGCGCGCGGCTTTATGCGATGCCGTACCTCCGTCCGATCCGCCTTCGGGCCGATGCGCTTGGCATGGGGCAGCCGGATGAGGATCTCATCGTCTCGCCACACCACCGGATGCTGGTGCGCGGGCAGGCGGCGCGCGATCTCTTTAACGCCGATGAGGTGCTGGTCGAGGCCTGTGATCTGGTGAATGACCGCTCTATCGTTGTGGAGCGGCAGATCAAGGAACTGACCTATATCCATCTCTTGTTCGATAGCCATCAGGTGATCTTTGCCAACGGGTTGGAGACCGAGAGCTTTCACCCCGGTCTCGCCAACCTCGACGCCATCGCGCCGGATCAGCGCAAACGCCTTTTGGACCGCTTTCCAGAGATCGCCAAAGCGACCGATGCCTATGGCCCGGCGGCGCGGCGCACGCTCTCTGGCGGCGAGGCGGCAATTTTGCTGCATAACGTGGCCTGAGCGACTTGACTCTGACTTTCGCGGCTGTATAAGCCCGCCATCCGGTGTGCAGCGATGCGCGCCGGTTGACTATTTGGTGTTGGTGGCCCCCGCAAGGGGATGACCTGTCGCCCGAGGGAAATAGCCCGACGGAAAGGACAGCACCTTTCATACAACCTGAAAGGATCCAGATCGTGACCAAACGCACGTCTGCCAAGTACAAAATCGACCGCCGCATGGGCGAAAACATCTGGGGCCGTCCGAAGTCCCCGGTCAACCGTCGTGAATACGGCCCGGGCCAGCACGGTCAGCGCCGCAAGGGCAAACTGTCCGACTTCGGTCTCCAGCTCCGTGCCAAGCAGAAACTCAAAGGCCACTACGGTGACCTGACCGAGAAACAATTCCGTCGCATCTTTGCTGACGCCGAGCGTCTTCGTGGCGACACCGGTGAGAACCTCATCGGTCTCCTCGAATCCCGTCTCGACGCCGTCGTGTACCGCGCGAAATTCGTTCCGACCATCTTCGCCGCCCGTCAGTTCGTGAACCACGGCCACGTGACCGTGAACGGCCAGCGCGTGAACATCCCCTCCTACCGTGTGAAAGAGGGTGATGTGGTTGAAGTTCGTGCCAAGTCCAAGCAACTCGCCACCGTGCTCGAAGCTGTCGCTCTCGCTGAGCGTGACGTGCCGGACTACATCGATGCCGACCACTCCAAAATGACCGCGACCTTCGTGCGCAAGCCGGGCCTCTCTGACGTGCCCTACGCTGTGCAGATGGAACCGAACCTCGTCATCGAATTCTACGCTCAGAACTAATCTGAGCCGAAGATCGAAGATTTACGAAAGGCCGCCCTTTTGGGCGGCCTTTTTCGTTTCGTATGGTGCTTTCGGGGCGTCCAGACTTTGTTCAGGCGTGCGTGCTCTTAGAACAGCGCCAGAGACTCCACGTAGCGCTCAAACGATGTCCCTGTGACCTCGGGCACGGAGCGCGACAGACGTGCCAGACGGTCGTCAAACTCCCGCATCCCATCGCGCAGCGCCAACATTTCGCCGTCGAGCGTGACATCGTCATAAATACGCCCCGCGTCCGACGGGCTACGTGTCACATCGGCTGCGACCATCCCGAAATCGAGGCTCTTATCCGCCTCCGCACGGGCAATGCGCAGGAACAAATCGTCGCCACGCTCTGCGAGGTCGTCGTTGAACGCCACGAGATGCGCATCAAGCGTCTTACCGCCGTCGATCGGCCAGCCAAACTCCGTGCGCTCCGGTGCCGCGCGTTCAAAGGGCGTTATCGCACTGGCCACCGCGATCTCGGCAAAATCGCCACCAGGGGCGGCATCGAGTGTCGCCATCATGTCGCTCTGGACTTGCTTGGCCATGACGAATTCATTGAGCGCTGTCATTGCGTGGTCGAGCGTATGCCCGGTCATCTCGACCGGACCCGTCCAGCCATCGCTGAGCATCCCCTGTGCCGTGGCGTGAAGCGGGGCGGCGGTCAACGTGGCCGCGATCCCAAGGCCGACAAAATGATGTGTGAACATGTGCGAAAATCTGCGTTTCATCTGGTGTCCTCCCCACTCTCAGATGTGACGTCTAAGGCCAAAGTATAGCATTAAGTCCGAGTCGGACCTAATTTCGGGGCCAGCCGTCGGCAGGGTGAAGCGATCCGAGGGGGCCTGCTGTCGCATAGGAGGCGGGATTTGCGGCGCGCGGCAACGGGTTGCGCCCTGTGCCTCAATTCTAGGCGCTCATGCGTTGGGCTGGCTGCGCACACAACTGGCGCGTGATTTGGGCGACACAGTCACCCGTCGCGTCCTGTCGTGAGGCGCGCGAGAAGGGCGCGAAAACATGTGGTCGTTGGATGGACCGGCCCCCCGATTGACGCGCAGGCGCAACAAAAGCATGGAGCGGGCTCATGTGCCGCTTCTCTTCTCTGGTCATGGACGTGACAGGGCGTTAAGAGGAGCGGGCAAATTCAGGACGAGTGGACCTATGACCCGTGTGATCGAACCGCAACCCGGCATTCTTGACATCACCCTGTATCAGGGTGGCGCGAGCCATGTGCAGGGCGTCGAAAACGTCATCAAGCTGTCCTCGAACGAAAACCCGTTCGGGGCCCCGGAGTCGGCAAAGACCGCCTTTGCCAAGGCTGCTCATAACCTGCATCGCTATCCGAACACGGATCACACCTCGCTGCGCAATGCGATTGCCGAGGTTCACGGGCTGGACCCGGCGCGGGTCATCTGTGGCGTCGGCTCGGACGAAATCATCACCTTCCTCTGCCAGGCCTATGCGGGCGTGGGCGACGAAGTGATTTACACCGAGCACGGCTTTTCCATGTATAAAATCTCCGCCCGTGCGGCGGGGGCAACGCCCGTCTGCGTGCCGGAGCACGAGCGTGTGGTGGATGTGGATGCCATTCTCGCGGCCTGCACCGAGAACACCAAGCTGGTCTTTATCGCCAACCCGGCGAACCCGACGGGCACGATGATCGGCCAGCGCGAGATCGCGCGCCTTGCCGCCAACATGCCGCCGCAGGCGATTTTGGTGCTCGATGGGGCCTATGCCGAATTCGTCGAAGCGTTCGATGGCGGTGCAGCCCTCGTCGAGGCGCGTGACAACGTGGTGATGACGCGGACTTTCTCCAAGATTTACGGTCTTGGCGGGGTGCGCGTGGGTTGGGGCTATGGCCCGCAGGAAATCATCGACGTGTTGAACCGCGTCCGTGGGCCGTTCAACCTGTCCGAGCCGCAACTCGCCGCCGCAGAGGCCGCCGTCAAGGATCGCGACTGGGTCGAAAAATGCCGCGAGGACAACACCCGCCTGCGCGCGTGGCTTGCCGAAGCGCTGATGGAGCTGGGCATCCCGTCGGATACCTCCTGCGCGAACTTCATTCTGGCTCGGTTCCACAGTCAGGACGAGGCCGAAGCCTGCGACAATTTCCTGAAAGAAAACGGCATCATCGTGCGCCGTGTGGCGGGCTATGGCCTTCCGAACTGCCTGCGGATCACCGTCGGGGACGAGGCGTCTTGTCGCCGCGTCGCGCACACCATCGGGCGCTTCCGCGAGGGACAGACCAGTGACTGAGGTGATCTATGACCGCGTCGCGCTGATCGGGCTTGGTCTGATCGCGGGGTCGATGTCTCTGGCCATGCGCCGGGCAGGCGTTGCGCGTGAGATCACCGGTTATGCACGGTCTCAGGCAACCCGCGACACCGCGCGGGAGATCGGCCTCGTCGACCGGGTGTGTGACACAGCTGCGGAGGCGGTCAAAGACGCCGATCTCATCGTCCTCGCTGTGCCTGTTGGCGCGATGGGGCCGATGATGGAGGACATCCAGAGCGCGCTCAAACCCGGGGCCGTGGTCACGGATGTGGGCTCTGTGAAAAAATCGGTGCTTGAGGCCGTGATGCCGCATATCCCGGAGGACGTTCATTTCATCGGCGCCCACCCGATGGCGGGGACCGAACATTCCGGGCCTCGGTCCGGCTTTGCCGAACTCTTTGACAACCGCTGGTGCCTCATCGTGCCGCCAGAGGGCGCGGATGAGGGCGAGGTCAAAAAGCTCGAAGATTTCTGGTCGCTCCTTGGCGCCGACACCGAGCGGATGGACCCCGAACACCATGATACGGTTTGCGCCGTCGTGTCCCACGTGCCGCACCTGATCGCCTATACGATGGTGGGTGTCGCCGATGACCTGCGCCGCGTGACCGATCAGGAAGTCATCAAATTCTCTGCGGCGGGCTTCCGGGACTTTACCCGGATTGCGGCCTCTGATCCGACCATGTGGCGTGATGTGTTTTTGACCAACAAAGACGCGGCGCTCGAAATTCTCGGACGCTTCACCGAAGAGCTGTTTGCGCTCCAGCGGGCGATCCGCACCGGGGATGGCGATCAGCTTCACGACTATTTCACCCGCACCCGTGCGATCCGTCGGAGCATCATCGAGGCGGGTCAGGACACGGACGCCCCGGATTTCGGACGGGTCAAAAAGGGCGAATGATCCCGCGAGCGGTCATAGCGCTCAGCCTCACGTTGATGAGTGGCCCGGCTCTTGCGCTCGACAGCTCCCCTGTGCCCCTGGCGCGCCCTGTGACGATGCCCCAAGCCGCTGTGCCCGCTCCGGTCGCCAATGTTGTCGGCGCGGGCGCCCTCTTTGTATCCCCCATGCCGCTCGCGCGTCCTGCTGTGCCACCCCGCGTTCCCGTCAAAGAGGTGAGCTACGGGCGCAAAGGCTCCGTCTGTGGGGTGAAATCCATTCGCGGCCAGACACTTAAACCGATTGCTGGTGAGGTGGCAGGCTGTGGCATCAAGGAGCCGGTGCAGGTGACGGAGATTTCCGGCGTGCGCCTGTCCTCGCCGGCGGTGATCGACTGTCAGACGGCGAAGACGTTCCAAACCTGGCTGGAAAAAGGCGCGATCCCTGCGGTCGGCCGTCTGGGTGGCGGGATCGCGGAGCTGCATATCGCCGCAAGCTATGCCTGTCGGCCCCGCAACAATCAGTCGGGGGCCAAGGTTTCCGAGCACGGCAAAGGGCATGCGGTGGATTTGTCCGGTCTGACCCTCAACAATGGCCTGTCCATCTCGGTGCTCAAAGGATGGAATGACCCGGTGCAGGGGCAAATCCTACGCGCCTTTCACAAAGAGGCCTGCGGGCGCTTTGGGACCGTGCTTGGCCCGGAAAGCGACCGCTATCACCAAGACCACTTGCATTTCGACACGGCCCGCTACCGCGCCGGAAGCTATTGCCGGTAACGGGTCGGGGATCACTTTAGCGAATGACGAGACGCGGCGCGGGGCCGAGCGGGATGAAGCCCATGGAAATCATGCCGTTTTTGAGCGTGAGCGTGGCGTCGATCGTGTCCTTGCGCCCCGAAAGACCCGCGAGCATCTCCCCTGAGCGCAGCGCGAGTTTGCGGAGGTCTTGGGGGATCGCGCCCGCGCCGACGGCCAGTTCGATCATCTCGCGCCAATTCACCGCCTTGATCGCGATCTCGCCGTCGGGATAGCCTTTGGCGTCCACGTCGAAACTCCCGGCAGTCTGAAGCGACAGCGCCCCCCAGGTGATAGAGACGCTTTCGATGTCGATATGCGTCGGCTGCGGACGCGGGCCTTCGAGGGCGTGAATGTCCCAGTCGCGGTCAAAGGTGGCGCTGACGGCCATGTTCGCGACTTCCAATCGATCTGACAGCAACCCGTCGGGATCAAGCCGTTCGATCAGCCCGCCCGTGGGGGTGATCCCGTTGGCGCGGAATGTGATGTCATGGGTGAGCGGATCGGCATCGCGGCGTTGGCTCGCAAGCTCGCTCGACTCAAGCGTCACGCCCCAATCGAGGGTGGAGGACAGCGTGAGACCATCGAGACGGATCGCCGCGTGATCCAGTGTGAGGTTCGGCCCGGGTGAGACAAAGAGATCGGCCTCCGCCACCTCATTGCCGATGTCGATGCGCTGGTAAGGCGAGGCGAGCACCGCCGTCTCCGCCAGCCGCGCGGTAAAGCGGGTGGGGGCGTGGCTCTTGCTCAAAAGCGCGAGACGCTCGGTCGAAAATGCCACACCCGTGCGCGGATCGGCGAGAGACAGATCGCGAATATCCGTGTCGAACCGGAGCGGGTAGCCGTGCGTATCGACCTCTGAGGCTTCGGCCTGCCACCCCTCTTGCGCGCGGGCCGAAATCCAGGCGGAAATCGCACTCTCGGTGCCCTTCGCGCCGATCATCCAATAGCCGGAATAGATCGCAACGGCGACCAGAAGAAGCCAGATCAGCTTTTTCATCATGTCTCTCTCGATAAAACTGTGACGACGGCTTTGCATTGCCGCTCGCGCCCGTGTTTAACGGTCAGGCTCAGGCGAGGAAAGGCGAGAGATGACACGAACGATCACAATATCTGAGGACGATTTGGCCAAGGGGTTCTGGGTGTTTGGCTACGGCTCTCTGATGTGGAATCCGGGCTTTGCGTTCGAGGAACGCGTGCCCGCGCGGCTCGATGGTTATGCGCGCAGTTTCTGCATGTGGTCGATCCATCATCGCGGCACACCGGAACATCCCGGCCTCGTCCTCGCTTTGGATGCGACTGAGGGCCATAGCTGTCAGGGCCTCGCCTTTCGGATCGGGCCGGAAAACGCGACAGAGGCTCTGGCGGAGTTGCGGGAGCGGGAGCTTGTCTCCTCCGCCTATCTGGAGCGTCAGGAACGCCTCGCCCTCTCGGATGGGCGATTGGTTCCGGCGCTCACCTACGTCGTGGACACCGCACACGAACAATACACCGGCGCGCTGAGCCTGGAGCGTCAGGCGGAGGTGATCGCGGGCGCGGTCGGTGGACGCGGGCCGAATTCCGACTACCTGTTTTCCACCGCGATGCACCTCTCTGAACTGGGGATGGAAGACGTGGAACTGACGGAATTGGCCGAGATGGTGCGCCATCGTCTGTCAACCTAACGAAATCGCATGTTGGCAGGCGCGGCACTTGCCCCTATCGTGACCTCGAACCCAACATAGGTCAGGACGTCCATGGACACACCCGATCGCAAGGCCGAGCTGAAATACTTTTCCCAACCGGTGCGCCAGATCACTTTGATGGTGGTCGTCCTCGGACTGGTGGGCTTTGGCCTCTTCGTGGCGCTGCCACGGGTGGGGCCGGTCTTCCTCGCCAATCTCTATCTCAATGGCTTTATCGCGCTGGTCTTCGTCATCGGCATCCTCGCCTGTTTCCTGCAGGTCGTGCAGCTTGTCGCCTCTGTGAACTGGATCGAACGGTTTTCCGGCCAGCGCCCGCAGGTGGAGGGCAAAAACGCGCCGCGTCTTTTGGCGCCTCTCGCGGCACTTCTGCGGGGGCGTGGGGCGAAAAGCCAAATCTCGTCCAGTTCGGCGCGCTCCATCCTCGACTCTGTGGCGACCCGGATCGACGAGGCGCGCGACATCACGCGCTATATCTCGAACCTTTTGATCTTCCTCGGTCTTTTGGGGACGTTTTACGGCCTCGCCACGACCGTGCCCGCGCTTGTCGACACGATTCGTTCGCTCTCGCCCGAAGAGGGCGCCGATGTGGGCGACACATTGGGTCAGTTGATGACCGGGCTCGAAAGCCAATTGGGCGGCATGGGCACGGCCTTTGCCTCCTCGCTCTTGGGCCTCGCCGGGTCCTTGGTGGTCGGCATTTTGGAGCTCTTCGCCTCTCACGGGCAAAACCGGTTCTTCCGCGAGTTGGAGGAATGGCTCTCCACGATCACCCGCATCGGCTTTGCCTCTGACTCAGATGGCGGGGAGACCTCTGTTATCGGTGCCGTGCTCGATCAGATGAGCCAACAGATGGAGCGCCTAGAAGAGTTGTTTGCCCGGTCTGAGGAGGGCCGGGCCGCGACCGAGGCACGCATCGCCCAGCTTTCAGGGGCCTTGGAACGTGTGGTGTCGCGCTTTGACGGGGAGGCGGATTCTGTCTCCGCGCTGACGCAGGTTGCTTTGGGGCAAAAGCGTCTCATTGAGGTTCTGGAAACTCAGGCCGCAGAGGCCAATGAGGCCGAAAGCCGGATGCGCCTGCGCTCCATCGACGTGCAGCTTTTGCGCATTCTCGAAGAGCTGTCTGCCGGGCGTCAGGAAAGCCTCTCTGAGCTGCGCGCCGAGATTGCCAGCCTGACACGGGCCTTGCGAGACCTCGGCGGTCAAGGCGCGTAACCATGGCTGTGCTGCGCCGCGCCTCTCATCGCATGTCCGGGTCGATCTGGCCCGGGTTCGTGGACGCGATGACCGCGCTTTTGTTGGTCCTGATGTTTGTTTTGACGATCTTCATGGTCGTGCAATCCATGCTGCGCGACACGATCTCCGGGCAAGAGGATGAGTTGAACGCGCTTGGGGCCGAGGTGGCCGCTCTGGCGCAAGCTCTCGGTCTCGAACAGCAACGGAGCAGCGGCCTTGAGGGGGAGATCAGCGCCCTGCAAGCGACCCTGAGCCGCGCGCGAGAGACCGCAGATGCGCAAGCGGCCCAGATCGAGGCGCTCACCACGCAAAACACCCACCTGACGAGCCGGATCGCGAGTTTCGAGGAACAGGTCGCAAGCTTGATCTCTGAACGCGACAGCGCGCTCAGCGACAGTGCCGAATTCGCGGCCCGCGTTGAGGATTTGGAAGCGGCCAATGCCCAGCTCATCACCGAGCAAGAGGCCGCCCAACTGGCCCTCGCCAAAGCGCGCGAAGAGGTCGATGCGGCGAGCGAGGTTGCGCGCTTGGCGGCGGCGCGTCGTGAGGCGTTAGAGGCCCTGATCGCGGACCTACGTTCAGAGGCCGAGGCGCGAGAGACGGCCCTCACGGAGGCGCAGGTTCAGTTGAGCCAAGTGGAACAGGACCGCCTCGCCGATGCTGCGGCCTTGCAAGCGCTCCAGGAACGTCTCGCCGGGTCACAAGAGGAACTCACCGCCATGACGCTGGCGCTCGAAGAGGCGCGCAAGGAGGCGGAGGACACGCTGACCCTGCTTGCGGCGGCGCGCTCCGCACAGGACGATTTGCAAACCCAGCTCGATCAGGAAATTTCCGAGCGGGAAAAGCAGGCCGCGCTTTTGGCCGTGGCCCAAGAACAACTCTCCGGCGAGGACGCGCTGTCTGCCGAGGGGGAGCGCAAAATCGCGCTCTTGAATGCCCAGATCGCCCAGATGCGCGAGCAGCTTTCGGCGCTCCAGGCCACGATTGCTTTGCGTGAGGAGTTGGATGCAGCCAATGAGGTCCAGATCGACAGCCTGACACAGCGCCTGAACTCCGCCCTCGCGCAGGTCGCCGCAGAGGAAAGGGCCCGCGCCGCGCTCGAAGAGGCGGAACGCAAACGGTTAGAGCAAGAGACCAAAACGCTCGCCAATTACCGCTCCGAATTCTTTGGCCGGATGCGCGAAATCCTCGGCAACCGCGAAGGCGTGCGCATCGTCGGCGACCGTTTTGTGTTTAGCTCTGAGGTCCTGTTTGAACCGGCTTCCGCTGATCTTGGCGCCGTGGGCAAGGCGGAGATCGCGCGTGTGACACGCACGCTCTCTGAGGTGGCGTCCGAAATTCCGCCGCAGATCGACTGGGTCATTCGCGTTGATGGGCACACGGACAAGACGCCGCTCTCTGGCACCGGGCTCTACCGTGACAACTGGGAACTGAGCCAGGCGCGGGCGTTGTCCGTGGTGCGCTACATGGTCGAGGAGTTGGGCTTTGACCCCGCGCGGCTCGTGGCGGCGGGGTTCGGGGAATATCAGCCGGTCGCCATCGGAGATCGGCCCGAGACCTTGGCGCTCAACCGGCGGATCGAATTGAAACTCACCGAGAAATAGGGCGACCTATTCGGTGATCTGAAACCGCATCTCGCGCATGTCGATTTCGCTCCCATTGCGCAAGAGGCGCACCGTGGCGCTATACCCGCCGAGGGGCCAAGGGGCGCTGGCGCGTTTGCCAACGGCCCGAAACACTTGTGCCTGCGCTGTGTCGAGTTCCATGTCCCGGCTGACGACCTCGCCCTCCGGGCCAAAAAGCGTGAGGCGCAACACGTCGTTTTCGCGGCTCCCGAAGGCAAAGCCAAACACCACGAGCGCGGGGCTTTCAGAGGTCAGATCGGTTTCCGTGGCGGTACCCGCCTTGACCTGTTCATATTCTGGGATTTGCGTCGCGACGCCGACATCCAAAAGACCGCCCGCCTGATAGATCATATCGCGATCCCAAAGCGTGCCACCGAGGGGGGCGGCGGTGTCGCCACAGGCGATGACACCTGTCGGGTTGAACGGATCGACGATCTGCCCGTCCTTGCGAATGGCGAGGTGGACGTGCGGGAATTGGGTTTGGCCGGAAAGGCCGATCTGGCCCAGCACGGTGGTTTTTGAGACCTTCTGCCCGACCGCGACGGCGATGCTGTCCTTGCGCATGTGGCAATATTGGGTGGACCAGCCCTCACCGTGTTCGATCACGACGCCATTGCCGCATTCCTTGCCGGAAACATCGGGTGCGCCGTCGCGGCCTTGGGGGAAGTCCTCCATCCCGTCGCGGATCGCGCGAACGGTGCCGGGGGCGGAGGGGTGAACATCCACGCCCGCCCACATGCCGACAATGGTCGGGAGGCCGAAATCCGTCCCCTTATGCCCGTCATAAGACAGGCCGCCACAGGTGAAATCGGCGGCACCGGGACCGGGGTCGGCGTCGACGTAATTCTGGATGTAACAGTCTGCGCCAAGGGTGCAGTCCAATGGCGGCGCGAAAATCGGATCGCGGGCCAAGGCCGGGGCGGCAAGCAAGAGGGCAGGGCAAATCAGGAAGATAAAAAGCGCGCGCATGAAAGATCCGAAGTCAGTCCAAGAGCTGTCAGAGAAGCGCGAAGAAAAAGCCCCGTCAAGGTGACGGGGCTTTGGGGGATCAATCTGCGGTGAGAAGCGGCGGTTTCTTGGAATGTCCGATGCGCGGGGCACCCGGTTCCTCGATCCGCAATTCGATCTCGCCGTCTTTGACGCCGACCTGGACGACACCCCCCTTGGCCCGTTTGCCAAAGAGCAGCTCCTCGGCCAGAGGTTTCTTGATGTATTCCTGGATGACACGGCCCAGAGGACGTGCCCCCATCTTGTCGTCGTAACCTTTGTCAGCGAGCCATTCGGCGGCCGGCCGGGTGAGTTCGATGGACACGTTGCGGTCCATGAGCTGGGCTTCGAGTTGCAGGACGAATTTCTCGACCACCTGGAGGATGACCTCTTTCGGCAGCGGCGAGAAGGACACCACAGCATCCAGACGGTTGCGGAACTCGGGCGTAAAGGTGCGCTCGATCGCCGCCGTGTCTTCGCCTTCGCGACGGTCACGACCAAAGCCGATGGCCTCTTTCGCCTGTTCCGCGGCGCCCGCGTTCGACGTCATGATCAGGATCACGTTGCGGAAATCGACGGTGCGCCCGTTGTGATCGGTGAGTTTGCCGTTGTCCATCACCTGCAGGAGGATGTTGTAAACATCCGGGTGGGCCTTTTCGATCTCGTCGAGCAAGAGCACACAATGCGGGTGCTGGTCCACGCCATCGGTCAAGAGGCCGCCCTGGTCAAAGCCGACATAGCCCGGAGGCGCGCCGATGAGACGGGACACCGCGTGTTTCTCCATATACTCGGACATATCGAACCGTAGGAGTTCGACACCCAAGGTGGAGGCGAGCTGATTGGCGACCTCGGTTTTGCCGACGCCGGTCGGGCCCGCAAAGAGGTAGTTGCCGATCGGCTTTTGCGGCTCACGAAGACCCGCACGCGCCAGTTTGATGGCGGAGCTGAGGGTTTCGATGGCCTTGTCCTGGCCGAAGACGACACGCTTGAGCGTGTTTTCGAGATCCTTGAGCACCTCGGCGTCGTCTTTGGAGACGCTTTTCGGCGGGATGCGCGCGATCTTGGCGACCACGGCCTCGATCTCTTTCGGAGAAATGGTCTTGCGACGACGGCTTTCGGCCACGAGATGCTGAGCCGCGCCGGCCTCATCGATCACGTCGATGGCCTTATCCGGCAGCTTGCGGTCGTGGATGTAGCGCGCGGACAGCTCCACAGCGGTCTTGATCGCATCAGCTGTGTAGCGGATGTCGTGGTGTTCCTCGAAATAGGGTTTGAGACCCTGAAGGATTTTCACGGCATCATCGACAGAGGGCTCGTTCACGTCGATTTTCTGGAAACGACGGGACAGCGCGCGGTCTTTCTCGAAATGCTGACGGAACTCTTTGTAGGTCGTGGAGCCCATGCAGCGCAGTTTGCCGCCCTGAAGCGCGGGCTTCAGAAGGTTGGAGGCATCCATCGCGCCGCCAGAGGTCGCACCAGCGCCAATCACTGTGTGAATTTCGTCGATAAAGAGAATCGCGTCCGGGTGCTCTTCGAGCTCTTTGACGACCGCTTTCAGGCGTTCCTCAAAGTCACCGCGATAGCGGGTGCCCGCCAAAAGCGCGCCCATGTCGAGCGAGTAGATCGTGGAATGCGCCAGCACCTCGGGCGTTTCGCCGTCAACGATTTTCTTGGCGAGACCTTCGGCGATGGCGGTTTTGCCCACGCCCGGATCGCCCACGAGAAGCGGGTTGTTTTTGCGGCGGCGGCAGAGCACCTGAATGCAGCGTTCCACCTCATGGGCGCGCCCGATGAGCGGGTCCACGTCGCCCTTTTTCGATTTCTTGTTGAGATCGACGCAGTATTTGGCGAGGGCGGATTCCTTGTCCTCGGCGGGGGACTGCGTTTGAGCCTGTTCCGCACGTTCCTCTTCGGGCTGATCGGCGCCGGTGATCGGACGCTGTTCGCCAAAGGACGGATCTTTCGCCACGCCATGCGCGATGAAATTCACGGCGTCATAGCGGGTCATGTCCTGTTCCTGGAGGAAATAGGCGGCGTTGGATTCGCGCTCCGCGAAGATCGCGACGAGCACATTGGCCCCGGTCACCTCGGTGCGACCGGAGGATTGCACGTGGATCGCGGCGCGTTGAATGACGCGCTGGAAGGAGGCCGTGGGCACGGCTTCGGAGCCTTCGACATCGGTCACGAGAGTCGAAAGATCATCCTCGATATATTCCAGCAGGGTCTTACGAAGCTCTTCGAGATCCACGTTACACGCCTGCATGACGCGGGCGGCATCGGGTTCGTCGATCAGGGCCAGCAGGAGGTGCTCCAACGTGGCGAGTTCGTGGCGCCGGGCGTTTGCCTGGGCCAAAGCTGCATGGATGGCTTGCTCAAGGGTGTTCGAAAATGACGGCACGTCTACTGTGCTCCTTCGCAGTCGGTTGGACGAGGGCGCGATCGGTCCCGGGAGCGGTGTGGCCCCGCTCTCAACACCGTGGCCTCATACTCTTAAGGTTCGATTGAAACGCGCGGTCTTCAAGGAAAAAAGTTATTAACCGGCATAATTTTTTGTGAAGCGTCATGTTTTGAGCGCTTTCACACGCGATGTCCCACGTCCAAGTGGTCTTTGGTACACTACCAGATATATTTGCTTGACAGGAAAACAAGGGCTGGCTCGGTTGAGCCGCATTTTCGCCTGTGAATTGTTGATCGGCTGACGGGTCAGAAAGAATCCTTTCGGGCCCGGATTTCCGCGAAAACGGCGGCGTCAGAGGCGGTTTCCATGCCAAGGAGCTGTTTCATTTCCGGCAAATGCGCGCGCAAAAACGGGTTTGTCGCCAGCTCCTCAGAGAGAGACGAGGGCACGGTGGCTTCTCCCTTTGCACGGGCCGCCTCAATCGCCGTCGCACGGGCCGCGAGCGCCGCATTGTCGGGATCAAGCGTGCGGGCAAAGCGGGCGTTCGAGGCGGTGTATTCATGTCCGGAATAGATCATCGTGTCGGAGGGCAGGGCGGAGAAGGCGCTAAGGGTGTCCCACATCTGTTCCGGGGTGCCCTCAAACACACGGCCACAGCCCAAAGCCATCAGGCTATCGGCGGAAAAGAGGGCTTTGGCGCTTTCGATATAATAGGCGATATGTCCGTCGGTGTGGCCATCGGCGCCTAGGACGTCGACCTTATGGCCACAGAAGTCAAAACTCTCCCCCGGCTGCACAACGCGGGTCAGGGGGGGGAGGCGGTGCTGGTCGGCGGCGGCCCCGGTGATCTTGGCCCCGGTGGCCTCGACAAGGCCGGGCGCGCCGTCGATGTGGTCCCAATGGTGGTGCGTGAGCCAAATCTCGTCGAGGGTCCAGCCCCGCTCAGAGAGCGCGTCAAGGATGGGCGCGGGGTCGGCGGCATCGACCAAAGCGGTCCGTCCGCTCACCGGATCGTGGATGAGGAAATCGTAATTGTCCGACAGTGCGGCAACGGTGACGATCTCAAGGGTGATCTCTGGCATGGCGTTCTCCCGCGTCTTGCGTCTATGGTGTCCCTAACATTTGGGGAAGGCCCGCGGATTGCAATGCATCTCGACGTCGTTGAGCTGAGAAATTTCTACTACCGGACCGGATTGGGCCGCGCCGCACAGCGCGCGATCCGCGATCAGGTCGTGGATTTTTGGCCGGATGCGGAGCGTCAGTCCGTGGCGGGATTCGGATTCGCCGTGCCGCTCTTGCGCCCGTTTTTGGCCGATGCGCGCCGTGTGGTCGGGTTGATGCCGGATCAGCAGGGGGTGATGCACTGGCCTGCGGGGCTTCCCAATGTGTCGGCTTTGGTGCCGGAAACCCGCTGGCCGATCCGCACGGGGCTGGTGGATAAGCTCCTGGTCATGCACGGGCTGGAGACGAGCGACAGCCCGGATGCCTTGCTTGAGGAATGCTGGCGCGTCTTGGGGCCGGGGGGTAAGGCCCTGTTCGTGGTGCCGAACCGCGGCGGGCTCTGGTCGCGCTCGGACAATACGCCCTTTGGCTATGGGCGGCCCTACAGCCTCGGCCAATTGGAGACGCAACTGCGTCGCGCGCGGTTTGTGCCGGAGCGCCACGCCGCCGTGTTGTTTCAGCCGCCGTCTCACAAACGGTTCTGGCTCCGTTGGGGGCCGCTATGGGAGCGGATCGGGCGACAGATGCCGACGGCACTGGCAGGCGGCGTCTTGGTGGTCGAGGTCTCGAAACAGGTCTACGCCCAGACTGGTTCGGGCACACCCGAAGCCGTACGCCGCAAGGGCGGCGTGCTCGAAGGGCTGCGCCCCGTTCCCGAGGCGAAGCCGGTCTAAGCACTGCGCGTGTCTTAGGTGACCGTCACCGTGCCGTAGTTGTCGTTGAAGTCGTAATCGTCCAGATCGGTGTTGTAGATTTCACTATGCGTGCCGACCACGACGAGGGGGGTGATGCTCTCATCTGTGATCTCGAGGTGAACAGCTGAATCTCCGGTCATGACGCAGAGCACATCATCTGCGGTCAGGTCGGTTTGCTCAGTCAGCACGTAAAGCGTGAACTCCGCATAATCGTACCCTTCCGTGCCCAGCGAAAAGTCGAGGGCGACGATATTGCTGTCCAGATCATCCGGGAAGTCCAAGGTGACATTCTCGCCATTCGCGAGGGAGTAGAGATCGACGGTCGTCCGGTCTTCGGTCAGCGCGTCGATGTCGTCTTGTGTGAAGGTGACGACCTCGCCGTCGGACAGCGTGGAGTCCGCGAAATCCCAGGTGCTGAACAGATCTTGCCCCTCCGGCGCGACAAGATCGTCGGGCGAGGTCCAGTGGTAGTCCTCCGGATTGTTGAGGACGTCTTCGAGGTCTTCCGCATCGTGCAGATAATCCGTCTGCGGGTCGTCGAGCGTCTCCTTGCCCAGAATGAGATAGTGATCGGCTCCCGCTTCGATGCCATCGGGCAACGTCGGCTGCGCTTCAAAGCTTTCGAAGTCGGACGGGTTGAGGATCACCTGATCGAAATCGACGTCCACTTGGTAGGCATCTTCCCACGATCCGTTTTCCTGTGTTGAAAGGCTGATCTTGGTCGCCTCGAATAAGAAGAGAGGCTCGACTCCGGCCTCAGCATCATCCGGCGTGTAATAGATATTGGAGGAGAGAGTGGCCGTTTCGACACCCCATCCTTCGCCCCCCTCCGAGGTGCTGCTTGTTTCCGTCGTGTTCGAAAGTGTGCCGTCAAGGTCATCGGCAAAATTGATCGTGAGCTGGGCATTCCCGACAATCTCGAAAACAGGGCTGGGGTCCGGGGTGTCCGGCGTATCTGGCAGACTGTCGAGGTAGGCACGATACTCCCCGATGGCATCAATGTCGGCTTGCGACAGGGTGAGTGTGGTGTCTTCGGTGATCACATGGGTTTCGGACCAATCCCAAATCGGTTCCTAGCCATCGTCATCATCAATATCATCAATATCATCACCGTCATCTTCGGGAAAATCCTCCACGACATCGTCGTGGTCGTCGTCATGATCGTTGTCATCGGTAAAGGCATCATAAACGCCCCAAGCCATCGCCGGTCCGGCCAGTCCCAATAAAATCATCCAAAGCATTTTTAAAATCTCCCGTTTGTACGGCGCGCAATCGGTTTTAATCTGGCTAAAATTCCAAGCAACTCTACGATAGCGATATGAATTTTCAAGCTTTTCTGCCGGAGGCGCGTTGTCTCATTTGGGGTGTCTGTCCTGACCGGCGAAGATTGTACCGGATTCGGGGATAATGCCCGCTTGTTGCTTGGTATCGTGTCCGGAGTTATGGTCAGCCCGCTCCGAACGCGCGGTTGCGCGAGATGGGCTGCGAAAAGCGCCGGATCATCCCCTACGACTTTCGTCCCCATGTTGCGATCAGGCGCAGTTATTTCGAGCCGCATCATTTCAGAGGGCCGTCGGGGTCCATCCGACGGGAATCACACGCTTTCGTGAGGCGATTCCGCGTCCGGGGCGAAATTTTTTTGCGCCCTGCCGACAGCCCAGAGGCCGCAAATCGCGTAAAGCCCTGAAAACTCATGCCAGAGAGTTTGAAAGTGTTGGCGCTAAAGTCGACCAACACGGTTGCGACAAAGATGAGGCTCTGCTACATCCACGCTGATTTTGTTGCCTGTGCGGTTCGCGTGCGGGTCAATCAAGCTGCTCTGCCTTCAGGAATGACCTCGAAAACGAGGCGCTTGGGGGAGGGCCCTAAGACATCGGAAGGGTGGACGTGTCCGAACCAGCTTCGATCTCCAGCGGCATCGCCGCACGCTACGCAAAGGCCGTTTTCGAACTGGCCAAAGAAAGCAATGCTATTGCGGCACTAGAGGGGGACGTGGCGACGCTGTCGACAGCGCTCTCTGAAAGTGACGATCTCAAGGCTCTCATTTCTTCGCCGGTCTATTCGCGCGAGGAGCTGGAAGCCGCGATCACCGCGATTGCCAAAAAAGCCGGCCTGACGGACTTTGTGTCCAGCACGCTGGCCCTGATGGCGCAAAACCGCCGTCTCTTTGCCATGCCGCAGCTCGTTGCGGCTCTGAGCGCCCTTCTTGCCGAAGAGCGTGGCGAAGTGACCGCCGAGGTCGTGTCCGCGAAAGCGCTGACCAAGACCCAGGCCACCAAACTTGCCAAGACCCTCTCCGAGAAATTTGGCAAAGACGTGAACATCAATGCGACCGTGGATGACTCTCTCATCGGCGGTCTTGTCGTTAAGGTGGGCTCGAAGATGATCGATACGTCGGTCGCCTCCAAGCTCAACTCCCTCCAGAATGCAATGAAAGAGGTCGGATAATGGGAATCCAGGCAGCTGAAATTTCTGCGATCCTTAAGGAGCAGATTAAAAACTTTGGCCAAGAAGCCGAAGTTGCTGAAGTGGGCCGCGTGCTCTCCGTCGGTGACGGTATCGCACGTGTGTATGGCCTCGATAACGTTCAGGCCGGTGAGATGGTCGAATTCCCCGGTGGTATCCGCGGGATGGCCCTCAACCTCGAATCCGACAACGTCGGCGTCGTGATCTTCGGCTCCGACCGTGACATTAAAGAAGGCGACACCGTCAAGCGCACCAAGTCCATCGTGGACGTGCCGGCTGGCGACGCTCTTCTCGGCCGCGTGGTCGACGGTCTCGGCAACCCGATCGACGGCAAAGGCCCGATCGAAGCGTCCGAGCGTCGCATCGCTGACGTCAAAGCACCGGGCATCATCCCGCGTAAATCCGTGCACGAGCCGATGGCCACCGGCCTCAAGTCCGTGGACGCGATGATCCCGATCGGCCGTGGCCAGCGTGAGCTGATCATCGGCGACCGTCAGACCGGTAAAACCGCGGTGGCTCTCGACGCGATCCTGAACCAGAAGACCTACAACGACGCCGCAGGCGACGACGACAGCAAAAAGCTCTACTGCGTCTACGTGGCTGTTGGTCAGAAGCGCTCCACCGTTGCTCAGCTGGTGAAAAAGCTCGAAGAAACCGGCGCGATCGAATACTCCATCGTCGTGGCCGCAACCGCGTCCGACCCGGCTCCGATGCAGTTTCTGGCACCCTATGCCGCAACCGCGATGGCAGAATACTTCCGTGACAACGGCAAGCACGCTCTGATCATCTACGATGACCTTTCCAAGCAAGCTGTGTCCTACCGTCAGATGTCCCTGCTTCTGCGCCGTCCGCCGGGGCGTGAAGCTTACCCGGGTGACGTGTTCTACCTCCACTCGCGCCTCCTTGAGCGCTCCGCGAAGCTCAACGAAGACTTCGGCGCTGGCTCCCTGACCGCTCTGCCGATCATTGAGACCCAGGGTGGCGACGTGTCCGCGTTTATTCCGACCAACGTGATCTCCATCACCGACGGTCAGATCTTCCTCGAAACCGAACTGTTCTACCAGGGTATCCGCCCGGCTGTGAACACCGGTCTGTCCGTGTCCCGCGTGGGCTCCTCGGCTCAGACGAAAGCCATGTCCTCTGTGGCTGGTCCGGTGAAACTGTCCCTCGCTCAGTACCGCGAGATGGCAGCCTTCGCTCAGTTTGGTTCCGACCTCGACGCCGCGACCCAGAAACTTCTGAACCGTGGTGCCCGTCTGACCGAGCTGATGAAACAGCCGCAGTACTCGCCGCTCACCAACGCCGAGATCGTCTGCATCATCTTCGCCGGCACCAACGGCTACCTGGACAGCATCCCGGTGTCTGAAGTTGGCGCTTACGAGCAGAAACTCCTTGAGTTCCTGCGCGGCCAGAAGAAAGACGTGCTCGACTGGATCACCGTTGAGGATCCGAAGATCAATGGCGAGCCTGCTGACAAGCTCAAAGCGGTTCTGGACGAATTCGCCAAGACCTACGCTTAATCCTGAAGGACAGCTTTAATGCCCAACCTCAAGGATCTCAAAAACCGGATCGCGAGCGTGAAATCCACGCGCAAGATCACGAAGGCCATGCAGATGGTCGCGGCGGCCAAGCTCCGTCGCGCCCAAGATGCAGCCGAGGCCTCGCGCCCCTATGCAGAGCGGTTTAACGCTGTGCTTGGGTCGCTGTCGGCCTCTGTAGGTGGCTCCGCTTCCGCGCCCCGGCTTCTCGCCGGGACCGGAAAAGACGATGTGCAGTTGCTTGTCGTCATGACCTCCGAGAAAGGTCTCTGTGGGGGCTTCAACACGAACATCGTGAAGCTCGCCAAGATCCGGATCGAGGAACTGAAAGCCGCCGGCAAAACGGTCAAAATTCTGACCGTCGGCAAAAAAGGTCGCGAACAGCTCAAGCGGGATTACGCCAGCCTGTTCATCGGTCACGTGGACCTCACCGAGGTCAAGAAAATCGGCTACGCGAATGCGCAAGAGATCGCCAAAGATCTCCTCGCGAAATTCGACGCAGGCGAGTTCGACGTGGCTACGATCTTCTACGCGCAGTTCCAAAACGTCGTGACGCAGGTTCCGACCGCCCAGCAGATCATCCCCGCGGCTTACGAAGCCGAAGAAGGGGCTGTGAGCGCGCTCTATGACTACGAGCCGTCCGAGGAAGGCATCCTTGCCGACCTTCTGCCGCGCGGTGTGGCCACGCAGATCTTTTCTGCTCTCTTGGAAAACGCTGCCTCGGAACAGGGTGCCCGGATGTCCGCCATGGACAACGCCACCCGCAACGCAGGCGACATGATCGACAAACTGACCATCGAGTACAACCGCTCGCGTCAGGCCGTCATCACCAACGAGCTCATCGAAATCATCTCGGGCGCTGAAGCGCTCTAAGACCCGGAGTAAAACAACATGGCACAGTCCAAAGGTAAAATCACCCAGGTGATTGGCGCCGTTGTCGACGTTCAGTTCGACGGCGAGCTCCCCGCCATTCTCAACGCCCTTGAAACCGACAACAACGGCTCCCGCCTGGTTCTTGAGGTTGCTCAGCACCTCGGCGAGAACTCGGTCCGCACCATCGCTATGGACGCGACCGAAGGTCTCGTGCGCGGCCAGGCCGTGACCGACACCGGCGGCCCGATCACCATTCCGGTCGGCAACGCGACCCTCGGCCGTATCCTCAACGTGATCGGTGAGCCGGTCGACGAAAAAGGCCCGGTGAACGCCACTGAATCCCGTCCGATCCACGCGGAAGCTCCGGAATTCAACGAGCAGGCCACCGAGACCTCTATCCTCGTGACCGGCATCAAGGTGATCGACCTTCTCGCGCCTTACTCCAAAGGTGGTAAGATCGGTCTCTTCGGTGGTGCAGGTGTGGGTAAAACCGTTCTCATCATGGAACTCATCAACAACATCGCAAAAGTGCACTCGGGCTTCTCCGTGTTCGCTGGTGTGGGTGAGCGGACCCGTGAAGGCAACGACCTCTACCACGAGATGATCGAATCCAACGTGATTAAGCCGGACGCTCTCGAAGAGTCTCAGGTGGCTCTGGTTTACGGCCAGATGAACGAGCCTCCGGGAGCCCGTGCACGTGTGGCTCTGACCGGTCTGACCCTCGCTGAGCAGTTCCGTGACCAGTCCGGCACCGACGTTCTGTTCTTCGTGGACAACATCTTCCGCTTCACGCAGGCCGGTTCCGAGGTGTCCGCACTTCTTGGCCGTATCCCCTCCGCTGTGGGCTACCAGCCGACGCTGGCCACCGACATGGGTGCGATGCAGGAACGGATTACTTCCACCAAGAACGGCTCGATCACCTCGATCCAGGCTGTGTACGTGCCCGCCGATGACCTTACCGACCCGGCACCGGCAACGACCTTTGCCCACTTGGACGCGACCACCGTTCTCAACCGTGCGATCTCCGAGCTTGGTATCTACCCGGCTGTGGACCCGCTCGACTCCTCCTCGCGTATCCTCGATCCGCAGATTGTTGGCGAAGAGCACTACAACGTCGCACGTCAGGTTCAGAACATCCTTCAGCGCTACAAGTCGCTTCAGGACATCATCGCCATCCTCGGCATGGACGAACTCTCGGAAGAAGATAAGCTGACCGTGGCTCGCGCCCGTAAGATCCAGCGTTTCCTCTCCCAGCCGTTCGACGTTGCGAAAGTGTTCACCGGCTCCGACGGTGTGCAGGTTCCGCTCGAAGACACGATCTCGTCCTTCAAAGCCGTTGTGGCTGGCGAATACGACCACCTGCCGGAAGCAGCCTTCTACATGGTTGGCGGCATCGCGGAAGTGCTCGAAAAAGCCGAGAAACTGGCTGCTGAAGCTGCCTAATCTTAACCCGGAAGGAGGCCTCTGATGGCTACAGTCCAATTTGATCTCGTCTCTCCCGAGCGCAAACTTGCGTCTCTCGCAGTGGAGCAGGTCCAGATCCCGGGTTCCGAAGGCCGTTTGACTGCGATGGCGGGCCACGAGCCCACCATCCTCACCCTGCGTCCCGGTCGCCTCATCGCGAACGGGCCGGAAGGTGAGATGGAGTTCATCGTGACGGGCGGGTTTGCCGAGCTGGCGCCGGAGAACATCTCTGTGCTGGCTGAGGTGGCTTTGCCGCGTGGGGAAATGTCGCAAGAGATCGTCACCGATCTCATCGCACAGGCCCGCGCTGAGCATGACAAGGCCTCGACGGAAGAGCAGGCGGAAACGCATTCCTTCCTCGCGGACCTCATGCACATCGCCGAAGACCTCGGGTTCCACACCAACCTCTGATCGGTTTGGTGAAAATAATTCAAAAGCCCCGCGGTTTTGCCGCGGGGCTTTTTCGTTTTCGCGGATTTGCGCGCAGCCCCGTTTATCTACTGTGAGAGGAGGTAACGAGGAGCACGACACGGATGGCTTTAGACCTGCGACCAAACTGCGAATATTGTGACAAGGATTTGCCGCCGGAGGCGGAGGACGCCTGCATTTGCACCTACGAATGCACCTTTTGCCGGGACTGCGTCGATGGCCATCTCCAAAATGTCTGTCCCAACTGCGGCGGCGGGTTTGTTCCGCGCCCGATCCGGCCCAAGACCGCCTGGCGGGAGGGCACATCGCGCCTCCATCAACCGCCGTCGACCACACGGGTGCACTTGTCTTTCGCACCAGAAGCGTTGATAGACCACATCGCACGGATCAAGGATATTCCGCCCGCAGAGCTGTAAAGGACGGACGACAATGGAGCAGAGATTTCAGGAGCGGGTGCAGGCTTGGGTAGTGTCCTGCTTTGGCGAGGACGTCGCCATGGACCCGGTGGAACGCAACCGCCGGTTTCTCGAAGAGGCCTTGGAACTGGTGCAATCTCTGGGCGCGACCCAAGAGTTTGCCCATGATCTCGTCGACTTCGTCTTTGCCCGCCCCAAAGGAGATGCCCCCCAAGAGGCCGCCGGGGTGATGGTCACGCTTGCCTCGCTCTGTGCGACACATGGTATCGACCTGAAAGCCGAAGCGGACACAGAGTTGACGCGCATTGAACACCCGGACATGATCACGAAAATCCGCGCCAAACATGCGGACAAACCGAAATTTTGAAAGCCTCTTCCCTTTGCGCCCCATTTCGGGGCAATCTACCTGCGGGGGATGAAGATTATAGACATATGCTTAGACTAGCCAATCACCAGCTCGGGATCGCGCAAGGGTCCATGCTGCTGTTTTCCGACTTTCAGGACGGCGGCGCGATGTGGACCGGGAAAGGACCGCGCGAATTGCGCCGTGTCGTGGAATTCGATGAGCCATTTTCCGGCCGACCCGTGGTCCAGACCAGCCTCTCCATGCTCGACATTGATCAATCTACCAATCACCGCGTCGATATTTCGGCGGAGATGATCGCAGAGGACGGGTTCGTCATCGTGTTCCGAACCTGGGGCGACACCAAAATCGCCCGTGTGCGCGCCGATTGGCTCGCCATGGGGCCGGTGCGTCACGAGGAAGACTGGGACGTGTAAACACCTCCCATGTCATGAAAGAAGGCGCGGGGCTAAGAGCCGCCGCGCCTTTCGCGTTGGTCTGACGGCGAGATCAGCCGTGATAGACGCCCTCATAGAGCGGTACGAGGGTCTTGTCTTCGAACAGGGACGACACGGAGGTGCCGTTCCAGGTGTTGATGATCGCCTGGGCAAAGAGGGGTGCGGTCGGGACGATGCGGATGTTTTTGCAGTTTGCGACCGCGTCGGTGGCCTCGATCGAGTCGGTGATCACCAGAGACGAGAGCTTGGAGTTGGTCACGCGCTCGACTGCCGGGCCGGAGAGGACGCCGTGCGAGATATAGGCGTGCACTTCGGCGGCGCCGTGGTCCATGAGCAGGTCAGCGGCTTTGCAGAGCGTGCCAGCGGTGTCCACGAGGTCGTCGACGATGATGCATTTCTTGCCTTCGACGGAGCCGATGACAGTCATCTCGGCCACTTCGCCCGGTTTCTCGCGGCGTTTGTCCACGATGGAGAGCGGGGCGTCGATACGTTTGGCGAGCTCACGCGCGCGGGCCACACCGCCGACGTCCGGGGAGACGACCATGATGTCGTCCATGTTGCCCTTGAAGTTGTGCTTGATGTCGAGCGCAAAGACGGGAGAGGCGTAAAGGTTGTCGACGGGGATGTCGAAGAAGCCCTGAATCTGGGTCGCGTGCAGATCGAGGGTCAGAACGCGTTCAATGCCGGCTTCGACCATCATGTTGGCGACGAGTTTGGCAGAGATCGGCGTGCGAGCCTTGGTCCGGCGATCCTGACGGGCATAGCCGAAATAGGGGATCACGGCGGTGATACGGCCCGCAGACGAGCGACGCAGCGCATCGGTGATGATCAAAAGCTCCATGAGGTTGTCGTTGGCCGGGTTGGACGTCGGCTGAACGATAAACATGTCCTCGCCACGCACGTTCTCATAGACCTCGACGAAAATCTCGCCGTCGTTGAACCGCTCGACGCGCGCATCGCAGAGGTCGATCGACATGCCGCGGTGCATCGACAGGCGACGGGCAATGGAATTCGCCAAGGTGCGGTTCGCGTTGCCGGAGATGAGTTTCGGTTCTTGAGATGTGGGCATAGCGCTTTTCCCGAGCTGTTTGGCCAGACCTGTCACGGAATCGTAACGTTGACACCGCTTACCACCCGGGTAGGTTTTTGAAAACATCCCGAGCGTCCCGAGGAGGGGGCAAATGGCACATATCGACTATTATTTCTCGCTTTTGTCCTCGTTTACCTATTTGGCCGGAGATCGCTTTGCCGAGATCGCGGAAAAACATGGTGCGAGCGTGCGTTACAAGCCATTCGACATTCTCACCATGTTCGACCGTCTGGGCGCGCCGCGTCCGGCGGAACGCTCTGAGGCGCGCAAGGTGTATCGGATGCAAGATCTCAAACGGCTCTCCGCTCAGTTGGGCAAACCAATGAATGTGCAACCCGCCTTCTGGCCGACCAATGCGGCCCCTGCCTCCTATGCCGTGATCGCAGCCCAAGAAGCCGGAGGCGGTGATCTCGACGGGTTGGTGCAGAGACTGTTCAAAGCGACATGGGAAGAGGACCGCGACATTGCCGATGATGCGGTGATCACAGAGGCGCTCAAAGCGTCGGGGTTCGATCCCATGTTGTCGATGACCGGCATGCTCAAAGGCGCAGAGATTTACGCGCAGAACCTCGAAGAGGGGGTGAAAGCCGGGATTTTCGGCGCGCCGTTTTATATCGTGACGGATACGGACGAACGCTTTTGGGGCCAAGATCGTTTGGATATGCTGGACGAGTATCTCGGGACGTTGTGAGGGCAGGCGACATTTTCCGCATCTGACGCTGCCCGATATGTTGATACTGGAACGAGGTCTCCAAATTTATGAAGCTTACACAAAAAGTCATAGTAAAATCATTCAATGGTGAGGCCAACGGGCCGGATGACGTAAAGCCAAACGAAAACTATTGGTTGCTTTTGGGGGAGACGGGCACCGTTGTATCCCTTAATGCAGGACAGTGGCTGCAAAAACGTCACGGTGAGGATGTGTATCTCATCCAGTTCAATACTGATTTGCATGAGGCAGGTCTAGAAGCACACAACGAAGTGCCTAACAGCTTATGGTTTAGAGGGTCTGATTTGGAGGCGATTGATTAGCCGCTATTAATAAATCTCCTTTCTGCGAACGCCATGTATGCCAACCGCCATGACTCCCAGACTTGGTATTACGCCCATAAAATGGGGGAATTTCATAAAAAGCATGGCGCATTTTATACAGTGTATCGAGCCTGAAAACGACCTTATGTGGCAGTTGAAAGAGGAGCTTTTGAAGCTTTTTCCCTATGTGAGGTGATGAACATGAGTCTATTTGAGCGACTGGAAGCAATTTTGGACCATCTGCGAACGGATGGCGGTGATGAATATGCTCTGCAGCAAGAGGTCCAATCATTGGTCTATGATTTGGCCATCGCTTTGAACCGGCAGGCAACGAAAACTCAATCGCCAAATGTTATGAGACAAATACTCATTAATTTGGTGCTTTTAGGTCAATTCCAAATGGCATCGCAACTCGTTGGACACTACTCGCTTTTACTTGGGCCAGAACCCAACGAACGCGACGACGTTTTCAACTATCTAATTTCTGAATTGAATGAGATTCAGACTTCGGCTCGTGACCTTTCAAAGAAATTGAGCGAAGAAAGATAAAGTGCATTTTCCTAAATCACCCAGACCCAAGGTGAGCTGAGCCGACCCCACGGCTACACCGGTCGGGAAGACGACGCCGAAACGGTCTCTACCACTCCCGCGCACGGGTCTATGAGCCCGCGAGCGGGAAGTTCGTGCAAATCGATCAGAGAGTTTTTTTGGAGGGGGGAGAGAGCCCGCCCTCTCGCAGGGTTCCGCGCGTCCTCTGCCCCCCCTTTCGCGCCTGCTGCAGGGTCAGAAAAGGGCCAACCGGGCAGGGCGCGCTAGTTTATGATCTTTAAATACCTGCCATATTCTTACGGAAACATGTCTTGTGGCGCGTTTAAATCTTTGGGGATGTCGCCACCGCTGTCGTTTAAGTCGGCTCCTCAATGATATGATCTTCCCAATCGTCCTCGCCGACTTCGAACTCTGGCACGGTCATGCCGCGCACGGACACACCTGCGGCATGGACGCTCTCCGGATCTCCGGTCAAGAGCGGGTGCCAATCGGGGAGGGGGCGTCCCTGCCACAAGAGGCGATAGGCGCAGGTGGTGGGCATCCAATAGGCGTGGCTTTCGATGTTCTCGGGCGTCAGGCGGATGCATTCGGGAACGAGCCGTTTGCGGATTTCATATTGCCCGCATTGGCAGGAGTGATCGTCGAGCAGGCGACAGGCCACGCGGGTCAGGTGGACCTCGCCCGTGTCCGCGTCTTCGATCTTGTTGAGGCAGCATTTGCCGCAGCCGTCGCAGAGCGCTTCCCATTCCTCATCTGTGAGTTTCGTCAGAGGCACGGTTTCCCAAAAGCGCGGGCGTTTGCTCATTCCAGCGACCCGAGAATCTCGCGGGCCTGATCGCAGTCTTTGTTCATCTGCTCGATCAGCGGCTCAAGACCGGTGTAGGCAATCTCCGGGCGCAGGTAATCGACAAAGGCCACGGAGAGCGGCGTGTCGTAAAGGTCGCCGGAAAAGTCAAAGATAAAGGTCTCAAGACAGGGCAGGTTCGCGCCAAAGGTCGGTTTGACCCCGAGGGAGGCCGCGCCGTGATATTGGCCTTTGTGCGCGCCTGAGAGCACGTCGACCAGAACGGCATAGACGCCGAATTTCGGCGCATGCAGGCCCTCGATCGACATATTGGCGGTGGGAAAGCCGAGGTCGCGGCCGCGTTTGTCGCCATGCTGAACCTTGCCCTCGATCCGGTGCCAGTGGCCGAGCATCTCGGCGGCCTTGCGCGGATCGCCCTCGGCCAAAGCGGCGCGGATCGCGGAGGAGGACGACACACCGCTGTCGGTTTCCAACAGTTCGGCGATGGTCACGTCAAAGCCCATCTCGGCGCCAAAGCGTTTGAGATCGTCTACCGACCCCGCCCGTTTCGCCCCGAATTTGAAATCGGCACCAACCACCACATGGGTCAGGCCGAGGCCGTTTTTGATCACGTCGCGGGCGAACTCTTCCGGCGTCATGGCGGCGAGCTCTGCGTTGAATGGGATTTGGAAAAGCTGCTCAACCCCCAGTTTTTCAAGGCGACTTGCCTTGGCGTCTGCGTTCATGAGGCGAAAGGGGGGCGCACCGGGGGTGAAATATTCGCGGGGGTGGGGCTCAAAGGTGACGACCCCCAGAGGGGCCTCACGCCGTGCCAGGTCGATCACACGCCGATGCCCGAGATGCACACCGTCAAAATTGCCGATTGCGGCGGAACAGCCCTTGGCCGTGTCGGGAATACCTGTCCAATGAGTATGTGTCTGCATAGGGCTCCTCGTGCGGGAGCCCCGCACGCGTCAGTCGAATTTCCGGCTCGGCGCAAGCACTTTGGCCTCGCCTTTAAGCACCACGGTATCGCCCACGCTGCACAGACAATCAAGAGTGACACGCCGTCTTGCGTGATCAATATCTGTGACCGTCACTTGCGCAAACACCGTATCACCTGGGCGCACAGGGGCCAAAAACTTGAGCGATTGGCCCAGATAGATCGAGCCATGCCCCGGAAGCTGTTCGCCGATGACGGCGGAAATCAGACCGGCGGTGAGCATGCCGTGGGCGATGCGACCTTCAAAGATGGTGTCATTGGCATAATCGTCGTCGAAATGCACAGGGTTCCGGTCGGTCGAGACCTCGCCAAAGAGGGCGATGTCATGATCCGTCACGGTCTTGCGCAGATGCCGCGTCATGCCGATTTCAATGTCTTCGATGCAGATGGTTCCGCGAGGCAAATTGTCCAACATGATCTCCGAATCCTCTCACTTGTTGCAGTGCAGCATAGCGGAAAACTCAGCGGGAAACAATATTGCGCGAAAGAAAATTTTTATGTTTGCGCAATTATTGCAAATATGTTTCGCGACAAAGGTCGGATTTTGCGACGCTTCCCCCGAAATTCGGTGTCGGCAGACCGTCGGACAAGTGTCGGACTTTTGTCGGGCACTTTGTCTGACAGGACATCTGGCAGGGCGTCCCGCAGGCGGCGTTACAAAAAAGGCGCTGGAGGTGTCCGACGCCCTGAATTCATCCGGCCCGCGCCCTTAGCGCAAAAATGGAATCGCGGCGGTGGGAGAGAGGTTCTGTTCCGCGAGGAAGGTTTTGAGCCGCACCGGGTCCGGCGCGTTCGGGTCGTCGCCGAATTCCTTGGCGGCCAGCCCGCCGGTGATGAACAGGCAATCGAAGTTCTCGCCAATCGCGCCCATCACATCCGTGCCGATGCCGTCGCCGATGCAGAGGATACGGTTGTCGTAAATCGGCGCGATCTGAGCGAGGCGTCGGAGGGCGAGGTCGTAAATCGGCGGATGCGGTTTGCCGAAGTAGAGGCTCTCTCCACCCATCTCGGTATAGAGTGCGGCCAAGGCCCCGGCACACCATTCTCGGGTCTCGCCGCGATCCACGACGATGTCGGGGTTGGCGCAGAGAAGTTTCAGGCCCTTTTGCTTGGCGTAGAGAAATTGCGGACGGTAGATCTCTGGGTCGGCCAGCGGGTCTTCGGGGCCGGAGGCGACGATGCCCTCCGCCTCATTGAGGGACACAACCTCAACCTTGAGCGGTTCGTCGAGGATTTCCATCGGCTGAAAGAAATCCGCCTCGAACATCTCGCCGATGTGCCAGACCTTATTGCCGACCACGCCGAGGTACATCGCCATCCGCGCGGAATCGCCAGAGGTGGCGATGGCGTCATAGGCATCTTCGGGCACGCCAAAGCCCGCGATCTGGTCGGCAACAGACCGCCACGGACGCGGCGAGTTGGTCACGAGCACGACCTTGCCACCGGTTTTGCGATAGGCCTGGAGCGCGGCGCAGGCTTCCGGGAAAGCTTGGACGCCATTGTGGACACAGCCCCAGAGATCGACGAAAAGCGCGTCGTAATCGGTCGAAATCTCGGTCAGGGATTGGATCAGGCGTGTCATGGGCGGCTCCGTTTTGCGTTGCTCTTTAGCTAGCGTCTTGTGGCGCGGAAGGAAAGCGCCGTGAGCCTTGGTTTGGCCCGCAGGGGGACGCGGCATTATGCACAGTTGTGCTCGGTCCTCGTGATCGTGTAGCGCGAGGACCAATCAAAGGAGAATGCACATGGTCGATGCGACGAAGCGACGGTTTCTGGTCTATGGCGGGGCGGCTGTTGTGGCGCTTGGCTTTGGGGTTTTGCGCGCGTCTCAAACACGGGCCACGCAAGATGGCGCGGGGGCGGGGTATGAGCACCGGTTTATGGCCGTCGAAGAGATGCGGGCCAATGGCGGGCTGATCGTCGATATTCGCACCGCGCCTGAGTGGGCGGAGACGGGCGTGATCGAGGGGGCGGAACTTGTCACCTTTGAGAATGCTGACAGCTTCCTTGCCGAGATCGGCCCGAAATTGTCCGAGGGGCAGGATCTCATCCTGATCTGTCGCTCCGGCAACCGCACTGAGCGCGCGGCGCAGATGTTGGCCGGACGTTTGCCCAACCGCATCATCTCCGTCGATGGTGGGATGAAGGCACAGATGTCGAATGGCTACCGGACGGTGGCCGTCGATTAAGCGCCAAAGGCCTTGGGGTAGGTGAGGGCAGTCGCTTTGCCCTTCGCCGGGCCTGCGGTTAGCGTGTGGTCGAGCGGGTAGGGGGAACTGAAGCCCTCCGCGATCGGCTTGAACCCGCAGCGCGTGTAGAAGGCCGGATCGCCCAAGACCACGAGGGTCTGACCGGACATTTCGGCCCATTGGGTGATCATGCCAACGAGGCGGCGGCCATAGCCCCGCCCGTGCATGTCCGGACGGATCGCGACGGGGGCGAGGCAGAGCCAGCCCTTGGGCGAGACCATTTTCGAGAGCGCGGCATAGCCGATCACCTCGCCGTCCATCGGCAGGACCATTTCCCCCGCGATGGCCTTGGATTTCCGCAGGGCCTCAACGAGCTGCGCCTCGTCTTTGCCACCAAAGGCGGCGGTCAGGAGGTTCGCGACAGCAGGCTCCTCCCCACGTTTCATCTCGCGCATGAAATCGGGCGTTTTAAGCATGGCGGATCGCTTTCAGATAGAGGGCGGCAAAGACGGCTTCGGTCCCGACGGCAACAAAGATGCCGGGTCCGACACGGCCGAGCGCCCATTCGGTGAGCCCCAAAAGCGCCATGGTGACGAGGAGCACGAGACCTGCGGAGAGGAGCGCGCGGCGGGCGGGCTCAGAGGTCGCGAGTTGCAGGTAGAGGATGCCCAGAGGTGCGAACAAAAGCCCGGCACGGCGGGCCATGACCTCTCCGCCGACAGAGGGCTCCAGCCCGAAGATCGCGCCGAAAAGGCCGGGGGCGAGGAGCAGCCCGACGCAGAGGGCGAAGAAGAGAGCGGCGCTGAGGCGAAAGAGCAGGGGCGTGGGCATGAAGGCTCCGAAATTGGGATGGGTCTTTGAACCCTGATCCGGCCCGTGGCGCAAGGGTGCGGGTCAGAAAAGATGTGCGCGCAGGAAGTGCGGCTCAAGCGGGCAGGCGGGGCGGCGGGTGTCGGGAAAGACCGGTTCTGGGATCGGCTCGAACCGCAGGCGGGTGGCGGACCAGTTCCATTCGTGGGTCTCGGTGAGGAGCACGCCGTGGAAGGTCCAATAGTTGTGAGATTTGAATCCGGTTTCATCGGTGTAGAAGGCGAGGCCGCGCAGGTCCGCGATGGAGGTGATCGGTGCACCGGAGCGGGCGACGCAATAGGGCGCGTCTTTCGTTAGGGTGGCGATCTGGGTGACGGCGCGGGCCATGGCAGTGAGCGACCAGAGCGAGATGAGCGTGACCGCGAGGAGGAGGGCTTGTCCCATGCGCGAGCGATGCGCCCAGAGGCCGATGAGCGCGACCCATGTGACGAAGATGTAGAGAAAGATGTGCGTGGTGCCGGGGCCGGACATGAGCAGGATCAGAAGGCTCGGCAGCCAGAGGAGCGAGATCAGCGCGCGTAGGGCGACGGGCGGCGTCGGCACCAGGAGCGCAAGCGGCGCGAAGAGGGGCGCGAGGGCGAGGCCGGTAAACATCGCGAGGAAGAGGGGGCTTGTGGAGCCGGCGGTGAGTTTGGCGGTCAGCTCCGTCAGCCGGATCGGGGCGGTCCCGAAACAGGCGAGCAGATAGAGGAGCGTAAAGACCCAAAGAGGGCGCGACTTTGAAACCATAAGACCACCAAACAAAAAGGGGCGCGGTTTCCCGCACCCCTTTCAAAGCTCATTGAACGCGAAAAGTCGATCAGACTTTGAGGTTCGGGATGATCTGTTTCTTGCGGGACATGATGCCCGGCAGAACCACGGAGTCGCCCTCAACGGTCGCACCAAAGGATTTCTCGGCCACGGTTTTGCAGAGATCGTTCGGGGTGAAGAAGGTGGCTTCTTCGTTGAGGATGTCGACGACGAAGAGGAGAACCTGATCGACACCGTCCTCGGCCTCAACGGCTTTGAAGCTCTCCATGATCGAGGCTTTGCGGTCGAGCACGAGTTTCGGCGCGGTGGTTTCCAACACGGAGACGCGGAACTTGGTGCCGTCGACTTCGTACTCTTTGGAGTCCATGCGGATCAGCTCGGCGTCCGAGAAGGCGGAGATGTCGGATTTGGCTTCGAACATCTCGGAGGCGTATTGACCGAGGTTGATGTTCAGCTCGGCGGCCAGTTTCTCGGCCAGCGCCTTGTCCACGTCGGTGGTGGTCGGGCTGCGGAATTCCAGCGTGTCGGAGAGGATGCAGGACAGCATCGCGCCTTTGATGTTGTCGGGCATCTTGTCCGCGTCGTCGCCCATCAGATCGTACATGATGGTCGCGGTGCAGGCGAGCGGACGGATGGTGATGTCGATCGGGCCTTTGGTCTCAAGACCGCCCACGAGTTTGTGGTGGTCAATGATCGCGGTCACGTTGGCGTCGTTGATCGCGTCCGGCAGCTCGGCCGGGTTGTTGGTGTCGACGATGACGACGTCCTGACCCTCTGCGACCTCGGAAATGATCTCCGGCTTGTCAAAGCCCCACTTCTCGACAACGAAAGCGGCCTCGGTGTTCGGCTCGCCGAGCAGAACGGCTTTGGCGTCGACGCCTTTGACTTCGTTAAGGTACCAAGCCCAGATCAGCGGGGAGCCGGTGGAGTCGGTGTCGGGGGATTTGTGGCCGAAAACAAGCGTGGTCATATGTCTGTCCCATGGATTCCTGTGATTTCGCCCGCCTTATAGGCGGTGCAGCATGGCTTGTCACCTCCTGTGAACGCTCACAGGGGGACGGTCTTTCGTCTTGGTTCCGCTGTGTGCCCACGCTATCACAGAGCCTATGACGAAACTCCGCGAAACCGACCTCTATCCCCCCGTGAAAGCGCATTTCGAGGCGCTGGGATATGTGGTGAAATCAGAGGTGCGGGACGCGGATGTGGTGGCGGTCAAAGACGGTGTGCCGGTCATCATCGAGCTCAAAACCGGCTTTACCCTCCAGCTCTTGCAACAAGGCACCGCGCGGCAAGCGATGAGCGACCACGTCTACCTCGCCGTGCCGCGGTGGAAGGGAAAAGCCGCCTGGCGGATGTTCAAGGGTAATATCGGCCTGTGCAAACGGCTGGGGCTTGGGGTGATCTCGGTGAATGTGGATGAGAGTTCGGTGCAGGTGCACCATGAGCCGAGGCCGTTCACGCCACGCAAGAATAAGGCGAAGACGGACAAGCTCTTGGCCGAGTTCGCACGCCGGGAGGGCGACCCCAATCTGGGCGGATCAAAAGCCGGTGGCCGCGTCACCGCCTACCGTCAGGACGCGGAGAAATGCCGGGCGTATTTGTTGGAACACGGGCCCTCAAAAGGCGCGGAGGTGGCGCGGGCCACGGGCGTAAAACACGCCACCCGGATGATGCGGGACAATCATTATGGGTGGTTTGAGAAGGTTGAGGTGGGGGTTTATGGGGTTTTGGTCTAAGTTTTCTGCGGGCATGCTCGCTTGCTTTTTCTGGCAAGAGGCGTTTGCCGAAGAAACAAAAATTATACGCGAGCCAAATGTATGTTTTTTTGGCTTTCATATGAATGAAATAACTAAGGGATGTCATGACTTTAATGCCATAGGTTTGGCGTTTAATGATGGTCGAGTGGTTTTTGCCCCTAAGACAAACACCATCATTGCCTCGGATATTGATTTGTTGTCAGATGGTTACGACGTGCTCATATCTGAATATCCTCAAGTCGCGGCGTGTGTTTCTGATGCCAAATGCAGAAATAATCTACCCGAAGACGTTAAACCCTTTTTTGAGCAGAAAATGCTGCGGTACTGGCGCGCGAGAAGATGGTACGACGCAGGATCGGAAACAATTGGCGTTAGTGCGGCATCGCTGGTGCCCCTCGTTGCGCTGATAGAAGATGAAAACAATACGTTTCTCTTTCTACTGCCGGGTACGGGTCTATTGCCCCTCTATGAATACATCGTCATTCAAAAATAATTCCCTTTATAAGGAGGGGGTGAAATGGCCTATGTTATCTATTCACCCATAAACTGAAAACTGCGTTTCAAATCGAGAAATGCCAGTTTTCCCGCCGCATCGCAGCACAATTTTTCCCCCTCTCCCCTGTTGACTCACTCCCGCCTCCTTCCTAACTATGCGTCGTTGTCACTCTCCTGAGGTGAGTGCTAACGATTGATTTACCACCGCCCTGATATGGGGTGGCCCGAAACTGAAACTTTGAGCGAAGGAGCCTCGAAGATGGCATTCAAACCGCTGCACGACCGCGTTGTGGTCGAACGTGTTGAGAGCGAAGCTAAGACCGCCGGTGGTCTCATCATCCCCGATAGCGCAAAAGAAAAGCCCGCAGAAGGCAAAGTCGTTGCCGTGGGCGAAGGCGCTCGCAAAGACAGCGGCGAGCTGATCGCCCCCTCTGTGAAAGAGGGCGACATCGTTCTCTTTGGCAAATGGTCCGGCACGGAAATCACCGTGGACGGCAAAGAGCTTCTCATCATGAAAGAGTCGGACATCCTCGGCATCATCGCCTAAGCGACGCCTGAGACCGACCCCCATCAACCCAATTTACGGAGTGAACAATGGCTAAAGAAGTCAAGTTTGACGTCGACGCACGCAACCGCATGCTCAAAGGCGTGAACGTCCTCGCCGACGCAGTGAAAGTGACCCTCGGCCCGAAAGGCCGCAACGTGGTTCTCGACAAATCCTTCGGCGCCCCGCGCATCACCAAAGACGGTGTGTCTGTCGCCAAAGAGATCGAGCTCGAAGACAAGTTCGAAAACATGGGCGCACAGATGGTGAAGGAAGTTGCTTCCCGCACCAACGACGAAGCCGGCGACGGCACCACCACCGCCACCGTTCTGGCCCAAGCCATCATCAAAGAAGGCCTGAAGCAGGTTGCTGCCGGTCTGAACCCGATGGACCTCAAGCGCGGCATCGACCTCGCAACCGCCAAAGTCGTCGAAGCGATCAAAGCGGCAGCCCGTCCGGTGAACGACTCCGCTGAAGTCGCTCAGGTCGGTACCATCTCCGCCAACGGCGAATCCGAGATCGGCCAGCAGATCGCAGACGCGATGCAGAAAGTCGGCAACGACGGCGTGATCACCGTCGAAGAGAACAAAGGCATGGAAACCGAGACCACCGTGGTTGAGGGCATGCAGTTCGACCGCGGCTACCTCTCCCCGTATTTCGTGACCAACCCGGACAAGATGCTCGCCGAACTCGACGACTGCATCGTGCTCCTGCACGAGAAGAAACTCTCCTCGCTGCAGCCGATGGTGCCGCTCCTTGAGCAGGTCATCCAGTCCCAGAAACCGCTCCTCATCATCGCTGAGGACGTGGAAGGCGAAGCGCTGGCAACCCTCGTGGTTAACAAACTGCGCGGCGGCCTGAAAATCGCGGCTGTCAAAGCTCCGGGCTTCGGCGATCGCCGTAAAGCCATGCTGCAAGACATCGCGATCCTCACCGGCGGTCAGGTCATCTCCGAAGATCTCGGCATGAAGCTCGAAAACGTCACCATGGACATGCTCGGCTCCGCCAAGAAAATCACCATCTCCAAAGACGAAACCACCATCGTCGACGGCGCTGGCGAGAAGGCAGAGATCGAAGCCCGCGTGGCTCAGATCCGCACCCAGATCGAGGAAACCACCTCTGACTACGACCGCGAGAAACTCCAAGAGCGCGTTGCGAAACTCGCTGGCGGTGTGGCCGTGATCCGCGTTGGCGGCATGACCGAGGTTGAAGTGAAAGAGCGCAAAGACCGTGTGGACGATGCTCTCAACGCAACCCGCGCTGCCGTGCAAGAAGGCATCGTTGTGGGCGGCGGTGTGGCCCTCGTGCAGGCTGGCAAAGGTCTCGGCGAGCTGAAAGGCGCAAACGCCGATCAGGACGCTGGTATCACCATCGTGCGCAAAGCCATCGAGGCTCCGCTGCGTCAGATCGCTGAAAACGCTGGCGTCGACGGCGCTGTCGTGGCTGGCAAAGTCCGTGAATCCGACGACCTGGCCTTTGGCTTCAACGCTCAGACCGAAGAATATGGCGACATGTTTGCCTTCGGTGTGATCGACCCGGCCAAAGTGACCCGCACCGCTCTGGAAGACGCAGCCTCCATCGCGGGCCTGCTGATCACCACGGAAGCCATGGTTGCCGACAAACCGTCCAAAGACGGCGCTGGCGCTGGCATGCCCGACATGGGCGGCATGGGCGGCATGGGCGGCATGATGTAAGCCACTCTGCCATCTGGCAAAATTCGAAAGGGTCGCCTCCGGGCGGCCCTTTTTTCATGCGCTCCGCTTTGAGGGCGAGATTTTCGGGCGTGGCGAAAGGCTTCGTTAAGGGGCGGGCGGTAAGCTCGGCGCACATCTTTGTCACGACCGCTTATGGGGCCATGAAATGTCGCGCTTATCCCGTCTTCTGTGTTTGTTGTCTGTCTGTCTCTTCGCAACGCCGCTTTTCGCCGATGCGCAGCTCAGTGAAAAAATCGACGCCGCCGGGCGACAAAGGATGCTCAGCCAACGGATCGCGCGCTCGGCCTGTTTCATCGCGATGAATGTCGATGTGCAAAACAACAGAGAGATTCTCGCGGCCTCGCGCTCGGCCTTTGGGCGGTCTCTCAACGAGCTCAAAATCGGCGGTGGCGCACTTGATTTCACACCGGAAACGGACGCGGCCGCGCTTGAGCGTCTCAATGAGATCGAGCGCCTGTGGTTTCCGCTCCAGCGACAAATCTCTGACTTTACCCGAGAAAAATCCATGGACTACGATGCGGTCCGCGCCTTTTCCGAGGAGATGAACGTCCTTCTTCAGGCCGCGGATCTCTATGTCGAAGCCTTGGAGCAAAAGGCCCTTGTCTCCGAGAGCCGCACCAGCCCGGAGCAGGCCAAATTCGTCAATCTCTCTGGACGGCAGCGGATGTTGATGCAGCGGATGGGCAATGAGGCCTGTCTGATCACCATGGGCTACGAGCGTGGGGAGCGCCCGGCGCAAGCGGAGATGAAGGCGGCTGCGAGCTTGTTCAATGAGACGGCGTTTCACCTGACCTTTGGCGCCACAGTCGCGGAGGTTCAGGCCGCGTCAGAGGATGAGCTTTTGGAGGAAAATGCGCTTCTTTGGCAAAAATGGAGCCTGATCGAAGTGCTGTTTCGTGCCTTGGAGCAGGGGCCGCTCTCGGACCGGGAATTGCGCGAACTGTCGTGGGAGGTCGAGGCGATGGTGGAGGAACTTGACACCATTGTCGCGCTCTATGCCGCGCTCTGAGGTCGGTTTCGTCCAACTTGTGTTATTATTTTGAAACACTTAGTCCGGATACGCTAAAAAAACGTGCGTTTGAACAGAGGCTTTCGTGCCCTTGTCGTCAAAGCGCATTAACATATTTGTCAGAAAAGCCATGTGTGTCACTGATACGCTGAGCCGCTTTATAGAAAGAATGACATGTATCTGCGCGCCCTCACGCAAAACGACGAAATTGCCGTGTCGATCCTCTTGGATAGCGTCTTCGATGGGCCGAGCATGTACCGCTTTGCGCAAGCGCTTCGCAAAGAAGGCGCTGTGGCGATGGAGCGTGTGGTCATGGAAGGCGATACCCTGATTGGCTACGTGTGCTACGCGAAAATGGTGCATCCGGAAAATTGGTGGGCCCTGTCGATTCTGGCGGTGTCCCCGGCCTATCGCAAACGCGGCACAGGGCGCGAGATCGTGACGCGTGGCATGGACGATGCCCGCCGCGAAGGGGCGAAAGCTGTGGTGGTGGTGGGCGACCCGAAATACTTTGGGCGTGTCGGATTTTCCAAATTGGCGGCCTCTAAATTGGAGGTGCCGTTCCTGCCGGAATACACGCTTCTCTACCCGATCGCGCCGGGCACGGGCATGGTCAGCGATCGTCTCATCTACCCGTCGGGCTACAGTCACCTGAGCGAAGACGTTCTGTAGGCTTTGATCCCCGTTGCGGGCACGGCAGCACCGTGGCGGAACGCGGTGGGACGAAGAGACGCCCAAAGCGCATCCCACACATCATATCCCCAAATCATCCATCTTTGAGGCCTGAGTTTAAGGCCTGAGATCGTCATTTTCATATGATAAAGGGCGCGGCCCTGTTCGGCGCGCGCCCTGTGGCAGTTTGATTGGGGCAAAAGGGGTGGGGCTTAGGCCGCGCCGGTCACCTTGTTGACGTGGCCCATCTTGCGGCCTGCTTTGACCTCGGCCTTGCCGTACAGATGGATCGCGACAGACCCGTCTTTTGCGAACTCGGGAATGCGGTCCACATCGTCGCCGATGAGGTTCAGCATCTCGACATTCGAGTGCCGTTTGCCATCGCCCAAGGGCCAACCGACCACAGCGCGGATGTGTTGTTCGAACTGGTCGATGACACAGCCATTTTGCGTCCAATGGCCGGAATTGTGCACGCGGGGCGCGATTTCATTGACGATCAGCCCGTCTTTGGTGACGAAGAGCTCAACGCCCATCACACCAACATAATTCAGTGCGTTCAGGATTTTAGCGGCCAAAAGCACCGCGTCGGTCCGAAGCGCAGGTGACAGGCGCGCGGGCACGGTGGTGGTGTGCAAAATGCCGGATTTGTGCACGTTTTCGCCCGGGTCGAAGCAGGAAATATCCCCGGCCTGACCGCGTGCGGCAATCACAGAGACCTCATGGGAGAAGTCGACAAAGCCTTCGAGGATGGAGGGCGCGCCCGCCATATCGGCGAGGGCCTGATCCGCGTCCGCCGGGTCCATGATGCGGGCCTGGCCTTTGCCATCATAGCCAAAGCGGCGGGTTTTCAGGATCGCGGGAGCACCAATTTCGACCAGCGCCTCGGCCAGATCCACTTCATCGTCCACGGCGGCAAAGGGCGCGACCTTGAGACCCAACTCGGAGAGGAAGTTCTTTTCGATCAAGCGGTCCTGAGAGACGGCGAGCGCTTTGCGGTTCGGGCGGATCGGCACGATGGATTCGATCAGATCAAGCGCCGAAGTCGGCACGTTCTCGAATTCATAGGTCACAACGTCGACGGAGGCGGCGAATTTTTTCAGCGCCTCTTCGTCTTCGTAGCTGGCCTGAAAATGGTAATTGGCGACATGGGACGCGGGACAATCCCCGCCCGGCTCATAGATGCAGGTCTTGAACCCGAGACGGGAAGCCGCGACCGACAACATCCGGCCAAGCTGACCGCCGCCGAGAATGCCAATGGTGCTGTTGGGGGCGAGGGGCTCAGTCATCGGAGGGCTCATCGGGAATGGACGCAGAAAGCGCATCGCGCCACGCGTCGAGTTTTTCGGCGAGGGCCGGATCGGACACGGCGAGAATGCCTGCGGCCATCAGGCCGGCATTGGCCGCGCCCGCTTCGCCGATGGCCATGGTGGCGACCGGAAAGCCCTTGGGCATTTGCACGATGGAATAGAGGCTATCGACGCCGGAGAGCGCGCGGGTCTGAACCGGCACGCCGATCACAGGCACGCGGGTCTTAGACGCCATCATGCCCGGCAAATGCGCCGCCCCACCGGCGCCCGCGATGATGACCTTGAGGCCACGCCCGGCGGCCTCTTTGCCATAGGACCAGAGGCGATCCGGGGTGCGGTGGGCGGAGACGATCTTGGCCTCATAAGAGACGCCCAATTCGTCCAGAATTTCCGCAGCGCGTTTCATTGTGGGCCAGTCCGACTGGCTGCCCATGATGATGCCGACATCGACGCTCATGGTGTCCCCTCGCGTTAAAATCCGTTTCTTCGGTCTTATAGCGCGGCGGGCGGGTTACGCAATGATGTCAGGGGTGATCTGATCTTCGAGTTGGGCGATGCGGTCTTTGAGCGAGAGCTTTTGCTTTTTCATGCGTTGCAGGCGCAGCGCATCGAGGTGCCCGGTCTCTTGCATGGCCGTGATCGCGGCGTCGAGATCGCGGTGTTCGCGTTTGAGCACTTCGAGTTTCACGCGAAGCACTTCGTAATGATCCATCCGGTTGGACACGTTCATGAGGGTGTCTTCTGTCTCTGAGTTCATTGGGGAGCGGGTGCTCCGACGAGCCGCTGCGCGACAGCGAGTCCCAAAACGACCACCTGCCAGCCCGCCCAGCTTATCCGCAAATTCTGAAATCTCAAAGCGTTCCGAGAGGCCCTTGAAGGGGCGGGGGGCTTTCCCCATATTTATACCAAGTCCGGGTTGCCGATGTCGGGGCCTGGGAAAGAGCACTGTCGCTTTTTGAAAGGACGTGGCGATGACAAAAGTGAGCTTTGGCGCCCATCCGTTCCTGTTGGGGTTCGATCAGCTGGAGCGGCTCGTGGAGCGGACGGCCAAATCCGATGCCGGGGGCTATCCGCCCTATAACATTGAACAAACCTCTGCGAATTCGTACCGGATCACGCTTGCCATTGCCGGGTTTTCCGAGAGCGATCTGGCGATCACGCTGGAAGACCGTCAGCTCGTGGTCCGGGGGCGTCAGCCGGAGGCCGATGAGGGGCGTATTTTCCTCCATCGTGGAATCGCCGGGCGTCAGTTTCAGCGATCCTTCGTTCTGGCCGACGGGGTCGAGGTGATCGGCGCGTCCACGGAAAACGGATTGCTCCATATCGACCTGACCCGCGCGGAGCCGGAAAGCGTCGTCCAAACCATTCAAATCAGGAAGGGATAAAGTCATGAACACACGTTACCCACACCTTCCCGTCGACGAGGAAGCCCAGGAACAGCTGGTCTATATCCGCCCCGTCGCGGTTGCCGATCTGCCCAAAGAGGTGCAGGCGCAGGCAGAGGGATTGGAGTTGCTCTATTCCGTCCACGACACCGAAGGTACGCGCCTTGCGCTTGTGGCGAACCGGCATCTGGCCTTTGCCCTCGCGCGCGAACATCACTACGCGCCGGTGAACGTTCACTAAAGAGACACTGCGCCTCTGACAGATGCGAACATGTGAAAGGACGGGTCGATCTTGGCCCGTCCTTTTGCGTTCTGCCCCCCGTCTTTCGAGGATGGTGCGAAAAGAGGCATGGCTGACCCTCGGGCAGGCGATCCGGGCTAAACCCGGGTTATAGCGACGCGACTTTCTGTGAAACGGCTTTGTGATGTCACGAGGGGCGGCCTATTTTCCAGTCATCGAAGGGATGGCGGGTGACGCCAAACCGGTGGGCCTGAGGCGCCCAGAAAGCGAGTGACGATGAAGATTTCCCAATCCTACAGCAAGTTGCAAAAGATGTTGCACTGGGCTGTGGTGCTGACTTTTGCGTTTAACTATGTGGTTTCGGACGGGATGGGTCGGGCGTGGCGCACCTTTACCGAGACGGGCATGAATGAGAGCACGACCGCGCAGCTCCACATCATTGTCGGCATTGCCACACTTGTTCTGATGCTCCTGCGGGTGGTCGTCCGGCTGATCCAAGGTGCGCCGGAAATGCCGCCCGCACCGCATCCGCTCATGGAAAGGGCTGCCCATGCGACCCATGCCTTGCTCTATGCGGGGATGATTCTGTTGCCGGTGGCGGGGATTTTGGCGTGGTTTTTTGGGGTACGGGACGCGGGCGACGTGCATGAGGTGCTCGTGAATCTCATGGTTTTCCTGATCATCCTGCATGTCGGCGCGGCGCTCTATCACCAGTTCATCCTCAAGGACAACCTGTTGAAACGCATGTCGCCGCATTGATCCGGCGGCAGAGCGCCAACGAAAAAGCCCCGACAGTGTCGGGGCTTTGTCATTTGAGATATGGGGCGCATATTACCCGGCGATCAGGCCCATGGCTTCGAGCTTGAGGATCACCTGGTGGGCGCAGTTGTCCACATCGGTGCCTTCGGTCTCGACGCGCAGTTCCGGGTTTTCCGGCACATCGTAGGGGTCGGAGATGCCGGTGAACTCTTTGATCTTGCCTTCGCGGGCCAGTTTGTAGAGGCCTTTGCGGTCACGCTTCTCGCATTCCTCGATGGAGGTCGCGACGTGCACTTCGATGAAGGCACCGAAGGCTTCGATGTCTTCGCGCACAGCGCGGCGGGTGGTGGCATAGGGCGCGATCGGCGCACAGATGGCGATACCGCCGTTTTTGGTGATCTCGGAGGCCACGTAACCGATGCGGCGGATGTTGAGGTCGCGGTGCTCTTTGGAGAAGCCCAGCTCGGACGACAGGTTTTTCCGCACGATGTCACCATCGAGGAGCGTCACCGGACGGCCACCCATTTCCATCAGCTTGACCATCAGAGCGTTCGCAATGGTGGATTTGCCAGAGCCGGAGAAGCCGGTGAAGAACACGGTGAAACCCTGTTTCGAACGCGGCGGCTTGGTGCGGCGCAGCTCTTTCACCACCTCGGGGAAGGAGAACCATTCCGGGATTTCCAGACCTTCGGCCAGACGGCGACGCAGTTCGGTGCCGGAGATGTTGAGGATGGTGATCTTATCCTTGTCCTCGATCTCGTCGATGGCTTCGTACTGTGCACGTTCTTGGACCCAAACCATGTGTTTGAAGTCCACCATTTCGATGCCCATTTCTTCCTGGTGCGTACGGAAGAGTTCTTGTGCATCGTAGGGGCCGTAGAAATCTTCGCCCTTGGAGTTGGAGCCCGGACCTGCGTGGTCGCGGCCAACGATGAAGTGGGTACAGCCGTAGTTTTTCCGGATCAGACCGTGCCACACGGCCTCACGCGGGCCAACCATACGCATGGCGAGCGGCAGGAGGCTCATGGTGGTGGTGGACTGGGGGTATTTGTCGAGCACGGCCTCGTAGCAGCGCACGCGGGTGAAGTGGTCCACATCGCCCGGTTTGGTCATGCCGACCACCGGATGGATCAGAAGGTTGGCCTGCGCTTCTTTCGCGGCGCGGAAGGTCAGTTCCTGGTGCGCACGGTGCAGCGGGTTACGGGTCTGGAAGGCCACAACACGACGCCAGCCGAGTTTGCGGAAGTAGGCGCGCAGCTCGTTCGGCGTGTCGCGACGAGCGCGGAAGTCGTAGTGCACCGGCTGTTGGATGCCGGTGACCGGGCCACCGAGGTAGACCTTGCCTGCAGTGTTGTGCAGGTAGTTGACGGCCGGGTGTTTGTCGTCATCGGCGCCGAACACTTTTTCGGCCTCGATGGATTTGTTCGGCACCCAGTTGTCGGTGACGGTCATGGTGGCAAGGATCACGCCCTCTTGGTCACGGAGCGCGATGTCTTGGCCGGGCTTGAGGCTTTCGGCGAATTCCTCGGACACGTCGAGGGTGATCGGCATCGGCCAGAGCGAGCCATCGGCGAGGCGCATGTCATTCACGACGCCGTTGTAGTCCTCTTCGGAGAGGAAGCCTTTGAGCGGATTGAAGCCACCGTTCATGAGCAATTCAAGATCGCAAATCTGGCGTGGGGAGAGATCCCAGCTCACGAGGTCAGCGGCCTCGACCTTGAGTTTCTGGGCGCTTTCGTAAGAGACGTAAAGCTCGGGGATCGGGGCAAGATTTTCGGCCATGCAAATCGCCTTTTTGGGCTGGTACGGTTCAACGGTCAAACACCAATGCTGTCCTGCAGCATTTGGTTGCTGTTCGCTTAGCCTTTTTGCGGGGCACAATTCAACACCGGGAGGGGAACTGACTCGAAAATGAGGCCCGTAGGCCTCACTTTTGGACGTTTTTAGGACAATATTCGCCTACTCTTGCAGCAAAGAAAGCAATATTTCTTAGGCAGCTGCCTCATATGGCGGCAAAGGCCCGCAGTTTGAGCGCCTTTAGGCTCACTCTTGTGCGGCGAGCCAATGTTCGGCGTCGAGAGCCGCCATACAGCCCATGCCCGCAGAGGTGACAGCCTGACGATACTTGTGGTCGGTCAGGTCGCCTGCGGCGAAAATGCCGGGGATCGACGTTTCCGTGGTGCCCGGTTTCACAGACACGTAGCCACCGTTGTGCATCTCAAGTTTGTCTTTCACCAGCTCGTTGGCGGGCGCGTGACCGATGGCGATGAACACGCCTTTGGCGGCAATATCGGTGATTTCGCCGGTTTTGACGTTTTTCACCTTCACGCCGTTCACGCCCTTGAGCGGGGCCTCGTCGCCGTAAACCTCGACCAACTCGCTGTCCCAGAGCGGATGAATCTTTTCGTTCTTCATCAGACGGTCGATCAGGATCTTTTCGGCGCGCAGCTCGTCGCGGCGGTGGATGAGCGTCACTTTGGAGGCGAAGTTGGTGAGGAACAGGGCCTCTTCCACGGCAGTGTTGCCGCCGCCGATCACGACGATCTCCATGTTGCGATAGAAGAACCCGTCACAGGTGGCACAAGCGGACACGCCGTAGCCCTTGAACGCCTCTTCGGTCTCAAGGCCGAGCCATTTGGCGCGTGCGCCGGTGGCGAGGATCACCGCATCGGCGGTGTAGATCGTGCCGCTGTCGCCCTTGGCGACAAAGGGGCGCACATCGGTGTCGAGTTCGGTGATGATGTCGGAAATGATTTCCGTGCCCATGGCGGCGGCGTGTTCCTGCATCTTCACCATAAGCTCCGGGCCTTGCACCTCGGTGAAGCCGGGGAAGTTTTCGACCTCGGTCGTCGTTGTGAGCTGACCGCCCGGCTCCATCCCCTGCACGAGGATCGGGGAGAGCATGGCGCGGGCGGCATAGACGCCGGCCGTATAGCCCGCCGGACCGGAGCCGATGATCAGAACCTTGGTATGTTTCGTGTCCGCCATCTGGATGGACCTCTCGTCTTTCGTGTTGTCTTTGATGTTGGCCCCGATATAGACACCGCGCGCGGGCATATCAAACCCCTCTGTGCATCCGTCGCCTATCCGTCTTGCGCGGGTCGTGCATCCGTGTGGCCGCCGGTCGCAGGCGGGGGAAGATCAAAAAACTGGCATCTGCCCAGATTGCAGTCGCAATTGTCGCGAAATGCTCTTGCAAGTTTCTTGCTTAAATGAGAAAGAATGTTGCGCGCAAAGGGGCGGTTGCGCATTTGTCTGAAAATATCGCCACCGAAGTAGTGCTCTAAGCCGGAGCCCCTGGAGACGTCTATGCCTTCGCATAAACTCGATGAGATCGACCGTAAAATCCTTGCTGAATTGCAGGCCGACGGCCGTATGACCAACGTCGAACTGGCGAAACGTGTCGGAATCTCCGCGCCTCCCTGTCTGCGCCGCGTGCGGACGCTGGAGGAAAGCGGCTATATCAAGGGCTACCACGCCGTCGTGGACAGCCGCGCCCTCAATTTCGAGGTGCAGGTGTTTGCCATGGTTGGGCTTCAAAGCCAGGCCGAGGGCGATCTGTCGAAGTTCGAGGAAAAATGCCGCGAATGGCCGCTTGTGCGCGAATGCCACATGCTCAACGGCGAAGTCGATTTCATCCTGAAATGCGTGGCACCGGACCTCTCGACCTTCCAGAGCTTTTTGACCGGGCAGCTTTTGTCGACGGAAAACGTGGGCTCTGTGAAAACGTCGCTCGTCATCCGTTGCGCCAAAGATGAGCCGGGTGTGCCCTTTGACGTGCTCGAAGCGCGTCTGGAGCAAACGGCCTAAGCCGTCTTCTGCTTTTTCACTGTTGAAACACAGGCGCATCATGGGTGCGCCTGTTTTTGTGTGTCAGGCGGACAAAAGCCCAAGCATCTCTGTCGGTGTGAGGCGGGCATGGGCCAACGCGCCGAAATCCCCCAACGTGCCCAGATGCGGGAACATTTCCATATAAAGACCGCGCAAGTCGCCCGGAAGCTGACCGGAGGCGGCGACGCCGGGATGATAGCTTTCGACCTCAAGACCGTTGACGCGCAGGACCGCGTGACGGGCTAAGGCAAAGTGATAGGTCCGCACGGTGGAGATCGGCGCGACCTCGACGATGGACACCCCGTCTGTGAGATGCGGAATCGGCGCCAGCGCGCTGTCGGTGCCGAGATATGATTTGAGACTGTCGGCCCGAAGCAACAGACGCGCCCCACCACCCAGCATCACATCGGGGGCAGGGCGGCCAAACCCAAAGGTGTCCGCCATGACCCGGTAGAGCCGCTCAGGCTGGGCCTTGTCGCTCCGCCGACCTTTGGTGTCGAGGGGCATGGACCCGATCCAGACGACAGGCTCAAAACGGCCATCGGAGGTTTCCACCTCATCGCCCGGCAACAGGTCCTCGACCGCCACGGGACCGTGCCGCGTCGGAATGATCGCGCCACGGGCAAAGGCGTTATAGGCGGCCTCAAAAATCGGAAGCGCCGGGGCGGAGAGGATGCGATCCTCTAGATCGCCGCGTGCGTTGAGCCATTGGATGTCATAGCGCCGCAACGGGTGGTGGGACCGGGGGGCAATCGGATCCGTCGGACGAAGACGCCGAACGGTCCACGCGGTTTGCGCAGAGCGGCTGTGCGGGTCAGTCGACGCGCCGAGAGCACCGGAACGCGCGGGAAAGGGGGGCTGAGACATAGCAAACCTCGTACCTGTGACGGCCCCCACCGCATACAGTGGCGCAACGATCTCAGAAATTGAGGGGGATTGTCAAAACCTTCGTCGGATTGTGGAGGGGAGGCGCCTCAGTGCCGGGTCGGGCCTGTCGTTTGTTGACAGATCGCGGCGCAAACTAAGCGGCAGGTTGTGCGGCTTTTCAGAATGCAAAACGACTCGGAGCGGGCCGCGCCGAATCGTTTGAAGGATCGTTTGAGGGATCGCTTAGGCCGAGGCGGCGAGACGTGCGGTCGGCTTGCCGGATTTCTTCGCGATGAAAGCGGTGCGGCGCGCGCCACGGGCCCAAGGCATCTCGACCTCGGTCTTTTTGGCTTCTTTGATCATCGACTGCATCCAACGACGGTTTTTCATGGCTACTCTCATCAGTGATTGTCCTCGTTAGGGAAACTATGCCCGAGGGCTGAGACGGAATTAGGGCGCATGAGGGGGAAAATGCCCGTGGGAGGCCGCGCGGGTTTGGAGTGGCATTGGGGTGTGGTTTCGGTCTGTTAACCGTATGATTTTCATGGTTAATTTTCTTTTGTGCGAAACAGTTTTGCGGCTTCGAGCCGATTGTTTCTGGCATGAATGGGGCAGTTTGCGGCCATATTGCTGCCCCAATGGCGGGCGCGGGCGGCGATCACGGTCCGAAGAGGGCAGGCACAATGAGACTCACGAGAGACTCACAGGGGCCGCGCCAAAGGCGTTACAGGCGGATGAGGGTGATGAGGCGGCCGTAATCGGCCTCTTTCTGATGGACCGACCGGCGATAGGAATAGAACCGATCCGGGTCCGAGTAGGTGCAATGGCGGGTCCATTCCGCATGGCCGACCCCGGCCGCGCGCAGACGATGGAGGCCATAGGCGGGCAAGTCGAACATGTAGCGGTCGCCCTCGCCATTGGCGAAGAACCGGCTGTTGTTCGGGTCGTCCATCAGGAAATCGTCAAGGAACTCTGGCCCGACCTCATAGGCGCGTTGGGAAATCGAGGGGCCGATCACGGCGGTGATGGCCTCCCGCGTCGCGCCGAGCTCCACCATGGCATCCACGGTGGCCTCCAAGACGCCGCCAATCGCGCCTTTCCAGCCCGCATGGGCCGCGCCGATCACACCGGCGTCACGGTCGGCAAAGAGCACGGGTTGGCAATCGGCGGTCAGAACCACAAGGCCGATGCCGGGCGTGGCGGTGACGAGCGCGTCGGCCTTAGGGGCCGCACCCGTGGCAGGACCGGTCACGGTGGCCACATCGGCGGAATGGATTTGGTAGGCGGGAAAGAGCGCGTCCGCCTCAAGCCCAATGGCCTCGGCCGCGCGGCGGCGGTTGATCGCGACAATGTCGGCCTGATCGGACGACGCCAGCCCGCAATTCAGCCCCTCAAACACGCCAGAAGAGGCCCCGCCCTTGCGGGTGAAGAACCCGTGTTGCAGGTCGCCCAGCGCGTCGGAGCGGATGATGTCGAGTGTCATGCGTCAAATCCCGGAGGCAAGAGTGCGGCAGAGGGCACGATGGCCAGCGCTTTGAAAAGGGTTCCCATTTCTGCGGGGGAGGTCAACCGCTCAAATGCGCTTATGTGGGTCTCAAGGGCCGGGCCGCTTAGATTTCGGGCGAGGGCTTCGGCGCGTTGGGCGATGCCGAGACGGCCCAAAAGCTCGCCCTGCGGGATCATGCGGGAGGCTTTCGTCCCATGGGCCTCAGCGGCATTGGCGAGGGCCTCGAAATCCACATGCGCCGTGAGATCGGCCTGACCGGGGCGGGCGAGGGGATCGACGGGGGTGTGGGCTTCGAGTGCTTGGAACGTGTCCCCGAGGGAGCGCCAATCGCCGTAGTCGATCACAATGGCCGCCCCGCCATGTTGCGCGATGCGCTGGGCGATCTCGGCCATGATGGGCGCGGCGGCGGGGCAGTGTTCGACAATGTCGCCCTCTTTTGTGTCCGTGAGGCGATGGCCGAGCATCGCGTGCGCGGCGGGTTTCGAGAGGCCGAGGGCGAGCTGGTCGTTGACCAGCCCGACATGGGTCTCCGCCCAGGCTTGGCCTTTTCGGGTGAATTGACGAATGGGGAGCGCGTCGAAAAATTCGTTGGCGACGAGCCAAAGCGGCGCGTCGGGAAGCTCCGCAATGTGATCGCACCATGTGACCTCATAGCCCGCAAGGCGCTCTTTTTGTGCGGCGCGCAGGGTGGGAGAGGCCTCGATCAGTGTGACGCGCATGGCCTGATGAAACCCCGGTACCGCGCGGGTGGCGCGCAGGATGTCGGCCATCAATGTGCCACGACCGGGGCCGGGTTCGGCGAGGGTAAAGGGCGACGGCGCGCCCTGATCGAGCCAGCTTTGCGCCAGAGCCAATCCCAGAAGCTCGCCAAACATCTGGCTGATCTCGGGCGCGGTGGTGAAGTCGCCCGCAGCCCCTAAAGGATCGCGCGTGGTGTAATAGCCATGCGTGGGATCGAGGAGGCAATCGGCCATGAAATCGGCCAATGTCATCGGCCCCGTCTGGCGAATGCGACGGGCGAGGCGGTCGATCAAAGGCGCGGCAGCTTCGGTCATGTCCGCTTGGCGCGCAGCATGAAAAACAGGCCGACAAGGATCATCGGCAGCGAGAGAATTTGCCCCATTTGCAGACCCGCGAAGACGGTACCGGAGGGGGAGGCCTCGGTGATGAACTGTGCGTCGGGTTGACGGAAGAATTCGACGATGAACCGCGAGAGACCATAGCCCGCAAAGAACAGCCCCATGATCAGACCGGGCCGTTTGAGCGCTTTCGCGCCCCAGACGAGGATCAACAGAAGCGCGCCCAGCAGAAGGCCCTCCATCCCCGCTTCATAAAGCTGCGACGGGTGGCGCGCGCAAAGCGGGCCGACATTCGCACAGGCCTGCGCCGCCTCACCGGGGAAGATCACCGCCCACGGGCCATCCCACGGTTTGCCCCAAAGCTCGGCATTCACGAAGTTCGCCATCCGCCCGAGGAGCAATCCCGGCGGCGTGGCCATGGCCAGCGTGTCTCCAAGCGTCAAAAGCGGTTTCTTGTATTTCAGCCCCCAAAGCGCCGCCGCGACGACGACGCCGAGAAAGCCGCCATGAAAGGCCATGCCGCCCTGCCAGATCATCGGAATTTCAAGCGGGTGCGCGAGGTAATAGTCGAATTTGTAGAACAGCACATAGCCAAGCCGCCCGCCGACAATCACGCCGAGGATCAGCCACGTGAGCAGATCGTCCAAACCCTCTTTCGTCATCACCGGCGTGTCATTCGGCCAGAGAGACGCGGACTTGAGCGCGCGGCGGACAAGCCCCCAGCCGATCAGGATGCCAAAGATATAGGCCAGCGCATACCAATGCAGCGCAAAGTGGATCGGGCCGAGGTCGATCTCGAACACGATGGGCGAGAGGTCTGGAAAATTCAGAACGGCGGGCACAGAGGTCAACATGAGCGCATCTGTCGCCAGAGCTGAGGGGAAGTCAACCTTGTGATTCCCGTGATTGCGGCCCATATAGATCACAAGACAGTCACGAATTCGCGGAACGGAGACCGCCATGCAAACGCGCAATAAGATCCTCGACGATATTTCCCAACTCATGACCAATGCCATGGGCGTGGCTCAGGGCGCCAAAGACGAGGCGGACACCGCGCTCAAAGGGCTGGTGGATCGCTGGCTCGCCGATCGCGATTTCGTCACCCGTGACGAATTCGAGGCCGTGCGTCTCATGGCGCAGAAGGCCCGCGAAGAGAACGATGCGCTGAAAAAGCGGATTGAAGCGCTCGAAGGCAAGTAAGCCGTCGGTCTAACCCCGACAAAATGCGCTGCGGAGGCTCCCGGTTCGGGGGCCTTTTTTAATGCGCGACGTTCTGTGCCGTGGGCGACGTTTCGGGGGGAATTTCTGCTGGAATTTCTGTCCACAAACCATCCCCAGGGGCCTGTGGAAAAAATAGGCAGCCTTGTGGAGCACAGACGTTTGGTGGGGATAACACAAATATTTCGCTTTACAGATTCGTCTCTTTCGTCACACCATATCTAGTAAGGGGCGGTGAAGTCGCACCGATCCTTAGAGCAGGCACCAAGTCTTAGTGGCCGCCTTTTAGGGATGCGCATGGGGATGTCGCACAGGCCATTCGGACGCACAACAGACGAGGCTGCACATGTCGCTTATTGAGCAAAGTTTTTCCACCGAGATCCATCCGATCGATCTGTGCGAACATTTGTGTGAGTACAACGATTGGGAATTTGACCGGGTCGCCGACGACCAGATCGCCATGGCGGTCGAGGGCCAGTGGCGCACCTATTCCATCACGCTCGCGTGGTCGGATTTTGACGAGACGCTGCGCCTCATCTGCACCTTTGAGATGGAGCCGCCCGCCGACAAGCTGCCGAAACTGTTCGACGTGCTGAACCGCACCAACGACCAGATTTGGACCGGCGCTTTCACCTATTGGGACGAGCAAAAGCTCATGGTCTATCGCTACGGTCTCGTGCTCTCGGGCGGTCAGATCGCCAGCCCCGAGCAGGTGGATCGTCTGATCGGTTCTGCCGTTGCGGCCTCTGAGCGGTTCTACCCGGCGTTCCAACTGGCCGCCTGGTCCGACCACACGGCCGACGAGGCGATGAATGTGGCGATCCATGAGGCCTACGGTCGGGCGTAACGCCCTCAACATATCCGCAAAGCCCGCACGACGTTGCGTGTGCCGCGCCGGTTGATACAGTGCCCCCGAATCCTTTCGGGGGTATTTTTTTGACGATGAGGCAAATCATGGATGATCTGAAGACGCGCGGTCTGGTGCTTTTGGGATGCGGGAAAATGGGCTCGGCCATGCTCAAGGGCTGGCTCGATGGTGGCTTGCCGCCTGCCTCTGTGACGGTGCTCGACCCGCACCCGTCTGACTGGCTCAAATCCACTGGGGTGAACCTTAATACCGATCTGCCGGAGAACCCGGCGATTGTGCTGGTCGCGGTCAAACCGCAAATGATGGGCGATGCGCTTCCGAAACTTCAGGCGCTGGGCAACGGCAAGACCGTGTTCTTGTCCGTGGCGGCGGGGATCAGTCTTGCCACCTATGAAACCATGTTGGGTGAGGAAACTCCGATCGTTCGCGCCATGCCCAACACGCCCGCCGCGGTCGGGCGTGGGATCACCGGCATCGTGGGCAATGCGCAGGCCACGGCGGAGGATCTCGATCTCGCCGAAGAGTTGCTCAGTGCCGTGGGGCAGGTGGTGCGCCTTGAGACAGAGGCGCAAATCCGTCCGCTCACCGCGATCTCCGGCTGCGGTCCGGCCTATGTCTTCCACCTCATTGAGGTGATGGCGGCGGCTGGCGAGAAAGCCGGGCTGTCCGCCGAGATGGCGATGAAACTCGCCAAGGCCACCGTGGGTGGCGCCGGCCATCTGGCGGAAATGTCGGACGAAGACCCGGCGCAGCTTCGCGTCAATGTCACGTCTCCGGGCGGGGTGACGGCGGAGGCGCTTCGTGTGCTCATGGATGAAGAAACCGGGTTCCCGGCCCTCATGGAGCGTGCCGTGGCCGCCGCGATCAAGCGCGACGAAGAATTGGCATGAGCGACGAGATCGGGTTTGACGACTTTCTCAAGGTCGACGTCCGCGTGGGAACGATCACCCGCGCGGAGCCCTACCCGGAGGCCCGCAAACCGGCGATCAAGCTTTGGATCGATTTTGGCGAGGAGATCGGCGAAAAGAAATCCTCCGCCCAGATCACTGTGCATTACGCGCCGGAGAGCCTCGTCGGGCAACAGGTCATGGCCGTGGTGAATTTCCCGCCACGCCAGATCGGGCGGTTTATGTCCGAAGTCTTGGTGTTGGGCTTTCCGGATGAAAATGGCGCGATTGTGCTGGCACGGCCTGATATGCCGGTGCCAACAGGTGGGCGGCTTCACTGAGCATTCAAGGCAGCGGCGGGACGCCCCCGCCGCGCGCTCATTTCCTGCGTTAACCTTAATCTGATTAACCTTAACGCCCGATTTTTACTCTGGCAGGGTCAGAGCGCGGTCGCCTAAGCCGTATCGCCCACGGCCTCGCGCCAATGTTTGCGGCAGAGCGAGACATAGCGCTCATTGCCGCCGATCTCGACCTGCGCGCCCTCGGTGAGGACCATGCCGCTCTCGGACATGCGCACCACCATCGTCGCCTTTTTCCCGCAGTGACAGATCGTGCGCACTTCGCGCATCTCATCGGCCAGCGCCAAAAGCGCGGCAGAGCCGGGGAACAAATGCCCCTGAAAATCCACCCGGAGGCCATAGCACATCACGGGCACGCGCAAATCATCGACGGCGCGGGCGAGTTGCCAGACCTGCGCCTCGGTCAGGAATTGCGCCTCGTCGATAAAGATACAGGCCAACGGCCCCTCAGACAGTCGCGCCGCGATCTTGGCGAACATGTCCTCGGTCTCGTCGAAGGTGTCCGCGGGGGTGCCGATGCCGATTCGACTCCCGATCCGACCCTCGCCCGCGCGGGTGTCGAGTTTCGCGGTGATGAGATAGGTCTCCATCCCGCGTTCCCGGTAGTTGTGGGACGCCTGAAGCAGGAGCGTGGATTTCCCTGCGTTCATCGTGGAGTAGTGGAAATAGAGCTTGGCCATGGCGACCATGTGCCAGATCAGGGGTGAGGGGATCAAGGGGGATCAGAGGGCATTTGTCCTCGCTGCGTCCCCCTTGGCGTTCCCCTGTGTGGCGCCTCCTCTGCGATCCCACTGGCTCGGATGAAAAAAAACGGGCCGCAACATGCGGCCCGATCACTCGTGAAGGGTGTTTTGACGGGTGGAAGCCTGAAAACGGGGCTCACTCACTAACAGATCCGGCAGTGCCCGAAGGCTTGGGGATGAGGGGCCGGATAAGACACTCCTACGACATTTCCCCCCCGGGATAGGCTTCCACCCGATCCGGTGCACAGTTGCATCGGATACCTGGCGATTAATCGCCTTAGGCGTCAGATACTTGTATCTCATGAGTAAATCGTCAATTTAATGGGAATTGGTGAGGCGAATTCCCCCCGAGGAGACGCTTCCGAGTGAATGGGATGGGGCATGTACGATGGATGCTGCGGCAACGTATTTAAAGAAACACACCGAGGCCTTGGTGAAAGACGTGGGGCTTGAGGCCGCCTGCGCGCTGACTGGTAAGTCCAAGGCGACCTTGGGCCGGTATTACTCGACCGCGGAAGAACATGCCGACCGCTTTATGCCGGTCGAAGCCGTGGCCCAGCTCGAAGCCGCCGCCAGCTACCCGCATGTCACCTCGGCTCTGGCGGAACTCAAGGGGATCACACTGTCCTATGACGCGGCGCGCTCGAACAATCCGCATCCGGGTGGGGTGAACACCGATGTCGTGGCGCTGTCGCAGCGCTTTGCCATGCTGATGGCGGAATATACGGACGCGATCGAGGATGGGATCATCACGATCAACGAGGCGAAACGCCTTCTGCGTGAGACGCTTGAATTGCAGCAGGTGCTCATCACCATGAAGCTGCACCTCGAACAGGAAGCGACCTGAGAGGTCTCAACCCTTTGATCTGATATGAAAAAGGCGGCCCCGGAGGCCGCCTTTTGTTTGTGAAATGTCGGCGTCTTACCCGCGCCGTCTTTGACGGGACGGGCGACCCGAGTTTGCAGGCTTGCCCACACCGGGTTTGCCGCCACCCTGTTTCGCGCGCGGCTTACCACCTGCATTGGCCCCACGCGGGCCACCGCCGCCACGGCCACGACCCCCCTGCGGTTTCGGCTTCGGCATGGCCGGTTGATCGTCCGCGGCCCAAGAGGCTTTGGTCGCCACGGGAATGCGGAGTTTCATCACCTTTTCAATGGCGCGGAAATCGTCCAACTCGGTCGGGCAGCAGAAGGCCACGGCCTTGCCATCCCGGCCTGCGCGCGCGGTGCGCCCGATGCGGTGGACAAAGTTTTCCGGCACGTTCGGCAGCTCAAAGTTATAGACGTGACGCACCGCCGGGATGTCGATCCCGCGCGCCGCCACATCGGTCGCGACCAGCACTTTGATCTGGCCGTTTTTGGCGGAGGACAGGGTGCGCTCGCGCTGGCCTTGGCTTTTGTTGCCGTGGATGGAGCCCGCTTCAAAGCCGTCGCGCACGAGGTTTTTCGCCAGACGCTCCGCCCCGTGTTTGGTGCGGGCAAAGACCAGCGCCAATTCGTCGGAGTGATCGCAGAGCAGCTCTTTCAGGAGTTCGAATTTCTCGGCCTGCGGGATAAAGTGCACTTCCTGCGTGATCTTGTCGGCGGCCTTGCCCGGAGGAGAGACCTCGATCCGGATCGGAGATTTCAGATAGCTCTGAGCGATCTCGCTCATCTGTTTCGACATGGTGGCCGAGAACAGCATGGTCTGACGCTCTGCTGCGAGCATCGGCACGAGTTTGCGCAGGGCATGGATGAACCCCATGTCGAGCATCTGGTCGGCTTCGTCCAACACGAGGAAGGAGGTTTCATCAAGGCGCACCGCTTTGCGGTCGATCAGGTCCATAAGGCGACCGGGGGTGGCGACGAGAATGTCGGTGCCACGGTCCAGGCGGTTGATCTGGGCGTTGATCGACACGCCCCCCACTACGCGGTTGAGCTTGAGGTGGGAGCCTTTGATAAACGGAAACAGCCCGTCAGCGATCTGGTTCACCAATTCGCGGGTCGGCGCGAGGATGAGCGCGCGCACGGTTTTCGGCGAGGGTTTGGTGCCGTCGGAAAACGCCATGTGCAAAAGCGGCAGGCCAAAGGCCAACGTCTTGCCGGTGCCGGTCTGGGCGAGGCCCATCACGTCACGGCCATTCATCACTTCGGGAATGGCGCGGGCTTGAATCGGGGTCGGGGTCTCGATGCCAATCTCTTTGAGCACATCAAGAAGCTTCGGCTTGAGGCCGAGCATGGAAAAATCAGTCATATACGTCCTTTGGTGGGCGGGCCCACACGCGATAACGCCCCCGCGACACTGCGGATGGCTCAGTTGGTCGCGGAAAAGGTCTCCGGAGCGTGCCATATGCGCACCCCGTCTTTCCGCCGGACCCCTGCGTGATTTTGGGAACCTTGTGGGCGTCTCTCGCCCGGTATCGACCACCTTGGCGTCTCTTATAACGCGGCTGCTCACGCGGCAGCACGGGGTGTCGATAGTCGCCAAATGGGGGAGGGCGGGGGAAAAGTCAAGGAGTTTCGCTGCGTCGCAAAAGCAAACGCCCCGCACAAGGCGGGGCGTTTTGAAAAGCTTGGGTCGCGTAAATGCCTTACACGTCTTGCAGGCTCAGCACCTCAACATCCCCTTCAAGGCGGGCCTTGATCGCCATGGCGGCGGCGTGAGAGGCGGCGGCGGTTGTGAAGTAGGGGATCTTGTCGTAGAGCGCGACGGAGCGGATTTCGCGGCTGTCTTCAACCGCTTGGTTGCCCTCGGTCGTGTTCAGAACCAGCGCGATCTCACCGTTTTTCATCATGTCGACGATGTTCGGGCGGCCTTCATAGACCTTGTTCACGATGGTGCTGGCGATGCCGTGTTCCTTGAGGAACTTGGCGGTGCCGCGGGTCGCCACGATTTCAAAGCCGAGATCGACGAGCGTTTGCATCGCTTCGACCATTTTCGGTTTCTTGTCGTAGTTCTTGACGGAGAGGAAGACTTTGCCAGAAGTCGGCAGGTCGGTGCCTGCGCCCATCTGCGCCTTGAGGAACGCGCGGGCGAAGGTGGCGTCAGAGCCCATGACCTCACCGGTGGAGCGCATTTCCGGCCCGAGGATCGTGTCCACACCCGGGAAACGGGCGAAGGGCAGGACGGCCTCTTTGACCGCGAAACGACCTTGGCCCGCCGGATCGACCAGCTCGAAGGTGTCGAGCTTTTCCCCGGCCATGAGGCGGGCGGCGATTGAGGCGATCGGGCTGTTCACGGCTTTGGCGACGAACGGCACGGTCCGAGAGGCGCGCGGGTTGACCTCGATGAGGTAGATCACGTCGTCTTTGACCGCGAATTGCACGTTCATAAGGCCGACCACGTTCAGTTCGAGCGCAAGCGCAACGGTCTGACGTTTCAGTTCTTCGATGATCTCAGGCTTGAGCGAGTAGGGCGGCAGCGAACAGGCGCTATCGCCGGAGTGCACGCCAGCTTCCTCGATGTGCTGCATGATGCCTGCGACATGGACGTTTTCACCGTCGGAGAGCGCATCGACATCGACCTCGGTCGCGCCAGAGAGATAGCTGTCCAAAAGAACCGGGCTGTCGCCAGACACCACAACCGCGTCGCGGATGTAGCGTTTGAGACCTTCCATATCGCGCACGATTTCCATCGCACGCCCGCCCAGCACGTAAGACGGGCGGATGACGAGCGGGAAGCCGATTTCCGCGGCGATTTCAATCGCCTCAGAGTCGGAATGCGCGATGCCGTTGTGCGGCTGTTTGAGCTCCAGACGGTTCACGAGATCCTGGAACCGCTCACGGTCTTCGGCCAGGTCGATGGCGTCTGGCGTGGTGCCGAGGATCGGAATGCCTTCGGCTTCGAGCGCGTTGGCGAGTTTCAGGGGCGTCTGACCGCCGAACTGAACGATCACACCGTGGAGCGTGCCGTTGTCCAGTTCCACGCGCAGGATTTCCATGACGTGTTCAAAGGTCAGCGGCTCAAAGTAGAGGCGATCCGAGGTGTCATAGTCGGTGGACACGGTTTCCGGGTTACAGTTGACCATGATGGTCTCGTATCCCTGCTCGGTGAGCGAGAAACAGGCGTGACAGCAGCAATAGTCGAACTCGATGCCCTGACCGATCCGGTTCGGACCCCCGCCGAGGATGACGACTTTCTTGCGATCCGATGGCCGTGCCTCACATTCCACCTCGCCCATCATCGGGGCCTCATAGGTGGAGTACATGTAGGGCGTTTGGGCCTCAAACTCGGCGGCGCAGGTGTCGATGCGTTTGAACACGGCTTTGACGCCGAGGTTGTGACGCGCGCGACGCACATTGGCCTCGTCGCGGCCGGTGAGTTTGGCGAGACGCGCATCGGTAAAGCCGAGCATCTTGAGCTTGCGCAGGCCCTCTTCGGTGACCGGGAGACCATCGCGTTTGATCTCGGCCTCGGCAACCATGATCTCGCGGATGCGGGCGAGGAACCACGGGTCAAAGCTATTGATCTCGTTGATTTCTTCGTCGGAGAAGCCAAAGCGCATGGCCTGAGCGATGACGCGGAGACGGTCCGGGGTGGCTTTCGCCAGCTCGCGGGTGACTGTCTTGTCGATCATCTGCTGTGCGGCCTCATCCGCGCCCAAAAGGATGCGGGGCAGGCTGGCGTCCGTACCATCGGCCTCAACAATCTGGGAGGCTTTCGGCATGTCCGGGAGATCGATCTCGTCAAAGCCGGTGAGGCCGGATTCCATCGACGCGAGCGCCTTTTGCATCGACTCGTGGAAGGTCCGGCCAATCGCCATCGCCTCGCCCACGGATTTCATCGCGGTGGTGAGGTTCGGTTCCGAGCCGGGGAACTTCTCAAAGGCGAATTTCGGGATCTTGGTGACGACATAGTCGATGGTCGGCTCGAAAGAGGCCGGGGTGACTTTGGTGATGTCGTTGTCCAGCTCGTCGAGCGTGTAGCCCACGGCGAGTTTCGCGGCGATTTTCGCAATCGGGAAACCGGTCGCCTTGGAGGCCAGAGCCGAGGAGCGCGACACACGCGGGTTCATCTCGATCACGACCATACGGCCATCGGCGGGGTTCACGGCCCATTGCACGTTGGAACCGCCGGTCTCGACGCCGATCTCACGCAGCACGTTGATCGAGTGGGTGCGCATGATCTGGTATTCTTTGTCGGTGAGCGTGAGGGCCGGGGCCACAGTCACGGAGTCGCCGGTGTGAACGCCCATCGGGTCCACGTTCTCGATGGAACAGACGATGATCGCGTTGTCGGCTTTGTCGCGGACAACTTCCATCTCGTATTCTTTCCAGCCCAACAGGCTTTCATCGACGAGGATCTGTGCGACCGGAGAGGCCTCAAGACCCGAGCGACAGATTTTCTCATAGTCGTCACGGTTGTAGGCCACGCCACCGCCGGTGCCGCCGAGGGTAAAGGCGGGGCGGATGATCGCCGGAAGGCCGATGTGCTCAAGCGCGTCCATGGCGATTTTCATGCCGGCACCGATGTCATAGGTGCCGTTCTCGCGTTTCGGCGCAGCGACGATGTCGGCTTTCGGGTTCTCGATGCCGAGACGATCCATCGCCTCGCGGAACAGTTTGCGGTCCTCGGCCATCTCGATGGCCTCACGTTTCGCGCCGATCAGCTCCACTTTGAACTTGTCGAGGACACCCATGTCGGCGAGCGCGAGAGAGGTGTTGAGACCGGTCTGACCGCCCATCGTCGGCAGGAGCGCGTCGGGGCGCTCTTTCTCAATGATCTTGGCGACCACTTCCGGCGTGATCGGTTCGATATAGGTCGCATCCGCCATGCCCGGATCGGTCATGATCGTCGCCGGGTTGGAGTTCACGAGGATGACGCGATAGCCCTCTTCGCGCAGCGCCTTACAGGCTTGCGCCCCGGAATAGTCAAACTCGCAAGCTTGCCCGATGATGATCGGCCCCGCACCAATGATCATGATGGAGGAAATATCGGTTCTCTTCGGCATGGCAGACCCCGGAAATATGTTGAGCAGCACGTCGCGCGCCTCCTCTTAGCAGGGTGCGCGCAAATTGTCGTGGGTTATAGCTATGGGGCCGCGAGGTGCAAGGGGCAGGGCGCAGGTTTTCTCGGGAATCTTCCGCTTATGTCTTTCGCGGGATCAAAAGCGCCACGGTGAGGGCACAGAAATAGAGTGTCGGGACGAGGGCGCTCATCAAGAGCGGTTGTTGAAAGCCGCGGAGCTTGACGTAGAGCGGAAAGGACAGGATGACCCCGCCCAAGGCGATGAGCGCCCAGGCCCTTTGGGCCTCAAACCGCAGGAATAGCGCGGGAAAGAGCATCATCGGCAGGAGGAAATAATGCATCCACGAGAGCGGTCCCAAGAGAGCCACAAGCGTGGAGAGCGCCAATAAGGCGACCGGCATGGGGAGGTTGCGGCGCAGGCCGATGACAAAGAGACCAAAAAGAAGGAGAGCTTTTGGCAGGAGCTGAACCCAAAGCGGACTGTCATAGCCCATGCCTTTTCCGGGCGCGCCAGTGAGCCAATGCTGGAGCTGATAGAGCAGCATTTCGGGCGAATAGTTGATCATCGACAGAATCGACATCCGATCCAACACATCGAGCCGCGCAAGCCAGACGCGATGCGCCTCTAAACCCGCGAGGAGGACAGAGAGAAGCAAGAGCGCGCCACCTGTCAGAGCCATCGCCCCAATCGCGCGCCAGTTGCGGTCCCGCAGGAAGAGGAGGCCAAGAAAGGCGGGCGACAGTTTGAGCGCGGCGGCGAGGCCGAGGATCACGCCCGCGATGATCCAGAACCGCCGCGAATAGGCGAAAAAGGCCAGAAGCACGAGGAAAGTCACCGTGATCTGCGCCTGATTCTGAATGACGGCGTTCAGGGAGGCGGCGGAGGTCGCCAATAGGACCAATCCCACGAGCAGCCAATCGGGCGTCTTTACCGCGCCCGGTCGCGTCAGCCCCCATCCGAGCGCGGGGGCGGCGGCGAGCATCATGAGGTGCATCACGAAGACGATCTGGAAAAACGCGAGCGGGCCGAGGATTTGCGTCACAGGCGCCAGAAGATGCGCCCAGAGCGGCGGGTAGAGATAGGGAAAGACCACGCGACCCTCTTGGCCGATGCTGGCGAGCAAAGCCTCCCATCGCGGTGGCGGCGCATCGGCGTAGACATCGGTGGGGGCGTCGTAAATCGCGTCGGGAAGGCCCTCCGCCACGGCGAGTGCCGCCATGTAGAGCGCGGAGAGGTCAGAGGACCATCGTCCGGCAAAGAGCTGTATCGCACCATAAAACAGCGCGAGCGTCCCCACGATGACAATGATCCAGAGCGCGCGCCCGCGCCGGGTCTCCGATGCCGTGTCCATACTCGATCTGCCCCGATCTGCCTCGTTACCCCGTGCCTTCGCGACACTTATCGACACATTTGCCCATAGAAAGACCACAGGCAAGGGCGCGCGGGCCGGGCAAGGCTTGACTTTCCGCGCTCAGACGAGTGTATCAGCGCGAGCGCCTGTTTTCAGGCAAGACAGTTTTCCAAAGGGACCAGATCATGCACGTCTACCGCAGCCACACCTGCGCCGAGCTGAACAATTCCAACGTGGGCGACACCGTCCGCCTGTCCGGCTGGGTGCACCGCATCCGCGATCACGGCGGCATTCTGTTCGTCGACCTGCGCGATCATTACGGGATGACTCAGGTGCTCTGCGATCCCGATAGCCCGGTGTTCTCCGAGATGGAGAAAGTTCGCTCCGAATGGTGTATCCGCATCGACGGCACCGTCAAAGCGCGTGACCCGGAGCTGGTGAACCCGAAACTGCCGACCGGCGAGATCGAAGTCTTTGTGCGCGACCTCGAAATCCTCGGCGCGGCCAAAGAGCTTCCGCTCATGGTGTTCGGCGATCAGGAATACCCGGAAGAGACCCGTCTCAAATACCGCTACCTCGATCTGCGCCGTGAGCAGATGCAAAAGAACATGGTGATGCGCTCTCAGGTTGTCCAAGACCTGCGTCAGCGCATGTGGGGCAATGGCTTCAACGAATTCCAGACGCCGATCATCACCGCCTCCTCTCCGGAAGGTGCGCGTGACTTCCTCGTTCCGTCCCGTCTGCACCCGGGCAAATTCTACGCCCTGCCTCAGGCCCCGCAGCAGTTCAAACAGCTTCTGATGGTCTCGGGCTTTGACAAATATTTCCAGATCGCGCCGTGTTTCCGCGACGAAGACCCGCGCGCTGACCGTAGCCCAACGGACTTCTATCAGCTCGATATGGAAATGTCCTTTGTCACCCAACAGGACATTTTCGACATCATGGAGCCGGTGATCGCGGGCATGTTCGACAAATTCGGCAACGGCCGCCTGTCGAACCGCGACTGGCCGCAAATCTCCTATCGTGACGCGGCGCTTTGGTATGGCACCGACAAGCCGGACCTCCGCAACCCGATCAAGATGCAGGACGTCTCCGAGCATTTCCGCGGCTCTGGGTTCGCGATCTTCGCCAAGCTTTTGGAGCAAGAGGGCAACGAAGTCCGCGCCATTCCGGCCCCGAAAGGCGGCTCGCGCAAATTCTGCGACCGGATGAACAAATTCGCCCAACAAGAGGGCCTGCCGGGGATGGGCTACATCTTCTGGCGCGAAGGTGAAAACGGCATGGAAGCCGCCGGTCCGCTCGCGAAAAACATCGGCCCGGAACGCACAGAAGCCATCCGTCAGCAACTCGGCCTCGGTGTTGGCGATGCGGCCTTCTTCCTTGGTGGCAAGCCGAAGTCCTTCCAGCGTGTGGCTGGCAAGGCCCGCACCGTGATCTGGGAAGAGACCCCGAAAGCGCCCGAGGACGAAAACTGGCGCGACGCGTTCAAATTCGCCTGGATCGTCGATTTCCCGATCTACGAGCAGGACGAAGAGACCGGCAAGATCGACTTTGAGCACAACCCGTTCTCCATGCCGCAGGGCGGGATGGATGCGCTTGAGGGCAACCCGCTTGACGTCTTGGGCTATCAATATGACCTCGCCTGTAACGGCTATGAGCTTGTGTCCGGCGCGATCCGGAACCACAAGCCGGAGATCATGTTCAAGGCCTTTGAACTGGCGGGCTACGGCAAAGACGAGGTCGAGAAACGCTTTGGCGCTCTGGTCAATGCCTTCCAATACGGCGCCCCGCCGCACGGTGGCTGTGCTCTCGGCATCGACCGCGCCGTCATGATCCTCGCGGATCAGGAAAACATCCGCGAAGTGATGCTCTTCCCGATGAACCAACGCGCGGAAGACCTCATGATGAATGCGCCTAGCGAGCCGCTGAACGAACAGCTCCGCGAATTGCACCTGCGGGTTCTGCCGCAAGAGGACTGATCCCGGCCTCTCAGACAGTCAAAAGGCGCGGAAGGGAAACTTTCCGCGCCTTTTCTTTTGATCCCCGGAGGTCGGGATCAGACGACTTTGCGCGGTTCAATGCGGCTTTGCACCAGTCCCGCAATCCGCGCGAGGTCAGAGCGGTAGGGCTGTCCGATGTCACGATGACGGGCCAACCTGTGCGCCGCTTCTTCCATTTCACTGTCGCCAGAGGAGCGCGCGATCCCCGACAGGAATTGCGCGATATAGTCCAACAGGTTTTCCCCGCCCTCGGTGGTCAGCAGATCGGCGATATGGTTGAGATCGTCCTGGAGCGCGTGCGGGTCGGGCGTGATCTCCATATCCTTGACCAGATGAATGCCAGAGGGGCGGGTGCCCTCCGGGAGGCAGGAGAGCACCAGCTCCTGGAACGCGCCAAGGTTGGAGATCGGTTTTTCGATAAACCCGTCGGCCCCGGCGGCCCGCGACAGAGCCTCCACCCCGCTGTCACCGGACATGCCGAGGAGGACCTCCACACGGGGGCGGGCATGGGCCAATTCGTCAATCAATTCCGCCCCGGACCCGTCCGGCAGGCCGAGATCGACGATGGCCACATTCGGGCGATACACCTTGAGATGTTTGCGCGCCGATGTCATGCAGTCGGCCCGTCGGATGCGCGCCCCGGATCGCAGGCACAACAGGCGCAGCGCCTCGGAGGCAAAGCGGCTGTCCTCCACCACAAGCACGGTGAGGCCCAAAAGCGGACGCTCCGCCGTCGCGGCACGGTGCGGGTCGAGAAGGTCGAAGTCATCGGTCATGTCACAGCTCCATCCAGGTTAGGAGAGAGTAAACCGCACAACAGATGAACGAGGGGTTAACCAAGCGACGGTTTGTGGCAAGGCGGCGTTCACAATTGCTGCGATTGCACTTGCGAGGCGCGGGGTCTCACGCGATAAGCAAGCAACATTATGTCCTTGAGGAGGGAAAGACAGATGATCGGTCGTCTCAATCACGTGGCCATTGCCGTGCCGGATCTCGAAGCTGCAAGCGCGCAATACGCCAACACGCTGGGTGCCAAGGTAAACCCGCCGCAGGATGAGCCGGATCACGGCGTGACCGTGGTGTTCATCGAACTGCCGAACACCAAGATCGAGCTGCTTTATCCGCTCGGCGAAGGCTCCCCGATCCAGGGCTTTCTCGACAAGAACCCGTCGGGTGGCATTCACCACATGTGCTACGAGGTCGAGGACATCATCGCGGCCCGCGACAAGCTCAAATCTGAGGGCGCGCGTGTCCTTGGCACGGGCGAGCCGAAAATCGGCGCGCACGGCAAGCCGGTGTTGTTCCTGCACCCGAAGGACTTCAACGGCTGCCTGATCGAGCTTGAAGAGGTCTGACCCCGATGGCCATCACCTCCGCCATCGTTCTCTATGCCGTGACATGGTTCATGACCATGCTCGTCGCGCTGCCCATCGGGCTCAAGACCCAGGGCGATATGCGCGCCGAGGGCAAGGGCGACAAGATCGAAGGCACCCATGACGGCGCCCCGGCCAACTACAACCCGAAGCGCAAGGCGCTTTGGGTCACGGCCGTCTCAACGGTGATCTGGGCGGTCTTGGTGACGATCATCCTGTCCGGAAAGATCACATGGCATGATCTCGACTGGACGGCGAAACTGCCGTCTGTGGCGGATAGCTGATCCAGCGCTTCAGAAACGACAAGGCCCCGAACTTCGAGGCCTTTTTTAATGCGCGCCTTTTATGGGAGCCGGTTGCCTTCGAGCCGCATGAACATATGCGTGAATGTCGCCGCGCCGAGCACCGGGATCAACAGGTTGATCACCGGCACGGTGAGCGGAATGGCCATCAAGGCCCCCGCCAGCCAGATCTTTGGCATATGGCGTTTGCGCGCGGCTTTCGCACCCTCTCGGCCCAGACGGCGCATGGCGACCATCTGGAAATATTCCCGCCCCAAGAGAAACCCGTTCAAGGCCCAGAAAATCACCGGCGCGGCGATGTTGAGGATCAGGTAGAGGATCAGCGCCACAAGGTTTGCGGCCACGATCACACCGAGGAACCCGAGGCTGTCCATCAGCATATCGGAGAACGACTGGCGGGGCACCTCGGGGAGGCCGGGGTAGTGGCGGTCCTCGACGGCCTCGGAGACCTCTTCGAGGAACAGCCCGGTAAAGGCGGAGGCCACCGGCACCATCAAAAAGACCGACAGAAGCAGCATGAAAAAGAACGACCCGATGGAGAGCGCGTTGTCGATCCAACGCACCTGACCGATCAGGGGGAGGGTGAGCGTGTCGGGCACGAACACCCCGATGACCCACACAAACACCAGATAGATCGCGACCAAGAGCGCGACGGTGAGGCCGATCCCCTTGAGCAGCACCGATTGAAACCGCGAGTCGCCGAGCTGCGCGACCGCCTTGCTGAAATCCCCGAACATGGTGTCTCCCGTGCGCTTACTGATCGACCCAGGTGACGATCTGATCAAGATCAGGACGCGGGCGTTCCGGCGGGGCGCTGGTTTCCGTGCCGATGTGGATCAGGCCCGCGATGCTTTCATGCGCGGCGAGGCCCAGCCCTTCTTCGCAGAAAGAGCGGTCATGCGAGGCCCAGCCCGACAGCCAGTTCGCGCCCCAGCCCGACGCCAGAGCGGCGTTCAGGAGGGCAAGACAGGCCGCGCCCGCGGAATACACCTGTTCGATGTGGGGCACTTTCTCGCTGACTTTTGGGGAAGACACCACGGCGACGGCGAGATCGGCATCGGCATATTGGCGGCGCTGTTTTTCGATCTTCTCCGGCTCCACGCCAAGGGCTTCGCCAAGCGGCGGGATGCGGGTCGCCAGACGCGACAGTGCCGCACGCTCAAGGACGATGAACCGCCACGGCTCAAGTTTGCCATGATCCGGGGTCCGTGCCGCCGCCGTCAGAATGAGATTGAGCGCATAGCGATCCGGCACCGGCGCGGAAAGCGTCTTGGCCGGGCGCGAGCGGCGTGACAGGAGGAAGTCGAGGGCGGGTTTGTTCGGATTGGGCATGAAAAGCTCTCTGCGAGGGGCAAGGTGTGTCAGATGTCGGGTTTTTGGCGCGCAAATTCAACCGCTTCGTGGTAAACGCCGAAGGATGAGCAAGGAAGACCTCAAACAGGCCGTCGAGGCGGCCATCGTCGACGGGCGGCTGGCGGTGCGCGTCACGCCGAAAGCCTCGCGCAATGCCGTGGTGGTCGAGGAGGGGCAGGTGCGCGTCTATGTGACCACCGTGCCCGAGGGCGGCAAGGCCACGAAAGACGTGGTGAAGCTCCTCGCCAAAACGCTCGGGCGTCCGAAATCGGCGCTTAGCCTCCTCCGGGGCGAGACCTCGCGCGACAAGCTGTTCGAGATCACCTAGGCGGGCTGTTCGCGTCGCCGTTAATCTTCGCCGTTAATCTTCGTCGGGCAGCATCCGATACGCCCCCTCCGGGAGATCGAGCGCCGCGCCGAGGTCGCGCAATTGTTGCAGGGAAAAGGTGATCTTGTTCACCCGATCTGTGCGCGGGTCGTGTTGTTCGACCGTGACACATTCCGCGAACGCCGAGATGATCACATCCTCTTGGAGCGGGGTCTCCCCCTCATCCACCAATGTGACGACCGTCGCGTCGAAGTCATGCTCAATTGTAAACATACCCTTGATGCTACTCCCGCCCGCGCCAAACGCAAGCCGATAAAGTGACCCCGCGTCAGCGATTCTGCGGTCGCATAGGTGCCGCGACGTCACCCGGAATTCTCACGTAAACTTTTGCTTAAAAAGGGAATTTTGAGGCCTTGTCCATATCTCGGCCCTTCGTGCGCCGCGATCTTGCCGCAGTTGCACAGCACATAAAATCGCAAAGGCCATGCGGAGACTCATGCAGAGGATCGCAGGGCGACGCGCGTGGGCCGGTCGGCGTTCCAGCCGGGTGTTTTGCCGCCCACGCGTGACAGATGTGATGGAGCTGCGACATGGCGATTGAAATTCGCGGGGATATGATTGGCACTTGGACCTCGGCCTCGCTCAACGGCACGAACCCGCCCAATCTCGAACTGACGGTGTCGGGGGTGGAGCCTTTGGGCACGGCGGATGACGTCTATTACCTCGAAGTGTATCAAAACCCCTCGGACACCTTCACCAACGGCCAGTTTTGGCGGCTCACCGATGCCGACGGCAACGTGATCATGGAGGGTCTCAACCCCGACAACAACAACTACCAAAACATGGGCGCGGGCGACGAACATGTCCTGTTCCAGAACGGCTATATCCTCGATCTTGGCGGTCTCGATCAGTCGACGATGGTCTACACCCCATCGGATGAGATCGCCGACCCGGATGCCGGCAACAATGACGGGGAGTTGCAGATCACCGAGGTCGAGGCCGCGATCTGTTTCGTCGCTGGTACCAAGGTGCGCACGGAGAACGGGCCTCGCCCCATTGAAGAAGTGACCCCCGGCGATCTGGTCTGGACCGTCGATCACGGGATGCGGCCCGTGCGTTGGGTGGGCACGTCCCGGATTGACCTCACCCTCTCCCCCGATCTCGCCCCGATCACGTTTAAACCGGATGCCTTGGGGGCCTCTGTGCCAAAGAGGCCGCTTTCCGTCTCGCCACAGCACCGGGTTTTGATGAGTGGCTATCTCGTGCAACTTTATTCCGGTCTGGACGAGGCGCTGGTGCCCGCCCACCGGTTGGTCAATGGCGCGAGTATTCGAAAGCTGAGCGAGCTGACTGAGGTGACCTATGTGCATCTGATGTTCGACCAACATGAGTTGCTCGACACAGAGGGCGTGATCTCGGAAAGCTTTTTCCCCGGTGCGATGGCGCTCACCTCTCTGGATCAGGCCGCGCGCGATGAGCTGTTTCGCATTTTCCCGGTGTTGCGCCTCTTTGGAGAACCCGCCTCCGCGCCTCTGGCCCGTCCCGAGATTCGGGGAAGAGAGGCATCTCTCTTCGGGCGTGCGGCCTGACGTTTTCGGAATTTCCGTAAATAGCGCGTTAATTTTTGGCAAGGCGCGCCGAAACCGGCCAAAATCCCCCGCAAAGGGTCCGCTTTGATACATATCAAAGTCTCCCCAGACCCTCTCTGGTCTTTTTTTCCATGGGATGTCGCAATTGCCGGGAGGCTGTCATGAAACGTTTTGGGACTTTTGATACCCATGCGCGCTTGGTTGAGCGCATGACCACGACCTTGGGGGTGGACCTCGAAGAACGGGCGCAGCGCGGAGACGGGCCGTCTGAGGACGAGAGCCGCGAACATGTGTACCGCTGCCTGAGCTGCACCGAGCCGGAGCTTTGCAGCCGGTTTCTCGACCTGCATCAGGAGCTGGGCGTGACCGCCGCGGAGGCTCCGCCCTACTGCCGCAACAAAGCCGACTTGGAACGCTTGGCCGCAGGCGGCTAAGCCCGCAGTCCCGACCAAGCCAAAGCCAGAGACGATTGGAGACGAAGATGACGACTGACACGCTTGTTCGCCCGGGGACCGCTTGCCTCATGCATGGCATGGCGGAGCGTTTGGGGGCCGATGTGGCGCGCGCGGCTGCGTCGGGAGACATCTCCCATGAGGAATTGTCCGATATGGAAACCCGCTGCGGGGATTGCACTCAACACGACGCCTGCATTCTTTGGCTTCTGGAGCACCAAGGCCCGCAAGACTTGGCCCCAGAGTATTGCCTCAACACGCAAGAATTGGGCTACGTCCGCGCGGTTCAGTCTCAGCGCCTCAAAGCCTGAGGGCTTTTTTTAAGACACATGCGGGGGCAAATCGCCCCCGTTTTTTGTCTGTTCAGCCGTGCAAATCAGCGCGCGAGCGCGGTGAAGGCCGAAAGCTGTGCGCGTTCGTTGGTCCCGACGAGGTCTTCGACCGTGCTCGACGCCGTCACGCCCTCAAACCCCGCGCTCTCAAGCCGCGTCACAAGCACATCGCCCGTTGTGTCGAAAATCGGTCCGAGTGTCGTGAGGGTCTCATCGGAAAACGCGCTGATCGCCGCGAGGCTCGGCGGCCCGCCACGCCCGGCGCGCTCTTCTTCCGGCCAGACATAGGCCCCGATGGTCAAGGCAACGCCCAACAGGATCACGGTCAGACCGATGGGTTTCTTGAGATAGATTTTAAAGGGGCGCCAGTTCAGTGCGAGGTGTAGCCCGACGATCACGACCATGGCGAGGCCGATGATCTCATGCATCCAGCGGGCAATCCCCGTGACAAGATGAAAATACCACAGCACCCCCGTGACGCCGACAATGATGAAACTCGCGATGGTGAGCGGTGTGGCCCATTTGCGTAACATAGTCTTTCCTTCCAAACCTGTGCCCGTCTCACATGACATTCCGTAGGCACCTCTCTCTGCTACGCACAGCGCGGACACTTCCGTCGCGAAATTGGAGACTTGAAACGGAAAATTCTCTCGCTCATCCTCAGAGGCATATGGGGCGACATGGGGGGAGAAGAGATGCGAGGGAAACGGTCTACGGTCGTCACCCGTCTGGTCCGGCGCACGGGCTGGAGCCTTCAGGGTTTGCGCCACACCTGGCGGGAGGAGGAGACCTTTCGCGAATGGGCCTGGGCCAATCTCGTCTCAGCCGGATTTGCGCTGATCCTCGATCTGAGCACGGGGGAGCGGGCGCTGATCCTTGCGTTGGGCCTTTTGGTTCTGGCGGCTGAGCTGTTCAATTCCGCCATCGAGGATGCGGTGGATCACATCTCGACCGAAGAACACCCTCTGGCCAAATCCGCCAAGGACGCAGGCTCCGCCGCCGTCGCGGTCACCGCCTTGGCCACAGGGGTCGCGTGGGTGGTGGTCCTTCTCGGATGAGCGGTGTACTCATATCTCATGAAGATTCACGATGGCATCATTTCGGACCGGGGGTCCAAATACGCGGTCTCCGGCGGGCCTTGCGCCACTGAGGCAGAGGCCAAGGCGTTTCTCAAAGAGCTCTGCCGGACGAAGAAATTCGCCAAGGCCACGCACAACACCTGGGGCGTCATTCTGCCCGACGGCACACCGATCAAGAATGACGACGGTGAAAGCGGCGCGGGCATGGTGATCCTGCGGATGTTGGAGCGGGCAGAGCGGCGCGGTGAGATCGTGGTGGTGACGCGCTGGTACGGCGGCAAACATCTCGGCGGCGACCGGTTCCGTCATGTCCAAGACGCCGTGCGCCACTACCTCGATCATGAGGAGGCCGTCCAATGAGCGACACCCCGGACAAGCCGATGATCGAGGAGACCACCCCGCGTCTCCGCGCCCTGCGCCCGATGTGGCATGAGCGATTGATCGACCGCCGCGTGGTCTCCTCGCGTCTCGTCTATCTCGAAGCCGTCTATCTCAACGCGCCCCGTCCCGATGGGGCCGGGGAGGCGGCCCTGTCCGATTTCGTTGAGGTGCTCGTCCCCGATCAGGACGACGCCGTTCTGAGCGGGCAGCAGGCCTATCTCACCCTCGGGCCGCAAAACCGGCTCCGCGAAGAAAGCGGCAAAAGCTATACGGATATTCGCGGGCTCTACGCGGTCCTCCTGATGGATGGCGCGTTCAAGACCCGTCTCGTGCCGGAGGGGACAAAGCCCGCGCCCTCCGAGGAGACCGCACCCAAGATCCCGCCCATGAGCGCCACCGACCACGACTAACCGTCAGTGCGGTGCCACAGTCTCCACCGGCCCGCCGTGCATCGACCAGGCTTTGAACCCGCCAGCGACATGCGCGACATTGGTGAACCCCATCTCGATACAGGTTTTCGTGGCAAGAGCCGAGCGCCACGCCGAGGCGCAGTAAAAGACGAATTTCTTGTCCTCTCCGAAGACGGGTTTGAAATAGGGGCTTTCCGGGTCGATCCAGAATTCGAGCATCCCGCGCGGACAATGAAACGCGCCGGGAATGCGCCCCTCCCGCTCCAGCTCCCGCCGGTCCCTGAGGTCCACGAACTGCACGCCCTCATCCTTCATGAGCTTGATCGCGGCCTCAGTCGGGATCGTCTCGATCACCTCATGCGCCGCGGCGAGCAGGTCTTTGTAATTCTTGAGCATATGGGCCTCCCTTTGGGCCAGAGAGTGGTCAGAGCGCGCCCGAAGGTCAAGAGACTTGCCAGCGCCATACCCCCTGTGCACAGTTGTCTGAGGAGGAGACATGCAAGACCATCACCTGAAAGCGTATACCGCGCTCTCAGATGCCGAGATCACGGCCTTTTCCCACCTCTACCGGGGAGAGGTCTACCGCTCGACACTCTGGCGCACGCGGCTTGATACCACGACGAACTGGGCGGTGGTGACACTGGGCATTGCCCTATCGATTGCCTTTGCGACGCCCAATGCCTCGCCCCTGCCTCTGTTGCTCGTCGGCATTCTCATCATCTTTTTCCTGATGTTGGAGGCGCGGCGGTACAGGTATTTCAACGTCTGGCGTGCGCGGTGTCGGTGGATGGAGACGCATTTTTTCGTGCCCATGCTGGACCGTGAGGCCGTCACCTGTGAAACCGACTGGCAAAAGGTCTTGGCCAACGACTACCTCTTTCCCGCCTACCACGTGCCCCTCCACGTCGCGATGGGCCGCCGCATCCGCCGGAATTACTTTTGGATTTTGCTCATCCAATCCGTGGCCTATGTCGGCAAACTTCTGGTCCACCCCGAACCGCTCACCAGCCTCGACCAATTCTACGCCCGCGCCGCCATCGGCCCGGTGCACGGCGGTTGGATTTTGGCGATGGGGGCTGTGTATCTGGGGACGTGGGGGCTTATTTCCGTGATGAGCTGGCGGGATGATAAACGGCGCGCGGCGAGGAGAGGCGGCACGTCGAGTGGGATGGGGTGAGGACCGTTGTTATAGAAATGTTTGGTCCTACCTCACAGAGACTACCCTTCCGCAGCCGCTTTCTTTACCCCTTTGCGGTTGAGGCGAAATTTGGGCCCATCGGGTCCGATCTCGGCTTCCGTTGTTATGTTTAAAAGTGCCGCAAGCGCCTGCAACGAGTCCGCCTCTGAGTTTTTTCTATCACCCGTTTCGAAAAGGCCGTTTGTAACCCTTTCTAGCCAAGTTAGCGGTATCTCAGGCAGATCCGAGTTGGAAAGTTCGAGTATCGTCTCGATCGTCCAGCTGGCGCGGTTCATGTCGAAAATGTACTGCTGCAGTTTCCGGCGATATTCTAGTTCATCGCGGGCGATTGATCGCATCCAGTTCACGACGTAGAGCAGAAGGGCCAGCGCCGTTGCGCTTGAGAGGAAAAGCTTCACGTAAAGTAGATAGGTTTGTACGCCTTCAGCTGGCTTCCTGGAAACCTCAGATCCGGTCTCCGAATCCAGAACGATTTCAAGAGCGACTGTGCTGATTGTCTGTTGTGTTGCGTAGGCAAAATATCCGAATGCAACCGCACCACCGATTGCTAGGTAAATTGCGACCCAATTGTACGCGTTTCCGGAAGAGTTTTTCCTTGTTGGCTTAGTGATGCTATCTTGAATGGAAGTCGTGATTGTTTCTCTGAGTTCGCGGCGTACATGTTTGTGTTCACGGTCATCAAGCTCAGCTTGTAGTTTTTCCAGTGCCGCTTTTTGAGAAGATAGTTCAGCTTTTTTTGCCTCATAGCGAACCTCAAGTTCGCCTTGTTTGGCCAAGTATTCTTGGTCTAGTTCATCCCGGCGACTGTCCAATTCTCGGCGTTTCGCGTCGGCACCTACCGTGAGTTCTGTCGCGAGTTCCGTGAGTTTTTGTAGTTCAGCGTTCAGTATCGAGATGTTGCTCTCTTCTGTATCCGAACTGTCGAGCGAGAGCGGTTTAGTATACTCTTCAATTAGTTTGATAAGTTTGAGATAGTGTTCGAGAGTGGCCGTGTTGCCGATACCTCGAGTGTCAAAATTGACGCGGATTTTGACTTCATCTGCAATCGAAGACGGGGTGCGGACGGAGAAATTTTCGGCTGAAATGCCGCGTCTGAACTCAACAAGATACTTTGGATTGTCGGCTTGAATGCTTGCCGCGGAGATTGCGTGAGAATTGCGTTCAATCTTTTCTTTGGGAAGTTCATTTAGCGAGTAGGAAATGCTGCTCCCAAAAATAATTTGAGAGTTTTGGGCTTGAAAAGCCTCATTAATCTTTTCCCAAAGTTCTACAAGCTGTTTGTCAGAAAGGCGTGCAATCCTGAATGTTCGGTCATTTGACATGTGCTTGGCCTAAAAAGTTTATCTAATAATTCCCCACAGATCGTATTCACCCGCCTCATCAACTTCAACAAAAACCAAATCCCCCACGGACAACCCCTCGGTCCCCTCATCAATAAAGAGGTTCCCGTCGATCTCCGGGGCGTCGGCTTTGGTGCGGCAGGTGGCGATGCCGTCTTCGTCGATGTCGTCTACGATGACCTGCTGGACGGTGCCGACTTTGGCCTCAAGCTTGGCCTCGGAAATCGCCTGCGCCTTTTCCATGAACCGTTCCCAGCGCTCTTGTTTGATCTCGGGCGCGACGTGATCGGGCAGAGCATTGGACCGCGCGTCGTCGACGTTTTCGTATTGAAAACATCCCACACGGTCGAGTTGCGCCTCGTCCATCCAGTCGAGGAGGTATTGGAATTCTGCCTCCGTCTCGCCCGGATAGCCGACGATAAACGTCGAGCGCAGCGTGATGTCCGGGGCCATTGCGCGCCAGGCGGCGATCTCGTCGAGCACCTTGGCCGAGGCCGCAGGCCGCGCCATGCGTTTGAGCGTGTCCGGATGGGCGTGTTGGAAGGGGATGTCGAGATAGGGCAGTACCGCATTGCCCGCATCCGCCATCAGAGGGATCAGCTCGCGCACGTGGGGGTAGGGGTAGACGTAGTGGAGCCGGACCCACAGCTCATCCGCCGCGCCCAGTTGGCCCAACTCGCGGGCGAGATCGGTGATGTGGCTCCGGACGTCGCGGTCTTTCCACGGAAAGGCCTCGTAACGGCGATCCAGACCGTAGGCCGAGGTGTCCTGCGAGATGACGAGCAATTCTTTGACGCCCGCCTCCACGAGTTTCTCCGCCTCCCGCAACACCGCATGAACCGGGCGCGATTGGAGTTTGCCGCGCATGTCCGGGATGATGCAGAATTTGCAGGCGTGGTTACAGCCCTCAGAGATTTTCAGATAGCTGAAATGCCGGGGCGTCAGGCTCACGCCGGTCGCGGGCAGCAGGTCCACAAAGGGATCGGGCGACGGCGGCACGGCGGCATGCACTGCGTCCAGCACCTGTTCGTATTGATGCGGGCCTGTGACGGCGAGCACCTTGGGGTGCACGCCTGTGATGTACTCCGGGTCCGCACCGAGACAGCCGGTGACAAGCACTTTGCCGTTTTCCTGAAGCGCCTCGCCGATGGCCTCAAGGCTCTCCGCCTTGGCACTATCGAGAAAGCCGCAGGTGTTGACGATCACCGCGTCCGCACCTGAATAATCCGCGCTGATCTGATAGCCCTCGGCCCGGAGCCGCGTCAGGATGCGCTCACTGTCGACCAAGGCTTTCGGACAGCCCAGGGAGACCATGCCGATGGTCGGCTGGCCGTCACGGCGCTGGGCGTCAAACACGGCCTTGGGGGCCAGATCGGGGCGGAGATTCGGTGGGTTCGTGCTCATATCAGGCTCATACACGCGATTGCCGCGCCGGGGAAGCTTCTGGGGAAGCGTCGGGGAAAGCTGTGGGGGCAAGCTATGAGCCGAAGGCGCGCACAGAGCAATCCCGGTATGCATGGATCAAAATATCACCATGGATTGATCTCGATCACGACAGAGCGCGGCCAAACATGCTTAACCCTCTTACGTGACATCCCGCGTGTCCCTGATACGCCCGATGCCTTATCTCGGGCGGTGGGACGCCGCCTCATCAGACTTGGAGGTTGAGGATGAACTCTCAGACAATCCACCGCGTTTTGCGCAATCCGGCCCGCTTTGGACTTCTCTGCGCCGCCGCCGCGCTCCTGCCGCTCCAGGCGCAGGCGACAGAAGGATATTTTTCACTCGGCTATAGCCCGGTTGAACGGGGCATGGCCGGAGCCGGGGTGGCCTATGGTCAGGACGCCATGTCCGCCGCCGTGAACCCGGCGGGGGTCGCTGACGTGGGCGAAGAGCTCTCCATGGGGCTTCAACTCTTTGCGCCAGAACGCGGCTACACTGGCACGGGCACATTTTCCATCGCGCCGGGCACATGGGAGTCGGACAAACCGATCTTTTTCGTGCCCAACATCGCCTATAACAAACCGCTCGCGAATGGCGCTGTGCTCAACTTTGCGGCCTACGGCAACGGCGGCATGAACACGACCTATGAGAACGTGGCCAACCCGAATTGCGTCGATGGCGTGTTCTGTGGCGGCGACGCGGGGGTCGATCTCACCCAGCTTTTCCTCGCCGCGACCTACGCCAACAAGGTCGGGCGTCTGTCCTACGGCATCTCGCCGACCATCGCGGTGCAGGCGTTCGAGGCCACGGGTCTCGCCGCGCTGTCCCCGAACTCGGTCGACCCGACGGCGTTCTCGGACAATGGGCATGACTTTTCCTATGGCGTCGGCCTCAAACTCGGCCTGCAATATGCGATCAGCGACAGCCTGACCCTCGGCCTCGCCGGGCAGACCAAATTCGACATGAGCGAGTTTGACGATTACGCGGGCCTGTTCGAGGGCGGTGGGGATTTCGACATCCCGGCCTACATCTCTGTCGGCCTCGCCTATATGCCGCCGATGGCGCATGGCGATGTGACCCTGTTGCTCGATTATCAGAAAATCTTCTACTCGGACGTCGCCTCCGTCGGCAACGCGATGAACGCGGCGCTCTTTGGCTCTGATGGCGGGCCGGGCTTTGGCTGGGACGATGTGGAGGTGGTTCGCCTCGGCGTCGAATGGCGCGCCTCTGACGATATGACCTGGCGCGCGGGTTATGCCCATGCCACGAACCCCATCGGCAGTGACGACGTCACCCTCGGCGTGCTCGCGCCAGGGATCGTCGAGGATCACTTTGCCTTCGGGGGCTCGAAACAAGTGTCGGATCGCGACCGGATCGACTTTTCCATCGCCTATGTGCCGGAGAACACCATCTCGGGTCCCGTCGATGTGACGATGGAGGGCGGCGATGTGGAACTCTACATGAGCCAAATCTCTGCTTCTATCGGTTGGACCCGGAGTTTCTAAGCGCTCTGAACCACATAGCAATCAAAGAATGGGCGTCCTCTCGGGCGCCCTTTTTCGTGTGCAATTGCACAGAGCCTGTGTGGCCGCTCGGCTCAAAAGCACAGAGAGACTGGATTAGAATGCGGCAACGCACTCTATTCGAAGGACTCGGCACATGCTGACCAACACTGCCACCCGTTACGGCGCGATTGCCCGGTTTTTCCACTGGACGATTGCGCTTTTGATCCTCACCGACATCGCGCTGGGCCTTATCGGGGAGGCCACGCCGCGCAATGCGGAGACGGCCGCCAACCTGCAAACGCTCTACTCCGTGCATAAAACCATCGGGGTGTCCGTGCTCTTGCTCGCCATCCTGCGCGTGCTTTGGGCCTTGAGCCAACCGAAACCCGTCCCCGTGCACACAGACCGCAAGGCGGAGCTACATCTCGCGGAATTCATCCACTGGGCGCTGTACGGTGCGATCTTTGTCATGCCGATCTCTGGCTGGATCATGCATTCCGCCGAAACCGGCTTTGCCCCGATCCTCTGGCCCTTTGGGCAAAACCTCCCCTTTGTGCCGAAATCCGAGGATGTCGCCCATGCCGCTGGCGCGGTCCACGGTCTCGCCGCCTGGGTGCTCTATATCTCGGTCGCGTTGCACATCTCTGGCGCGCTCAAACATGCGGTGATCGACCGTGACGGCGTGCTGGCGCGGATGCTCTTTGGCGCGGATGCCGGGACGTCGGAGGCGATGCACCGTTCTCCGCTGGTCCTGCCTCTGGCGACGCTCGTCCTCTGGGTCGGGATCGTGGCGACGCCCTTTGCCATGCCGGGGCCGGATCATCCCGCCCCCGAGGGCGACAGCGCCGCCACCGAGGAGGCGACCCAAGAGGCGAGTGCTGCGCCGGAGCTGACCTCTGATCTTCCGATGTGGACGGTCGAGGACGGCCAGCTTGCCATCACGGTGAAACAGATGGGCGCGCCCGTCGCGGGCGGCTTTGACCGGTGGACCGCCAACATCGCCTACGCGCCGGAGACGGGCACGGGCGAGGTGACGGTCCAGATCGACACCACCTCTCTCGCGCTGGGCACCGTGACGGATCAGGCGAAGGGGCCGGAATTCTTTGATGTCGCAAGCTACAGCACCGCGACCTTCACCGGCGAGATTTCTCAGCTCGACGGCGTCGCGCATGAGGCCGTGGGCACGCTCACGCTTGTCGGCCAGACCGTGCCTGTGACGTTGACCTTTGATCTCACGGTAGAGGGCGAGACGGCCACCATGTCCGGCGCGACCACGCTCGATCGTCGCGACTACGGTATTGGCGCGGGCTATGAGGACGAGGGCACCGTAGGATTTGCGGTCGAGGTGACGACGGAACTGACCGCGACGCGCAGCTAAGGCCTGCGCGTCTCCCCCGTTCATCCACCCAGCCATGAAAAAAAGGCCGCCGGATCGCTCCGGCGGCCTTTCTGCCTGATAAGGGCGGGTCTCTTACTCGGCCGGGGTGGCTTCGATGGAGATTTCGATCTCAACTTCATCAGAGACGTAGGGGGCGAACATGCCCATGTCGAAATCGGAACGGAGCACGGTCAGCTCACCGTCAAAACCAACCCACGGCTTGTTCGCCATCGGGTGGTCGGCTTTCTGGGTCATCTCGGCGTCGATCACGACGGATTTGGTGATGCCGTTGATGGTCAGGTCGCCGGTGATTTTGCCTTCGGCCTCATCGGTCACTTCGATGCCGGTGGACACGAAGGAGATGGTCGGGTTTTCTTCTGCGCCGAAGAAATCGCCGGTCAGGAAGTGCGCGGTGCGTTCGGCCCAGCCGGTGTAGAGGCTGTCGGTCGGGAAGGACACGGACACGGAGGAGGCTGCCGGGTCGGCTTCGTCGAACATGATCTCACCGTCGAAACCGGAGAACATGCCGGTCGTGGTGGAATAGCCAAGGTGGTTGTAGGTGAACACGATTTGGCTGTGAGACGCGTCGAGCACGTATTTGACCGGTTCGGCCACGGCAGCGGAGGCGCCGAGGATCAGGGCAGAAGAGAGAAGCAGGTTTTTCATGATGTCAAAGCTTTCTTTGGCATGGAGGGATTGCAGATGCCCGTAAGCTAGTGAGTGCGGTGGATCTGGGAAATTCTCTGCGTTCAAACAAGTTTTGTGCGCTGGTACACAGTCAGGGCGCTGTTCTGTGCGGGTCTTCGCCGCATGCGCGGAATGGCGCGCATAAAACCGCACATCGGGGCCTCAAACGACGAAAAAGCCGCCCCGGAGGACGGCTTTTCAAACACGTATTCGTGAGGGGCACTGTGCCTCATCTGTACCTTAGCGGCGGCGATCCCGACGCGAGGACATCGGCTGGAACGCCACGCCCACGTGGGCCTCGCAATAGGGTTTGCCGGCCTGAGACGGCAGGCCACAGAACCAGAAATCCTCGGTCGCCGGATCGCCGATCGGCCATTTGCAGGTCTTCTCGGTCAGCTCCATCACGGAGATCTTTTTCGCCTTCTTCTCGACCTCGTTCACCTTGGCCAAGGCTTCCGCCGGGATCTCGTTGGTCGAGGGCTGCGGCGGCAAAGGCTGACCGGCGGGGATGATCTGGCGACGGGCCGGGATCGCGGGCTTGGGCGCCGCCTCTTCCGTTTCGACCTCTTCCGCTTTCGGGGCGGGTTTGACGGCGGGCTTCGGCTTGGCCTCGACCTTGGGCTTTGCGGGGGCTTTCGCTTTCGGCGCGGCGGCCGCTGCGGGTTTTGCCGCTGCACCGGAGCCCGCGCGGTTCGAGAGGCCCAGACGGTGCACCTTGCCGATCACCGCGTTGCGCGTCACGCCGCCAAGCTCCTTGGCGATCTGCGAGGCGGATTGGCCCTCGCCCCACATTTTCTTCAGCAGTTCGACGCGCTCATCGGTCCAGGACATGGATGCTTCCTTCGTTAATCTGTCGGCGGCATAGGCTCACCGAAAACGTCCCTGCACAAGTGTTTTGCGTGCAAGGCCGCTTGAGTATTTTCTCTTTCCCCTATTTTAAGCACCACGTTCGCGGTTACAAGCGGCGGGCGAGGGAAAACCCGACCATTCCGCCGGGAAGATCGACATATATCAAGAGAGCGAGGCAATGGAAATGGCTCAAAACGAGACAACGATGGGTGTGCGCCGCTTTGGGCGGGTGAACTGGCTCGGCCTGTACACGCTCATCATGCGCGAAATCAGCCGCTTTCTGGCGGTCTGGACCCAGACGCTTTTGGCCCCTCTGGTGACGGCTGGCCTGTTCCTGACCATTTTCACCCTCGCCATCGGCCCGTCGCGCGGCGATGTGATGGGCGTGCCATTCGTGCATTTTCTCGCCCCCGGCATCCTGACCATGACGGTGATCCAGAACGCCTTTGCCAACACCTCGTCCTCGATCATGATCTCGAAGGTGCAGGGCAATATCGTCGACACGCTCATGCCGCCGTTGTCACCCTCTGAGTTGGTGATCGGCTATCTGGCGGGCGGTGCGACGCGGGGCATGATTGTGGCCTTTGCGATCTGGGTCGTCATGGCGGTGTTCGTCGGCCTGCCGCTGCACCACCCGCTCTTTGCCATCGCCTTTGTCCTTTTGGGCGCGCTGTTCATCGGTGGCTTGGGCGTCCTCGCGGGGATCGTCAGCCAGAAGTTCGACCATATGGCCGCGATCACTAACTTTATCATCACGCCGCTGTCGTTCCTCTCCGGCACCTTCTATTCCGTCGAGACCCTGCCGCAGTGGTTCAAGGTTCTGACCCACCTGAACCCCGTCTTCTATCTGATCGACGGTGTGCGCTACGGCATCATCGGCACGTCAGACAGCTCGCCCTGGCTCGGCCTCGTGGTGATGAGCGCGGTGACCGTCTTTGTGATCGGGATCAACTGGCTGTTCTTCAAGCGTGGCACACGTCTGAAATCGTGATCTGAAATCGTGATCTGAAAATTCGATCTGGCCCAATTCTTGCCGGATTGTCCGTTTAAACCCGTGGGGAGTGTTGTCTTGCCACGGGTTTTTCATGGGTTTTCCTATGCGTCTTTTCGGTCTTTTCTTCGCCTGTCTCGCCCCCTTCGCGGTCCAGGCCGCCGATAGCCTGCCGTCCGAGCTTGACCGCGCGGACCGTCGCGCTGAGTTGATCGGGTGGGAGGGCGTTGGACGCCTTGACCTTGCGGGGCAGGGGACGTGCTCCGGCGCGCTGATCTCTGACGATCTGGTGCTGACGGCGGCGCATTGCCTTGTGGATGACGCCAACCGCCCGCTGCCCGCCGATCAGATTATCTTCCGCGCGGGCCTCAGAAACGGCGATTACGTGGCCATGTCGCGGGGCCTCACCCTCGCCGTGACGCCGGGCTACGACATCCGTGGCGGCGTGACCGGCGACAATGTGCGCCGGGACGTGGCACTTTTGAAGCTGTCCTCTCCGATCCCCTCGGCGCTTGCGCGGCCCTATGCGATCCACCGAAGCTCCAAACCCAAGGGCGAATTGATGGTCGCCTCCTACGGCCGGGGCCGTAACGGCGCGCTTTCGATCCAGCGCGAATGCCACGTCGTGGACTACGCAAACGACATCTACGCCTTTGACTGCGACATCACTTATGGCTCGTCAGGCGCGCCGGTCTTTGCCTATGACGGGGTACGCCCGGCCATTGTGTCCGTCGTCTCCTCCATGGGCCAGCGCGAGGGGCGCAAAACCGGCTTTGGCATGTCGCTGATCGACCGTGTGGACGCCCTCAAACGTCAAATCGCCATCGGTGCGCCGGACGCGGACTACAAACCCGCAGTGGTCAAACGGATCACGGTCGGCGGATCGTCCTCGTCCAGTACGCGCTCTGTCGGGAATTCGAAATTTCTGTCGGCGAACTGACCACCTCCCCAAATATCCTTTGACAGCGCCCGCGCTTTGCCCGTAAAGCGCATCCCATGAACATGATCCGCACATATGCCATCATCGCCCGACGTCGACGCCGTAGCGCGTAAGACGTCCGTTCATCTGTGCCCAGACGTGATGTCCACGGCACAAAACGCGCCAAAGCGGCGCAATCCTTGTAAAAACACCCTTAAATCCCCGTCCCAACCGTTGACAGGCCCGCTGGCTTTCGCCACCCATGAGGCCTCTCATTTTCAGAGGAACTATACCGATGATCTCACCCGTTCTGCCGACCTATAACCGGGCTCCGCTGTCCTTCGTCAAAGGCGAAGGCTCCTGGCTGATAGAGGCGGATGGTCGACGTTTCCTCGATCTGGGCGCG
>CAXPTW010000036.1:0-30345 GCA_964220165.1 Abyssibacter sp.
CTTGCGTGGCATGGGTGGGACTCTTTTAAAAATTGACCTCGGTCATTTTCATAATCGCAAATACTGACCGTGGTCAATTCTTAAATTTAGCCCAAATTGACCAGGGTCAAAAATATCCGTAAACTCACGCCATGAACAAACCGATCCAGAAACGTGCGATTGCGACCCGGGAAAAGCTTTTGGCGACAGCCAAAGCTTTGATTGAAAACGACAGTTTCGAGGCCCTGCGCGTCGAAGATGTCGTCAAAACCGCAGGCGTCGCCAAGGGGACGTTTTTTTCACATTTCAAGGACAAAGACGCCCTGATGGCGGAGATCATCGGCGCCAGGATGGCCGAATTGATCACGGAAATGGCCGAGGCCCCGGCCCCGCAAGACGTCGATCAGATGATCAAAGTGCTGCGCCCGCTCGTCACCTTTATCACCTCGGAACGCTATGTGTTTGACGTGATGATCCGCTATTCCGGCGCGGCGGCGATCAAGGAGCTTGGCCCCATCGCAGAGCAATTCGACGCCCAGATCGCGCTCTTTGCAGGATGGATTTCCGAGGGGCCCTATCGCCATGACATCGACCCCGTTCTGGCGGGCGAAGGCGTGAGTGCCTTTGTCATTCAGGCGGTGGCCCTGACCTTTTGCGCGCGACATGGCGCGCAGGATCTTGAGCTTCGCTTGCGGTCCTATCTCACGGCCTGGTTGTTGCCAGGGAGCTGAGACGCGACACGCGCGCCTCACCCGTCTCTGGCCTAGGCCGCGTCCTGAGAGGACGTGCGTTCGAACATATCCCGCAGCTTGTCGATCTCATGCTCGACAAAGGCGAAACCGCCCTCAAGATCCGGGGACCGTTGCACCGCGTCGAGCGCCCCACAAGCGGAGCGCAACTGATAGCCCGCATAGCGCGGCTGTAGCTCATAGGACATATCGCGGATGCGCTCCGCGATCTCTTCTTCTCGGACCCAATCGCCCATACGGGCGGCAGACAGGGCCTCATTCAACTGCTCGATCAGACACGCGTGGGTGTCGGTGACCATCGTTTGTTCGATGCAATTTATCGCATTCATTGTACTTGCAACCTCATAAACACGCCGACCGGACGTTGATCTCCTCCAGACATGACACAGGCGCCTCCTCGCACTCTGTGCCACTCACAACATGGGCCGGGATTCCACTCTTACACCCAAGGCTTTGCAAAAATGGTGAACAGATCGTAAAAATCTCCACAAAATCCGCTCACCCTTTCGTGTTTGCCAAGAAATTCAGCAGCTTGCCCAGCCATTGACCGAGAATATGACCGCAAAGCCCATAGTTTCGGGCGCTGAGGCCGCCCAAATCAGGGCATTTGCATCCCAGCACGCCACCCCCTACATCTTTGCTATCAACAGGAGGTGCCCCGTGGTCGACAGGTTTTTAGAGCCGCTTTCCAAACATATGAAACAGACGCCCGCGTCGCCGATCGTGGAGGCAAAGCGTTGGATCGACGGGGTGACATTCCCGCCGGAGCGCCCGCTGATCAACGTGTCCCAGGCCGCGCCCATGGCCCCGCCGCCCGCGCCGCTGCGCGCGGAAATCGCGCGGATCGCGCTTGAGGACGACAGCGCGCATCTCTACGGGCCGGTGCTGGGCCTGCCGGAGCTTCGGGCCGAGCTGGCCGCGCAATGGTCGACTGCCTACCACGCGGAGATCGCGACCAAGGAGGTGGCGATCACCTCCGGCTGCAATCAGGCCTTCACCTCGATTATGAGCACCTTGGCCCAGAGTGGGGATGAGGTCATTCTCGCAACGCCTTGGTATTTCAATCACAAAATGTGGTGCGATATGTCGGGGGTCACGGCCGTTCCGCTGCCGACGGGCGACGATCTTTTGCCCGATCTGGAAACCGCCGCGCGGTTGATCACGCCCCGCACCCGCGCCATCGTCCTGATCACACCGAACAATCCGGGCGGGGTGGAATATCCCTCTGAGGTGCTCACGAAATTCTACGCGCTGGCGCGCGAGCATCACATCGCCCTCGTGCTCGACGAGACCTATCGCGATTTCGATAGCCGGGAGGGCGTGCCGCATGTCTTGTTCCGGCAACCCGACTGGCGCGAGACACTGATCCATCTCTATTCCTTCTCCAAGGCGTTTCGCCTCACAGGGCACCGCGTGGGGGCCGTCATTGCCTCAGAAGAACGGCTCTTTGAGGCGGAAAAATACCTCGACACCGTCACCATCTGTCCGAACCAGATCGCGCAGCGGGCGGCGCTTTGGGGGCTACGAAACCTGTCAGAGTGGGTCGCGGGGGAACGGGAAGAGACGCTCTCGCGCCGCCAAGCCATCATCGACGAGTTTCCGCAGCTCGAAGAGAAAGGCTGGAAACTTCTCGGATGCGGCGCGTTTTTCGCCTATGTCGAGCACCCGTTTGACATCCCCTCCTCCGTGCTCGCCCCGCGTCTCGTCCAAGAGGCCGGTGTGCTCCTGTTGCCCGGAACCGCCTTTATGCCGGAGCGCGATCCACGGGCGGAAAAACAGCTCCGGATCGCCTTTGCCAATATCACCAGCGACGGCATCGCGGAGCTTTTCGAAAGGCTGGCCGCGCTGAGCCTGTGATCCTCCCGATGATCCTCCCTGTGACCCACACGGAATTGGGACCGAAATCCATGTCGCAAAGCGTGTGATCCGCCTTGCCCTCGCCCGCGCATCCCCCTACACAGTTGCGCAACCTGATAGGGAGATGAACGCATGGCGAGCGGCAAACAGATCGTAGGATACGGGCTTTTGGGATTGATGACCGTCAGTCTTTTCGGCTTCGGCACGGTCAGCTTCACCGGCGGCGTCAACTCTGTGGCGATCGTCGGCGACGAGGAAATTTCCGTCAACACCTACGCCAATGCCCTCTCCAGCCAGATCCGGAGCATCGAGGCCCAGACAGGTCAGGATTTCACCACAGCGCAGGCGCTTGAATTCGGTTTGAGCCAACAGGTGCTCGACCAGCTTTTGTCGCAGGCCGCACTTGATGCCGAGACCGCGCGTCTTGGGTTGTCCGTGGGCGATGAGGCCGTGCGCCGCGAGCTGCGTGCCATGGATGCGTTCACCGGGATCGACGGCCAGTTCGACACCGCGACCTACAAAGACCTTTTGCGCCGCAACAACATGAACGAAGGCGAGTTCGAAGCGAACCTGCGTAAGGACGCCGCCCGCGCAATCCTCACCGGCGCTTTGGCGACCGGGATCACCATGCCGCCCTCTTACGGTCAGGTTGTGGTCGATTGGCTCGGTGAGCGCCGCACGTTGAGCGTCGCGACCCTCACGCCGGAGATGTTGGACACAGGTCTGCCCATCGCGGGTGAGGCCGACATTCAGGCGTGGTATGACGCCAACCCCGAGATGTACACCGCGCCAGAAGCCCGCCGCATCACCTACGCCTGGCTCACGCCCGCGATGCTGACCGACAGTGTCGAGCTGGATGACGCGGCGTTGCGCGAGATTTACGACGCCAATATCGAAAGCTTTGTCCAGCCGGAGCGCCGCCTGGTCGAGCGCATCGTGTTTGGCACATCCGACGAGGCCCAAGCCGCCGCCGACCGTATCGCAGCGGGCGAAACCACATTCGAGGACGAGGTGACCGCGCGCGGTCTGGCGCTTTTGGATGTCGATATGGGCGATGTGTCCGAGGACGATCTGGACGCGGCCGGTGCGGCTGTGTTCGGTCTTGAGGGCACCGGTGTTGTTGGCCCTGTGGAAACCGATCTTGGCCCGGCGCTGTTTCGTGTGAACGGCACGTTCGAGGGCCATGAGGTGCCGTTCGAAGATGCGCGCGCCGAAATCGCCCGCCAGATGTCCGTCGACGCCGCGACCCGGATGATTGCCGATCAGCTCGAAGAGTTCGACAACGATCTGGCAGAGGGCTACACGCTCGAAGACCTCGCCAATGAGACCCAGATGGAGCTTGGCACCATCGACTGGAGCGCCGAGAGCGAGGGCGGGATTGCCGCTTACACCGCGTTCCAACAGGCCGCCCAGACCGTGACCATGGACGATTACCCGGAGATCATCGAGCTTTCGGACGGTGGCGTTTTTGCGCTGCGTCTCGACGAGATCGTCGATGCCCGGATCAAGCCGCTCGACGATGTGCGCGATCAGGTCGCCGCCGATTGGGAGGCCAACGCCGTGACCGAGGCGCTTATGGCGCGTGCCGAGGCCTATGAAACCGATGTCGCCGCAGGCACCCCCATTGAGGAGCTTGGCCTCCCGGTGGAACGCTTTGAAGGCATCACCCGTCAGGATTTCATGTCCACCATGCCCGAGGGGTTCATGGACGCGGTCTTTGCCCCCGGCCTGCAAGCCGGTGGCACCACGCTCATCACGGGCGAGAACCGTGTCGTGATCGCCCGTCTTGAGGCGATCGAGGCCCCGGCCACCACGGACGACAATCTGGCCATCGCAGACAGCTACATCACCTCCGCCGCGCAGGGCGCAGCCACGGATGTGATCGAGGCGTTTGGCGCGGCGCTGCGTGCGCGCGAAGGGGTCACGGTCAACCAGACCGCCCTCAACGCGGTGCACAGCCAAATGAACTAAGCCCGACACAGGGGCAAAGAGAGAAAGACGACGGTTATGGCGACGCTCATTCCCACCTTCGACGCGTTTGAAACGGGGTATTCCGCTGGCAAAAACCAACTGGTCTACGCCAAGGTCGCAGCCGACCTCGACACCCCGGTCTCGATCATGCTCAAACTCGCGGGTGCGCGCACCGACACGTTCATGCTCGAATCTGTGACGGGTGGTGAGGTGCGCGGGCGCTATTCGATCATCGGCATGAAACCCGATCTGATCTGGAAATGCGAAGGCACCGGGGGGGACGCCGTCGCCTCCATCAACCGCAATGCCCGGTTCGACCCGGACGCCTATGTGGTCGATGACAAAGACCCGCTGGCCTCGATCCGCGCGCTGATCGACGAGAGCCGGATCGACATCCCGGACGAATTGCCGGGTGCCGCCGCCGGTCTCTTTGGTTATCTCGGCTATGACATGATCCGTCTGGTCGAACATCTGCCCAATGTGAACCCCGATCCCATCGGCCTGCCCGATGCGGTGCTGATGCGCCCCTCTCTTGTGGCGATCCTCGATGGGGTCAAAGGCGACGTGATCCTCGTGTCCCCCGCCTGGACCGACTCCGGCCTGTCGGCCAAGGCCGCCTACGCGCAGGCCGCCGAGCGCGTCATGGATGCGCTGCGCGATCTCGAACGCGCGCCCTCTGAGGCCAGTCACGAGATGGGCGAGGCCTATGTCGCCCCGCCTGCCGTTTCGAACTTTACCCATGAGGGCTACAAAGCCGCCGTGGAAAAAGCCAAGGAATACATCACCGCGGGCGACATCTTCCAAGTCGTGCCCGCACAGCGCTGGACGCAGGACTTCCCGCTCCCGCACTTCTCGCTTTACCGGTCTCTGCGGCGCACAAACCCGTCGCCCTTAATGTTCTTCTTCAACTTCGGTGGCTTCCAGATCATCGGCGCGTCGCCCGAAATCCTTGTGCGCGTGTTCGATAATGAGGTCACCATCCGCCCCATCGCCGGCACCCGCAAACGTGGCGCGACACCCGCCGAGGACAAGGCGCTGGAAGAAGACCTGTTGTCCGATGAAAAGGAACTCGCCGAACACCTGATGCTCTTGGATCTGGGCCGCAACGACACCGGCAAGGTGTCCAAGATCGGCACGGTGCATCCGACCGAGGAATTCATCATCGAGCGCTATTCCCACGTCATGCACATCGTCTCCAACGTGGTCGGCGAGCTGCGCGACGATGAGGATGCGCTTTCTGCCTTGCTCGCAGGCCTCCCCGCAGGCACCGTCTCAGGTGCCCCGAAAGTGCGCGCGATGGAGATCATCGACGAGCTGGAACCCGAGAAACGCGGCGTCTACGGTGGCGGCGTGGGCTATTTCTCCGCAGGCGGCGACATGGACATGTGCATCGCGCTCCGTACCGCCGTCCTCAAGGACGAAAAGCTCTACATCCAAGCGGGCGGCGGCGTCGTTTACGACAGCTCGCCCGAGGGCGAGTACCAAGAAACCGTCAACAAATCCAACGCGCTGCGCAAGGCAGCAGAAGATGCGGGCCTGTTCGCGCGGTCGGGCAACCGTTAAGTCAGTCCTATCTCGGATCAAAGGCGCACCGGTTTTCCGCTGCGCCTTTTCTTTTGTCTCAAAATATCCTGCGGGGGTCCGGGGGTGCAAAACCCCCGGCGGTCACAACGGAAGCTCGGTCGTCGATTTGATCTCTTCCATCGACAGAAGCGCCGTGACGTTGTAGATCGACACCTCCCCGATCAGCGCCTGATAAAAGTCGTCGTAGGCCTTGGCGTTTTTCACCCGGACCTTGAGGATATAGTCGATCTCGCCCGCGAGCCTGTGCGCTTCTAACACTTCCGGACGGCTTTGCAGCACTTGCAGGAATTTTTCCTGCCAGCCCGCCTCATGGGCGCTGGTGCGCACGAGGACAAAGAAACAGGCCTCAAGCCCGAGGCTCTCCGGGTCCAGGATCACCGTCTGCTGCCCGATGACGCCCGCATCCTTCATCTTGCGGATGCGATTCCACACGGGGGTCTTCGATGAGCCGACTTTTCGGGCGATTTCGTCCAGAGACTGGCTCGCATCCTTCTGAAGCTCCCCCAGAATTTTCCGATCCATCGCGTCGATCTGGTCTGCCATTTCGCTTTTCCTCTTTTTGACGGAATTCCGGTCTGTGCGCCTCACGGGGGAGGAACAATCATCCTTATTTCCCGAACCCCATAGCCCAATCTTAGGACAATGTTCTAAATTATGTACAAGAAATCGCAAGTTGGAAAGAAGCCATGCCGCGTCCCTTTACGCCCAAAGCCATCACCGCGAACGCCCTTTTGGAAGGCGATGTCATCTACATGTCCCATGAGGGCCAGTGGGTGCGCGACCTGCGCCAAGCCCGTGCTTTCACGGAAGCAGAGGCCGCAGAGGCCGCATTGGCAGAGGCTGCGAAAGACGGGATGGCCGTCGGCGCCTATCTCACCGACGTGAAGCTTGGCGAGCACGGCCCGGAGCCGACGCATTTCCGCGAAGACTTCCGCCGCACCGGACCGTCCAACTATTTCCACGGAAAACAAGAGGCCACCGCCAATGTATAAGTACAACGATTTTGACGAGGCCTTCGTCCGGGAACGTGTCGCGCAATTCTCCGCTCAGGTCGCCCGCCGTATCGACGGCTCGCTGACCGAGGACGAATTCCGTCCGCTGCGTTTGATGAACGGGCTCTATCTGCAACTCCACGCCTACATGCTGCGCGTGGCGATCCCCTATGGCACGCTGTCGTCGCGCCAGATGGATCAGCTTGCCCATATCGCGGAGACCTATGACCGCGGCTATGGCCATTTCACCACGCGCCAGAACATCCAGTACAACTGGCCGAAACTGCCCGACGTGCCCGCGATCCTCTCCGATCTGGCGGACGTCGAAATGCATGCGATCCAGACCTCCGGCAACACGATCCGCAACGTGACCGCCGACCATTTCGCGGGTGCCGCCGCCGATGAGGTTGCCGACCCGCGTCCGGTCGCCGAGCTGATCCGCCAGTGGTCGACGGACCACCCGGAATTCCAGTTCCTGCCGCGCAAATTCAAAATCGCGGTCTCCGGCGCGAAAGCCGACCGTGCCGTGATCAAAGCCCATGACATCGGCCTCTACCTGCGCGAACAGGACGGCGAGCTGGGCGCACAGATCATCGTGGGCGGCGGTTTGGGCCGCACGCCGATGGTCGGTAAGGTGCTCAAGGAGTGGGTCGCCTTCGAAGACCTGCTGCCCTATCTGGAAGCCACTGTCTCCGTTTGGAACCTCCTGGGCCGTCGCGACAATAAGTACAAAGCCCGGATCAAGATCACCGTGCATGAGCACGGGATTGAGGAGATCCAAGAGCGCGTCGAAGCCCGTTTTGCGCAAGTCAAACAGGCGTTCGGTGGCATCGACACGGAGATGCTGCGCGAAATCGAAACCCATTTCGCCGCGCCTGCTTTCCGCAACGCGCCGACCGACGCCTTTGACAGCGCCTATGAGACCGACCCGGTGTTCCGTGCCTGGGCCGACACCAACCTGAGCGCCCACAAGGCGCCGGGCTATGCGATTGCGACCATCTCGATCAAAGAACCGGGCCAGACGCCGGGTGACGCCTCCGCAGATCAGATGCGCGTGATGGCGCAGTTGGCCCGCCAGTTCGGCCATGACGAGCTGCGCATCTCGCATGAGCAGAACGTCATCCTGCCGCATGTTCATAAATCCGACCTGCCGGCGATCCACGCCGCGCTCAAAGAGGCGGGTCTCGCGACCGCGAACATCGGTCTGGTGAGCGACATCATCGCCTGCCCCGGTATGGACTACTGCGCGCGGGCCACGGCCCGCTCGATCCCGGTGGCGCAAGGCATCGCGACCCGGTTCGAAGAGCTGAAACTCGAACACGAAATCGGCCCGCTCAAGATCAAAATCTCCGGCTGCATCAACGCCTGTGGTCACCACCACGTCGGTCACATCGGCATTCTCGGCCTCGACCGCGCGGGTGTGGAGAACTACCAGATCACGCTCGGCGGCGACGCGACCGAGGACATGGTGATCGGCGACCGCACGGGTCCGGGCTTTGCCTATGACGAGATCGTGCCCGCGATCGAGCGCATCCTGTTCGCCTATCTCGACCTGCGCGATGGGCCGGAGGAGACCTTCCTCGACGCCTACCGCCGCCTCGGCATGGCCCCGTTCAAGGACGCGCTCTATCCTCCGAAAGAGGAAAAAGCGAATGCAGCATAATCTTGCCTTGAGAGAGGAATTCGGCACGGTCGATACCCGCGTCGCGCGTCTCAACGCGCGCTACGCGAACCATTCGGCCACCTCCGTCCTCGATCTCGCGCTGCGGGACCGGGAGTTGGGCCGGATCGCCCTCGTGTCGTCGTTTGGTGCGGAATCCGTGGTGCTGCTGCACATGATTTCTGTGATGAAGCCGGACACGCCAGTGATCTTCATCGACACGGAGATGCTGTTTCCAGAGACGATCGACTACCAGCTTGAGCTGATTGACAAACTCGACCTCCGCGACGTGCGACGGATTTCACCCTCGCCCGCGCGGGTGGCGGCGCATGACCCGGAGGGGCTTTTGCACCTGTCGAACAAAGACGCCTGCTGCGATCTGCGCAAAACTGTGCCGCTGCAACAGGCTCTGGGTGGGTTTGACGCCTGGATCACCGGGCGCAAACGGTTTCAGGGCGCGACCCGTGCCACGCTCGATTTCTTTGAGAACGAGGGGGACAACCGGATCAAGATCAACCCGCTGGCGCATTGGGCGCCGGACGATGTGCGCGAGTATATGATCAACAACCGCCTGCCGCGCCACCCGCTTGTGGCGCAGGGCTATCCGTCCATCGGCTGTGCGCCCTGCACGTCGAAAGTGGCCCCCGGCGAAGACCCCCGCGCGGGACGTTGGCGAGGCGAAGACAAAACAGAATGCGGCATCCATTTCGTGGATGGCAAAATCGTGCGTGGCCCCATCGCCACCGCGACCAAAGGAGACCTATGATGACTGTTCTCATCCGTGACGAGGGCTTTGTGTCCGAGGATTATTCCGGCGCGTGGGTGACGCTTGCGTCTGACACCGATCCGACCGATCTGACGGCCCATCTGACGGCCCCGGCCATCGTGGTCGAGTTTCCGGCTTTCTCGGACGGTCGTGGCTTTACGCTCGCGCGTCTGTTGCGGCTTGCCGGCTATGAGGGGCGTCTTCGTGCCTCGGGCCATGTGATCTGTGAGCAATACGCCATGGCGCGCCGGTCCGGCTTTGACGAGGTGGAAATCTCTGACGAGCTGGCCGCGCGTCAGCCCGAGGCGCTCTGGCGCACCCGGGCCGACTGGCGGGCGCATGACTACCAGACCCGGCTGAGACGCGGCGCATAAGCGCTTGCGATCCTCGGCCCCAAGGGCCACAAAGGGCGCGACACCGCGTCCGATCCTCACCCCGCCTCGATCCTGATTCAGATCAAAGGCACATGGGATATATTCATTTAAACGGCGCGAGACACGAACATGACCGAGCTGAGCCAAGTGACCGAAGCAAAATCCAAACCCGTCCCCACCCTGCCCGACGCCGCCAAGGTGCTTGAGGTCAAACATTGGAACGACCGCCTGTTCTCGTTTAAGGTGGAGCGTCCAGCGAGCCTTCGGTTCCGGTCCGGCGAATTCGTGATGATCGGCCTCATGGGCGAGCCGAACCCGGCCACCGGCAAGGCCAAGCCTTTGCTGCGCGCCTATTCCATCGCCTCGCCGTCTTGGGAAGAGCATCTGGAATTCTACTCGATCAAGGTGCAGGACGGCCCGCTGACCTCCCGTCTTCAGCACATCCAGCCGGGTGACGAGATCATCCTGCGCCCGAAACCCGTCGGCACGCTCGTCGTGGACGCGCTTTTGCCGGGCAAGCGCCTGTGGTTCTTTGCCACCGGCACCGGCATCGCGCCCTTTGCCTCGCTCATGCGCGAACCCGAGGTGTTCGAAAAGTTCGACGAGGTCATCCTCATGCACACCTGCCGCGAGGTCTCTGAGCTGGAGTACGGGCGTCAGCTCGTCGAGCACATCAAGAGCGACGAAATCCTGTCCGAGATCGAACAGGGCAAGCTGCGCTACTACCCGACCACGACCCGCGAAGAGTTCCACCACATGGGCCGCGTCACAGACAACCTCGCCTCCGGCAAGGTGTTCGAGGATCTCGGCATCGCGCCGATGAACCCCGAGACGGATCGCGGCATGGTCTGTGGCAACCTCGCGTTCAACAAAGACATCATGAAAATCCTCGACGGCTTTGGCCTGCGCGAAGGCGCGAATTCCGAGCCGAAGGAATATGTGGTCGAAAAGGCCTTTGTCGATTAAGGCCTCTTGGATTTGAAGTTCTGGAAACCCCGCGATCTCGCGGGGTTTTCTTTTGAGTATTTGGATCACGAAAAAGACTGCGGGCCGGAATATGACTGCGGACACGAAAGGACTGCAGACACGAAAAAAGCCGCGCAGGGTCTCCCCTACGCGGCTCTTTCTTTCGACCACGTCGGTCTGGTGGGCTTAGAGACCCATCAGCGTGCGGGCTTTTTCCAGGATCGCGCCGAGAAGCTCGGGGTTATCCTTGGCTTGGGTCATCGCGGTGGTGATGGTGGATTTCGCTTCATCAGAGAGCGCGGAGGCTTCGACCATTTCAATCGCGGAATCGAGATCGAAGTTTTCAAGGCTCAGCGCCTCGGCGGCGGCGTCCATGTCAAAAGACGGCATGGCTTCGGTCACGGCATCCGTTGCGGCGTCTGCGGTATCTGCAGCGGCTTCCACGGCATCAGCGGCCGCGTCCGTTGCCGTGTCGGCAGCGGCTTCGGCGGCGTCTGCGGCGGTGTCTGCCATATCGGCAGCGGCGTCCATGGCCTCATCGGCGGTCTCGGCGGCGGCCTCAGTCGCGGCGTCGGCAGCAGCGTCCGCGGCCTCGGCGGCGGCGTCAGTGGCCTCGACAGCCTCATCCACAGCGGCTTCAGCAGCCTCTTCGGCGGCCTCAACAGCACCTTCGCCAGCGGCGGCTGCGGCGTCAGTTGCGTCCTCGATGGCGTCAGCGGCGGCTTCGACGGCGTCAGACGCGGCCTCAGTGGCCGCCTCAGCGGCCTCTTCCGCAGCTTCGGTCATCTCAGCGGCGGTTTCCTCAACAGCCTCGGTTGCAGCGGTGGCCGCGTCAGAGGCCGCTTCCGCGGCTTGTTCAACAACGGAGCTTGTGGTGGTGTCTTCGGCGGCTTTTTCCTCTTCTTTACAGGCTGCAAGCGAGAGCGCGAGCCCGGTGAGAAGTGCGCCGGTCAAAATACGATTGGTCATGTGTTCGTCCTTACCAATAACTTGGGGCTTTGCCCCGAACACCCGAGGATATGACACGCGGGTCATCACTTTTAAAGGGGGGAAGTCACTGGATTTTCCCCCACGCGACTTACCGCCGAATGCGGCTTGAAAGACGCGACAGAAAGCCCTATTTTTCCGCAACCAGTTTTTTAACCACAGATAGGAGCTTCCCATAGCCCGCAGACCGCATAACGCCCCGCCGACCCGTGACACCGGACCTCGTATCAACGAGCGCATCCGCGCACCGGAAATCCGCCTGATCGGCGCTGAGGGCGAAAACGTCGGGGTGGTCCACCCCGCAAAAGCCATGGACATGGCTGCTGAGGCCGGATTGGATCTCGTCGAGATTTCTCCGAACGCCACTCCGCCGGTCTGCAAAATCATGGACTATGGTAAGTTCAAATACGAACAGCAAAAGCGGGAATCCGAGGCCCGGAAGAAGCAAAAGACCATCGAGATCAAAGAGGTCAAATTCCGCCCCGGTACGGACGTGCATGACTATCAGGTCAAGATGCGCAACGTGGTCAAGTTCCTTGAGAACGGCGACAAGGTGAAAGTGACCCTGCGCTTCCGTGGTCGCGAAATGGCTCACCAGGATCTGGGCCGTCAGCTTTTGGAACGCGTGGCCGAGGACACCAAAGAGATCGGCAAGATCGAGAACATGCCGAAAATGGAAGGCCGCCAGATGGTCATGATGATCGGGCCGCTTCCCGCAAAAGGCTGATCTGACCTCTTCGTCGGTTTTGCCGCAGAGATTTGAACCCCGGTGCCCCACCGCACCGGGGTTTTCTTATGGCCATTGGGACGACTTATCGACGAAGGACGGCAGATCCGCGCGGGACGAAAAGACGATCGGGCAAAAAAAGAGGCGTCGCAGGAGAAACGCAAACCCTGCGACGCCAGTATGGTATTCTGCCCACGCACAAAAGGCAGGATACGGCGCGGACGATCGGAAGGAGAGTCCGCGGGAGGAATGCAGCGATCCGTGTCTGACTGCTGACGTGTGGATCACTGCGCTCGAGATATGGATATGTCAGCGAGTCGGCCAAAACCTTGATCTCGATCAACAGAGAACAGAGAGCTTATATTGACCTAGCTGCGACGCGGCGAAAAACCAGGAAAAGTCGCTGATTACGTGCTTCAAAAACTCAAAAAACCTAGGAAATCCTTCGAATAAAGCTCAGATAAAGTTTAATTTTTCGAAATTATCGCCATTTTTCACGAGATCGCGCCAGAGTGTCGCAGGGGCCCAAATATCCGGGGCCGCCGTCTCATAAGACATGAGACGTTTTTCGGCCTGCAAAAGCCCCATCATATCCGCCGCCTTCATCGGCCCGCCCCGGTCGCGCGGATAGCCTTTGGCGAGCATCATCACCACATCAATGTCCGCAGGCCGATCCACCGCGCCGCTCTGCAACAGGCGCGCGCCCGCGTTCGCCTCGGCGAGGATGAGCCGCGTGACGATCTCCTGATCCGTGAATCGCTGCGGCGGGATGCCCCCCTCATCGCGCAGCGCGACCAGCTGCGCCTCGGTGAGATTGTCGTCCCCACGAACGCCGCCCTCATAGGTGAAGAACCCCTGCCCGGACGCGCGGCCCTCAAAGCCCAGCTCGGCAAGATATTGCGGCACAGCGCCGCGAAGATGCCGCAGCCCAAGCGAATCCATCGTCTCACACGGGCCCGCCGCAAAGCCGTAGTCCCGCATCGCGCGGTCGATCTGCGCCGGACGCGCGCCCATGAGCAAAAGGACATCCACCGCCGCCCACCCGCTGTCTTGCAGTGTGTTGGCGATCAACCCGTCTTTGGGGCCAAGCGTGACCGGCAGTTTTCCGATCTGTTTCACAAAGCCATGCGCACAGACGAGCGCCGCGTTCGAGACGGCGCGCGGACGGACGATTTCGACCACACGGGTCGCGTGGACCGGCGCAAAAACATGGAGGCCCAAAAACCGCTCCGGATGGGCGAGTTCCCCGGCGAGACTGGCAAAGCCACGGTCTGCTCCGGTCGCAAGCACGATATGCTCCGGGAGGAATTCCTCGACCCGCGACAAGAGCCGGGCGCGGGTCTCCGTCGCCCCGCCCGTTGCCTCGAACACAAGCTCCGCCTCCGCCAGGCTCCCGATTTTGAGGCTGGAGCTCAGCGCGGATTTGCGCGCCTCTAGCGTGGCCTCCGTGATCTGGCCCTGTTGAAACGCCCGCGTGTAAAGCACGTTCAGCCGTTGCTCGGCCTGCACCAACCCATCCGCAGAGGAGCCGAGCAGGCGCACCTTGATCCCGTGATCGAGCGCCGCGACGGCCATGCCGAGGGCGACGCCGCTGGTCCCGACGATGCCCAATGTCGTGACCGCCACGCTATCAGGCGCGGGGGCGGGCACGCCCTGTGGTCGCCGCGCGGCGAGACGTTCGGACCAGGCGGCGTGACGCAGCGCCTGCGACTCCGGGCTGGCCAAACTGTCGGCGCGGGCCACCGCCTCCCGCGTCAGCCCGGCCTCAAAGGGCAACATCATCGCCGCTTCGACACAGGCGACGATCTCTTTGGGGGCCAGCTTTGGCTAGGTCTTGAGCTCTGCGCGCCGGGCCGCCACGGCTTGGAAATAGGCCGCCCCCTCATCAAAGCCCCGCCGCATGTCGCGGGTCGGGCGCGGCCCCTCTCCCTTGGCAATCAGCTCACGGGCAAGCGCAAGCGCCTCTGCCCCGCCGCGTTTCGCCCCGAGCTGATCGACCAGCCCAAGCGCCTTGGCGCGCTCAGCATTCATCGGGCGGGCAGAAAGCATCAGATCAAGCGCCGCCGCCCCGCCGATCAGCCGGGGCAACCGCTGCGTGACCCCACCCGTCGGCACGAGGCCCAAACGGACCTCCGGGGCAATCAGCTGTGTGTTGCGCCCCGCCACGCGGTAATGGGCGGCAAGCGCCAGCGCGAGGCCCGCCTCGGAGACCACGCCATGCAGGGCGGCGATCACGGGTTTGGGACTGGCTTCGATCTGATCGCAAAGCGCGGTCAATTCGGCCCCCGCGATGTCTTTTGTCGCGGTCGCGGACAGGTCTTGGGTCAGGGTCTCATTGGGAAAGCCCGCGCAAAACGACGCGCCATAGGACACAAGCACGATCGCCTTGACCTCGGCGTCCTGTGTCGCTTCAGAAAGCGCCTCACCAAGGGCGCGGCGCATCGCGGCGCTCAGGCGGTTCTCGGGCGGAGCATTGAGGCGGATCAGGCCGATGGCTCCGTCACGTTCGAACAGGGCTTGGCGGTCCGCCTCGGTCGCGGTCGTCGTTGTCAGGCTGTCTTTGGCCGAAATCGGCGTCTCCGGCGACTGGCGCCCCGGTGTCACATCAGCGTCGCCCATAGGCCCCCCGCACTGCGTCGTGGATGTGCCCCGTGCAATCCCTGAGGGGCATCCTGCCCGAGGGGGATCTTGTGATGTCACGCGTTATCCACAGGTTTTCCACATCATGCGGAGCACCCGACCTCTTGGCAAGGTCCGTTTTACGCCAAAGCGCGGGGATCACTGGGTTTTTGGGCCGTCAAAGCGGATCAGGAGGTCTCAGGACGTCTCAGGATAGAGATCGTCCGCCGCGGCGTCCTTCAACTCCGCCTCCAGGCGCACCAAGTCTTCCGGCAAGGGCAGGCCGAGTGCCGACAGCTCCGCGAGTTTTTCCCGGAGATTTTCCTGTAGGATATGGCGATCTGCCGGACGCGCGGAAATTTCGTCCAAAATCATATAGACTTGCGCTTTCAGAGCTTCAAAAGCCATGGCGTCCTCCTGTTCAATGCCGTCTGCTGTTCAATGCCGCTTGACCGCCTGCCTGCCAAGGGAGCGTGTGCCCCCTCGGCATGCACCGGTCGGCATCGGCGTTAGACCGGCATATTGTCCCACATATCGTCATCGCCGTTGTCCGAGGCCTCCGGCCGCGCGTAGTGCGCCCCCTCCCCGTCCAGCGATTGATGCAATTTGGTCTTGAGCGCCTCGGCGGTTTTCTCATCTGTCACGAGATCATCCACGATACGGTCAATCTTTTGGTCTTTGTCCTTGGTCATCTTGCCCCTCCCATAACGCAAGATTTCAGTCTATTTGTGCGCCGCCGCGCGGGCCGCGCAGTCCTTGCACATCGGAGTATAGGGTAGCACATCCAGGCGCTCTGCGCTGATTTCTTCGCCGCAGACCGCACAAAAACCGTATTCTCCGGTCGAAATGCGCTCCAATGCGGCATTAATCATCACGATTTCCGCCTTCCCAGAAGCGCCCATGCCCTCCAACACCTCATCGCCTTCGCGTTCAGTGGCCAATTCTTCCCAGTCCTTCGACTGGTGCGCATCGAGTTCCGCGTCGATCTCTTCAAGCCGACGGGTCAACTCGTCCTTCCTTGCCAGAAGTTGAGTCTTTCTCATTTCAACGTTGATCATGACGGCTCCTCCTCCCTGGGTGATCCTTATGTGACCCTAGGTCAAAAGCATCCGCTCAAATCCTACGCCGGGCCTTGATTCACATCAACAGGCGCACCGATTTCGATGCCTCTCTGGCGGCCTCTCAGGCGGCGGGTCACCGGCGACTTACTCCGCCCCCAAAGGCGGGAGATCCCCGATCGGCGGAAAGTCGAGATCGGAGCCATTCCCGAGGGGCGGGAGATCGCCCAGCGGGGGCAAATCGCCCATCGCCGACAAATCGCCCAAAGGTGGGAGATCACCCTCCATTCCGGCGGAGGACGGCAGATTGGGCGGCAAGGCCGGGGGACCGGAGGCGGCCCCAAGCGCGGATGCGCCCCCCATCGTAGGGGCCGACATGTTGCCCGTAAGATCGTCGTCTTCATCCTCACCGAGCACGAGTCGAAGCGCGCGTTTGCCGTTGATCTGACCCAAACAGGCGCGGCTGATCCGGCGTCCGTCCGCCCGCACTTCGACGCGGGACAAGGCCTCTCGCGGGATCGGGAGCACGCTGCCCACTTCGAGATGCATCACCTCGCCGACCGTCAAACTGGCCCGGTGCAGCACGGTGTCGAGGACGGCCTCGGATTTGAACACAACATCCTGAAACGACGTCGAAAAATCATCCGTCTGGGCCGAAGAGACGCGCGGTCGCGACCAGGGAAAGACAAGGAGCATTTCGCCCTCCCGCCCGACATGCCCGAGGCGCAACCTGATCCGGTAGCGACGATAGGGAATGTCCTCAAAGGCGATGGCGATGGAGCGGGTTTCCTTGAGCTGCGCCACCACACGAAACCCCGCCACATCGGGCGGGTTCGGGACCGCCTCAACGCCCTGTGCAAAGAGCGAGAGCATCCGGTCACAGACAGAGGTGCACATCACCGCATCCGTGGCCGTTGGCGCGCGGTTTTCGGGGACGAGGGGCAACACCTTGCCCGCCGTTTGCTGTTCGACAATGGCGGAGACGGTGTTTTTGTCCATCACCAGGAGGCCATAGGTCTCCCCCGGCCCTTCGAGCAGGGACAAAAGCGCATACTCCGGGATGTCGTCCGGCAGGCGGGAAATGGCGCTTTGCCGTTCTTCGACCGCCGTGGCCAAAAGCGGCAGGCCCAGCACATCCTCCGCCGCCTTCGCCGTGGCAACGCGAAGCGCCTTCTCCGCGGACATCGGCTGAACATCGGGCGGCGGGCGCCCGACCCCGGCCTTTCGGCGCATCGCGGAAATAATATCGGCATCGGACATGCGGCGGGCCTTGGTCCCTGAGATGGAGTGAGCCGTCTGGTGAAACGGTGGATATGTCTCTCTCTTTGTCGCGCCTTAAAGTAAATAAATCCTTGATCCCGGGCGGAAAACCGTCGCGCGGAGGTCACGCGGGATCAGCCGCCCTCGCGCACCCGCACCCGCGGAAGCTCCAGACGAAAGGCCGTCCCGCCCTGCCCCGGCAGGTAGGCGATGCTGCCCCCAAGGTTGGTCATGATTTCCCGGCAAATCGCCAGTCCAAGCCCCGCGCCCCCGGCCTTGGCGTGGTCCGTGATGCGCGAGAATTTCTCGAAGATCACCGTTTGCTTTTCGACCGGAATACCCGTGCCATTGTCGATGAAATCTATCTGCACCCGGTCGTCCATCACCCGTCGTACGTTGATCTTGAGCGTCGGATTGGCCGCGTCGCAATATTTGCGCGCGTTGGTCACGAGGTTGATGATCACCTGCGCGAGACGGTCGGGGTCGGTCTCCATAGCGATATGCTCGGACATGTCTTGGCGGATCACACGGATGCCCACACCATCGCGCCCCTGCGTCGCGGCGTCCATCGCCCGGTCGATCACGTCATGCAGGTTGGTGCGCGCCCAATTGAGCGTGACCGTGCCGTTTTCCAGGACAGAAAGGTCCAGCAGATCGTCTAAGAGGCGGCTCAGACGCTGCGCCTCGTCGTGGATGATGGTGGAGAACCGCTCCAAACTTTCCGGGTCGAGCGAGCCGTCTTTCCCGGCGGAGCGCAGAATTTCCGAGAACGCCCGGATGGAGGTCATCGGCGTGCGCAACTCGTGCGAGATCTGGCTCAGAAACGCGTCTTTCTGGATCGAAAGCTGTGTGAGTTTCTCATTGGCTTCGCGAAGCTGGCGCGCGGTGCGCGAGAGTTCCTCGGATTTGATCTCCAACTGGCTGGAATATTCCATCATCTGCGCGGTTTCATCCGCCACAGCCATCAGGTCTTCGACCGAGACAAGCACCCCGCCCGCGATCTGGGCCAACATGGCATGCGCCGTCGCCGCGCCCACGGAGCCCGCCAATTCGCGCTCCAGCCGTTCGATGAACTCGGGCGTCGCATCGGGGAGATAGCCGTCCTTGCCCTGCCGCTCTGCCTCGATGTGAAACAGCGCCTGCGCCTCGGAGGCGCCCAAAATCCGCTGCGCCATGACCAAGAGGTCTTCGGCCTCGGCAAAGCCGTGCGACCAGCCGCGCGCGGAGCCGGAGTGTTCAAACACATTGACAAATTGCGCGCCTTGGAGCCGCTCGACGGGGCGCGGGAAAGAGAACAGCGAGCCGATGATGAAAATCAGCGTGTTGATCGCCATCGACCAGGACACCGCATGCACCACGGGATCGACACCCTGGACCCCGAACAACGCCTGAGGCCGCAGCAGCGCGATCCCGAACGGCCCCTCGGCCATCAGCTCCGGCGTGAACCCGGCCGCAATCCCAAAGGACGGCAAAAACATCGTGTAGGCCCAGATCACAAAACCGGAGACGACGCCCAAAATCGCCCCGACCCGCGTCGCCCCGCGCCAGAAGATGCCGCCGAGCATGGCGGGCAAGACCTGCGCCACGCCGGTGAAAGAGATCATCCCGATGGAGGCCAGCGCCTCGGACCCGCCGGAGAAATGGAAATAGAGATAGCCCAAGGCCAGCACGCCAAAGATCGACAGCCGCCGCGCGTAGAGCACGAGAGAACGCACATCCCCCGACATGGTCGCGCCGCCTTTGCGCGAACTGAGCCAGATCGGCATGACGATGTGGTTCGACACCATGGTCGAAAGCGCAATCGCCGCGACGATCACCATGGAGGTGGCCGAGGAAAACCCGCCGAGGAAGGAGAGCGTCGCCAAGACCCTCTGATCGTAATGGAGCGGTAGGGTGAGGACGAACATGTCCGGGTTCGATCCATCGGGGAGCACTTGCAACCCCACCACGGCAATCGGGATCACGAAGAGGGACATGCCAAAGAGGTAGAGCGGAAATACCCAACCCGCTGTACAGAGGTGGGTTTCGTCAGAATTCTCCACCACGAGCACCTGAAACATCCGCGGCAGCGTGATGAGCGCCGCCGCCGACAGCATGGTGATGGTGACCCAGCGGGTGCCGGAAATCGGATGGGTCGCAATCGGCGAGGCGTCGATCCGCGCGATCAGGTCGCCCCAGCCATCGGTCAGCCCCCAGACGACGAAAACCCCCACCGCGACCAGTGCGACGAATTTTACGATGGCCTCAAGCGCGATGGCCGTCACCACCCCGTGATGGCGCTCGTTGGCGTCGAGGTTGCGGGTGCCGAACAAGATCGTGAAAAGCGCGAGCCCCGCCGCCACCCAAAGCGCGGTCTTGTCGAGGTCCGTTTCAATCGCGCCCGTCGGATCGTTGACCCCGAAGACGGCGAAGGAGGTGGCGACGGATTGAAGTTGCAGCGCGATATAAGGCGTCGTGCCAATGACGGCGAGCAAAGTGACGAGCACGCCCAACGTGTTCGACTTGCCATAGCGCGAGGAAATCAGGTCCGCGACAGAGGTGATGCGATGCGTGCGCCCGATCCTGACCAGTTTGCGCAGGATCCACCACCAGCCGATCATCATGAGAGACGGCCCGAGGTAGATCGTCACGAACTCCAGACCCGAGCGCACCGCGTAGCCCACAGCACCGTAAAAGGTCCAAGCCGTACAATAGACCGACAAGGAGAGCGTGTAGACCAAGGGCGAGCGCAGCCAGCCGACCTGCCCCCGCTCCGCGCGTTTCTCGGCCCAAAAGGCGACAACAAAGAGAAAGGTCGCGTAGGACAGACAAGCCAGAACAAGAATATTGAACCTGAGCATCAGTCCGGCTCCTGCCCGGAACTCAAAGGCTCCGCCGGGCCGTCCGCGTGCCGCAACCGCCGCGCCAGCCAGGCGGCGGCAATGAGCCCCAAGGCCCAGATGACAAAGACATGGACAAAGCCCCGCGCGCCCGCGCCCACGGGCTGATCCGTGCCCTCCCCGCCCCACAAGAGCGGCAGGAGCCACAATCCGAACAGGAGAAACGGCAGAAGGCGCAGCGCATCAATCAACCGGCGCCGCCGATATGAGGCGCGCGCGAGATAGAGCGGCATCCGCCTCTCAGGCATCGCCACCTCCGGCCAACTGCCGGACGACATCGAGCATTTCGGTGTTGGAGAAAGGCTTGGTCATGAAATGCGACACGCCCGCCGCTTCGGCCATATCGCGGTCCTTTTTCTGACCACGCGCCGTGAGCATGAGAACGGGCCGCTCCGCATGGGCCATGTCCGCGCGCAGCTCGCGCAGGATGTCAAAGCCGGATTTGTTCGGGAGCATCACATCGAGGATGACAATATCCGGGGTCTTGCGCGAGACCGCCTCGACAGCGGTCGCCCCATCTGAATGTGTTTCGACGGTCCAACCGTCGCGCGAGAGAATAAAACGGATCGCCTCGATGATGTTTGGCTCATCCTCGATCAAGAGCACGCGTTTGCCCATACCCATCTCTCTCCCCCTCGTGTGTCAAACCTTATGGCCGTTTGTCGCGCGGGTGTCAAAATTTTGGTGAAACGGCACCCGTCTTTCTCTTGACCTCGCTTGCCCGCCCTCAAACGGTCCGCAAGTGTCCTGTCTCACCATGCGCTTTATCGCGTTTCTATGAGCTTTCGCCTTCCTTCTGGCGGACAGACGGATATCTCCGCCTCCTCAAAGGGCACGACACAGAGTTCAACGCCCCCTCAATCCTCCTCCGGCTCTTTCAATACCAAAGACGGCTCCCGACGGGCGGAGCACCCGGTGCGGGCGCAGACGCGGCAGGAGGTGCCGATGCCAAAGACCTCGTCTTCACGCGCCTGCACGCCCACCTGATCCAGCGGGAGAAAGAGCATCGTGGCCTCGACCACTTCCGGCCCATCGAAGCGGTCGGGCTTTTGTGGCTGGGCGATGGCGTATGAGAGAAAGCGCCGCGCGGGTTGGCCCTGTTGCTCGATGATGCGCTTGATCGGCACCATGGGCCGCAAGAGCGCCTGATAGAGCGGCCAGAGCGGGCACGCCGCGCCAAACCGGGGCGGGGCAAAGCCGTCGATCGGTTTGCGGTAGGTGAGCGCGCCGGAACCATCGCAAATCGCCAAGCCCATCGGCGGACGCCCGGCCCCCGTTGGCACGGAGGCCAGTCTGCGCATGGCCGCCGAGAGATCCACCCCTGTCGCCTGCGCCAAAGCCGCCGGATCGGGACCGTGGTCCGCCATCAGCCCCTCGACCATGGCGAGCGGCATCTTTTCCGCCTCCGCCCGTGCGCGCAGCACCCAACGCCGCGCCAATTGCCGTGCCGCCGGGGACCGGAGCCCTGCGTCCTCAGAGAGGTCGGGCATCTGCCCGCGTTCCAGCTCTGGCAGGGCAAAATCGCGCTCCTTGAGCCAGCTCTCCACCTCTTCGAGCGGCGAACTGAGCGTGTCCTCGGATTGGCCGACGCTGTCGAGATAACTCACCAACGCCTGAGACCCTTCGGCGAGGCGTTGACTGTCCTCATAGAGGTTGCGGTGAAAGCGCGCCTGCCAATCGCGGTCGATCTCGCCCGCATTGTTGAGAATGCCCGCGGTCGACCGGATCGCCGTCACGGTCGAGAGCACCTCGTGCAAACTGTCAGAGAGAAACGGGTCATGTGCCAGACGGTCGTTCAAGGCCTCCACCCGGCGTTCCAGTGCGGTGATCCGTTCCTTTTGCGCCACGACCAGCGCGGCCCAGCCGGGAAACCGTCCGGCGAATTCCTCACTGCGATCAGTCTCCGGCTCCGCGATGGGCTTGCCGACCACGTCCTTTCGCTGTGGCACCTGACTGGCGGCGTGTTGCAATCCCTCCATCAGCGGGGCCTCTGCCCCCTCGGTCAGGGCCGAGGGTTCGACACCCAAAGCCCGCGCAATATCGACCAAAAGCTTGCCGCCGATTCTGCGGCGATTGTGTTCGATCAGGTTGAGATAGGCGGGCGAAATTTCGACGGTGCGGGCCAGATCGGCCTGTTTCACCCCCTCCAAGGTACGCCGTTCCCGAATGCGCGTGCCTGTCAGTGCGGATCGTGTCATGATCTCTCCCTGAGGCGATGCCTCACCTGCGAAATAAAATCCCGTTCCTTTTCAGGCTCTTTCCGCGCCCGCAAAAGCCGCGTTTCTGCACCTGCGGGAAAATGCCTTAACAATGTATACCATTGTATCGTGAATTTTTTAACAGGAAAATCTTTATTATAAAAGCACTTGTTGCTGTGTTTTCCCCTCCTACCCAATAATACCCCCACCGTGTTTACAGACTTCTGTGACCCCGGTCGAAAGCGCCACCGGGCATCGGGGAGGACGTCCGGTCGGCGCTGGAGGAAAAAACATCAGGGAGGAACCTACATGTCCAACACCGATCTGACGCGCCGCCGTGTTCTCAAAACCGGTGCCGTTGCAGGCGCAGGTCTCGCGCTGCCGACAATCTTCACATCCGGCGCGCATGCGTTCACCAACGAACCGATGGGCGGCACCGTCACGCTGGGCTTCAACGTGCCCCAGTCCGGTGCCTATGCCGATGAGGGCGCTGACGAACTGCGCGCCTTCCAGCTTGCGGTCGAGCACCTCAATGGCGAGGGTGACGGCGGCATGCTCAACACCTTCAGCTCCAAAGCGCTCCAAGGCAACGGCATCCTCGGCAAGAAAGTCGAATATGTCACCGGCGACACGCAAACGAAATCCGACGCCGCCCGCGCATCCGCCAAGTCGATGATCGAAAAAGACGGCGCCATCATGATCTCCGGCGGCTCGTCCTCCGGCGTGGCCATCGCTGTTCAGGGCCTCTGCCAAGAGGCCGTCGTGATCTTTATGGCGGGTCTCACCCACTCCAACGACACCACCGGCAAGGACAAGAAGCGGAATGGCTTCCGCCACTTCTTCAACGCCTATATGTCCGGTGCGGCGCTCGCGCCCGTGCTCGCGGCCCGCTACGGCACCGATCGCAAAGCCTATCACCTGACCGCCGACTACACCTGGGGCTGGACCCAGGAGGAATCCATCGCCGCCGCCACAGAGGCGCTCGGCTGGGAAACCGTGAACAAAGTCCGCACGCCCTTGGGCGCGGGAGACTTTAGCTCCTACATCACCCCGGTGCTTCAGACGGATGCCGACGTGCTCGTGCTGAACCACTACGGCGGCGACATGGTCAACTCTCTCACCAACGCCGTGCAATTCGGCCTGCGGGAGAAAATGGTCAACGGCCGGAACTTTGAAATCGTTGTCCCGCTCTTCTCGCGCCTCATGGCACGCGGTGCGGGTGAAAACATCAAAGGCATCGTGGGCTCCACCGGCTGGCACTGGTCGCTGCAGGACGAAGGCTCTCAGGCCTTTACCCGCTCGTTCGGCACCAAATACGGCTTCCCGCCGTCTCAGGCCGCGCACACCTGCTACGTGCAGACCCTGCTCTATGCCGACGCTGTGGCCCGCGCAGGCTCGTTCAACCCCTGCGCCGTGGTCGAAGCCCTCGAAGGGTTCGAGTTCGACGGGATGGGCAACGGCAAGACGCTCTATCGAGCCGACGACCACCAGTGCTTCAAAGACGTGCTCATCGTGCGCGGGAAAGAAAACCCGACCTCCGAGTTCGACCTTTTGGAAGTTGTGGAAGTCACCCCGGCCGCTCAGGTCACCTACGCACCGGATCACCCGATGTTCGCCGGTGGCGCATTGGGCGAGTGCAACGCAGGCTAAGTTTCCCACGCATCGGAGCGGGCTGCCTCGGCCCCTCCGCACGGGCAACCTGCGGTGCGCCTGAACCGTAAGAACGGCGGGCGCGCCCTTTCTCTTCACGTCGCACCGCGCGCGGGCTGCTTGTGCTCCGTGCCGGGCCTTCTCCCCCCAACCTCGCGTCGAGACCTTCGGCGCGAGCACGGGAAAGATACGCCCGACCGACGTGACAGCTAACCTTTCGGGCCTCCTTAGTGCCGGAACATCCAACAGGTGGGACCATGGAAACCATCCTTCTTCAATTGCTGAACGGGCTGGATAAGGGCTCGGCCTATGCGCTCATTGCGCTCGGGCTGACGCTGATCTTCGGCACGTTGGGCGTGGTGAACTTTGCGCATGGCGCGATCTTCATGATCGGCGCCTTTTGTGCCGTGACCCTGTCGCGCATCCTCAACATTTCCTTCGAGACGGTCGATCCGACCCGCACCGACTTTCTCGGCAAGCCGCTCAAGGTGAAAACCCCCTATGTGGAGGCGTGGTTCGGACCGGAGTTCGGAGGCGCGATCATCGACTGGGCGGTGCCATTGGCGATCCTGTTCTCGATCCCGATCATGATCGCGGTGGGCTTTGCGATGGAGCGCGGCCTCATCAAGCACTTCTACAAACGTCCGCATGCCGACCAGATCCTCGTGACCTTTGGCCTCGCCATCGTGCTCCAGGAGGTGATCAAGTATTTCTACGGCGCGAACCCGATCTCGACCCCTGCCCCGGATGCGTTCAAGGGCTCCTTCGATTTCGGCGCGATGCTGGGCTTTGATCCGAACGTGATCATCTATCCCTACTGGCGTCTGATCTATTTCGGCTTTGCTGCCGTGGTCATCGGGGGCGTGTTCTCTTTCCTGCAATTCACCACCTTTGGGATGGTTGTGCGCGCCGGTATGGCGGACCGGGAAACCGTGGGCCTTTTGGGCATCAACATCGACCGGCGGTTCACCATCATGTTCGGCCTCGCCGCCGCCGTCGCGGGGGTCGCGGGCGTGATGTACGCGCCGATCCTCTCGCCCAACTATCACATGGGCATGGATTTTCTGGTGCTCTGCTTCGTCGTGGTTGTGGTCGGTGGCATGGGCTCTCTGCCCGGGGCTGTGGCGGCAGGCTTCCTCCTCGGCATCCTTGAGAGCTTTGCCTCGATGAACGGCATCAAGGCCATCGTTCCGGGGATCGACCAGATCATCATCTACCTCGTGGCCATCGTGATCCTCTTGACCCGTCCGCGCGGTCTGATGGGCAAAAAAGGCGTGATGGAGGACTAAGACATGCTTGGATTGAACAAAAAAGACACCTCGTTTCTCCTGATCGTGATTGCCCTGACCATGGCGACGCCGATCCTCTTGCAACCCTTCGCAGAAGGCTCCGAGCTTGCGCAATTCAACGGCGGTTACCCCGATTTGATGCAGAAAATCGCGATTTTCGGCATCTTCGCGGTGGGCTTTAACATCCTCTTCGGTCTCACGGGCTACCTGTCCTTTGGCCATGCGGCCTTTCTCGGGATCGGCTCATATGCCGCCGTCTGGATGATGAAGCTTTTGACCATGAATGTGATCCCCGCGATCTTGCTCGCGATGATCGTCTCCGGTCTCTTTGCCGCCGCGATCGGCTTTATCTCTCTGCGTCGCTCCGGGATTTACTTCTCGATCCTCACGCTGGCGTTTGCGCAGATGTCCTACAAGATGGCCTATTCCGTGCTGACGCCCCTCACCAACGGCGAAACGGGTCTCCAACTGGCCCTCGACGACCCGCGGATTTTGGATGGCGCCACCAGCGGCAATTCCCTTCCGGTGACGAACATCTTCGGTCTGGCGATGAACAGCTCGTATAAGCTCGAAGTTCTGGGCCGCGTCTTTACCTTTAACGTCGGCTACTACTTCTGTGCCCTTATCGCGATCATCGCCTTTTACGTCGCGATCCGCCTGTTCCGCTCGCCCTTCGGGATGATGCTTCGCGCGGTGAAATCGAACCAGCAACGCATGACCTACACCGGCCTTGATCCCAAGCCCTACACTCTGGCGGCCTTCGTGATCTCCGGCATGTACGCCGGTCTCGCTGGCGGGCTTTTGGCCGCGATGGACCCGCTTGCGGGCGCCGACCGGATGCTCTGGACCGCCTCTGGCGAGGTGGTGATCATGACCATCCTCGGCGGCGCAGGCACCCTGATGGGGCCGGTTCTGGGCGCGGGCGTGATCAAATATCTTGAGAACATCTTCTCCAAGATCAACGAGAGCGTTCTGCACGGCTGGTTCCACTGGCTGCCCGATGGGCTCGAAGATGTGGTGATCTGGGTCTTTGCCCGCTTCACCGGCGAAGGCTGGCACCTCACCCTCGGCGTGACCTTCATGCTGGTCGTGACCTTCCTGCCCGGCGGTCTGATCGAAGGCATCAAACGCATTGCCACCCGCGTCAAACACGGCTCGCAGAAGCGCGACAAATACGACAACCCGGACCCGGAACACCGTCCCGATCCCGGCAAACGCGTTGCAGGAGAATGAACATGGGTATTCTAGAAGTCAAAGGTGTGGGCAAACGGTTCGGCGGTCTTCAGGCCCTGGGCGATGTGAACCTCTCCGTTCAGGAAAACACCGTCCACGCCATCATCGGCCCCAACGGGGCGGGAAAATCCACGCTGCTGAACTGTCTTGTCGGCAAACTCATCCCGGACGAAGGCTCCGTCACCTTTAACGGCGCCTCTGTCTTGGGTCGAAAACCCCATGAGATCAACCAAATGGGCATCTCTCGCGTGTTCCAGACCCCGGAGATTTTCGGCGACCTGACCGTGATGGAAAACATGATGATCCCCTGTTTCGCCAAACGCGACGGGTCGTTCCGGATGCACGCCATCGAGGCGATGGAACATGAGGGCGATCTGATCGCCAAGGCGGAGGCCATGCTCTCGGATGTCGGCATGTTGGAGAAACTCGACATGATCGCCTCGTCGATGTCTCGGGGCGACAAACGCCGCCTTGAGATCGCCATGTGCCTGGTACAGGAGCCGAAACTCCTTCTCTTGGATGAGCCGACCGCTGGCATGGCGCGGGCGGACACCAACAACACCATCGCGCTTCTGAAAGAGATCAAAGAGAAACGCGACATCACCATCGCCATCATCGAGCACGACATGCATGTGGTCTTCTCTCTCGCCGACCGGATCACTGTTCTGGCCCAGGGCACGCCTCTGGTCGAGGACACCCCCGACAACATCAAAGGCAATCCCAAAGTCAAAGAAGCCTACTTGGGCGAAACGCAGCAGGTGTAAGTCATGACGGAACAATTCAATCCCAACGCCAATCACGCCACCACCGCCCCCGCGTTTTTCTCCGCCTGGGACGTGCACGCCTATTACGGCGAAAGCTACATCGTGCAGGGCGTCACCTTTAACATCCACGAGGGCGAAATCCTCGCCCTTCTGGGCCGGAACGGCGCGGGCAAGACCTCGACCCTTCGCGCGCTCGCCCGCCTTGACAGCCCCTCTGTCACCCATGGCGAGATCTGGCTCGACCACGACCACCTGCACACGATGACCTCCTATGAGGCCGCCGTGAAAGGCATCGCGCTTGTGCCGGAAGATCGCCGCATCATCCCGGGACTCACGGTTGAGGAAAACCTGCAACTGGCGCAGATCGTGGAACCCGTGGGCTGGTCTCTGGATCGTCTCTACGATCTCTTTCCCCGCCTGCGTGAGCGCCGCAAACAGGAGGGCGTCACACTCTCTGGCGGCGAACAACAGATGCTCGCCATCGCCCGCGCGCTCGCCCGTGACATCAAGGTGCTGCTTCTGGACGAACCCTATGAAGGCCTCGCCCCCGTCATCGTGGACGAGATCGAAAAGACTCTCAGAATCATCAAAGAACAGGGGATCACCACCGTTCTCGTCGAACAAAACGCCGTGCGCGCGCTCAATCTCGCGGATCGTGCCGTGATTTTGGACACCGGGCGGGTGGTCTATGATGGTAGTGCTAAAGAAGTACTTGAGAACGAAGCGCTTAGGGCCGAATATCTCGCCATCTGATATGACGTCCTCCCCATGGCCCACCTCAACAGAGGCTCTGGGCAGGACGGCCCGCGTGGACATCCATGCGGGCCTTAGCTTTGGGAGGAGCCCTAATGAGCGACCAATCTTATCCACCCTCGGAATCTTTCGCCTCAAAAGCCCATATTGACCCGGCGACGTATGAAGAGATGTATGCGCGGTCCGTTGAGGATCCGGTAAGTTTCTGGGCGGAGCAGGGCAAGGTTCTTGACTGGATGGAGCCGTACACGCAGGTGAAGAAGACCTGTTTCGACTTTGGCCGCGTCGACATCAAATGGTACTCGGACGGCGTTTTGAACGTCTCCGCCAACTGTATCGACCGCCATCTTGCGAAAAAATCGCTTCAGACCGCGATCATTTTCGAGCCCGACGATCCCAATGAGCCCGCCCAGCACATCACCTATAAGGAACTGTCCGACAAGGTGAACCGCATGGCCAACGTGCTCTTGTCGCAGGGCGTGATGCGCGGCGACCGGGTCGTGATCTACCTGCCGATGATCCCCGAGGCCGCCTATGCGATGCTCGCCTGTGCCCGCATCGGCGCGATCCACTCCATTGTTTTTGCTGGCTTCTCTCCGGACGCGCTGGCCAATCGCATTAACGACTGTGGCGCCAAGCTCGTCATCACCTCGGACACCGCGCCCCGCGGCGGCCGTCGCACGCCCTTGAAGGCCAACACCGACGCCGCCCTGCTGCACTGTTCCGACAAGGTCCGTTGCCTCGTCGTCAAACACACCGGCGACCAGATCTCCTGGGTCCAGGGCCGCGATGTCGACGTCAAATACCTGATGGAGCACGCGTCTCCGGATTGCCCGCCGCGTCCGATGAACGCCGAAGATCCGCTCTTCATCCTCTACACCTCCGGCTCCACCGGCAAACCGAAGGGCGTTGTGCACAGCTCCGGCGGCTATCTCGCCTATGCCGCGCTGACCCATAAATATGTGTTCGATTACCACGATGGCGACGTCTTCTGGTGTACCGCCGACGTGGGCTGGGTCACCGGCCACAGCTACATCGTCTACGGCCCGCTCGCCAACGGCGCGACCACCGTCATGTTCGAAGGCGTGCCGACCTACCCCGACGCGGGCCGGTTCTGGGCCGTCTGTGAAAAGCACAAGGTCAACCAATTCTACACCGCCCCGACCGCGCTGCGCTCTTTGATGGGCCAGGGCAACGAATGGGTCGAAAAATACGACCTGTCGTCGCTCAAACTCCTGGGCACCGTCGGCGAGCCGATCAACCCGGAGGCCTGGAACTGGTACAATGACGTCGTCGGCAAAGGCAATTGCCCCATCGTCGACACCTGGTGGCAGACCGAAACCGGCGGTCACCTCCTGACCCCGCTGCCGGGCGCGATCCCGACCAAACCGGGCTCCGCGACCAAACCGTTCTTCGGCGTGCAGCCGGTCATTTTGGACGCCACCACCGGCGAAGAGATGACGGAGACCGCGACCGAGGGCGTGCTCTGTATCAAGGACAGCTGGCCGGGCCAGATGCGCACCGTTTGGGGCGATCACGAGCGCTTCCAGGAGACCTATTTCCAGCAGTACAAAGGCTATTACTTCTCCGGCGACGGCTGCCGCCGCGACGCGGATGGCTACTACTGGATCACCGGCCGCGTGGACGACGTGATCAACGTCTCGGGCCACCGCATGGGCACCGCCGAGGTCGAGAGCGCCCTCGTCGCCCACGCCAAAGTGGCCGAAGCCGCCGTGGTCGGCATGCCGCATGAGCTCAAGGGCCAGGGCATCTACGCCTATGTCACGCTGATGAACGACGTGGAGCCCACCGACGAGCTGCGCAAAGAGCTGGAGAAATGGGTCCGCACCGAGATCGGCCCGATCGCCAAACCGGACTTCATCCAATGGGCGCCCGGCTTGCCGAAAACCCGCTCCGGCAAAATCATGCGCCGCATCCTGCGCAAAATCGCCGAGAACGACACAGGCAGCTTGGGCGACACATCCACGCTCGCAGAACCCGCCGTCGTCGATGAACTCATTGCGAACTCG
>CAXPTW010000037.1:0-28931 GCA_964220165.1 Abyssibacter sp.
ACACGACGCTCTTCCGATCTGTGAATTTGAAACGGTCGACATCCGCTAATCTCGACGAAGTTAAGCAGGGCTCCGATCTCATCGGGGCCCTGTACGATTCTCGGTTGATGTTGTGGCGACGAAAAACTGAGCCGGACGGGGTTTCCGTCCGGCTCCAAATCGCTTAAAGCCCCACGAAAAAAGGGCTCGCGTTAGGACGAGGGGATGAAAATATGATCGAGGTGCGTGATCTACACATGCATTTCGGCGGGTTTCGCGCGGTGGACGGGGCGTCTTTGACGCTGGAACAAGGGTCCATCACGGGGCTGATCGGCCCCAATGGCGCGGGAAAAACGTCGCTGTTCAACTGTATCGCGGGGGTACTGACGCCGACCTCGGGACAGGTTCTGTTTCAGGGGGAGGACATCACGGGTCTCAAACCCCATGAGTTGTTCCACAAAGGCATTTTGCGCACTTTCCAGATCGCGCATGAATTCGGTTCGATGACTTGCCGCGAGAATCTGATGATGGTGCCTGCCGGGCAATCGGGGGAAACGCTTTGGAACACCTGGTTCGGGCGCAAGCGCATCGCCGACGAGGAACGCGCGCTGCGTGCGAAGGCGGATGAAGTTCTGGAATTCCTGACAATTTCCCATATCGCGGATCTGAAGGCAGGGGAAATTTCCGGCGGGCAGAAAAAGCTCTTGGAACTCGGCCGCACCATGATGGTCGACGCCAAGATCGTGTTCCTCGACGAGGTGGGCGCCGGGGTGAACCGCACCCTCTTGTACACCATCGGCGATGCGATCAAGCGTCTGAACACCGAGCGCGGCTATACCTTCTGCATGATCGAACACGACATGGAATTTATCAAACAGCTCTGTGATCCGGTGATCGTTATGGCGCAGGGCCAAGTGATGGCCACGGGCACCGCCGAAGAGATCCTTAAAAACGAAGCGGTGATCGAGGCCTATCTGGGCACCGGCGTCAAAAACAAGAAAGCGGAGGCGACCGAATGAGCTTCCTTCACGCCAACGAAATGCGTGGCGGCTATGGCAAGGGGGCCGACATCCTCCATGGCTGTACCCTGACCGTGCAAAAGGGCGAGATCGCAGTGATCGTCGGTCCGAACGGCGCGGGCAAATCGACCGCAATGAAAGCCGTCTTCGGCATGCTGAACCTGCGCGAGGGGCATGTGCACCTCGACGGCGAGGACATCACCGGACTGACGCCGCAAGAGCGCGTCTACAAGGGCATGGGGTTCGTGCCCCAGACCCACAACATCTTTCCGACCATGACCGTGCGCGAAAACCTTGAAATGGGCGCGTTTATCCGGACCGATGATTACGAGGCGACGATTGAACAGGTCTATGAGCTGTTCCCCGCCGTCTATGAAAAACGCAACCAGAACGCGGGCGAGCTGTCCGGCGGGCAACGTCAACAGGTCGCCGTGGGCCGGGCACTGATGACACAGCCGAAGCTCCTCATGCTCGACGAGCCGACGGCAGGCGTCTCGCCCATCGTGATGGACGAGCTGTTCGACCGGATCATCGAGGTCGCCAAGACCGGGATCTCGATCCTCATGGTGGAACAAAACGCCCGCCAAGCGCTTGAAATTGCAGATAAAGGCTATGTCTTGGTCCAAGGCGCGAATGCCTATACCGACACAGGCGCAAACCTTTTGGCGGACCCGGAAGTCCGTCGGACATTCCTGGGGGGCTGAGGCTATGGATATTCTCAACGCCCTCGTGGCTTTTGCGAACTTCGTCGTGGTGCCCGCCACCGCCTATGGCGCACAACTCGCGCTTGGGGCGCTTGGGGTGACTCTGATTTACGGCGTGCTCCGTTTTTCCAACTTTGCCCATGGCGAAACCATGTCCTTTGGGGCGATGGTCGTCGTGCTGGTGACCGGGCTGTTTCAAGCTTGGGGCATCTCGCTTGGCCCGCTGCCGACCGCGCTTCTCGCCCTGCCCTTTGGCATTTTGGCGACGGCTCTGTTGCTTTTGACGACCGATAGGGTGGTCTATAAATTCTACCGCCGTGTCAAAGCCGCGCCTGTGATGCTCGTGATCGTGTCCACCGGCGTGATGTTCGTCATGAACGGCCTCGTGCGCATGATCGTGGGCACCGAAGACCGCCGGTTTGCCGATGGGGAACGCTTCCTCATCAATGCGCGGGATTTCAAAGAAGTGACGGGCCTGTCCGAAGGTCTCGCCATTCGCACGACCCAAGTCATCACCGTGGTCGTCGCCATGATCACCGTCGCCGCGCTGTTCTGGTTTTTGAACAAGACCCGCACCGGGAAATCCATGCGCGCCTACTCAGACAACGAAGATCTCGCGCTTTTGTCCGGGATCAACCCGGAGCGCGTGGTGATGATCACCTGGCTTTTGGTCGCCGCTCTCGCCACCATCGCGGGCGCGCTTTATGGCCTCGACAAAAGCTATAAACCCTTCATCTATCAACAGCTTCTCCTCCCCGTCTTTGCCGCCGCCATCGTCGGCGGGATCGGGAGCCCACTGGGTGCAATCGCCGGCGGTTTCGTCATCGCCTTTTCCGAGGTGACGCTCACCTATGCGTTCAAAAAGGTCGTGACCTATCTCGGCCCGGACAGTTGGGCACCCGACGGGTTGGTGCAGCTTCTGTCCACAGACTATAAATTCGCCGTGTCCTTCGCGATCCTGATCATCGTGCTGCTCTTTAAACCGACCGGCCTGTTCAAGGGGCAATCCATATGACCCAGTCCCGCGCTCCTCTCTATTTCGCGGCCATGGCGGCGCTCATCCTCGCTGTCGGCTTTTTGCAATCCTGGAACTCGGCCCTGTCGATCCTCAACATGGGGCTGATTTCGGCGATCATGGCCTTGGGCGTGAACCTGCAATGGGGCTACGCCGGGTTGTTCAACGTGGGTGTCATGGGCTTTGTCGCTCTGGGCGGTTTGGCCGTTGTCCTCACCTCCATGAACCCTGTGCCTGCGGCCTGGTCCGCCGGAGGTCTTCGCATGATGGCCGCGCTCGTTGTCGGGGCTGGCAGCATTCTGATCGCGATCCTCGCCTACCCGCGCCTGCCCAAGGGCCGTGTCCGTGGCCTGTCCCTTGCCGCTATTCTCTTGGTCGGCCTCTGGGCGTTCCGGAGCCTGTTTGATCCAGCCGTCGCCGCCATCGAGGCGATTGATCCGGCTGTGTCGGGCTATCTCGGGGGACTCGGCCTTCCTGTGATCCTCGCCTGGCCCGTTGGTGGCGTCTTGGCGGCGGGGGCCGCGTGGCTCGTGGCCAAGACGGCCTTGGGCCTGCGGTCTGACTATCTCGCCATTGCAACCCTCGGGATTGCCGAGATCATCCTCGCCGTGATGAAGAACGAAGACTGGCTGTCGCGCGGCGTGAAAAACGTCAACGGCCTGCCCCGTCCGGTGCCCTATGAAATCGACCTGCAAAACGCGCAGTGGTTCCTCGATTTTGCGACCCGCTTCGGGTTTGATCCGGTGACCGGCTCGTCGATCTTGGTCAAACTGCTCTATGCCGCCTTGTTCCTTGCGGTGATCATCATCATCGTGACCGCGATGGAGCTGGCGCTCAAATCGCCCTGGGGCCGCATGATGCGCGCCATTCGTGACAATGAGGTCGCCGCTGAGGCCATGGGTAAGAACGTCACCGGGCGTCACCTCCAGATCTTTGTGCTTGGCGCCGCGATCATCGGCTGTGCGGGTGCGATGATGACGACGCTCGACGGCCAGCTCACACCCACCGCCTATCAGCCGCTGCGCTTTACCTTCCTCATCTGGGTGATGGTGATCGTCGGCGGCTCCGGCAACAACTGGGGCGCGGTGCTTGGCGGCATGCTCATCTGGTTCCTGTGGGTCGAGGTCGAACCCATCGGTGGCTTTATCGTCAACCTGCTCACTGCCGGGATGGAAGACGGTTCCCCGCTCAAAGCCGGGATGATCGAACGAGTCGCCTATATGCGGTATCTCACCATGGGGCTCATTCTTTTGGTCGTGCTGCGCTTCTCCCCACGCGGGCTTTTGCCTGAAAAGTAAGCCGCCGTTTCACAGATCGCAGTCGCAGACGGGCGGGGTCGATTTTTTCTTCGGCCCCACCCGGATGTTGTTGTAGCCTCAATAGGCACACCAACATATGGGGATGATCTCGCTGTGAAACTGCTCGCTGGGATATGTGCCGCCGGACACTCCGCCCGGATGGGGTTCGACAAATTGTCCACGGCTCCGTCGCTCCATTCGCCCGATACGCTGTTGAGCCGGGCGATTTCGGCGGCGCGTCGGTTGAATTTTGTCGTTGCCCTGCCCGCGCAGGACCACCCCTATTTCTCGACGCGTCAGGCCATTTTGCGCCCCTATGACCGGGCGGTTCTCATGGGGCCTGCGGATGAGGGGATTTCCGAGACCCTCAAACGCCTCGCCCGGATCGCGTTAGATGAAGGCTATGATGGCTTGGCGATCCTCATGGCCGACATGCCCTTTATCACGCCGACCCATGTCGAAAAGCTGGTCGATATGTTCGAGATGTTTGACGGCAGCCGGATCGTGCGCACGGTCTGCCCAAGCGGCAAACCCGGCTATCCGATCATTTTTCCCGCCTCCGTGCTGCCCGCTTTTGCGGAACTCACAGGTGAGGACAGTGTGGAAAAGGTGATCGCGGATCACGCGGTGAAATGGCTCCAGATGCCGACAGAGGCCCCTTGCATGCATGTGAACACGCCGGAGGACTGGCGTCAGATGTGAGGCGCGCGCCCCACGAAACGAAAAACTCTCCCTGAAACGAAAACCGCGAAACGAAAAACACCGACGCTCTTCGCGCCGGGGTTTCATTTTTTGACCGAGTAGCTGCTGATCAGGAGACCAGCAACTCGGCCTCATGTTTGCGCAGGATACGGCGGGCAGCGGAGAAGCCACCGCGCGTCTCCACCTCGACGAGCTCCGGGAAGAGCGTGAAAAGCTCGTCCCGCGCCGCGTCGCCGATGCCTTTGAGCGTGTAATCGCCCGGCTGGAAGCTTTCGGACCAAGTGCCGTCGGACAAAACCACCTCGTGACGGTCGAACATCACGTGGATGTAGGTCACGGACGAGGCCTCGACGCGGTCGACACCCTCCATCCGGGTGAGGTGTTTTGCGGCCACGAGCACTTCGTATTCTTCGAACAACAGCGCGGCTTTTTCGTTGGACACAAGCATCCGGTGGTTCGGCGATACAAGCATGTCCCGCTCCGGAAGCCCCGCTCCAAGCGCGCCCTTACGGATCAGGATCGGGTTCAGCTCTTCGCGCGTGGACAGCTCCGCCGCAGAAAGCGTCTTGCGTCCGATCCAGCGAATGGCCTGAAGCCCGTTGTCGCGGGTGATGACCTTGTCGCCAACCTGCAATTCTTCCACCTTCATCTCGCCACGCGGCGTTGCGATGAGCGTGCCGGGGGTAAAGCAAGGAATGATTTCCTCGATGTTGGTGTAGTTGATGTTGGCGTAGGTGTTATCGCCCGCGTTGTAGAGCTGGATCTGACCATCAAAGCCGTTGCCATCGCTGTCCGGGTTCTGAACGTGGTTGGTGATCACCCAGCCATTGGACAAAAGCTCGGACAGGTTCAGCGTGTCCCAATCGACACCGCCCGCGCCACCGTGAACGGTGGTGTTGAACACGCCGGAGGTGACATCGGTAAAGGTGACGTAGATCGTATCCTGATCGTCGCCGCCATCGAGAACGTCATTGTCACCGCCACCATAGATGGTGTCCTCGTCTTCGCCCCCGAAGACTTGGTCGGTGCCTGCACCCGCATAGATCGTATCGTCGTCGATGCCGCCGTCGATATAGTCGTTGCCAGTGCCGCCATAGATCAGGTCGTCATCGTCCTGACCATAGATGGTATCGTTGCCTGCCCCACCGTCGATGATGTCTTTGCCGTTCTCCGGCTCTAGATCACCCTCATCGTCCGGGATATTCAGGCTGTCAGGGTAGGACGGATCGAGACCACCGTAGATGGTGTCATCGCCCTCACCGCCGTCGATCGTGTCGGAGCCTTCGCCACCGATGATCGTGTCATTGCCGGTGCCGCCGTCGATGATGTCGTCGTCGAATCCGCCGTCGATGTAGTCGTCGTCCGCGCCACCATCGATGATGTCGTTGTCGTCGCGGCCATAGATCGTATCGTTGCCTGCACCGCCAGAAAGCGTGTCACGGTCATTATAGGGATCAGCGTCCTCACCCGTCGGACCATAGCCGCGATCAGGAGAGCCGATGTCGCCGCCGATGATCAGGTCATCGCCGTCACCACCCTCGATCACATCGTTGCCGTCGCCACCGTCGAGGTAGTCGTCACCGCCTGCGCCGGAGATGGTATCGTCGCCGCCCATACCCCAGAATTCGTTGGTGAAGGTGTCCGCCGGATCGGTGCCCTGATGGTCAAACCCGATCAGGGTATCGTCGTATTCAGAGCCAATCGCCCCGTCGATTCCGCTTTCGATCGAGTCATTGTCGGCATCCCCGCCAGACAGGGTCGAGGTGGACAGGTCCACGGTGACCGCTGCACCGGAGGCGGAATAGTCGAGGTTATCCTGACCTGCGCCGCCGTTGAACGTATCCGCGCCGTCGCCACCGATAAAGGTGTCATCGCCGGTGCCGCCGGAGAGGTAGTTCGTACCGGAGTCGCCCTGAAGCGTATCATCGCCAGCCTGGCCATAAATCGTGTCATCGCCCGCGCCGCCGAACAGCGTGTCGTTGCCGTCCCCCTCGGTGAGCACGGTGCCGCCCACGTCGTAGGTCATATCGGACATATAGACCACAGAGGTGCCCGTGCCGGTGTTGGCATGGATGATCTGGATCGAGGACACCGGCCCGGCGATGGAGAAGGTCGCCGTGTTGCTGTCCGCCGACGGAGACACGGAGTCGGTGCCGCTGCCGGAGATCGTGCCACCGCTCTCTGAGAGATCGGACCCGAGATCATAGCTGACCTCGACCGGATTGCCATGCGCGTCATACGCCAGAACCGTCACTTCGCCGTAGTTCGCGTCAATGTCGGAGATGTTGAATTGAACGTTTTCAACTTCCTCGGAGAAATCGACTGTGTATGTGCCGCTTTCACAGTAATCTGCGGTGGATTTCATGGACGAGGTCGACGAAATACCATCGACGCCATCCGTGTTAATCGTCGTCGTGGAGAAATCAGAGTCCACGTTGCGGTAGGAATAGTAAACGTCCTTCGGCATTGTGACGGTCACGGTCACATCGCCGGTGTCCTGAACCAGGACCTTGTTGTCGAGGTCTTCGCCATTGTCGACCGTGCCATAGCCGCCGTCGGTGTCCGGCAAATCGGACCAGGAGAAGGTCTCAGAGCTGGCGGAGCCGCTTTGTGCCGTATCGCCGTAGATCGTGTCGTTGCCCTCACCGCCGAGCACGGTGTCGTCGCCGTCGCCCGCGTAAACGATGTCGTCAATCCCGTCCGCGCCATCGATCACGTCGCCTTCCGGGTCGCCGGTATAGGCCACGTCGATCAGGTCGTCGCCCGCGGTGCCGTCAACAATACCGTCGCCGCTCGGCGTCGGGTCGGACGGGGCCACAAGCGTGGTGTTGTCAACGCTCTGGTTGGTGTACCAGCCGCTGTAGGTGCTTCCGGTCACTTCGGTGATCTCGATGTTGGAGATTTCGAGATTGTCGAGCGTGCCGCCGTTCAACAGGTCGGACACAAAGAGATCGCCGTTCTGCATCTGAACCGCGACGGCCTCGACCTGAATCACCGAGCCATCGGAAAGCGTCACATCGAGCATCACGCTCATCGAGCTGTCCGTGTACTGATATTCGGTGCCGGAGCCCGTGTTGTAAGAGACGTAATCGCAATACGGGTTGGTCTCGTCGTCCTCCATGACGCCGTCGTGGTCTTTGTCATAGACGCTGGCGGTCACGAGTTGCATTTCCGAGTAGTCGCGGCTCACCCCGACGAGCGAAGACGCGTTTTCCGAGGTGTAATCCCCCTCGTAGGAATCGGTCGCCGCGAAATTGCCCAGATACAACAGGGTCGGTTCCGAATACGCAGTCATCTCTTCACACTCCTCAACAGCACACGGGGCGCGCAAGCCTGGTCCCGTACATTTCACCGTTACGCCAACGCGCAAACTTGGGTCATTTCATCAGCTGTCACAGGAATTTGGATACAAGAGAGATGCACGTCGCCCGCAGAATGGCGTCGGTTCATACGAACTTGGTCTCGTGTGTCACACGAATTCAGCAGCACTCTCGCACCCGAAAATCGAATGCCAGCGTTACGGTCGCCCCCGCGACCATTTTTGCCCCCCAGTTGGGCCTTTTCTGATTACGGCAAAACTGCGTCCTTCGCACAGGGGAAAAAGGCACAAATATGCCCAAATGTGGCAATTGCGAGGCATATTTGGGCAGAAACAGGGCAACGCTGACGCGAAATAGATCACACCTCTCACGGGTAAGAATGTGTACTTTTTCCCTATATAACAATTACTTATAAAATTTTAAAAGCAAATTTCGAAAAGCAGAATGTGTTATTAACCAGTCATTTGCTTTTTCAATAGGCAAACCATGTCTGCTGTGCGGAAACGATGACAGAAATGTGGCACTTTGCACGAATGGGAACCAATCCAACTTTCAGGCCCCCAATGCACGCAATTTTAGAACAATCCAACCCGCGACGATCTCGAATCGTTTTTTTGGGAACTGCTGTAGAAACCAGACCTTAGGCCTCGTCGGTCGCGGCCCTGTGCCGCCCTTTAGAGACCAAAGACAGGCAGAATAGCTGAGATGTCCTGAGGATCAGACGGGCAATCCCGCAAGCCTCAAAAGCTCGCAAGCCTGAACATGCGTCAGGCAAATCGGTCCTGTCGCATTGAGAGACAAAGATTTTAAAGGAATGGTACCCGTGGCCGGACTCGAACCGGCAAGGCCGCAAAGCCGGGGGATTTTGAATCCCCTGTGTCTACCAATTCCACCACACGGGCAGAGCGCCACAAAAGCAGCGCAGTAAGAGGCGTTTAACGACTGGCGCAGGCGGCGTCCAGAGGGATTTGCGCCTCCCGCGCGAGAAAGTTTCTCCTGTCAGAGACCGCGCCTAAGCGAAGGCCCGTTCTTAGATACGATCCGCAGAGAATGTGTCGCACTTTCGAATATCGCCGGTTTTATATCCGGTCGCGAACCAGTTCTGGCGCTGTTCCGACGTGCCATGGGTAAAGGTGTGCGGTTGCGGCACGCGGCCGGCGTTGCGTTGCAGGGTGTCATCGCCAATCTGTTTGGCCGCATTGAGCGCCTCGCGGATGTCGCCATGTTCGAGCGAGCCGAATTTCTCATCCGCCAGACGCGCCCAAATGCCGGAATAACAATCGGCCTGAAGCTCGATCCGCACGGAGATTGCATTGCTCTGCGCCTCAGAGCTTTGGGCGCGAATGCGATTGGCCTGACCGAGGATGCCCAATTCGTTTTGGACGTGGTGCGCCACTTCGTGCGCCACGACATAGGCTTGGGCAAAATCCCCGCCCGCGCCGAGGTGACGGCTCATGGTCGTGAAAAACGCGGTGTCGAGGTAGACCTTGCGATCCGAGGGACAATAAAAAGGCCCGGTCGCGCCCGAGGCCGAGCCACAGGGGCTTTGTGTCACACCTTTATAGAGCACCAAGATGACGGGCTGATAGAGCTCGCCCAATTGTTCAGCAAAGACATCCGTCCAAATCTCTTCGGTATCGGCCAAGGTGACGGAGACGAATTCGGCGGCGCGTTGATCTTCTGCGGTGATCGTGACGTCCTGTGAGCCGGTCGAAATACCCCCGGCCCCGTTCAAAAGCGGCGTCACATCGATGCCGAGGAAATAGCCGATCGCCAGAATCGCCAAAAGTCCGAGGCCACCCACGCTGCCGACCGCTTTGCCCGATGCCCTGCCGCGCCGATCTTCGATATTGCGCGACCCGCGCCGTCCCTGCCACTTCATAGACCCCGTCCTCTCGTCACCAGTTGCGATCACTTTATCGTCAAGCTGGGTTTGAACAACGGAAAACACAGGCAAATCAGTCCCCGTGACTTGACCCTCCCGGTTGCTTCCCGCTTAAAGGAGAAAAACCGAGCAGGAGCTCTCGATGCGCCGACTATACGATTGGACCCTCTCCCTCGCGGAAAGTCCGCATGCTCTTTGGGCGCTGGCCATTGTCGCCTTTATCGAAAGCTCCGTTTTTCCGATCCCGCCGGACATCCTCATGATCCCGCTCATCGTGGCCCGTCCGCGCGACGCCTTCAAAATCGCGGGGATCGCCACGGTGGCCTCCGTCTTGGGGGGAATGCTCGGCTATTGGATCGGCTATGGGGCCTTTGAATCCATCGGGCGCCCGGTCCTGGAGTTCTATGGCAAGGACGCCTATTTCGACGAATTCGCGGTCAAATACAACGAGTATGGGGCCTGGGCGGTGCTGATCGCCGGGATCACGCCCTTTCCGTATAAGGTCATCACGATCCTCTCCGGGACCACAGGTCTTTCGCTCCCGGTCTTCATTCTCTCGTCGATCACGGCACGGGCCTTTCGGTTCTTTATCGTTGCGGCGCTTTTGTGGAAATTTGGCGATCCGATCCGTGAGTTTATCGAGCGTCGGCTTGGCCTTGTCTTCACGATCCTGCTCGTGCTTTTGTTTGGCGGCTTCTACGCGGTGAAATTCCTATGACACGTTCTTCCGACTTTGCCCCTCTGCAACCGGCGCTCGGCGCGGCACTTGGGTCCGCCGCTATTTTGGGCGGCGCGTTCATCTTTCAGGCCTTGGGATACGCGCCCTGCCCCATGTGCATCTGGCAACGCTGGCCGCATGGGATCGCCATCGCGCTCGGTCTGATCTTTGCCCTGACGCGTCTGCGTGGCGTGGCCCTGTTGGGCGCGCTGGTGATGCTCGTTTCCGCTGGTCTCGGCGGGTTCCATGCCGGGGTCGAACAAGGATTTTGGCCGGGGCCGAGTTCTTGCACCGGGGCCTCTGACGCGCTCGCTGGCCTTTCGGGGGCGAGCCTCCTGCCCTCCGCCGGTGCCGCGCCCTCTATCGTGATGTGCGACGAAATCGTCTGGGACACCTGGGGCCTCGGGATCACCATGGCCGCCTGGAACTTTGTCTTCTCGCTGGTCTTCGCGGGTCTTTGGCTGGTCGCCTTTAAAAAGAGCTGACGAAAAACCACTTGAGATCGCGCCAATCTGCCCCCATCTTTTGGGGCATGAAACAGCGTACTGTCATCCCCTTCCCGGAGACTCGCCGCAAACGTCGGCGCGTGGGTGGAGCTTTGGCGGATGCGCGGGCCGAAGCGCTCAAGGCGCGGTTTCATAAGGTCTCTAAGGGCGCGCAAACAGGCGACGCGACCACCCCGCTTAAAAAGCTTTTAAAGCGGTTTTGATCCCGGAGCTTAATGAACCCGAAACTCCCCAACGCAATTACGCCATTCGCCCGGCGCGATGAGCTTGCGGTGGGTAAAGCGCACGTGATGCAGCGGTCCCTCGATATTCTCCTGCCAGAATTCGATGAATTTGAAGAGTTTCGGGTAATCCGGGGCAAGATCCATCAATTGCCATGAAAACGTGTTCAACACGCTCTGATAATCCGGCATCCGGTAGGTAAATTCGGCGAGTGTCAGCCCGTAGCCGGACAGCATCATTTCCGTTTCGCTCATCTCTTGCGGCATAGGCTCAGACATGCGGTCAGACATGCGTTTTATCTCCTGTTGGTGTGGCCGTTTCGGCCTTTTTGTCGCCTCCCTGATAAAATCCTGCCTGATTTTGGTGATCTGTCAACGAAAACAGTATGTTGGCACTCTGTCTCCGTGGCTGCTACGGCGCGGCGTATTTTGACGGCAACCGACCATTGCACCCCATATCCGGTATGGGTTAGAGTGCTCCACAACGAGATACAGAGACCCCGACCAGTGCTATCAGACGGGTCCTGGATCGCAGAAATAACAACAGGCGGACACCGTGAGCGACACACCCGAAACCCCTGAAAACGAAGACGAAAAACCGCGCGAGCCGATGGCTTGGGATGGGCCGAAAATCTCCATCACCGATGAGATGAAATCGAGCTATCTCGATTACGCCATGTCGGTGATCGTATCCCGTGCCATCCCAGACCTGCGCGATGGTCTCAAACCCGTGCACCGGCGCATTCTGTTTGCGATGAACGAGGCGGGGAACACCCACGACAAGCCTTACCGCAAATCGGCCCGCGCCGTGGGCGACACGATGGGCAAATACCACCCGCACGGCGATAGCGCGATCTATGACGCCTTGGTCCGTATGGCCCAGCCGTTTTCCATGTCGCTGCCGCTCTTGGACGGTCAGGGCAACTTTGGCTCCATGGACGGCGATCAGGCCGCGGCCATGCGCTATACCGAAGTTCGCATGGACAAACCCGCCGCCTATCTTTTGGCCGACATCGACAAGGACACCGTCGATTTCGAGTTGAACTATGACGGCAAGGACAAAGAGCCGACGGTCCTCCCGGCACGCTTCCCGAACATGCTGGTCAACGGCGCGGGCGGCATCGCGGTCGGCATGGCGACGAACATTCCGCCGCACAACCTTGGCGAAGTGGTCGATGCCACTCTGGCCCTCATCGAGAACCCGGATGTGTCCTCTGAGCGCTTGATGGAGATCGTCCCTGCCCCGGATTTCCCGACGGGCGGCATGATCCTTGGCCGGTCTGGCGCGCGCAAAGCCTATCTTGAGGGCCGTGGCTCCGTCGTGATCCGCTCCAAGACCCGCGTCGAAGAGATCCGCAAGGACCGCTACGCCATCGTCGTGGACGAGATTCCCTATCAGGTGAACAAAGCCTCGATGATCGAAAAGATCGCCGAATGCGTCCGGGACAAGCGGATCGATGGCATCGCCCACGTCCAAGACGAGTCTGATCGCAACGGCGTGCGTGTGGTGGTCGAGCTGAAACGCGATGCAACCGCAGAGGTCGTGCTCAACCAGCTCTTCCGCTTTACCCCGATGCAGACCTCTTTTGGCTGTAACATGCTGGCCTTGAACGGCGGGCGTCCGGAGCAACTGACGCTTCGCGCCTTCCTGGAGCATTTTATCACCTTCCGTGAGGAAGTGGTGGCGCGCCGCACCGCGTTTGAACTGCGCAAGGCCCGTGACCGCGCCCATATCCTCTGTGGTCTGGCTGTGGCTGTGTCCAACGTGGATGAGGTGGTTGCGACCATCCGCTCCTCTGCCGACGCACCGGAAGCCCGTGAAAAGCTCATGACCCGCCGCTGGCCGGCGCATGAAATCGCCGATTACATTCGCCTGATCGACGATCCGCTTCACAAGATGAACGACGACGGCACCTATAACCTCTCTGAGGTTCAGGCCCGCGCCATTCTCGACCTGCGTCTTCAGCGCCTCACCCAGATCGGTGTGAAAGAAGTCACCGATGAGTTGGTCGAACTGGCCGCGAAGATCAAAGACTACCTCGCCATCCTCGCCTCTCGCGAGCGGATCATGGAGATCATTTCCAACGAGCTGATCGAGGTGAAAAACCTTTTCGCCGTGCCGCGTCGCACCGAGATTGCCGATTGGTCCGGCGATATGGACGACGAAGACCTGATCGAGAAAGAGGACATGGTTGTCACCGTGACCGCCTCCGGTTGGGCAAAACGCACGCCTCTGGCCGACTACCGCGCGCAAAAACGTGGTGGCAAGGGGCTGTCTGGTATGGCGACCAAGGATGAGGACGTCATCACGACACTCTTTGTGGCGAACACCCATACCCAGCTTCTGGTCTTCACCGACGACGGCATGGCCTACAAGATGAAGACCTGGCGCCTGCCTTTGGGTGGTCGCACGGCCAAGGGTAAGCCGCTGTTGCAGATCCTGCCGATCCCGCAGGGCGTCTCGATCGCCGCGATTCTGCCGATTGATCGCGACGAAAAAGACTGGGACGATCTCCAGATTGTCTTTGCCACCTCGAAAGGCTCTGTCCGTCGCAACCGTCTGTCGGATTTCACCAATGTGAAGTCTAACGGCAAGATCGCGATGAAATTCGAGGGCGAAGACGAAGGCACTCGCCTGATCAACGCCCGGATTTGCGACGAAAACGATGACGTCATGCTGGTCACCTCCAGCGGTCGCGCAATCCGCTTCCCCGTCCCCGATGTGCGCGTGTTCAACTCGCGCTCGTCGACCGGTGTGCGTGGGATCAAGCTTGTGAATGAGGGCGATGAAGTCGTCTCCATGTCGGTGATCAAACATTTTGAGGCCGAAAGCGCGGAGCGCCAAGCCTATCTCAAAATGCGCCGTCAGATGGCCGGAGCCGATGAGACGGAGGCCTCGGATGAAGAAGAAGATGTCGCAGAGGGCTCCATCTCCATGGAACGTTTTGAGGAAATGAAAGCCGCCGAAGAGCTTTTGGTGACGATCACCAAAGGCGGCGTCGGCAAGCTCAGCTCCTCGCATGACTACCCGGTGCGGGGCCGTGGCGGCCAGGGCGTGACCGCGATGGAGAAAACCATGCGTGGTGGTCCGATTGTGGCCTGCTTCCCGGTCGGCACGGACGATCAGATCATGCTCGCCACCTCGAAAGGCCAATCAATCCGCTGTCCGGTGAATGGCATCTCCTTCCGCTCTCGCGGGGCTGGCGGTGTGAAAGTGTTCAACACCGGCAAAGGCGAAGAGGTCGTCTCCGTCGCCTGGATTGCAGAAAGCGAAGATGAGGCGGAAGACGGCGTATCAGGGGCCACCGACGCGTCCTGATCACGACATATTTAGCTCTCAAAAGCCCCCGGTCCGCATTTCGCGACCGGGGGTTTTGCATTTTTAAAAGAGCGTCAATTTGATGCAGGTTGCATAATTGCAACCACATTTTTGTGTTCATTTTACATCTGCGTTTCCCGCTTTCACCTCCCGAACGGAGAGGATTATAGGGGCGCACCATTATGGTATTCAGACTTAGTAAGGTAACTCTTATGCTTAAAACCTCTTCCGCAATTTCGCTTGCCCTCGTGGCATTCGCAGGCGCCGCATCCGCAGACGGCCTGTCCTACGCTTCTGTCGACGCGTCCTATTTTGACCTCGATGACGTGGACGCCCATGCCATTTCTGGCGAATTCGACTACGTGACCGGCCAGCTGTCCTTTACCGGCGGCGCAGGCCTCCTGACCATCGACGATGTCGACACCTCGGCTCTCTTCCTGAGCGCGGGCTATGCCATCCAGCCGGGTCTGACGGTCTATGCCGCTCTCGGCTATGCCGATGTGGACGGTGCTGGCGACGACACCTCCATGGGTCTCGGCATCGAGTACCAAACCGGCGACTACGGTGTTGTCCTCGATTACACCGCATTTGACGAAGCGGATGTCGATTTCGTCACCCTCGCTGGCTACTACAGCTTTGGCGCCTCCACCGTCTACGCGAGCTACTCTGACGGCGACAACTTCGAAGCCTACATGCTCGGCTACACCTATGAAGCCGCCAACTGGGACTTTGATGCTCTTTCCGTTTGGGGCGACGATTTCGATGATGGCACCACCGCGATCGCGTCGTCTTTCGATCTCAACGACACCATCACGCTCGCCAGCTCGATCATGACCTTCAACGACGATATGTTCGACAACGGCATCGTCACTGTTGGCGGCCAGTACCACTTCAACGAGTCCACCTACATCGAAGCCAACTACGGCACCACCTTCGGTGACGTGCTCGATGGCGACGGCTTCAACATCGCCCTCTCTTGGGAACTCGGTGAGCGTCGTCTGCGTGTGATCGACCAGATCAGCGATTACGCCGAAGACGCAACCCCGCTCTTCGATTTCGCGGGCTCGCTCTAATCCCCTCTTTTTAGACTATCAGGCATAAACTGAACGGCTCCGAATTTTCGGGGCCGTTTCCTTTTGGGCAAGGCGAACTTTGACGCTGTCTCCCTTTGCCACACCCGCAAAACGCGAAACGGCCCCGCGTGACGGAGCCGTTTCTTGGAGGGAACCTAGAGATGGACCGCAGAGGTCACAGAATTTCGCGCCACCCGCCGCGCCATAGGGAAAAACGACCGCCGCCAATGGCAATCAGGGGCAAGGCGGCGATCAAGGTGAGCAGCATGGGGAGCGTCTCGGAGGTCACGGTCAGAGGATTGTAGGCCGTGGCGAAATGGAACGTGATCGCAATTGCAGCCGCCAAAAGGGCCATCACCCGCGTACGAAGTCCGAAGGCGATCCACACCGCGATCAGCACGAGCAACGCCCCGACCACCAGATTTCGGATGTCATCGAGCAGGAACATAAAACTCGGTGCGCTGTCCTCCGCCGCCACATAGGCACGCCAGGCCTGGCTCATTTGCAGCGCAGTCGACGCAGGGTGAACAAGGAGGGCTCCGGCCAGGAACATACGCGTTGCAAGACAAAACAGGTCTGTCGGCAACCCGGTCTGAGCCCAAAGGTGACTGGGATTGTTGTGCATTTTAGCCTCAATGGTTCTTTGTTATTGAAACCAGTAACGCACAGGAAACGAATTCTCCCTATGGTTGTTTTTCGACAGGGAGGATTGCGCAAATCTCGAATGATTTCTGCAATCCTGCAATTGCAGAAACATAGATCTTCGGGATTACGCTGACTTATCAATGCTGTAGTCGGAAATCTCAGGCGCCCAATCGGACTTGGCAAAGCTGTCTTTGATGAAATCGGTCACGGCAATCATCGCTGGATCGCGTTTTCTGCTCTCGTGATAGCTCATGTAAAGCGCCCCATGGCACTCCGTTTTGGGGATCGCTTCAAAGCCCTCCAGATCTCGAAACGCGTTGGACGGCAGAATACCCGCGATCCGGGCAGCGTTCATGATTTCAAGGGCGTGTTGAAAGGTTTCCACACGAAAATGCGGCGGTGTTTTGAAAAAGCTCTCGGCCTGTCTCATCGAGATGTATTCCGACACCTCATTGCCGAGGCCGACCCATTTCTGGGTCTCTTTGTCTTCTTTCGGCGCATAGATTTGGGTTTTGACAGCCCCAACCTTGCGACAGACCAGACGGCCTGCGGTGGGCTGATTCACGGAAATGATCAGGTCATTTCCGGAGAGCGTATCGATCATCGACCGATTGGAAAAGCACAGGTTGACCTTGGCCAATTCCGTCGCGTGATGGGCGAGGTTCGGAAACAGGATGTGGCTGGAAATCATCGGCGAACAGGCGATCCGAATCTCCATGCTTTCCTGCCCGTTCATCATCCGAAGCCGATTGACCTCGCTCAGCATCTCCGCTGCAAAGGATTCTGCCGCCTGAATAAACCCAGACATTTCTGGGCTGGGCCCCCAACCTGAGGCGGTCTTGATGACCGGGGTGACGCCAAGCTCGTCCGCCATCCGTTCCATCCGCCGGGACACCGTCGCGGGATTTGTCCCAAGCGCCCGCGCTGCCGCCGCCATGGTGCCATCCGTATGAATAGCCAAAAGGAATTTCAAATCGTCCCAACGATCCATGGATGCTCCTGATGTCGTGGCTCAGCCTCAGAGTGCACCCCGTGTGTCCCTTTTGGAGAGATCGAGTCTCGTTTGGCGTGTTTTTGCCTGCCTGAACCCTATTTAAAAGTGTATTCCCACTGTCCATGCAACAAAAGAGTCTTTCGAAAATGAACCGCAGACGCGGGGAGTTGATTTGATAAGGGACGATCCACGCGCGCGTCCTCTTCCCTGTCGCGGCAAACCGCGCTACATCCCGGCCTATGACAGAGAAAACACTTCATATCGTGGGCGGCGGCATGGCCGGATCCGAGGCCGCATGGCAGGCCGCCAATCAGGGCATCAAGGTCGTCTTGCATGAGATGCGGCCCAAGGTGGAAACCTTTGCGCACCAGACCGGGAAGTTCGGGGAAATGGTGTGCTCCAACTCGTTCCGCTCCGATGACGACGAACAAAACGCGGTGGGGCTGTTGCATTGGGAAATGCGCGCCGCCGATGGATTGATCATGTCCTCAGCCGACGCCAACAAACTGCCCGCAGGCGGGGCGCTGGCCGTCGACCGTGAGGCGTTTTCCGAACTGGTGACCGAGAAGCTCCTCGCACATGAGAATATCTCTGTGAGCCACGAGGAGATCAACGAGTTGCCCTCCGAGGGCATGTGGATCTTTGCGACCGGTCCCCTGACCTCTCCGGCTCTGGGTGAGGCCATCGCGCGGGAGACCGGCGCCGACAGGCTCGCGTTTTTCGACGCCATCGCCCCGATTGTCTACGCGGACAGCGTCAACATGGATGTCGCCTGGCTCCAGTCCCGCTATGACAAGGGCGAGACCGAAGAAGAGCAAAAAGCCTATCTCAACTGCCCGATGACCAAGGACCAATATGAGGCCTTCATCGACGCGCTTCTCGCCGCTGATAAGACCGAGTTCCGCGAGGGCGAAACCGCCGGCTATTTCGACGGCTGCCTGCCGATTGAGGTGATGGCGGAACGCGGGCGCGAAACTCTGCGCCATGGACCGATGAAACCCATCGGCCTCACCAATGCGCATAAGCCCGAAGAAAAGGCCTACGCCGTCGTCCAGCTCCGCCGCGACAACGCGCTTGGCACGCTCTACAACATTGTCGGCTTTCAAACAAAGATGAAATACGGCGCGCAAACCGATGTTTTCAAAATGATTCCCGGTTTGGAGAATGCCTCTTTCGCGCGCCTCGGCGGCATTCACCGCAACACGTTTTTGAACTCTCCGACGTTGCTTGATGACCAGATGCGCCTCAAATCGCGCCCGAACATCCGCTTTGCCGGTCAGGTCACGGGCGTCGAGGGCTATGTGGAAAGCGCCGCGATGGGGCTTTTGGCCGGACGTCTCGCAGCGGCGGAACTGACGGGGCGCGAGATGGGGCCGCCGCCCGGCACTACGGCGACGGGCGCGCTCATCCATCACATCACCGGCGGCGCGGAGGCAAAGACCTTTCAGCCGATGAACGTGAACTTCGGCCTCTTCCCGCCGCTCGATGGCATTCGGGGCGGTCGTAAGGGCCGCAAAGAGCGCTACAAAGGCTACACTGATCGCGCAAAAGAAGATTTCCAACAATGGCTTGAGGGCCACGCCTAATGCACTACGCCACCCGATTTGCACCAAGCCCCACAGGCCCGCTGCATCTCGGTCATGCGTTTTCGGCCCTCACCGCGCACCACCGCGCGCAAGAGCACCAAGGGGTGTTCTATCTCCGCATTGAGGATGGCGACATCTCTCGGTGCCGCCCGGAATGGGAGGCCCTGATCTATGCCGATCTGCGCTGGCTCGGGTTGAGCTGGGATGAGCCGGTTTTGCATGTCACAGCACGTGAAGACATCTATGCCAACGCGTTGACAATGCTGTCCAATCGCGGCCTGACCTATCCCTGCTCCTGCACGCGCCGCGATGTGATGAACGCGCTTTCCGCCCCGCAGGAAGGCGCGCCGGTCGGCCCGGACGGAATCATTTATCCCGGCACTTGTCGCCATCGGTCCATGGCCACCTTTCACGAGGGCGAGGCCGTACGTCTCAACATGGCCAAGGCGGTAGACCAGCTCGGCGATGTCTCGCGCTTTACCTGGCAGGAAACCGGGCCATTCGATCCGGGCCTGCATGCGCTCGACGCGGATCAGCTTGTTCATGGCGTCGGCGACATCGTCCTCGCCCGCAAGGACATCGGCACAGCGGCCTATCATCTCTCCGTCGTGCTCGATGATGCGGCACAGGGGATCACAGAGGCGGTGCGCGGTGCGGACCTCATCGAGGCAACGCAGATCCATCGCCTCCTACAAGCGCTCCTGCACCTGCCGGACATCAGCTATCACCACCACGATCTCATTCGCGACGAACAGGGCACACGTCTCGCCAAACGCACGGACGCCAAGGCGATTTCCAAATTCCGCGAGGATGGGTTTAGTCCAGACGCCGTCCGGGCCATGGTCGGATTCTGAAGTATGAGAATCTGAGCTGTGGGATTTTAAGCCCGGCGGTTACGCCATCGGAGCCATCAGCTCGACAACCTCACCTTCCCGCACCGCACGGTAGAAACAGGTCCGGCGATTGGTGTGACAGGCGGGGCCGCTCTGGTTGACCTTGACCAAAAGGCAGTCGCTGTCGCAGTCGAAAAGAAACTCCACCAACTCCTGCACGTGGCCAGAGGTCTCGCCCTTGATCCAAAACGCCTGACGTGAGCGGCTCCAATAGGTCACCTTGCCGGTCTCAAGCGTCTTTGCGACCGCCTCCCGGTTCATCCAGGCCATCATGAGCACCTCACCCGTCACATGATCCTGCGCGATCGCCGGGATCAATCCCTTGTCATCATATTTGAGAGAGGCCGGATCAAAGCTCATGGTCAGTTCTTTCCAAATGAAAACACCTGCCCTATCTATGGGGCCTGATCTTGAAAGGCAAACCATGACGCGCTCCGCCACTGAACTCGCTCAGCTCTACTCCGGCCGGCTTCTCGCCTTGGCCGCGGATATTCCGCTGACCGGGCGGCTGGACGATCCTCAGGCCACCGTACGCGAACGCGCGCCGCTCTGTGGCTCGACCGTCACGGTGGACTTGGACATGGAGGACGGTAAAGTCACCCGCTTTGCGCAGGATGTGAAAGCCTGTGCTCTGGGTCAGGCCTCTGCGTCAGTTCTCGGCCGAAACGTGATCGGTCGCACGCCGGAGGAGCTCTATCTTGCCCGCAAAGAGCTCTCTGCCTTTCTCAAAGAGGACGGCCCTGCCCCCTCTGCGCCGTTTGAGGAGCTTGCCACGCTGGAACCCGCGAAGGAGTTCCGCAATCGCCACGCCTCGATCCTCCTCGCGCTGACGGCGACCTGCAAGGCGATTGAGAGCCTGGAAAACGCCGGAGCGCAGACCACTTAACCAAACTGAAAGACATCTGACGGCACAGTCGGTGAACTCCGGAGGTGCCCATGATTCCCAATCCCGATTTCACAGAACCCGCCACTGCAGCGGACAGCCGTTTGAGCCGACTTGCCCAATACGCGGGGAAACTCGGCTACGAGGTTGTTGATATTGCGGGGTTTCTCGATCAAGTCGACGCGCAGTCTCAACGCCAGATCGCTGTTCTGGGCGATGTGCAGGTCTCTGCAGGAGCTGTGATGAGCGGCACCGCCGCCGTGCAGGAGGCGCTCGACACCATGACGCGGATGACCGAACAGACCGTCGAAAAGGTCGAACACTCCGTCGCCTTCGTACGCCAAAGCGGCCAAAAATCCCAAACAGTCGCAACCTGGGTCAAGGCGCTGACAGACCGGATGGAACGCGTCGCGGCGTCTCTTGCCGCCGTTGAGGCCGATAACGCCAATATCGCCGACATCGCGCGTCAGGTGAATATCCTCGCCATCAACGCGAAAATCGAGGCCGCGCGGGCGGGCGATAGCGGACGCGGTTTTGGCGTCGTGGCTGAGGCCATCAATGAGCTGTCGCAAAAGACCGCCCGTGCCGCCGAAGGGATCGAGGACAATATCAACTCACTCTCGGATTGGGTCGGACGGCTGCGCGAGGAGGCCAGCGGCGTCTCCAACGATGCCACAGATGTGATTGACCGCGCGACCGAGACGGACCGCGCCCTCACGGACATCGCGCAGAGCGTGACGGAAACCCGTGCGGCGACCCATGGCATGGCCGCCTCCGCCGAAACTGTGCGCACGGCCATCGCGAATTTCGAACCCGCATTTGAGGAAATCGGCAACTCGGCACGCGAAACGGCACAGGGCATTCACGTCGCCAACCAACGCGTGGAGCAATTGATCGACACCTCTGAAGCCATATTTCAAACCTCTGTCTCGCTCGGCGGCGCAAATGAGGACATGAAATTCATCACCCAGATCATGGCGCTCGCGGACGACATCGGGGCCGCGTTTTCCGAGGCGCTGCGCTCGGGCCGAATAAGCAAAGCGGACCTGTTCGACCGGAGCTATACCCCGATTGCGGGCACCAATCCGACACAGATGATGGCCCGTTTCACCACCTTCACCGATTCCGTCCTGCCACAGTTTCAGGAGGTCATGTTGGAGTTTGATCCCAAGGTGGTTTTTTGCGCCGCCATTGATCCGAACGGCTACCTCCCGACCCACAACAAGAAATTCTCAGAGCCTCAGGGCAAGGATGTCGATTGGAACGCGGCCCATTCGCGCAATCGCAGGATGTTCAATGACCGCGTCGGCCTCAAAGCGGGGCGAAGCACAGAGCCGTTCCTCCTGCAGGTCTATCGTCGCGACATGGGCGGCGGTCAGCATGTCATGATGAAAGACCTCTCCGCACCGATCTTTGTCGACGGCCAACATTGGGGCGGGTTGCGCCTTGGCTACACGTTTTGACACCTTTGGGGCGAAAAACGCCAAAAGAAACCGCTGCCCTCAGATGAGGTGCAGCGGCAGGAATGATCTGATGGCAAGCTGGCGGAATGAGGGCCGCCACTGACAGGAACAGGTAAGGTCAGATAGCTTTGGGACGTTCTCAGATCTGAGGCAGTAAATTCAGGCAGTAATTTCAGGCCGGGCTCAAAGCAGCGCCGGAAGCGACAACCCACCGACCAGGATCACCAAAAGGGCGACAGCGCCGATCATGTCTTCAAGAAGCGTGGTCTGGGACCGGGCGACGACGGCTTTCAAATCGTTGATCATGGGGGCCTCGCGGTTGGACATCGTGGTTAACAGGTTGTTGCCTATTTGTTCTCATATTGACGAAAGTCTGTAAAGAACTTTTTGAGAACATTCGCGAACACACAGGAACAAAACCGCGTTCGTCGGACCTAACCGACTGAAATCATTCGGATCGCTTCGTCCTTGCCCATGAGCCACAAAAATGTCCGAACCGCCTGCCCGCGCCCGCTTTTGAGGCCTGGATCATCGTTCAGGAACTTGCGCGCGTCATTTTGTGCGAGTGCCATAAGCGCGGATTGCCGCTCCAAATCCGCCACCCGAAACCGCGGCACGCCCGATTGCGCGGTGCCGAGCACATCGCCTGCCCCGCGCATCGCCAAATCCTCCTCGGCGATCCGAAAGCCATCCTCGGTTTCGCGCAGGATTTCCAAACGCCGCCGTCCCGTCTCAGACAAAGGCGGTTTGTAGAGAAGCAAACAGGTCGAGGCCTGCGCCCCGCGCCCCACACGCCCCCGAAGCTGGTGCAACTGCGCAAGGCCAAAATGCTCCGCCCGCTCGATCACCATGATCGACGCATTCGGAACATCGACGCCCACTTCAATCACCGTCGTTGCGACCAAAACGGCCAGATCGCCGGACGAAAAGGCCGCCATCGTCCGGTCTTTTTCCTCCGCCCCCATTTGCCCGTGAACAAGACCGACCTGCCCCTCACCCAACGCGGCACGCAGCATTTTGAACCGCTCTTCGGCGGCCACCAGATCGACCAACTCGCTTTCTTCCACCAGCGGACAGACCCAATAGGCCTGACGCCCCTCCGCAATCGCCTTGCGCAGATGCGCCACCACCTCATCGAGCCGGTCCACAGAAGACAGCGCCGTTTTGATCGGCGTCCGCCCGGGCGGCTTTTCGTCCAGGATCGACACATCCATATCGCCGTACTGCGCGAGAGACAGAGAGCGCGGAATCGGCGTCGCGGTCATCACCAACACATCCACCGCCGCGCCTTTTTTCGAAAGCGCGAGACGTTGATGCACGCCAAACCGGTGTTGTTCGTCGATGATCGCCAGCCGCAGATCGTGAAATGTCACCGTGTCTTGGAAAAGCGCATGGGTGCCCACGAGGATCTGAATCTCCCCCGCCTCAAGCGCCGCGAGTTTTTCGGCGCGGAGTTTCCCCTTGTCCCGCCCCGTCAGAATGTCCAAACGCACGCCGGCTTGGGCCGCAAGGTCGCGCAACCCGGCGAAATGCTGACGGGCCAGGATTTCGGTCGGCGCCATCATCACCGCCTGTCCACCGGCCTCAACCGCAATCAGGAGCGCCATCAACGCGACCAGCGTTTTGCCCGCGCCCACATCGCCCATCAACAGCCGGTTCATCCGAACCGGCGCGGCCATATCAGCTTCGATCTCAGAAACCGCGCGCGACTGGGCCCCGGTCGGCGTGTAGGGCAGCGCCGCCAAGACCTTGGCTCGACGCGCGCCATCCCCCCGGTTTTCAATGCCTTTTCCGCGCCGAACCTGCGCCCGCGCCAAAGCGAGGGTCAGCTGATGCGCAAACAACTCGTCATAGGCCAGCCGCTGACGCGCGGAGCTTGTGGCGGAAATCTCATGCGGCGACATCGGATGGTGCGCCTGATCGAGGGCCGTCGAAAAATCCGGCCAGCCCTCCCGCGCCTTGAGCGCCGCATCAATCCACTCCTCGAACTCCGGCACACGGGCAAGTGCCGCATCGGCCGCCTTGCCCATGAGTTTCTGCGTGATCCCGGCGGTCAGGGGATAGACCGGCTCAAACCCCGGCAACTCCTCTGCCTGATCCGGCTCGAGAATATAATCCGGGTGCGGGAGCTGATACTGATTGTCGTAGAGTTCAAGCTTGCCAGACACCAACCGCCGCGCGCCCACGGGCAATTGCGCCTCGATCCATTTCGGCGCGCCTCGGAAGAACACGATCTGAAACGCGATGGCCGCATCTTCGACGATCACACGGTACGGCAAGCCCTTTCGCGCGGGCGGTTGATGGCGAAGGACTGTCACCTCAACCGTGGCAATCTCACCGGGCGCGGCACCCTGCACCGTGTCCCTGCGACGCCGATCCACGACGGAATGCGGCAAGGTGAGCAAGAGATCGCGCGGCTTTTCCACGCCAAGCGCCGGGAACAGCTTGGCCGTCTTCGGCCCCACCCCCGGCAGGCTTTCCAACTCTGAAAAGAGCGGAAAAAGGCTATCTGGCCGCGTGCCGCTCATGCGTCTCCGATCAGGGCGAGCCACCCGTCCTCGTCGAGCAACGCGATGCCAAGCTCGCGGGCTTTTTTCTCTTTCGATCCTGCACCCGGTCCGGCGACGACGAGGTCGGTCTTGCTCGACACCGACCCGGACACTTTCGCGCCGAGGCTTTCGGCGCGGGCTTTGGCCTCTGCACGGGTCATTTTTTCGAGCGATCCGGTGAACACGACGGTTTTTCCGGCCACAGGGCTCCCGTCTGTCTTTGGGGCTTCGACCGGTTCAATCACCAGCGCGGCGGCCAGACGGTCGATGGATTGACGCTCATGATCTTGGGCGAAACTCTTACACAAAGAGACCGCCACAGTCGCGCCGATGCCGTCGATACTGACCAAATCATCCCAGGCATCGCGGGCCTCTTTTGCAATCTCTTCGCCCTGCAACCATACAGAATCACGTGCTTTTTTGACCTCCGCACGCCGACCTGCGGCCAGCGCTTCGGCACGGGCACGTCGTTCGGCGTCGTCGGCTTTGAGATGGCGTTCCATGGCGGGGATGGCGCGGGTGATTTGGGTTTCGAACCGCTCCCATGTGCCATAATGCCGGGCAAGGTCCATGGCGGCGACTTCGCCGACGTGACGAATGCCGAGCGCAAAGATCACCCGGTTCAAAGCAATCTCGCGGCGGGTGTCGATGGCGTCAAAGAGGTTGGCGGCGGACTTGTCGCCCCAGCCCTCTTTGTTCTTCAATTGAACGATGTTTCCTGGGCCATATTTCTCTTTGAGATCAAAGATATCAGCGGGCTCTTTCACCCAGTCATCGAGGTAGAATTGCTCCACCTGTTTCGCGCCCAAACCCTCAATATCAAAGGCGCTGCGGGAGACGAAATGTTTGAGCTTTTCCACCGCCTGCGCCGGGCAAATCAAGCCACCCGTGCAGCGGCGTGCGGCGTCGCCCTCTTCGCGAATGGCGTCTGAACCGCACTCCGGACAGGTTGTCGGAAAAACGTATGGCAAAGCGTCGGACTTCCGTCGGGCAAGATCGACATCCGCAACCTTTGGGATCACGTCGCCCGCGCGGTAAACTTGGACCCAATCGCCGACGCGAATGTCTTTGCCACCACGGATTTCTTCGCCCTTGCTGTCCACCCCTTTGATGTAATCCTCATTGTGGAGCGTCGCGTTAGACACAACGACTCCCCCGACCGTCACAGGGGTCAGGCGCGCGACGGGTGACAGCGCGCCGGTGCGGCCGACCTGAATGTCAATGGCTTCCAATCGGGTCCAGGCCAGCTCCGCCGGGAACTTATGCGCGATGGCCCAACGCGGCGTGGTCGAGCGAAAGCCAAGACGGCGCTGAAGTTCGAGATTGTCGACCTTGTAGACCACGCCGTCGATGTCATAGCCGAGCGTGGCGCGCTGTGCCTCGATCTCGTGGTAATGTGCAATGAGATCGGTGAGATCGGTAAAGCGGCGGGTCAGCGGGTTGGTTTGGAACCCGAGCGCCCGCAGGCGCTCAATCGCACCCATCTGTGTGTCAGACAGCGGCGCGGAGAGCTCGCCCCAGGCATAGGCAAAGAATTTCAAAGGCCGTTCGCGGGTGATCTCGGGATCAAGTTGGCGGAGCGATCCGGCGGCGGCGTTGCGCGGGTTGGCAAAGGTCTTGCCCCCGCGCGCCTCATGCCGGGCATTGAGCGCCTCGAAATCCGCGTGGGACATATAGACCTCACCTCGCACTTCGAGCACCTCGGGCGCGCCCGTTAGCTCATGCGGAATGTCGGCAATGGTGCGGGCGTTGGCGGTGACGTTTTCGCCGGTCTCGCCATCGCCGCGCGTGGCGGCAGAGATCAAAACGCCGTTCTCATAGCGCAGAGACAGAGACAGCCCGTCAATTTTCGGCTCAGCCGTATAGGCGATCTCTCCTGGCGCGCCGAGGTATTTGCGGATGGAGCGATCAAACTCGTGCACATCCTCATCGTCAAAGGCGTTCGACAGCGACATCATCCGCACCGCATGGGTGATCTTGCCAAACCCCTCAGAAGGGGCAGCGCCCACCTGGTCCGTCGGACTGTCGTCACGTTTCAGTGCTGGAAAGCGGGCCTCGATAGCGACATTGCGGCGTTTCAGCGCGTCATAGTCGGCGTCCGAGATCACTGGCGCATCGTCGCCGTGATAAGCGATGTTCGCCTTGGCCAAGACATCGGCCAAACGCGCAAGCTCTGCGCGCGCCTCGTCCTCTGTCAGGCTCTCAACTGCTGTCGTCTCAGACATAAAAAACCTCCCGGTGCCGTCCTCCTTGGTTTAGGATGGGGGCCGCGGGAGGTCCAGTTGAGATTCCACGAGCGAGAGGCAACACTCTCAAACTTGTTACGGATTGGGGGATCCGACGCTTCCCGGATTTACGCGCCGATGGCGATTTGTTCGTCGCCCATGTCGATGCCCGGCTCGGGATCGCGCAGCACATAGCCCCGGCCCCAGACGGTTTCGATGTAATTGGCCCCGTCGGTGGCGGTGGCGAGTTTCTTGCGCAATTTGCAAATGAAGACGTCGATGATCTTGAGCTCCGGCTCATCCATGCCGCCATAGAGGTGGTTGAGGAACATTTCCTTGGTGAGCGTCGTGCCTTTGCGCAGGGAAAGAAGTTCCAGCATCTGATATTCTTTGCCGGTGAGATGCACGGTCTTACCACCCGCAGAGACGGTTTTGGCGTCGAGGTTGACCTCGACCTTGCCAGTGCGAATGATGGATTGGGAATGGCCTTTGGACCGGCGGATGATCGCGTGAATGCGCGCGACGAGTTCCTCACGATGGAAGGGTTTGGTCAGATAGTCATCGGCGCCGAAGCCGAACCCCTTGATCTTGTTGTCGGTGTCGTCCGAGCCGGAGAGGATCAGGATCGGCGTATCGACACGGGCCAAGCGCAATTGGCGCAACACCTCATGGCCGTTCATATCCGGCAGCCCGAGATCCAACAGGATCAGGTCGTAATCATAGAGTTTTGCGAGGTCGATTCCCTCCTCCCCGAGGTCCGTCGTATAGACGTTGAGGTTGGCATGGGAGAGCATCAACTCGATGCTTTTGGACGTTGTCGGATCGTCTTCGACCAGCAAAATGCGCATTACCCTTGATCTCCGTTTTATCTTCCAAATTCCGGGCCTGTTTTCGGCCTCTGTTCGGGTGCGGTGTCCGCGCCCCATGCGACGACACATCTGTTCCTGTTGCGTTCGCCTCATTGGAAGATGGTCAAAAATAGTTAACTACACGTTACCAGATTTAACCTTTTTCGAAATACAACTCAAGGTTGTCGATATTTTTGCACAGCCGTCGCTTTGAGTGCCGCTTCTCCGTGCTCGGAAATCGCGTCGCGCCAGGAATTGAACTCCTCTTCGGAGAGGCCATAGGTCTTGAGCGCCTCGCTCATGGGAATCAGTCCAAAGACCACGCCTTTGACAATCGCGGCCTTCCGCGAGGCCACCCAACGCCGCGTTTCGACCGGAGGGAGGTCCGCGCGGGTCATGATCGAGCCATCGGGTAAGGTGACGGCACGCGGGCCATCGACTTTCTTCAAATACATCGGTTCACACCCCTTCGTAGTTCTCGGTCATGAGTTTTTGACCAATCCCCTTAATGTCTGGTGAAACCGCCTCTTGAGAGTGAGGAAGATTTACCTATATTGCCGACTATTCCCGAAAGGATTTGTTCATGCATGACGGCGTACACCCGCTGAACTCACTGGGCTTTGCCAAGCCACCGTCTGAAACCCGTGTCGTGGTCGCGATGTCGGGCGGCGTGGATTCGTCCGTTGTCGCCGCTCAGCTCGCCGACGAGGGCTATGACGTGGTGGGTGTGACCTTGCAGCTCTACGACCATGGCGCGGCCCTGGCGAAAAAGGGCGCGTGTTGCGCGGGGCGTGACATCCACGACGCGCGACGCGTGGCCGAAGAGATGGGGTTCCCGCATTACGTGCTCGACTATGAGAACGTGTTCAAGGACGCGGTGATCGACGAGTTTGCCGACAGCTATCTCGCCGGTGCGACGCCCGTGCCCTGCATCCGCTGCAATGAACGGGTGAAGTTCAAGGATTTGCTGGCCACCGCGCGCGATCTGGATGCCGATTGCATGGCAACCGGGCATTACATCCAGCGCAAGATGGGCCCCAACGGCCCCGAGCTGCATTGCGCCGAGGATGCCAACCGCGACCAAAG
>CAXPTW010000038.1:0-14191 GCA_964220165.1 Abyssibacter sp.
CAGATCACCCCCGACGAGGTCCAAACCCTCGCGGACAAAGGGTTCACGGTGCTGATCGACAACCGTCCGGATCAAGAGATCCTGCGTTAGCATCCCCGGCACGACCGGGAGGTAGTGAAAGGCCAGCCCCGCCTCTTCGGCAGCGTTGGCCATGACCTCGGACGACAGCTCCGGCTCGATCTCTTGATCCGGACGGTTGTCGATCAGCACCGTGAACCCTTGGTCCGCGAGGGTGTGGACCTCGTCGGGGGTGATCTGACCGCTGACCGTGATTGCCGCGTTGATCCTGTTGAATTCCATGGTCGTCTCCTGATGCGCGTGGAGGCCGATCTGGCCCCCGCGACGCATCAAGACACGTCTCAGAGGCCGTTCACCGGCACTTTGAGAAAAGTCTTACCGTCTTGATCGGCGGGCGGCAATTCACCAGCGCGCATATTCACCTGCAAAGACGGGATGATCAGGCGCGGCATGGCGAGTTGCGCGTCGCGTTCGGTGCGGAATTTGACGAAATCCTCTTTGGATTTTCCGCTGCCGACGTGGATGTTATGCGCTTTCTCGTCGCCGACGGTGGTTTCCCACTCGATGTCGCGACCGTTCGGGCCGTAATCGTGGCACATAAAGAGGCGCATCTCGTCCGGCAGCGCGAGCACTTTCTGGATCGAGTCGTAGAGCGTCGCCGCATCGCCACCCGGGAAATCGGCACGCGCCGAGCCACCATCGGGCATGAACAGCGTGTCGCCGGTAAAGGTCGCATCGCCCATCACATGCACCATACAGGCGGGCGTGTGGCCCGGCGTGTGCATGGCGAAACACTGCATCTCACCGACTTTATAGGTGTCGCCATCCTTGAACAGGCGGTCGAACTGCGAGCCGTCGCGCTGGAACTCGGTGCCTTCGTTAAAGACCTTGCCGAAGACATCCTGCACGATGGTGATGTTTTCACCAATGCCGATCTTGCCGCCCACAGCGTCCTGAATATAGGGCGCCGCAGAGAGGTGGTCGGCGTGGACATGGGTCTCGATCAGCCATTCGACCTTGAGCCCCTGCTCTTTCACATAGGCGATGATCTGGTCGGCGCTCTCATAAGAGATGCGACCAGCGGCATAGTCGATGTCCATGACGCTATCGACCACGGCACAGGCGTTGGAGGCCGGGTCTTTCACGACATAGGAAATCGTCCAGGTGGCCGGATCGAAAAAGGCTTTGACGTCGGGTTTGACCGACATATCGACGGGATAGTTAGAAGGCATAGTCTCTCTCCTCTTCACATTCGGTGTCGCGTCAGGTGACGCGCGTATTTTCTTTCGCGCCTCAGGACGCGTGACGGGCCGCACGGGTCGCCGTCAGTTTCATCAGGAACTTGGCCGCGAAAATTCCGGCGACCATGGCAATCGAGAACAGCCAGACATCGCCATCAAAGGTGCCAAGCGCAGGCAACGCCCCACCCGGACAGAACCCGGCAATCCCCCAGCCGACGCCAAAGACGACCGAGCCGCCCACCAGTTTGGCGTCGATCACGCGTGAGGTCGGCACCATGAACTGCGGCTCGACAGCCGGGCTGCGGAATTTGCGAAACACCCAGCGATACCCAAAGAAGCTCACGGTGACGGCGCCGCCCATGACAAAGATCAAGGACGGGTCCCAAGCTCCTGCCACATCGAAGAAATTCAAGACTTTCGACGGGTTCGCCATGCCCGACATGGAAATGCCGAGGCCGAAGATCACGCCGATCACATAGGTCAGGAACAAACTCATCTCAGATCCCTCCTGTCGCAGGCGCCAAAACGTGGCGGATGATATAGACGGTCACACCGGTCGAGAGCATGAAGCTCAGCGTGGCCACAATGGAGCGCGGACTAAGCCGTGCCATGCCGCAGACCCCGTGCCCGGAGGTGCAGCCGGAACCATAGGTCACCCCGAGGCCCACGATGAAGCCACCGACAATGAGCATACCTTTCGAGATCGGCACCTGAACGGCCGGCATATGACCGGCGAAAATCATATAGGCCAACGGCCCCGTGACCATCCCCGCGAGCAATGCCGCACGCCACGCCCAATCAGACGAGCCTTGCGGGCTCATGAAGCCAGCCAGAATACCGGTCGCGCCAAACACGCGCCCGCGCAACAGCATCAACAAAACAGCCGCCGTGCCGATCAAAACTCCGCCGAGCAGCGAAGCGATAGGAGTGAATTCGGTGGGAATAACCCCTGATATCATTGAGCCGTCCTCCAGTGAGAATCAGCTCCCGAGAAAGAGCGAATGGTCATGGTGCGTTTCCTTTTTGCGGATTTTCCGCCGTATCATTGGGATCAGCATGCCTCTCCGACACACCCTTTGTCAGTGAGTTTGTCACATTCGCATTTTAAAAGACGTCTATGGGATGCCTTTTTTCCAGATTCCCTTACGGCAGCTGCGCACAGCAAAAGAGAAAAGCCCGACCCTTTCGGATCGGACTTTCCACTCATACCTCTGTCGCCGTGCACTCTCTCAGGCCAGAATCTCATTGAACTCCAGCACATTGCCATCCGGGTCGCGGATAAAGATCACGCGGCGACGGTTGCTATAGATCACCGGCCCATCCGTGAGGGGCACGCCCTCGCGCTCCAAGGTTGTGATCAGGGCGTCCATATCCTCAACGACAAAGGCCGCATGGGTCATCCCCGGCAGTTTGATCGGCTCATCTTGGAGCACGTTGCGATTGCCGGGCCGTTTCGCACCGTTGAAAATCAGGTTGATATAGACCCCGGCGTCATTGACCATCTCATTGGCATGATGCGCCGGAAGGTTGACCTTTTCGCGCCAGCCGAGCGCCTCATAAAATGCGAGCGCCCTGTCCCGGTCCGTCACACGAATGCCGACATGCTCATATTGCGTGATGCGAAAGCTCATCTGCTCACAACTCGGGCATGCCGACAAAGCCCGGAAGTGCCTTGATCCGGTCGATCCAGGCGGCGACATGCGGGTGATCGCCCACCGGCACGCGGCCTTCGTGACCGAGGGCCACATAGGGGAAACAGGCAATGTCCGCGATGGTCGGACGATCCAGCGCCAGCCAATCGCGCCCGGTCAGCCGCTCTTCGAGCAGGGCCAACACCCGCTTCGATTTCTCGACGGCAAGAGCATGGTCCAAATCATAACCAAACTTGTCATGCAAACGCGCGTCGTTCGGCCCGCGGGCAATCTCGCTTTCGGCCATCATCAGCCATTCCATCACCTGCGCCATGGCGGTGGGTTCGGTCGGGAACCACGCCTCGCCCGCATATTTGCGCGCCAGATAGATCAGGATGACCTGAGAATCCCGGAGCGTCAGATCGCCGTCCGTGAGGATCGGGATTTCGCAAAACGGATTCATGTCGCTGAGCGGCGGCTCTTTATGTGCGCCCGCGAGAAAATCGACCGGCACAAGCGTGTACGGCAGGTCAAGCATCGCCAGAAAGAGCCGGACTTTGTAGCAGTTCCCGGACAGTTCAAGATCGTAGAGTTTCATTGGTGTCATCCTCCCAGAATGAGTTTGCCGCCTCCTCCGCATCGGAAAAAGCAGTACGAAAGCAGTGTTTCGCGTTTTCCACCGCTCCGGTAGATGGTGGTTTAGAGAGGCTTGTTTCCGAAAACTGGAAGGATGGAGCATGGACAAACTGCGCGCGATGTCAGTGTTTGTGGCCGTGGCCCGGGCGGGAAGCCTGTCGGCGGCGGCGCGCGGTCTGGACATCCCCCTGACCAACGTCAGTCGCCTCTTGTCCCAGCTCGAAGATCACCTTGGCTGCGCCCTCGTTACACGAAGCTCCCGCCGCCTCGACCTTACGCCCGAGGGGCGCGATTACCTGATCACCTGTCGCTTGATCCTCGACGATCTCGAACAGGCGGAAAGCCGGATCACCGGGGAGCTTACGGCGCTCAAAGGCCCGCTGACGATCACCGCGCCGGAAACCTTTGGCAAACTTCATGTGTTGCCCGTGGTCACGGAATTCCTCGCCCTGCATCCCGGCATCGACGCGCGTCTTTTGTTACAGGACCGCCGCGTCGACATGGTCGAAGAAGGCGTCGATGTCGCTGTGCGCATCGGCGCGCTGCGCGACTCCGGGCATCTGGCCACCGCGATTGGCAGCCAGAGCATGGTGACCTGCGCCGCGCCCACCTACCTCGCGCGAACCCCTGCCCCGCGCCGGGTCCGCGATCTGGCCGCGCACAGTTGCATCTGTTTCGACGCGCCGCCAAGCGGCTTTCGTTGGACCTATGCGAGCGCGGAACACGGTCGCCAAACCATCCGCGTGCGTCCGCGTCTCACCGTCAATTCGGCTGAGGCGGCGGTGCAGGCGGCGGTTCAGGGGCTTGGGATTATCCGGGTCTTGGCCTATCAGGCACGGGCCGCGATTGAGGCGGGCCATCTCACGCCGCTTTTGACCGAGGCGGATGATACCCGCATCCCGGTCAACCTGTTGCGCTGGCCGCATCGCACGACGCCCCAGCGCATTCGTCACTTCATTGATTTTGCGGCAGGAAAACTGCGCGCGGAGACGTAAGAGCGGCGTCTTAGTCCTCAGCCCGCGCATCGGCACGGGATTTCCCGGCCACGTCCATCGCCAATGTCGCCGCCATGAACCCGTCAAGATCACCATCGAGCACGCCGGAGGTGTTCGCGGTCTCGTGGTTGGTGCGCAGATCTTTCACCATCTGGGAGGGCTGCAACACGTAAGACCGGATCTGGTTGCCCCAACCTGCGGAGCCTTTGTTCTCATGCGCCTCGTTGATCGCCTCGTTCCGCTTGTCGAGTTCGAGCTGATAGAGGCGCGATTTCAGGGCTTTCATCGCGATGTCGCGGTTTTGGTGCTGTGACTTCTCCGACGAGGTCACAACAATGCCGGTCGGCGCGTGGGTGATCCGGACGGCGGAGTCGGTGGTGTTGACGTGCTGACCGCCAGCCCCGGACGAACGGTAGGTGTCAATGCGGATGTCGGCGGGATTCACCTCGATCTCGATGTTATCGTCAACCACCGGGTAGACCCAGACAGAGGCGAAAGACGTCTCACGCGTGCCTTTGCCAAACGGCGAAATCCGCACGAGGCGGTGCACACCGCTCTCGGATTTCAGCCAGCCATAGGCATTGTGGCCCGTGATTTTATAGGCACAGGATTTGATCCCCGCCTCGGAGCCGGCTTCCTCGGACTGCAATTCGACCGTGTAGCCCTTTTTCTCCGCCCAGCGGACATACATCCGTTGCAACATGGAGGCCCAGTCACAGGCCTCGGTGCCACCCGCGCCCGCGTTGATTTCACGGAAGGTGTCGTTGGCATCGGCCTCGCCATCGAGAAGTGCTTCGAGCTCTTTCTCAGCGGCAGTTTTCGCGAGCGCCTTGAGCGCCTCTTCAGCCTCGGTGACGACCTCGTCATCGTCTTCCATCTCGCCCAATTCGATGAGCTCGATGTTGTCCTTCATCTCGGTCTCGATACCCTTGGCCGTCTTGAACGCATCCATGAGCATCTGACGGTCGCGCATCAGCTTTTGCGCCCGCGCGGGATCGTCCCAAAGAGTCGGATCCTCGATCATCGCATTGAATTCCTCAAGGCGGTGCGGCGCGGTCTCCCAATCCATGCGCTGTTTCAAAAGCCCAAGGGATTTTTCGATCTTTCCCACGATGTTCTGAATTTCTGCGCGCACGGGTCTCACCTGTCGGTCGGGGTTATCAAGTCCGGTGAGAGATACGCGTCTCCTAGGCAAGACACAAGGCCCAGAACACCGGAACCCGGGCGGCAAAGCGCCGGGTCAGCCCGTGCGCTCGTGCTTTTTCAGGCCCTTTTCGATCCAGTTGAGCGCGAATTGTGCCGGTCCCCGGATGCCCCGCTCCGGCGCGTCGGGCCGGTCCAACTGGACATACTCGTTCTGCATCAGGCTCTCCATCACATGACGTGCCCGTTTGAGCTGATCCGCTGTGAGGCGCGGCGGCGTGTTGTGGGTGACATCCGAGAGCACGGTCTTGTGCACCGCAGAGGCGAGGCTCCAGACTGTCTTGAAACGCAAATCTTCGAGTTTTGGGTCCGCCGCAATCCGTTTCACGCAGTCGATCAGGGCATCGAAACTCGCGATGTCGCGTCGTTCTCTGAGCATTTCGGCAGCGACAAAAATCTCCTCCGGCTCGGCCCCGGGTTTCAACCCGTCGAGCACAGGTGACAGATCGCCCAGCTCGCGCGCACGGTGATGCACCTGTTGGCGCACCGCTTGCAGCACATCCGCCCCGGCATCCGCATCGAATTCATTGTAAAGACTGGTCAGGCGGGTGTTCTCCGCCTCCAATTCCTCGACCTGCGCCTGAGTGGTTTTCAGCTCGTCTTTGACCTCGCGCAGCTTCAGCTCGAATTCGAAAAACTTGGCGCTTTCGACGTTCTGCGTCAAAGCCTTGGCCTTGTCCGGGTTTCGGATCAGCCAGATCACAACACCGGCGAGCAACAGCACCCAAAGCGGCACGTATTCGGTGAAAAGTTTCAAATACTGAAAAAAGACATCGTTCTCCACGGGAACCCCCAAAACACCTCGTACAACGCGCAAAGAGTAGCACAGCTCCGCGATACCGCCAAAACCGGTCTTCCCACCTGCGTCTCTCCAAAGGATTGGGGCGTCACTCTCCTGTGATCTGACGCCTCTGAACTTGCCATATCACCGGTTTTCAGGCCACGTCACCGCATGACAGATCACGATATTCAGTTCGCCCGCCTGCGCGACATTGCCCCTGACCTCCTCACCGCCCATATGCGCGATCCGTTTGTGGCGGTGCATATGCCGCTTTTGACCGGCGCTTGGACCGATGAGATGACCCGCGATTGGGTCGCCGCGAAAGAGGCGCATTGGGCCGAGCATGGGCTTGGGCACTGGGCCTTTCTCGACCAGGACCGCTATGTCGGCTGGGGCGGGTTTGAGCGCGAGGGCGCGGATTGGGATTTCGGGCTGGTGCTGACCCGCGAGGCCGTGGGCCTTGGACGGCGCATCACGGCTCAGGCGTTAGAGTTTGCGCGCAATGACCCACGGTTCGGGAGTGTCACATTCCTCCTGCCCCCGACCCGCCGCCACACAGGCGCGCTCAAACGGTTGGGGGCGACGCAGGAGCCGGATGTTGCGCTCAACGGGGCAACCTTTCTGAAGTTCCGGCTCGATCTGAGCTAAGCGACAGAGACGAACACCACCCCAAAAAAGAGGCCCGTTGCCGGACCTCTTTTTCATTCCTTAATATAGCCCGCCCGACGAGAGCGAGTTGATATTGGCCTTCTCCGGCACTTTGATCACCCGCCCGCTCGACGTCTGTACATCGCGCGTCCCGTCGCCGCGCGCGGCTGCACTTTCCTCGTAGAGCGGCAGATCGGCCCCCATGGCGAAACCACCGTCATACATCAGGCCAAAGATCGGCTCCTCGCCATCGCGGAAATATTCCGCCACCACATTCGGGCCAGAGGCGCTGTCCGAGAGGCGCGCCCCGGTGTAGCGGTCGATCTTGATAAAGTGACCGCCCGGCGGCACTTTGAATTTCCCGCCGCCATATTTTTTCACGGCTTGCTGCATGAAATCGTTGAACACGGGACCACAGAAGCCGCCCCCCGAGGCCCCCGGCATCGCACGCGGCGTGTCATAGCCGATGTAACAGCCCGCCACGATGTTCGAGGTAAAGCCGATGAACCAGGCGTCTTTGCCGTCGTTGGTGGTCCCGGTCTTGCCCGCCACAGGCACCGGCAGGTTGACCTTGCCGGCGGCTGTGCCGCGCTGAACCACGCCCTGCATCATCGAAGTGAGCTGATAGGCGGTTATCGCATCGATCATCCGCGCGCGGTTTGACACGATCTTGGGCGCAACGCCCGGTTCGAGCGAGGCCACCTCGCATTCCTCACAAACGCGCTGGTCGTGGCGATAGATCGTCCGGCCATAGCGGTCCTGCACCCGGTCGACGAGCGTCGGCTCGACCTTTTCGCCGCCATTGGCGAACATGGCATAGGCCGAGACCATCTTGAACACGGTGCTTTCCTCGGCGCCAAGCGCCGCGGAAAGATATTGGCCCATATGATCGTACACGCCAAACCGCTCGGCATAGCCTGCGACGACATCCATCCCGACCTCTTGCGCAAGACGAATGGTCATCAGGTTCCGAGACTGCTCGATGCCCGTCCGCAGAGGTGTCGGGCCATAGAATCTGTTTGAGGCGTTCTTGGGCCGCCAGACCCCTTGGGGCGTGTTGATCTCGATCGGCGCGTCGACGATGATCGTTGCGGGGGTGAACCCGCTGTCCAAGGCCGCCGCATAGACAAAGGGTTTGAACGAGGAGCCGGGCTGACGCGTCGCTTGGGTCGCACGGTTGAACACCGAATGCTGGTAGGAAAAGCCCCCCTGCATCGCGATCACGCGGCCCGTATCGACGTCCATCGCCACAAACGCGCCCTCAACCTCCGGCACCTGGCGCAGGGTCCAGCGGATGAGATCGCCCGTGCCATTGTCGCCCGTCGTCATCCGGCGGATGTGCACCACATCTCCACGGGTGAAATTGTCGGCAAAGGAGCCACGCATCCAGCTGATGTCTTCGCGCGGAACAGAGACCTCGCCGATCCCGTCTTCGACACGGACCGTCATGCTTTGCGAACCGACCTCATCGACAGCGCCGACATACCATTGACCATCGAGGGTGATGTCACGGGCGACACGGACCTCGGCCAGAGCCGCTTCCCACGTGCCGTCATCCAGCGTCGCCGCATCAATTGTCTCGCCGGTGCCGCGCCAGCGACCGTAGCCACGGTCCAGCGCCTCAAGACGGCTTTGCAGGCTGTGCGCTGCGACCGTCTGCATTTCCGGGTCCATGGTGGCGCGGATCGACAGGCCGCCCTCAAAGAATTCCTCTTCGCCAAAGTCTTTGGACAGCTGGCGGCGGATTTCGTCGGTGAAATAGTCGCGCTCCGGCAGGCTCTCGCGGTAGGACGGGTAATCCCCGGTCTGCACCGTGCGGATCGGTTCAAGACGCGCGCGCTCATATTCGGCCTGCGTCAGGTAGCCGTTCTCGTACATCTCGCGGAGCACGAAATTGCGACGCGTCAGCGCGCCGTCGTAATTCTTGGCCGGGTTGTAGGAATAGGGCGCTTTCGGATGGATCGCGAGAAAGGCCGCCTCTTCCGGGGCCAGTTCCGCGAGCGGTTTGTTGAAGTAGCTCTGCGCCGCCGCCGTCACCCCGAAAGAGCGCACGCCAAGGTCGATCTCGTTCAGGTAGAGCCCAAGGATCTCATCCTTGGTCAGCGATTGCTCCAGACGGGTCGCGAGGATCAATTCCTTGATTTTCCGCTCGGCGGAGCGTTCCGAGGACAAAAGGAAGTTCTTCATCACCTGCTGGGTGATCGTCGAGGCCCCGCGCAGAGGCCCGCCCTGCGCCGCCGTGATCCCCGCCGCGACCATGCCGCGCAGGTCATAGCCTTTGTGGGAGTAGAAATTCTTGTCCTCAGCCGAGATGAACGCCTGTTTTACAATGTCCGGAATATCTTCGGGCGGGGTGTAGAGACGGCGTTCGCGTGCGAACTCGTCGATGATCTTGCCCTCACCGGAGTAAATCCGCGAAATCGTTGGCGGCTGATACTGCGCCAGCGCCTCGTGGTTCGGAAGGTCCCGCCCGTACATCCAGAAAATGCCGCCAATCGCAATGGCCGCAAGGAAAAGTCCCGTGGTGATCCACGAGAAAATCGTCCCGAAAAAGGAAAGGATAAACCTGAGCACGCGTGAGACTTTCCTACTGATTTCCACGTTTTACTACGCAGTCACTCACGTAGCACGAGAGCGCTGACTCGCAAGGAGCCGCCCTCTTGTCCCCTCCTTATACAGGCGGGGACGCCGGGTCAAAACATCCCCCGCGCAAATGTGAGCAGAAAGACGCCACATGTGAACAGGGGCGCTTGTGGGCACGCGCGCAAAGCCCTATTTGCGCAGGTATGAAACCCGAAGACATTCTCCCCCCCTACGAGCGTCAGGCCCGCGCCTTTGACATGGCGCGCTCGAAAACGCTTTTTGAACGCCGCTGGCTCGACCGCTTGCTCGGATTTGCGCCGCAGCGGGGCGGGAAACGTCACGTGCTCGATCTCGGCTGCGGCTCGGGCCGTCCGATTGCGCAATATCTCGCGGATCGCCGCTGTGAGGTGACGGGGGTTGATGGCGCTGCGGCGATGGTCGCGCTGTTTCAGGCCAATCTGCCAAACGCGCGGGTGTTTCATGCCGATATGCGGGGCCTGAACCTTGGCGAGACCTTTGACGCGGTGATCGCGTGGAACAGTTTCTTTCACCTCTCTGCCGAAGATCAACGGGCGATGTTTGCGACCTTTGCGGCACATCTTTCGCCGCGCGGCGTGTTGATGTTCACGTCCGGGCCAGAAGCCTGTGAAGAAATCGGGCAAGTCGAGGGAGAGACCGTCTACCACGCGTCTCTGTCACCCGAGGATTACACCGCGCTGATGGCGGATCAGGGCATCGAAGTGCTTCAGTTCGTCCCCGAAGACCCGACCTGTGCCGGGCATTCCGTCTGGCTGGCCCGGAAATCCTGACAGGGTTCGGCGGCCAAAGGCTCCCCATTTTCACTCAGCTTCAGACCACGCAATTTCCCATTGCCCCGGGTCGAGAATTTTCATAGGCAGGATACGTTATGTTATTACATAATGAATCAGCCCGCATTCCGCGCTGACAAAAAGGAAAGACCAGAATGTTCAAAACTGCCACCGCACTGACGTTGACCGCAGCCCTCTCCCTCCCCTTCGCCGCCATGGCCGACAGTCATTCTCACGATGACCACAGCCATGAAGACAGCCATGCGCACACACATGACGAAGACATCTACAACGGCTATTTCGAAGACAGCCAGATTGAAAACCGTGCGCTGTCCGACTGGGCCGGGGCGTGGCAATCCGTCTTTCCGCTCATGACCACCGGCGCACTGGCCCCCGTCATGGAGAAAAAGGCCGCGGAGGGCGACAAAACCGTGGAGGAATACACGGCCTATTACACCACGGGCTACACCACGGACGTCGACCGGATCGTGATCGACGGCGAGACTGTCACCTTCCACCAGGAAGACGGCTCCTTTAGCGGCACATATGAGGACGACGGTTACGAAATCCTGACGTATTCCAAGGGCAATCGCGGCGTGCGCTATATCTTTGAGAAAGTCGACGGCGACGCAGAAGCCCCTGACTTTATCCAATTCAGCGACCACAAGATTTTCCCGGCCAAAGCGGATCACTATCACCTCTATTGGGGCGATGACCGGGCCGCGATCCTCGAAGAGCTGACCAATTGGCCGACCTACTATCCCGCCGACATGAGCGGCGATGCGATCGTCGCAGAGATGCTCGCCCATTAACGGACGGGGCCCCTTGAAGGTGTCCAAGTGAGGCCTCCATGTGTGAGGGCGGGCTGGTCTGCCCCCACACGCGCTCCCCCTTACGGCCTTCGCTACCGGTATGAAACGGCACAGCGGCGGCACGTTCTGCGGGCACATGCCCGCAAACATGACAGCCCCAATAAATTTTGATGACCAAAGCCCATGTTCGTTTGACAGACGTCACAGGTTTACCCAACGTAACCTTAGTTCAAGGATCATGTCCGAGGACAGACCGTACACTGATTGACCAAACACACACTGACCAACAAAGACTGACTGACCAAACCTAACTCCCCTCTCTTCGCGACGATGACGGGTCTGAACGATGCTGGGGGGCATTTCGTTCAAAGGATAAAGACGCATGAAGACTTTGGGACTGATGACAAGTGCGGCATTGCTCGCGGCAACACTGGTGGCACCGGCTCTGGCCGACAGCGCCAATTGGGACGCCGACAAAGCCAAACAGATCAACGAGAATCGCACTTCCAACGCCGGGATCGGCAATGGCGGCGAGGCCAAGATCAAAGGACACTGGTATGACCCGAAGGGCGGCGAAGATGCCGCGCGCGACATCGATCCGGGCAACTCCGGCGACCATAACCAAGCCTGCACCACGCCGAAGGACTCAACACCGACTGAGACCGACTGCTGATCTGCTGAAGGCACGGATTGAAGATGGGCGCCTCCATGGGGCGCCCTTTGCCGTTGTCGACAGGGCGTTATTTGCGCAGCTTGTCCTGAAGGGCTATCTCCGCGTTTTCCCAGTTTGAGAGCGCATCGCGGATGGCCCAGGCCGCTTTGGTGCGCCACGCCGGGTCCATGAGCTTTTCGCGGTCCTTGGCCGAGGAGAGGAACCCCAACTCAATAAGGACTGAGGGCATATCCGGCGCTTTGAGCACGGAAAACCCGGCCTCAAGGCGCGGGCGTTTGTGCATGCCGACCGAGGCCTCGATCTCCTCGACCAGATGATCGGCGAGGCGATCTGTGCGCGGTGTCGTCTCGGTCCGGGCCATATCCATGAGCACGGCGGCGATCACGTCATCCGTGTCGGAGAGATCGACCCCTGCCAACAAATCCGCCCGGTCATGCCGTTCCGCAAGCTTTTGGGACGCCGTATCCGAGGCCCGCGCCGCGAGCGTGTAGACCGTCGCCCCCTCGGCGCGGCCCTCGGCCAAGGCATCGGCATGGAGCGAGAGAAACACATCCGCGCGGGCCTCGCGCGCCTTGGTGATCCGGGTTTCCAGCGGCACGAACTCATCCGCACTCCGTGTCATCGTGACCTCAAAGCCCCCGGCCCGGTTCAGCACATCCTGCAATTCGCGGGCAAAGGTGAGCATGAGATCGGCCTCGGACACGCCGGCTCGCTCCGCCCCCGGGTCGATGCCCCCATGGCCGGGATCAAGCACAACGCGAAGCGGCCCGTCGCCCAGACGGCGGCTCTCGACCTCGACAGGCGGCACACGCGTTTCTGGACGAACAAGCCGCGCATCCGGCGGCGTCCCTGCATGGAGTGCGAATTCATCATTGGCCGTCGGATCGAGGTTGAGCGTCAAAACAGCGCCCCGATCATCGCGGGACAGTTCGGCATGAACCAGGGCAAAGGGACCAGCGAGATCGAGCACCATGCGCGACCAGCCGGGGGTAAAGCCGCCCACCCGCACATCGGTGATCGCCTCTGAGGTGTCAAAGTCCTCGGTGTCGAACCCGGTCCAATCCACCTCAGAAAAGTCGATCACCATGCGTTTCGGATCATCGAGCGTGAAAATGCGAAACGGTACGGGCTGGCTCAGGCGGAGCATCATCTCCACGCTGTCCCCTTGATCGACAAGCGCCGAGGCCGCACTGTCGGCGCGGGCCAAGGCGGTGAACTCCTGAGCTTTCGCGAGCTGTGCCCCGCCGATCACCAAGATCAGGAACAAGGCCAGTTTGGCCAGAACTGCGCGCATCTTTACCTCATGTGGTCGTCACTTAGAGACAGGCATATCAGGTCTGCGGCCAAAGGCCAGTCACGGCTGCTTGTCCGGGCGGTTTCGCGGCTTAGCTGCGCTCCGCCATAAAGGCCCCAAGGCGGCTCAACCCTTCGCGAATATCCTCAGTCGAGCGCGCGTAGGAAAACCGCAGCGTCTGCGCGCCGCGTTTCGGATCAAAGTCGATCCCCGGCGTCACCGCCACGCCCACCTCGGCGAGAATCTCGTCGCAAAACGCCTTGCTGTCCTCGGTGTAGGCGGAGACATCGGCGTAGATATAAAACGCCCCATCCGGCGGCGCGATCTTGTCGAACCCGATTTTGGGGAGCTCTTCGAGCATCAAACGGCGGTTCTCGGCATAGACATCGACCATCTCCTGACATTCCTGCCGCGCCTCCAGCGCGCCCAGAGCCGCGACCTGAGAGGCATGTGGCGGGCAGAGGAAAAAGTTCATCGCGAGGCGTTCGATCACCCGCACATGATCCTCGGGCACCACCATCCAACCGATGCGCCAGCCGGTCATCGAGAAGAATTTCGAAAACGAATTGATGACATAGACATCATCAGAAAGCTCAAGCGCCGTCACCGCGCGGCCTTCGTATTGAATGCCGTGGTAAATCTCGTCCGAGATATAGGCGATGCCCTTGTCGTGGCAGGCCTTGATCAACGCGCCCATATCCTCATGGCCCAACATCGTGCCCGACGGATTGCCCGGCGAGGCCACGATCAGGCCGTCGATCCCGTCGGGGATCTCCGAGGGGACGGGCTGCAAGCGGTTCTCCAACGTCGTCGGGATGCCGACCGGCTCGATGTTCATGGCAGAGAGGATTTGGCGATAGGACGGGT
>CAXPTW010000039.1:0-17547 GCA_964220165.1 Abyssibacter sp.
TGGAGCCAGTGGAAATCCTGTCTGAAGTGCTCTCCGTGACGCAGGTCTGCGATGACATCATGCGGTTGCGATTGCGGCCCGAATGCGAGATGCCTTCCTTTCAGCCCGGGCAATATATCAATGTGGTGACCGAGAGCGGGGCGACACGGTCGTTTTCCATTGCGTCGGCCCCCTCCGAGGCAGAGATCGACCTGCACATCCGGGTGATCCCCGGTGGGATGTATACCGATGGGGTGCTCAAAGGGCTGAGCCCCGGCGCAAAGGTCCATCTGCATGGGCCGCATGGGCTTTTTCGTTTGCACGCCGAGGATTTTCGCCCCCTGCTTTTGGTGGCGACTGGCACGGGAATTGCGCCTCTGCGCGCGATGCTGGCCGCTCTGAAGGAAGACCGCGATGGGCCGCCGGTGGCGCTCTATTGGGGGATGCGCGAGGAACGCGAGCTGTATCTCGCCGAAGAGATTGCCGCTTTGGGGGCAGAGCTGGAAGATTTCAGCTTTGTGCCCGTGCTGTCACGTGCGCCGGACGGCCCGCATCGCCGGGGCTATGTCCAGGACGCGGTGCTGGCCGATCTGCCGGATCTGTCGGAACACGCGATCTATCTTTGTGGCTCGCCGGACATGATCGCTGAGGCGCGTGGGCGCTTTTTGGAAGCCGGGGCAAGCGTCAATCACATCTACGCCGACAGCTTTCACTTCGCACATAATCTTTAACCACCCCAAAAGGGTAAAAGAACAGGGAGGCCGGGGTCCATGTCCTCGTCCGTATGGAAGTATTTTCACTGGAGTTTCGCGATCACAGTGGTCGGTATCGCGCTCTGTTTCTGGCTCGGCTGGGCCTATACCGGACAGATGTCGGGCATGCTGGCCTTTGCGCTGATCGGGATGATCCTGATGGTGTTGGAAATCTCTCTGAGTTTCGACAATGCCATCGTCAACGCCAATAAGCTCAAAGGGATGGATGACGTCTGGCGGCGGCGCTTTCTGACCTGGGGCATTCTCATCGCGGTCTTCGGAATGCGCATCATCTTTCCGCTCGCCGTGGTCTCCATCGCGGCGCATATCGGCCCCATCGAAGCGGTGAAACTCGCCGCAGGCCAGCCTGATGAATACGCTCGGCTGATCGGTGAGGCGCATTTGTCGATCTCGGCTTTCGGGGGGACGTTTCTGATGATGGTGGCGCTGAATTATTTCATCGACCCCGAAAAGGAGGTCGACTGGCTGCGCCCGGTGGAAGACCTGTTGCGCAAATGGGCCTCAGTGCGGGGGTTTGCCATCGGCCTGGTGCTTTTGATCGTGCTGGTCTTTTCCAGCCTGATCGATGCGCCGGAGCGCGGGACTTTCATGTTTGCCGCCATGGCGGGTCTTGTGACCTTCATCGCCGTGGAAACGCTCGGCCATATTCTCGACAGCGGTGCCGCTTTGGCGAAAGGCGGATTGGGCGCTTTTCTCTATCTCGAAGTGCTCGATGCGTCGTTCAGTTTCGATGGGGTGATCGGGGCTTTTGCCTTGACCCAGAACCTGTTCCTGATCGCTATCGGGCTTGGCATCGGCGCGATGTATGTGCGCTCGATGACGATCATGCTGGTCGAGCAACAAACCCTGACCGAGTTTCGCTATCTCGAACACGGGGCGTTCTATTCGATCCTTGTGCTCTCTTGCGTGATGTTTGCCCAAGGCCTCGTGCATATCCCGGAGGTCATCACCGGGCTCATTGGTGCGACGTTCATTGCGCTCTCTCTGGTCTCCTCGGTGCGCTACAAACGCAGACGCCGTGAGGAAGCCGTCACCGCATAGGCCTCCCCTCTTCCAGGCCTTGATCTGAGGCGCTTTGCCGGGTTTTCCCTTGCCCGGCGAAGCGCCTCATTTTTTCTTTGAAATGGATGTGGCGATACCAGCGGGGCGAAAATCCGCCCCTTTTCCCGAAAGCGCCTCAGGCGGATAGTCGGACAGCTCTGGCAGATCGGCGATCAGCAGAGCTTCCACCGTGTCAGCCCGCGAAATTGCGCCCCCGTCCGGCCCCGCGACGGTCGAGCCGCCGCCAAAGTCCAATCCATTGTCCGTACCGCAATAATTCGCATAGGCGACAAATCCCCGGGTCTCATGGGCGCGGGCAGGCACCAGTATGTTTTGCACATGCTCATAGCCTTTGGGATTGGCGGTCGGGACAAAGATCACCTCGGCCCCGGCCTGTGCGAGGCTGGCCGCATGTCCGGGGAACTCGATGTCATAACAAATCAGCAAGCCGCATCGGCGCCCGAAGAGCTCAAAGGGCGGCGCAAGCTCTGTCCCAATGGAAAAGCTCGCGCGCTCCATCTCGCCGAAAAGCTGAACCTTGCGGTAATGCGACACAATCGTACCAAAACGGTCCAGACAGGTGGCGGCGTTATAGACGTCCGGCCCGTCGCGTTCCGCCCAGCCGAGTACTAAGGCGCAGCCGACCTCCTTGACCATGGCACGGAGGGACAGCATCCAAGGGCCATCCAAAGTCTCTGCCTCGCTTCGATGTTTGTGTGGCTGGTTGTAACCGGGGAAGAACAGCTCTGGCGTGATCAGCACATCGGCCCCGGCCTCGCGGGCGGCCAGAAGCGCCTCGTGCAGCGAGGCAAGTCCGTTGGACGATGGCGACGTCTGATACAAGGCGATGCGCATGGACCGTCCTGCCCCTAGGTCCGGACCTGCGAGACAAGGGTGCCGCGGTCGGACGAAGAGGGCGCGAAACGCTTGGTATCGATTTCGTCAAGCACATGTCCGATGAGCGCGTGGCATTGGCCTTCCTTGCGGATCATGGATTGGGAACTGCCGCCCGTGTCGAACAGTGAGCCAAGCGCATATTGCGCGGGTGTCGACAGGTGCAGACGGTAAAATCGACCGGACTGAGAGAAGCCGTCCTCAAGGCTGAGACTCTTCTGGCGGGGCAGGTTCTCGGGGCGAAGGGTGAGGACGATATTCGCACAGCCCGTTTTCTGGGGCACAACGCGATGGAGCGGACGAGCGCCCGGTCTGTAAGCCCGGATCTTTCCGCGCTTGATGGTATGTGTGGCCGCCGTGTTCTGCGGCGCTAGCGTCATGGTGCCGGAGAGATTTATGACGAAAAAGATCAGATCTTCGGGGCGGCGAATATCCGCGATATGATCGCGCTCTGGCGGAAAGGGGCTGTGCGCTGCCGTGATCCCATGTGACATCCTGAGGATGTTGACTCGCCGCGCATCACGGCCATTGGCCATGGCGACATTGGTGGGCGATCCGGTGTCGCTGGGCCAGAGCTGGGTAGGTTCGATCAACATGGCGATATGTGGTCCGGCGCTGGGATTTTCCTTCATCGTGACGGCTTGGGTCGGCCTGTCAAGCACAGGAGAGGCCTCTCTCCTGCGCGCCATGTTTTCTTGTGGTTTTTAAGGCGTTTGCGGTGAATTTCTATGCGGTTTCCCAATGCGATTTGACCGCAAGACAAACGTTGATAGATGAACACTGACGGGGTCACTCTCTGTGAAAATATCAGACGACGTCTCATTGGAAATCGACAGTTCGATGTGGCTTTCGAAGGAGCAGGAAAGAACCATCAATCATGTCGATCAGCAGAGCATTCAGCGCCAAATGGAGATTGCTTTCCTAACGCTTGCCAAACCTGTCCGGATTTCAGCCCCGGCGCATCGCTGAGGTGGACCCAGAATACTGGACAGTCAGCTAAGGTGTATCCCAAACCCTCGAAGGGATACGAGAATGGCGAAGCGTCGGAATTTTACAGATCGGTTTCAAGCCAAGGTGATCCGTGAGAAGGGCGCGCTTTTCATTCTTGCCCACAATTACACCGACCCCCCGATGATCCGTCAGGCGCGCGAATTGGTCGCGCGTGGCGCTCTTGGCGCGATCCGTGTGGTGCAGGTCGACACTACGCAGGACTGGCTCGCCGATGACACCGGAGGGGCGGGGTCCTATCGGTGTCTTTGTCGTCCCGCGCAAATTCCACGGGCGAGAACGCGCCGAGTGCCGCCAGCGGGGTCATAAGGCTGACACAATCCCCGGTTTCAGTGGGGGAGCTGCATTGTTTTCATGCAACGCGCCAGGAATTGAGCGCAGCACGATGCCAGTTGTCATAGAAAGCCCTTGGACATTCGGGGTGTGACATGCGAGAAAAACGGCAAGATGAGAGGTTTCCTGCGCCGAATGGATCTAATGGGTCAGTTCGAGCACTTTAAAAAGCCCTGACAGCCTATCGCAACGACTTGGCCGCCCCGGCCTGAGAAACTAACGGCTCCGATGAGCCAACAGGTAACAGAAGACTATGCCCCGTAATTTTGTATACATCATCATGGATAGCTGCCGTTACGACAGCTACGCTCGCGCCCGCACGCCCAACATGGATCGCCTCGCGGAGGGCGAACAGCGGTATAGCTACGCGTCCTGGACCGCGCCGAGCCATCACAGCATCTTCATGGGGCAGGTGGCGCACAAAAGCCCGCAGCGTGTTTTGGCCTCTGAAGTCTACAAACGGGAATTCGCGAAATGGGTCGACCGTCTCGACGTGCCGGACCTCTCGTTCAAATCCTTTGTCCCTGAACTGAGCCTGGCCAAGGTTCTGGGCGGGCATGGGTACCGCACGACGGGCCGCGTCTCTATGCCGGTTCTGAACCCCTTCACCGGGATGAACCGCTATTGGGACAGCTACGAGTTGATGCCGAACCACAATGATTTTGCCGGCATGGTCGACCAGATCGAATTCTCCGTGCTCCAGCCGAGCTATCATTTCATGAACCTCGGTGAGACCCATTACCCCTATATGCTCAAGGACGAAAACCTGCCGATCATTTCCGGCGTGCACGGTGTCGTCAAAGGCATGGATGAGGCCATCGCGCGCTCTGGCGACAGTGCGACGGGCGAGGACGAAGAGGATCAATTCTTCTCGCCGGAAGATCTCGTGTCGCTCCATGAGCAACAGGTGCGCTGCGTTGAGTATGTCGACGAAGTGCTTGGCGCGCTGATGGACAAAGCGCCGAAAGACACGCATTTCATCATCACCGCCGACCACGGCGAGTGTTTCGGCGAGAGCGATTACTTCGGTCACGGCCCGGTCATGCACGAGAAGGTGTTTGAAATTCCCTTCCTTGAGGGCCGCCTGTCTTAAGCGCGGCTCAGACAGTCCCTGAGCCGGGGCGTAGGCGTCTCTGCCCCGGTTTGCGCGTCTTCCCGATGTGTTTGGGGTCACGCCGGGCGGCTCCGGATGGTTAAACGCAGGGGAGCCATGGGCCACTGAACCTGTCGTCTGTGCCGCTTTCAAGGCGGCTCAGATGCGTTAAGTTGCGTGTCGAAAAGCTGTTGATATTTGATACACAATCGGCGGCTGAACCGCCGTGGTGCGATACTAATCCGAGCAAGATCCATGCCCATGCACGCGAGACATCCTCGGGTTTTGCGTTTCGGGTCTGTTGAAAATTTCGGCAGGCGCCGCAGAAATAATCAAATATCGGGAAGGTCGAGCCAAAAATCGCGAAAGGCTTCAGGCTTCGGATAAAAAAGTGAATTTCGAAGATGGGGGGAGTAAAGTCCCGCGAAAGGAAGGGCCTATCGCGATCTTCTTTTCGCCGCAGCCGCACCTCACGCCATTTTTGTGCCTTAGTTATGGCTACTTTTTTAATTTTATTCCCCGTTATTAACCTTTCTGTATGAGAAGATATTATTCTTGTTGCAGACGCGGCATATTGTTAGCTTGTCGCGAAATATCAAATCAGGATCCCGGGGGGGGCCTAAATGATGACGAAGACGATCGAAGCCGAGGCGGCGGCAGAGGGCAATGGTCCTCGCAAAGGCCGTGATCGCCTCGATGCTCTCCGAACGCGCCGCGCGACTGCGGCACCCAGCGCTGCGGGGCAGGGTGATTTCGGAGACGACCTGGACGGCATTGGCGGCGACGCCAAACGTGACCGCCAAAAGAAATTGCTTATGAAAGTGTACAGGGTCATGACGCAGACGCCCGACGATGGTCGCGGCCTGGTCGACGGGACACCTTTCACCGAAGCCGGTGTTGAACGCCTGATGTCTATGCTAGACTCCCGCAAGGGCGAGTCCGAGATCGGCGCGAAAGTCGCAGCAGCTGCCCTGAACTTCATCTCGCCGAGTGACGGCGAAGAAGCCACAGTCAGCGGGGCAAGCGTTGCCAAGCTGCAAAACCTTGCAAGCCGTATCGACACGTTCCGCGGCAAAGCAGGCGCGCGTCGTCGCCAATCGTGGTGACACGCATCTGTCAGAAGACCTTTTTCTGCTCCGGACACGACGGCGTCGATCGATGCTGTTTTGCGGGGCATTGTAGAGCGAGAGCATGAGCACGCTAGAGTACGCACAACCCCGCGAAGCCATCTGTTATGTCCTGGTCGCGCAGGGGATCGATCCCGCAGCAAGCCTTCGAGCCGCTGAAAAATCGGGTGCAATCGGCGTGTATTCTGTTCCCTCCACTTCCGATGAGGCCGCGCTCGCGGCTGAGGTGGCGCGGCTGCAAGAGGCCGGGATCGGTCGCTTTGGCCTTCATCTCTCTTCGAAAGAGAGCCTGAAACGCGTCAAATCTCTCCCGAAAGATGTGATCGCCGCCGTGGTTGCCCCTGCGCATGTGTTGCAGGGGACGGGCAATATCCTGCGGGCGTTTGCTGGGGAAATCCCGGTCTGGGCGGAGGTCACGCGCTGGTCCGACGATCTCAACAAACTGCCTGCGGCTGTCACCGGATTTGTGCTCAAAGGGCATGAATGTGCGGGGGCGGTGAGCGAGCAGACGACCTTTATTCTGTTGCAAGAATTTGCGGGTAAAACCGACAAGCCGCTGATCGCGCGCGGCGGCATTACGCCGGAGACGGCGGCGGCCTCTGCTGTGGCTGGCGCGGCGGGTGTCATGCTCGACGATCAGATCATGCTCTTGCCGGAGATGGGGCTGAAAAACACCCGCCTTCGGACCCGGATTGCCGGCCTGTCCGGCGGCGAAACCGCTCAGGTCGAGGATCTGCGCGGCGGCGCGTATGTGCGAGGGTTCTCCCTCGACACCCGTGCGGTGGAACAGGTCTGGACCGACCGGATGCAGGCCGACCCGGACGCCACGCTGGCGGCGGCGGCCGATCTGAGCTGGGCTGAGGGCGATCTCATGCCGGGCGGTCAGGGCCTCGCGTTGGCGCAGGGCGTTCTGGATCGTCATGCCACGTTGGGCCGGTTCATCAATGCGATCCGCAAAGCTTGGGTCGATTTGCCGACTGAGGCCGCAGAGCGGGGCATCTTGCAACCCGACAGCGCCTTGGCCAAGGCCAATGGCACCCGCTATCCGATTTTCCAAGGGCCGATGACCCGCGTCAGCGACGTGTCTGATTTCGCGGTCCGTGTCGCCGAAGGCGGCGCGCTGCCCTTTGCCGCGCTGGCACTTTTGCGTGGTCCGCAGTGCGAAAAACTCTTGGCGCAGACGGATGCGCAGATGGAGGGCAAACCCTGGGGCGTTGGCCTCTTGGGCTTTGCCGGGACCAAAGTCCTCGCGCCGCAATTCGCCGCGATTGAAAAGCACAAGCCCGACTTTGCCATCGTGGCTGGGGCCCGCATCGACCAGTTGCAAAACCTCGAAGGGCAGGGCATCCGCGCCTATGCTCATGTCGCCTCCGCCTCCATGCTGGCGCATTACCTCGATGAGGGGATCACGCGCTTTATCATAGAGGGCCGTGAATGCGGTGGTCATATCGGCCCCGTGTCGAGTTTCGTGCTCTGGAGCACCATCCTCGCCGAGCTTGCGCGCCATCCGGTGGCGCTCAAACAGGCGAAGAAACTTCAGGTCATCTTTGCCGGTGGCATCCACGATGCGCGCTCTGCCGCCATGGTGTCGACCTTGGCCGAACCTCTCGCCGCGCGCGGCGCGCAGATCGGTGTCCTCATGGGCACGGCCTATCTGTTCACGCCGGAAATCGTCGCCTCCGGGGCCATCGTGTCCGATTACCAAGAGGTCGCGCTGTCCTGTGATGAGACGCAGGCCCTTTGGGAAGGCCCGGGTTTCGCCAGCCGTTGTGCCATCACGCCCATTACCGAAGAATTCCGCGCCAAACGCGCCGAGTTGCAGGCGCGCAACGCGAGCCTGCCTGAAATTCGCGAGACGCTTGAATCCTACACCCTGGGCCGCCTGCGTATGGCGTCCAAAGGTCTCGCACGCACGGGCGAAGACGGTGCCCTGACAGAGATTTCGCCGGAACAGCGCCAGCGCGAAGGCATGTACATGATCGGGCAGGTCGCCACGATGCATGACAAGGTCCAGACGATTGCCGACCTGCATGAGACCGTGACCAACGGATCCTGGGCCTATCTCGAAGATTACGCCGAAGATCATCCCAAAGCGCCCGCAGTGATCAAAGCGCCAAAGCCCGCCGACATCGCCATCGTTGGCATGTCCACGCTTTTGCCGGGGTCTGACACGCTCGAAACCTACTGGCGTCGTATTCTCAAGGGCGAAAGCGCCATTCGCGAGATTCCGGCGGATCGTTGGTCTCTTGCGACCTATTTCTCTGAGAACCGCGACGACCGTGACATGGTCTATTCGCGCCGGGGCGGCTTCCTCCCCGACATCGTGTTCAACCCGCTCGATTACGGCATTCCGCCCTCGACCATCCCTTCCGTTGACCCGATGCAGCTTTTGGCGCTCGAAGTTGTCAATGATGCGATGAAAGACGCCTCTTTGGGGGCCGATCTGCCTGCGGACCGCGAACGCATGTCGGTTGTCTTGGGCTTTAGCGGCGGTCTCGGAGAAGTGGGCGCGCAATATGCGACCCGCTCCGAGATGAAGCGTCTCTTGGGCGATGTGCCCGAGGAAATTCTCGACCGTCTGCCGGAATGGACGGAGGACAGTTTCTCTGGCCTTCTGCCCAACGTGGCGGCAGGCCGTGTGGCCAACCGGTTTGATCTCGGCGGCAGCAACCAGACGGTGGACGCGGCCTGTGCCTCGTCTCTCGCCGCGCTTTATGCCGGTGTGCAGGAGCTGGAAACCGGGCGCGCCGATGCGGTCATCGCGGGCGGTGTCGACACGCTGCAATCGCCCTTTGGCTATCTGTGTTTCGCCAAGACCAAAGCACTCTCCCCGCGCGGAATTTGTAACACCTTTGACGCGGGTTCCGACGGGATCGTGATTTCCGAGGGGCTCGCAGCGGTTGTGCTCAAACGTCTCTCGGATGCCGAACGCGATGGCGACCGGATTTATGCGGTGATCAAAGGCGTCGGTGCCTCCAGTGATGGTCGGGCCAAGGGTCTCACAGCGCCACTTCCCAAAGGGCAGAAACGCGCCTTCCGCCGCGCCTATGCGCAGGCCGGGTTCTCGCCCTCCGCTGTGCAACTCTTTGAAGCGCATGGCACCGGAACCGTTGCGGGCGACAAGGCTGAGCTCGAAACCGTGGGCAGCGTCCTTGCAGAGGATGCAGCACCGGCGAAATCGGTCGCGATTGGCTCCGTCAAAACGCTCATCGGTCATACCAAAGCCTCGGCGGGCATCGCCGGTCTGATCAAGGTCGTCAAAGGCCTGCATCACCGTGTCCTGCCGCCGCATGCGCTTGTGAAAACTCCGAACGCGGTCTTCCGCGCGGAAGACACGCCACTGTTCCTGTCGCAGGAACCGCGCCCGTGGATCGTTCCCAATGGCGTGCCGCGCCGGGCTGGTGTGAGCGCCTTTGGCTTTGGTGGCACCAACTTCCACGTCGCGCTCGAAGAATATGTCGACGTGTCGCAACAGCTGCCTCTGGCGGATTCCGGCTCCGACCTCGTGCCGTTTGCCCTCTCTGGCGCGTCGCGTGAGGCGCTTGTCAAAGCGCTGTCACGCATCGAGGCGCAGCTCGCGCGTGCCCCGTGGACCCCGATGGCGGAACTTGCCTCTGCGGCCTACTCGGACAACGGCACCTGCCGCCTCGCCTTTGTCGCCGACAGTTCCGAGTCCGTGTCTGAATTGATCGCGGCTGCGAAAGCCTATCTCTCCGGTCCGGCGGATGCGCCCGCACCGGACGGCATTTCGTTCAGCGATGCGCCTGTGCTGCTTAATGGTGGCAAGCTTGCCTTCCTCTTCTCGGGGCAGGGCGCGCAATACCCGGATATGCATCGTCAGACCGCGCTCATCGGCGCGCCGCTTTTGTCGAGCCTGTGCCGCGCCGAAACCATCTTGTCCACCACGCCGACCTTTGAAAAACTCGGGCGTCCGCTGGCGCGGTTGATCTATCCGGGGGATTCCTTCCTGCCGGAAGATCGCAAGGCACAGATGGCCGCTTTGACCGCAACCGAAGTGGCGCAACCCGCGCTGGGCGCGATTGAAATGGGTCTCTCCGGGATGCTCAGCGATCTCGGCGTGACGCCCGATATGGCCGCCGGTCACAGCTATGGTGAGTTCGCAGCACTTGCTGCGGCGGGTGTATTGAACTTTGACGACCTGATCCGTCTCTCTGAGGCGCGCGGTCGCGCCATGGTCGAGAACGCGGATCCCGAGGCCCCCGGCGCGATGATCGCCGTGAAAACGGATGCGGACACCACCCGCGCCGCTGTGGCCGGTCTCGACGATGTGACGGTGGCCAACCTCAACAGCCCGAAACAGACCGTGATCGCGGGCAGTGTCGCCGCGATGGATCGCGCCTCTGGGGTGCTGGAAAAAGCTGGCCTGCCGCATGTGCGTGTGCCGGTGTCCCAAGCGTTCCATTCGCCGCTCATGGCCCCGGCCAAGGCGCAATTCGCGGAGGCGCTGGCCGCCGCCGCCTGGTCCGAACCCAAGTTCCCCGTTTACTCGAACGTAACGGCTGAGCCGCATGATCCGAGCCGCATCCCCGATGCCATGGCCGAACATTTGGTGAGCTCTGTCGATTTCGTCTCCGAGGTGCGCAACATGGTGCGCGACGGGGCGCGTGTGTTTGTCGAGGTGGGCCCGAAATCCATCCTCGCCGACCGTGTGGGTGAGATCGTCGAAGAGGCGGGCGTGACCGCAATCGCGCTCGATCGGGGCAAGGGAACGGCCATGGCCTTTATGGAAGGTCTGGCGAAATGGTTTGTGGCGGGTGCCTCGGTCGACCTGCCGCTTTTGTGGACGGGCCTTGCCCGTCCGATGCCGCGTAACACCGGCGAGATCGGGAGCAACGCTTGGTTGCTCAACGGCGCCTATGCCCGCAAGGCGGACGCCCCCCTGCGCGATGTCGAGCCGCCGGCCTCTCCGGTTCTGGCTCAGGCCACGCGCGTGATCAGTACAGTGACCAACCACGATGATGAGGAGTTGGAATTTATGGACCTGAAATCGGATCAATTCTTCCCGACCGCGCCTGCGGCTGGGGGAGATATGATGGCGAGCTATCATCGTATGATGACCGAGTTCCTGCGCGTGCAGGAAAGCGTGATGCGCGCCTATTTGCAAAACGGCGGTGCTGCGACCGACGGTGTGGCGCCTGCGATGCCTGCACTTCCGGCGATGGCGGCCCCGATGCCCGCGCCCATGCCGGTGCCAGCTCCTATGCCGGTTCCGACACCTGCGCCCGCCCCGGCGGCCCCGACGGCTGTTGCGCCGACACCCGCCCCCGCAGCACCCGCTCCGGCCCCTGCGGCAGCCCCCGCTCCGGCGCCCGTCGCTGAGACCCCGGCAGCCGCCGCGCCGGCGTCCATGACCCCGGAAGATGCACTTGCCACCTTCACCCAGATCGTGGCCGACAAAACCGGCTACCCGGAAGATGCGCTCGACCCCGATCAGGGGCTTGAGGCCGATCTCGGCGTCGACTCGATCAAGCGGATGGAAATCCTCTCCACCATGCAAAAGGCCCTGCCGGACAATCTGGCCCAAGCCATGCGCGGTGAAATGGATGCGGTGTCGCAACTCGCCACCATGCGCGAGATTGTCGACTTCGTGTTCGAGAACGCTGGCAAAGGAGGCGCGCCTGCCGCCGCCGCTGAGGGTTCGAACCCTTTTGAGTTGGCCGGGGAGGCCGAGACAACCGTTTCAGCGGTGCTTCCCCGGTATATACAGGTGCCCTTTGCCGAGGATGCGGCCCATGTGCCGTGGGATCTCGGGAAGGATGCCTTTGTCGTTGTGACCGAAAGCGCGGATGGCTTCCACAAAGCCGTTCTGGCCGAATTGGCCACGCGCGGTGTCGAGGCCGTGTCCGTGCCGGTCAAAGAGGCCACATCCGAGTGGTTCGAGGCGCTGGGCGTCAATGGGCGGCCCTTTGGCCTCATCCATTGCGCCAGCCGCGCCCTGATGCCGGAGGCGGCACTGACGGACCTTACGCTCTGGCACGCGACCCATGAGGCGGGGACCAAAGCCGTCTTTGACATGCTCCAAGCCGCGCAGCCGCTCATCCAACAGGGCGGGCGTTTTGTGGCCGTGTCGGAAACCGGGGGCCTCTTTGGCCGTGACCCGGATGCGCCGGTGACCATGCCCGCGGAGGCCGGTGTCGTCGGTCTCGTCAAAGCTCTGTCGCTTGAATGGCGCGAAACCAGTAGCCTCAAGGCCATCGACCTCGACCCCGCTGAGGACGCCGCCGCGCAGGCCGTGCATGTGGTGCGCGAATTGGGCATGCGTCCGGGCCGTCGCGAGGCGGGCTATCCGAACGGCGTGCGCACAATCTTCCGGACGGAGGCCGCCGCGACCGAGCCGCCGACCGAACCGGGTCTGGAACCCACGCCCGAATGGGTGGTGCTCGCCACCGGTGGCGCGCGCGGGATTACGGCGGAATGTCTGCGCACGGTTGCGCCCGTGGGCTGTAAACTCGTGCTCTTGGGCCGCTCCAAACGCCCCGATCCCGAACCGGAAGAGATGCGCGATCTCGACGTGCCGGGGCTCCGGGCGCATTTCCTCGCGGAAGTCCGCGAGAAGGGTGAAAAACCGCGTCCCGCAGAGATCGAAAAACAGGTACAGCGTCACCTCGGCATTCGCGACATGGATCGCAACATGCGCGATTTCGAGGAAATGGGCGCGACCGTCGATTACCGTGCCGTTGACGTGAACGACGTCGACGCGGTGCGCGCGCTCTGCGACGACCTGATCAAGACCTATGGCCGGATCGACATGTTCATCCACGGCGCGGGCCTGATCGAGGACACGCAGTTTGAAAAGAAAACCCGCGAAAGCTTTAACCGGGTGTTCGACACCAAGGTGGACAGTGCGCTGAACTTTGTGACCGCGATGGACAATCCGGCGCTCAAGGTCGTGTGCTTCTTTACCTCTGTCGCGGGCCGCTATGGCAACCCGGGACAATCGGATTACGCGGCCGCCAACGAGACGCTGAACTTCTACGCGCGCTACCTCAAATCGCATAACCCCGATGTGCGGTTCAAGGCGATCAACTGGGGCCCGTGGGATGCGACCACGACCGGCGCAGGCATGGTCACGGACAGCACGCGGGCGCAGTTCCTGTCGCGCGGCATCGGCATGTGCGAGGCCGTTCCGGGCCGCGAATATTTCTACCGTGAAATGTTCTGGGCGGAACCGTCGCAGGTCGAATCCGTTGGCTGGGTCGCCGATGGCGAAACCATGGAGGCGCTGGTCTGTGACCTGCCGCCGAACCCGGAAGAGCCGCCGCGCATCCAAGGCCCGCTGTTGCTCAACAAGGCACAGCGCACGGGCGAGCGTGAATTGCGTTGGGCCTTTGACATGGTGAGCGCGCCCTACACGGACGATCACCGGTTCGACCGTCAGGCCGTGATGCCGATGGCGGGGATGATGCAGCTCTTTAGCGAAATCCCCTCCGCCTTTGGGATCGACGCGCCTGTTGTGGAGCTCAGAAACCTGCGCATGTTGCAGGGGCTGACGCTCAAAAACGGGCCGATGGACGTGCGGATTGAGCTGACCGAAGGCGAAAACGGTGTTTTCCCGGCCAAGGTCTATTCCACGACAGAGCGCCCGCGCGTGCTCTATCAGGCCGATCTGGTGATGGCGCAATCCTTGCCCGGATCGACGCTTGCGCCCGTGGGCCTTGATGGTATCGCGCCGTGGCACGGCCCGTCGATTGGCTATATTTATCGCAGCTGGCTGAGCCATGGGCCGCGGTTCCAGACGCTCGATGAGATCGCCGCTTTGGACCAGACGCGCATTCGCACGCGGGTCAACGCGACCGATCCGGTCTCCTTTGTGCCGCATGGTACGGGACGGGCATGGAACTATGACCCGGGCCTCATCGACGGGATGTTGCAGGTGCTCTGGGTCTGGACCCGCACGATGCACAACATTTCCGGCCTGCCTCTGGGCGCGGCCTCGATCCAGCGGTTTGACGGCGATCCGTCCAAAGGCCCGCTCTGGGTCGAAACCGACGATGTGCTTTTGAGCGATACAAATGAACTAAGTGCAAATGTCCGAGCATTCGATGCCGAGGGCCGTTTGGTCTACCGCGTCGAAGGGTTCCGCGTGCAATGCGCGGGCGCGCTCAACCGACTTGGCGGCGGCTGGCCCGGCGGCGAGCGGGAAGACGAGACGACACTGACGCAGAAGGTGGCGGAGTGACCAACTATTCAGGCGACATTGCCATCGTAGGCATGGCAGGCATCTACCCGGATGCAGAAGATATTGATGCGTTCTGGGGGAATATTCTCGCCAAACACGATGCGGTCACAGAGGCACCGCCCGAGTGGCTTGGTGGCTCTGATCTCTTGGACGCGGAATCCGATGATCTGATGAAAATCTACACCAATCGGGGTGGATTTCTGGGCGATCTCTCGCGTTTCAATTCGGCGGAATTCGGCACCATGCCGCGCTCTGTCATTGGCGCGCAACCGGACCAATTCATGGCGCTCCGGATTTGTAGCGATGCTCTGATTGACGCGGGCTACAAGGCGGGGACAACGGACCATACGCGCACCGGGGTCATCCTCGGCCACGCGGTTCACGCCCACCGTGCCAACGCTAACGGCGTGCAACAGGCGTGGTTCCATAGCCAGATGCGCGACTATCTCAAAGCGCTCTTCCCGGAGGCCGATCCAGCGACGCTCAAACGCGCGACGGAGATGATCCAGGACAAGCTCCCGGGGATTGAGCCGGAAGCCGTTCCGGGTCTCGTGCCGAACATCATGACGGGCCGTGTGGCCAACCGTCTCGACCTCATGGGGCCGAACTACATCATCGACGCGGCCTGTTCCTCGTCGCTCATCACCGTCGAACTGGCGGCAAGCGAGCTGCGCGCGGGCAATGCCGACATGATGATCGCGGGCGGTGTGAACACGACCACTTCGCCGCTGGTCTATTCCGTGTTTTGTAGTGTGGAGGCGCTGTCCCCCAACGGCAAAATCCGCCCGTTCTCGCGCGAGGCCAATGGCACCATTCTGGGGGAAGGCGCGGGGGCTGTTGTCCTCAAACGTCTCGAAGATGCGCTGGCCGCTGACGACCGGATTTACGCCGTCGTCAAAGCCGTGGGGCAGTCCTCGGATGGCAAAAGCTCCGGCCTCATGGCGCCGCGCTTTGAGGGCGAAGTGCTCGCCATGCAGCGCGCCTATAAAATTTGTGGTCTCGATCCGAAATCCATCGGCCTTGTCGAGGCGCATGGCACCGGCATTCCGCTCGGCGACCGGACTGAGATTTCCGCACTGCGTGAGATTTTCGGGGGGCGCGATACGCTCCTGCCGCAAATTCCAATCGGCTCGGTCAAATCCATGATCGGTCACTGTATCCCGGCGGCGGGCTCCGCCGCGATCATCAAAAACGCTCTGGCGCTCTCGAACCGGATCATTCCGCCGACGCTCTGCGACGAGGTGAATGAAGATCTCGGCTTTGCCGATACGCCGTTCTACGTGTCGACCGAGGCGCGGCCTTGGATCCATTCGGCGGACACGCCGCGCCGTGCCGCGATCAACGCCTTTGGCTTTGGCGGCATCAATGCGCATATCGTGCTCGAAGAGTCGCCGGCTGGCCGCGACATGGATGCGACCGCCACCTTCTTGCCGCGCGCGGCCAAGGCCAAACCGACAGAGCAGGTGTTCGTTCTCGGCGCGGATCGCCCAGAGGTCATGGCGCAGGCCGTCACCGGCCTGATCGGTGCCGCCACCGGTTTGGACGAGACCGATTTCACGGAGCTTGCGCGCAACAGCTGGACCGTTGTCGGCAATGCGTCCGCGCGTCTTGCCGTGGTTGCGACCGATCCCGGCGATCTGGCGAAGAAACTCGGCAATGCCGAGAAACACCTCGCCAAAGACCCGACAAAATCACTCCAGACCCGCAACGGGCTCTATTACGAACCGGCGCCGATCGAGGGCAAGACGGCCTTCCTCTTCCCCGGCGAGATGGCGCAATATCCGGGCATGATCGGCGATGCGCTTATGGCTTTCCCGCAGATGCGCGATTGGCTCGATCAGATTTCCGGCCTGTTTGAAGGCGTGCGCGATGTGCGTCTCCAAGATGTGGCCTTCCCGCCGTCGAGTGGCGTCTCGGAAGAAGGCGCGACCAAGATCGAAGAGCTTTTGCATAGCGTCGATTATGGCTCCGAGATGGTCTTTGCCGCCGATCAGGCGATTTTTGGCATGCTGACCTCCTTGGGCGTGACGCCGGACGGGCTTTTGGGCCATTCGACCGGCGAGAACGCCGCGATTGTCGCCAGTGGCTGGTTCGGCATGGACCGGGGCCAGATCGGCGAAACGATCAAAAAGATGAACGTCGTGTTCAACGGTGTGAACGAGTCCGGGGAAATTCCCGAGGGGCAGCTTTTGACGATTGCCGGTCTCGACCGCGCGTCGTTCCAGGCGTCTTTCGACAAGTTCGAGGGCCTGCATTTCACCATGGACAACTGTCCGAACCAGGCGATTGTCTTTGGTCCGGCGGAAACCATCGAGGCCTTGCAAAAGGATGTGGTGGAGCAGGGAGCCGTGTGCACCCGTCTGCCGATTTCCTGGGGCTATCACACCGATTACGTCGCGCCGATGGCCAAGGGCTTTGGCGAGCTGTTCGCCGATTTTGACATGGTGCCCACGCCTTATGAGATTTGGTCCTGTGCCACGGCCCAGCCGTTCGAGCAGGATCGCAAGGTCTTCCAAGACACGGCCATTGCGCAATACGTGAGCCGCGTGGCGTTCCGCGAGGCCATCGAGAACATGTATGCGGCGGGCTACACGCGCTTTGTCGAATGCGGTCCGAATGCGACCCTGACCGCTTTTGTCCGCGACATCCTTCCGAAAGAGCGCATCCTTGCCGTCTCCGCCGACAACCGGCGTCGGGGCATGGTGTCCCAGCTGCGCCACCTCGTGGCCCAGATGTTCACTGCGGGTGTCGAGCTGAGCTATCCGGATCGTCTCGACCACACCGTCGATGAGGCCTCTGTCCTGCGCCGCGAGCTTCGGGAAAAACGGCGCAAGGCGATGCCTTTGCCGTCGAACTTGCCCTATCCGGAGTTGGATGAGGCGGAGAAACAAGAACTGCGCGACATGTTCAAGGTCGGCCAAGCCGCGCCTGACGCCGCGCCAACCGTCATCGTTCAGCACGCAGGCGCGCATAATGGCAGTGCCGCCGTCGGACAGCACCTGTCGATGATGTCGGAGTTCCTGTCGGGCCAAGAACGCGTGGCGCATAGCGCGCTGGGCGTGACGAAACCGCAAATCCGCGTCTTGGACCTCACCGGGC
>CAXPTW010000040.1:0-43995 GCA_964220165.1 Abyssibacter sp.
CTGGCCGGATGACCAGATTACCGCGCTGGTGAACGGATGTCGGGCGCGCGGCGTGGAACTCCACTGGTTCGGCGCGCCGGAGCCGGTGGCCTTGACCTCGCGCTACGAGAGCTGGCGCTATGCGGAGCCTCAGAGCCTCCCGGATAGTGACCGGGTCTTGCGCGCGATCATGGATATGCGCCTGCCACTGACCTTTAGCCTTGAGGATTGCGCGATGTTGGCGCGGATCATTCGCGACGAGGTGGGGCGTCTGGCCTCCTAGGGCGCTCGTGAGGCACGGCCTCATTTCTGTGCAGATGCGTGCAATTTACGCCGGGAGGGGCATTTCCTGATATTTTTTGTCGGAAAATCCCCCTCGAATCGCGCATTTGGCGCATCAAGAGATGTGAGCGCCAAAATACGGTCACTCCTGCAAAAAAACTTTTCACAGCGCGTGAAACATTGGGGTTTCGATATGTCCGTTTGGTTGACCATAGTGTCGCAGAGGGCTAAACCACCAAAAGCTAGCAAAGCAGCGTGCCTGCGATCGCCCGACAGCCTGTCCCGCGAAGAGGTGCGCGAATTAAGGAGCCGCTCGTGGAAGACTTGCTTCGGGAATATCTCCCTATCGTCATTTTCCTCGGCCTCGCCATCGTGCTTGGCCTCGTGTTCATCTTCGCAGCCCTCATCCTCGCCGTTCGTAATCCCGACCCTGAAAAAGTGTCGGCCTATGAGTGCGGGTTCAACGCATTCGACGATGCGCGGATGAAGTTCGACGTGCGGTTTTACCTCGTGTCGATCCTGTTCATCATTTTCGATCTCGAAATCGCTTTCCTCTTCCCTTGGGCCGTTGCCTTCAAGGATCTGAGCATGGTGGGTTTCTGGTCCATGATGGTGTTCCTTGGCGTGCTGACCGTAGGCTTTGCCTATGAATGGAAGAAAGGGGCGCTGGAATGGGCGTGATGACCGGAGCCAATACGGCCGGGGCCGACAAAGAAGTCGCGACCCAAGCTCTCAATAAAGAGTTGCAGGACAAAGGCTTTCTGCTGACCTCGACCGAAGACATCATCAACTGGGCGCGCACCGGCTCGCTCCACTGGATGACCTTTGGTCTGGCGTGCTGCGCCGTCGAGATGATGCAGACCTCCATGCCGCGCTATGACCTCGAACGCTACGGCACAGCGCCGCGCGCCTCCCCGCGTCAGTCCGACCTGATGATCGTGGCTGGCACGCTGACCAACAAGATGGCGCCCGCGCTGCGCAAGGTTTACGACCAGATGCCGGAACCGCGTTACGTGATCTCCATGGGCTCCTGCGCCAACGGCGGTGGCTATTATCACTACAGCTATTCGGTGGTGCGCGGGTGCGACCGCATCGTGCCGGTGGACGTCTATGTCCCGGGCTGCCCGCCGACCGCAGAAGCGCTGATGTACGGCATTCTGCAGCTGTCCCGTAAAATCCGCCGCACGGGCACCATTGCCCGCTGATCTTTGACTTTCTAGACACGCGTAATTTTCCGCGAAGGACCGAATGCACGCAGCCCTTGATAATTCTGTGACCTATTGCTTTGGCATCGGTGCGCAAAAGGCCGGGACGACCTGGCTTGCGAGTTATCTGCGCAAGCATCCGGACGTGCACGTGCCTGACGTCAAGGAAATGCATTATTTCGACGCGCTCTCCGATCCGACGGCGCGCCGGGCCTATGGCAAGATCGCGGATAAGATCGCCACGCTCAAAGCCGAGGGGCGCGAGGATGAGACCTCGTTCCTCAAAGGCCTGATCGAGATGATCGACGCGCCGGGCGAGGACCATGCCGTTTACCGCCGCTTGATGACCGAGGGACGGGGCACGGCCGCCATCGTGGCCGACATCACGCCGAGCTACGCGCTGTTGTCGAAAGACGATCTGGCGCGGATGGCCTCGGAGTTTCCGGGCTCCAAGTTCATCTACATCCTCCGCGACCCGATTGATCGCACCCGCTCCCAGCTCAAGATGCTCTACAAAAACCGCCCGGAGGCCCGCGCGGATCAGAGCTATGAAGCATTTGTGGACGGGTTCGTGAGCGGCAAGGCGCATCAGGGCATTCTGGCGCGGACCCGTTATGACGAAGCGCTCGACAAGATCGAGGCGGTGCTGCCGGACGACCGGCGGCTCGTTTTGTTCTACGAAGAGCTGTTCAGCGACGCAGGCGTTGGCAAGGTCTGCACCTTCCTCGGTATTCCGTTCAAAGCGGGCGCCTACGGGAAAATGGTGCACGCCGCGACAGCCCCAAAGAACACCGAGGCCGATGCCCGTTTGACCGACGCTCTGGTCACGCGCCTCGCCCCGATCTACGAACAAATGGACAAGCGCTACGGTGAAGCGCTTCCCGAGACATGGAAAGCCGCGCTGGCAACAGTGCGTCACAGCAAGCGCCAAGGGACCGACGGTCTGGCGCAGCAGGAGAGGTAATCATGAGTGAGACCTTGAAAGAACTCGCAGCCACGATCGAGCTGAAACGTCCCGAGGACGTGCTCTCGACCGAGGTCGCTTATGGCGAGTTGACCGTGCGCGTGACCGCCACGGGGATTGTCGATTTCGTCGACTTCCTCAAATCCGATTCAACCTGCAAGTTCTCGACCCTCGTCGACATCACGGCGGTGGATCACCCGGATCGCGACCAGCGGTTCGACGTGGTGTATCACTTCCTCTCGATGTACCAGAACCACCGCATCCGCGTTGTGGCCGCTGTGCGCGAGGACGAAAGCATCCCGTCGATCATCTCCGTGCACCCGTCCGCCAACTGGTTCGAGCGCGAAGCCTTCGACATGTTCGGCATCATCTTCTCCGGTCACCCGGACCTGCGTCGTTTGTTGACGGATTACGGGTTCCGTGGTCACCCGCTGCGCAAGGACTTCCCGGCCACGGGCTACACCGAAGTGCGCTATGACGAAGAGCTGAAACGCGTGGTCTATGAGCCGGTGAGCCTCGTGCAGGAATACCGCCAGTTCGACAACCTCTCTCCGTGGGAAGGGGCGAAATACATCCTTCCGGGCGACGAGAAGGGGGCGTAAGGACTGTGGGCGATCCGGCGATCATGATCTGTGTAGGGGCGACGAAGGCGGGCACCAGCTCGCTTTACACCTATTTGCACGATCACCCGGATTGCCACCTGCGGTCCGTCAAAGAGCTGCATTATTTCGATGCCATCGACTTTGACGACACCCGGTTCCAGCTCAAGACCTACGCCGGTTTGCGCCGCGATTTCGAGCGCCGTCAGGAAAAGGCCAAGGCCAAGAACGAACCCTGGCGCGTCGCCAATCTCGCCCGTCGGATGATGGATGTGGACGAGTTGTCGCGCATCTTGCTCAAGGGTGAGGATGGACTGGGCGACTACCTGTTCTACCTGCTCGACGGGGTGGGGGATCGCAAACTCGTGGGCGATCTGACCCCGTCTTACGGGCTTTTGTCCGAAGAGCGCCTGCGCCAGATGGCGCATATGGCCCCGGACGTGCGCTTTGTGTTTCTGATGCGCGACCCGGTGGACCGTCTCTGGTCCCATGTGCGGATGCAGGCGAAACGCAGCCTCAAAGAGGGGCAGGACGTCGCGGAGAAAGCCAAGCGGATTTTGAACCGCGCGGTGAACCGCGACCTCGAAGATCACATCGTGATGCGCGGCGACTATGCCCGCATCGTGGAAAAGCTCAAAAGGGCGGTGCCGGAGGACAAGCTCCTCATCGGCTTTACCGAAGACCTGATGACACCCGACGGGCTGGCACGTATGTGTGCCTTTCTCGGCATCTCCGAGATGACCGTCGACCAAGAACCCCGCACCCATCAGGGTGTGAAACTGAAACTGACCGACACACAGCGGCATGAGGCGGCGCGCTTTCTCGCCCCGCAATATGCCTATGTCGAGACGACCTTTGGCAAGCTGCCCGCACGGTGGCAAGCGAACATGGCGAGGATCTGAGAATGGACGGCGACATCCGGCAAAACACCTACGATGACGGTTCGCACGACGCGACCGACACCGAACAGAAGATCCGCAACTTCAACATCAACTTCGGCCCGCAGCACCCTGCGGCCCACGGTGTGTTGCGGATGGTTCTGGAGCTGGACGGTGAGATCGTGGAACGGGCCGACCCGCATATCGGCCTGTTGCACCGCGGCACCGAGAAGCTGATGGAAAACCGCACCTACCTGCAAAACCTGCCGTATCTCGACCGCCTCGACTACGTGGCGCCGATGAACCAGGAACATGCATGGTGTCTGGCGATTGAACGTCTGGCCGGTGTGGAAATTCCGCGTCGCGCCTCGCTCATCCGTGTGCTCTATTCCGAGATCGGCCGTGTGCTGAACCACCTCCTGAACACCACGACGGGTGCGATGGACGTCGGCGCGCTCACCCCGCCGCTTTGGGGCTTTGAAGAGCGCGAAAAGCTCATGATCTTTTACGAGCGGGCCTGTGGCGCGCGTCTGCACTCCGCCTATTTCCGTCCGGGTGGCGTGCACCAAGACCTGCCGCCGGAGCTTCTCGACGATATCGAGGCTTGGGCAGATCACTTCCCGAATGTGCTTGATGACATCCACTACCTGCTGTCCGACAACCGCATCTTTAAACAGCGGACCGTCGACATCGGGCTGATCAACGAACAAGAAGCGCTCGACTGGGGCTTCTCCGGCGTGATGGTGCGTGGCTCCGGCATGGCGTGGGATTTGCGTCGCGCGCAGCCCTACGAATGCTACGACGAGTTCGAGTTCCAAGTGCCCGTCGGCACCAACGGCGACTGCTACGATCGTTACCTGTGCCGCATGCAGGAAATGTACGAGTCGACCAAGATCATCAAACAGGCGCTTGCCCTGCTGCGTCTCCCGGAGAACCAAGGGGACGTTCTGGCCCGTGGCAAGCTCACGCCGCCGAAGCGGTCGGATATGAAGACCTCCATGGAGGCGCTCATCCACCACTTCAAACTCTACACCGAAGGGTTCAAACTGCCCGAGGGTGAGGTCTACGCCGCTGTCGAAGCGCCGAAAGGCGAATTCGGGGTGTACCTCTACTCTGACGGCACCAACAAACCCTACCGCGCGAAACTGCGGGCGCCGGGCTACCTGCACCTTCAGGCCATGGACTACATGGCCAAAGGGCACCAGCTCGCCGATGTTTCCGCCATCATCGCCACCATGGATATCGTTTTCGGGGAGGTCGACCGCTAATGCTGCGCCGTCTTTATTCTGAACAGCCCGCCTCGTTTGAGTTCACCGAGGCGAACAAAGCTTGGGCCGAGGGCCAGATTGCGAAATACCCGGAAGGGCGTCAGCAATCCGCCGTGATCCCGCTCTTGTGGCGCGCCCAAGAGCAGGAAGGCTGGCTCACGAAGCCCGCCATCGAGTACATCGCGGATATGCTCGGCATGCCCGAAATCCGCGTGCTCGAAGTGGCGACCTTCTATTTTATGTTCCAGCTTCAGCCGGTCGGCCAAGTGGCGCATATCCAGGTCTGCGGCACGACGACCTGCATGATCTGTGGCTCCGGCGACATCATCGAGGTGTGCAAACGCCGCATCAACGAAAAGCCGCATACCCTCTCCGCCGATGGCAAGTTCTCTTGGGAAGAGGTCGAATGCCTCGGTGCTTGTGCGAACGCCCCGATGGCGCAGATCGGCAAAGACTATTACGAAGACCTGACCGCCGAGAATTTCGAGAAGCTGCTCGACCAGATGGAAGCGGGCAACGTGCCGCTGCCGGGGTCGCAGTCCGGTCGCTATTCGTCCGAGCCCGCCGGGGGTCCGGTGGTTCTGGCCGAGTACAAAGGCACGGGCGCGGACCACAACGGCTCTGTGCAGATCGCGAAAGACGTGGGGGACACGCTCAAGCGGATCGACGGGACCGAAGTGCCGCTTTTGACGCCGTGGATTTCCAAAGGCGCCGGTCATGGCAATGTCGGCAAAACGCCGGAACCGGCGAAATCCGCCGTTCAGCAAGCCGCAGAGGCCAAGAAAGCCGCGCCGAAACCGGCCGCGGAAAAACCGGCCTCCGACAACGGCATCACCAAACAGGAAGCGGAAGCGACCAAGGCGGCGAAGCCGGCAGGGAAGTCCGAGCCAGCGACCGAGGCCGTCGAAGAGAAAGAACCGGAGCTTCTGAGCGGACCGCGTGAGAGCGGGGCGGACGATCTCAAGAAACTCAAGGGCGTCGGGCCGAAGCTTGAGCAGACGCTCAATGAGCTGGGCTTTTATCATTTCGACCAAGTTGCGAAATGGACCGCTGAGGAGGTGGCCTGGGTCGACAGCCGTTTGAAATTCAAAGGCCGGATCGAACGCGATGGCTGGATCGAACAGGCCAAGATTCTCGCGGAAGGTGGCGAAACGGAATTTTCAAAACGCGCGAAATACTGACGCGACATAAAAGAGCCCAAAGTGCCGACAACAGGGAATGGTAAAGGAGAGAAAGGATGACTGAGGTGACCTCAAAGACCCCCAAAGTCTGGTTGATCGCAGCCATTTGCGGTGTTTTGGCATTTTTGGCGCTCATGATGATCGCGGGCTATTCGACTGCGGCCTCTGTGATTGTGGGGGTGTTGGTGGCGGCGCTGGTCGCGATCCTGTTGTGGATCGGCTGGTATGAGGATGAGACCGTCGCGACCGAGGGCCATCCGGAGGCCGAGGTCAGCGCACAGGGTCTCATGGCCACCACAGGCATCGGCGATGAACCAGCGGCTTCGGCGGCGGATGAAATCGCTCCGGCCCCGCATGCGGCGGACACCCGCGAGGTGATCTCTGAGGGCGCGTTCGAGGCGGCGGAAGAGCTGGCCGAGACGGATGCGGACGCTGTCGATGTCGAGAGCGAACAGAAATCCTCTCTGCAAAAGGCTGCAGACGAGCAGATGATCAAGGTGGCTCCGGCCCCCGCTGGTGGCGGTGTGGCCACAGAGGTCGAGATGAAACCGCAGTTCATGGACGCCCCGAACGAGGGCGGCGCGGACAATCTTAAAGAAATCAAAGGCGTCGGGCCCAAGCTTGAGACGCTTTTGAACGAGATGGGCATCTACCATTTCTCGCAGATCGCCGCATGGGGCGAGGCAGAAGTGGCCTGGATGGACAGCAACCTGAAAGGGTTCAAAGGCCGTGTGACCCGCGACGATTGGGTGGCACAAGCAACAACTCTCGCCGCTGGCGGGGAAACTGAGTTCTCGAAACGCGTCGAAGACGGCGACGTGTATTGAGGCTGGACTGACAATGGGGTCCGGAAAAGAGCAACACCTGGCGCGCAAGGCACGGATGGTCGCCGTGGTGATCGCCGCGACGATGTTGCTCTGGATCGGGGCCCAGTGGTTGGGCGGAACTTTGGGGTTGGAACCCCGCTACGTGTTCCTGTTCGACCTCGCAGCTTTGGCCGCCTTCGTGTGGGCCATGGTGGTGATTTACCAGATCTGGCGCGACAAGCGTCAGCAGGACTGAAGGGATAAGAGCGATGCTCAAGGATCAGGATCGGATCTTTACCAACCTCTACGGTATGAATGACCGTAGCCTCAAAGGCGCGCAGGCACGCGGCCATTGGGACGGCACGGCGGGCATTCTCGCCAACGGGCGTGACTGGATCATTGATCAGGTCAAAGCCTCCGGCCTTCGCGGTCGTGGCGGCGCGGGCTTCCCCACGGGTCTCAAGTGGTCGTTCATGCCGAAAGAATCCGATGGGCGTCCGGCCTATCTGGTGATCAACGCCGACGAATCCGAGCCCGCGACCTGTAAGGACCGCGAGATCATGCGCCACGACCCGCACACGCTGGTTGAAGGGGCCCTGATCGCCGGGTTCGCGATGAATGCCGTTGCGGCCTACATCTACATCCGCGGCGAGTACATCCGCGAGAAAGAGGCGCTTCAGGCGGCGATCGACGAGGCCTATGACGCCGGTCTGATCGGCAAGAACGCCTGCAAATCCGGCTATGATTTCGATATCTACCTGCACCACGGGGCAGGGGCCTATATCTGTGGTGAGGAAACCGCCCTCATCGAGTCTCTCGAAGGCAAAAAGGGCATGCCCCGGATGAAGCCGCCGTTCCCGGCGGGCGCGGGCCTCTATGGTTGCCCGACCACGGTGAACAACGTGGAATCCATCGCCGTTGTGCCGACGATCATTCGTCGCGGGGCTGAGTGGTTCTCGTCCTTCGGTCGTCCGAACAACGCGGGCACGAAACTCATGGCCCTCACCGGCCACGTCAACACGCCCTGCGTGTTTGAGGAAGAGATGTCCATGTCCGTGCGCGAGATCATCGAGAAACACGGTGGCGGCATTCGCGGTGGCTGGGACAACCTCAAAGCCATCATTCCGGGGGGGGCCTCCTGTCCGGTGCTTCCGAAAGAGAAACTCGAAGATGCGATCTTCGACTTTGACTGGATGCGAGAGAACCAATCCTCCTTCGGTACCGGCTGTATGATCGTGATGGACAACTCCGTCGACGTGGTGAAAGCCGTGTGGCGTCTGTCCGCCTTCTTCAAACACGAGAGCTGTGGCCAGTGTACGCCTTGCCGCGAAGGCACCGGCTGGATGATGCGCGTGATGGATCGTCTGGTGACGGGCGATGCGGAGATCGAAGAGATCGACATGCTCTTGGACGTGACCAAACAGGTCGAAGGCCACACCATCTGTGCTCTGGGCGATGCGGCAGCCTGGCCGATCCAGGGTCTCATCCGTCACTTCCGTGGCGAGATCGAAGACCGCATCAAAGCCAAGAAAACCGGCCGCGTGACGGCTGCGTTCGCGGCGGAGTAAGGAACCCTGATGCGCGCAACCGCCGCCATATTGCCGATGACGCTCCTCGCCTCCTGCCAGATGGATCAGGCGAACGAGGCGATGCGCGGCATGTCCGACGACCGTATGGCGGTCGCGCGGGTGGCGTTTGCGGAGATGGAGACCGACGAGCTTGCCGGGATGCTGATGCTCTCGGAGGAGATCGCGGAGACCTGTGCGCGCATCGACACCAACACGCAGGTGCATGTGTTTCTCTCCTCGCGTGTGGAACGCGTGCCGTTCCGCGACCCAGAGGTGAGCCAGATGCGTCTGGACACTGCGCGCGGTGAGTTCGCGGCAAAACACGGGATCGATGCCACGGACGCAGACATGCTCTGCCCGGCGGCGCGCTCCGAAATCCTCGCACTCACCTCTTTGGGTGCAACCCTGATGGAAGGACCGGCCAGCTGATGCAACCTACCGGCACATATCTCGCGGAGCTGAACATCGGCCGCCTCGTGGCGCCGACGGATGACCCGCGCGTGGCCGAGTTCATGGGCGCTCTGGACCGGATCAACGGTCTCGGCAAACGCATGCCGGGGTTTGTCTGGATGGCCGAAGGCTCGGGTGAGCCGGGCACCGGGAATACCGAGAACAACATCGGTGACGATCCGCAATTCGTCGCCAATCTCACCGTGTGGGAAGACGTACAGAGCCTTGAGCATTTCGTTTTCAACACGGTGCACAAACAATTCTATGACCGCCGCGCGGAATGGTTCGAACTGATGCAGGACCAGCATTTCGTGATGTGGTTCGTTGAAAAAGGGCACAAGCCCACCTTGGACGAGGCGCTCGAACGTCTTGCCTATAAACAAAATCATGGGGACAGCGATCAGGCCTTTGGCTGGTCGTACATCAAGGAGGCGACGCTTTTCTGTGAGAAAAGTTGCCGCCCCGTTGCTGCGGAGTAGTCCCAATGACATTGAGTAAACATATCCCCCTCGCTTTCGGCCTCATGATCGGCCTGACCGCCGCCGGTGTTGCGGCTGCGGAATTGCCGCCGCTGCGCGAGCAAACGGAGATCGACCAGAAAATGCTCTGGGCGGGGTTGGCGATTGAGACCAGCAAAGCGTGCCCGACGCTCGATCTGCGGACCTTTAAAGGCATCGCGTACCTCTGGGGCGTCAAGGAAGAGGCCTCGGATCTCGGTTACAGCGACGATGAGATTCGCGCTTATGTCGAGAGCGATGCGGAGAAAGACCGCATTCGCGCCCTCGGCACGGCCTATATCGAGAACGCCGGGTTTGATCCGGAGACCGAAGAGGGAATTTGCGGCTATGGCGCGGCAGAGATCGCCCGTGGATCCGTGATTGGCTCTTTCCTGAGGAGCACAGAATGACGCTTCGTTTGACACATATGCTCGCTGCGCCGGTGATGGCGATGCTTCTCGCGTTGCCCGCCCATGCCGAAGGTTTGCAGGACGATCCTGTCGTGCTCAACGAGGTGATGTTGTCGTCCCTGGCGACGACCATCGCGTCGGAGTGTCCCAAATATGCCGTCGATCCGGCGGCAACGGGCGTGGCGGCCCGAACCCTCATGGACCACATCTCGAAACAGGGCTATAGCGCCGACGAGGTGCAGGCCCTGCAAAGCCCGGAGTACATGCAAACGGTCTCCGTGGCGGTGAATGACCATCTGTCTGCCCTTGGGGTAGATGCGACGAATAAAAGGGCGCTTTGCGCCTTTGCGAAACGGGAGCTGAAAGAGGGCACATCCGAGCTCTCCACGCTTCTAATGAAGAACAGGTGACGTGATATGGCAGATACGCGCAAAATTATCATTGATGGGAACGAGGTCGAAGTCGATCCGGCCATGACGATCCTTCAGGCCTGTGAAGTGGCCGGGATCGAAGTGCCGCGTTTCTGCTACCATGAGCGGTTGTCCATCGCTGGCAACTGCCGCATGTGTCTCGTGGAAGTTGTGGGTGGCCCGCCGAAACCGGCTGCCTCCTGCGCTATGCAGGTGCGCGATCTGCGTCCGGGGCCGGAAGGTCAGCCACCGGTGGTGAAAACCAATTCGCCGATGGTCAAAAAGGCCCGCGAAGGCGTGATGGAATTCCTCCTGATCAATCACCCGCTCGATTGTCCGATCTGTGACCAGGGCGGCGAATGCGACCTGCAAGATCAGGCGATGGCCTACGGTGTGGATTTCTCCCGCTACCGCGAACCCAAACGCGCCTCGACCGAACTGAACCTCGGTCCGCTCGTCGGCACCGCGATGACCCGTTGTATTTCCTGCACCCGCTGTGTGCGCTTTACGACCGAGGTCGCGGGCATCACCCAGATGGGCCAAACGGGACGCGGCGAAGACAGCGAGATCACCAGCTATCTCAACGAGACGCTCGCCTCCAACCTTCAGGGCAACATCATCGACCTGTGCCCGGTTGGCGCGCTGACGTCCAAGCCGTACGCGTTCACTGCGCGTCCGTGGGAACTGACCAAGACCGAGACCATCGACGTGATGGACGCCATGGGTGCCTCGATCCGCGTGGACACCAAGGGCCGCGAAGTGATGCGCATTCTGCCGCGCAACCATGACGGCGTGAACGAAGAGTGGATTTCCGACAAAACCCGCTTTGTCTGGGACGGTCTGCGTCGTCAGCGTCTCGACACGCCCTACGTGCGCAAAGACGGCAAACTGACCAAAGCCACCTGGGCCGAGGCGCTCGCCGCCGCCGCCGCAGGGATGAAGGGCAAGAAAGTCACCGCGCTCGTGGGCGATCTCGCCCCGGTTGAGGCGACCTTTGCGCTGAAAACTCTGGTCGAAGGTCTCGGTGGCTCCATCGAGTGCCGTATCGACGGTGCGAAACTTCCCGCCGGAAACCGTGGCGCCTATGCGGGCACCGCGTCGATCTCTGACATTGATGATGCGAAATTCATTCAGCTCATCGGCACCAACCCGCGGGACGAGGCGCCGGTTCTGAACGCCCGCCTGCGCAAGGCCTGGGCCAAAGGCGCGCAGATCGGTCTCGTCGGCCAAGCCGTTGATCTGACCTATGACTACGCGCATGTCGGCACCGACCGTGCCGCGCTCGAAAGCCTGTTGAGCAAAGAGTACGGGGCCGTGGTTGACGCGCCGTCTCTGATCATCGTGGGCGCAGGTGCGATCAACGAGGCCGATGGCGAGGCCGTTCTGGCCGCCGCGCAACAGCTGGCGGAGAACACCAAGTCCAAGCTTCTGATCCTCCACACCGCCGCCTCGCGCGTGGGCGCAATGGATGTGGATGCGGTGACCGAGGGCGGTCTGGACGCGGCGCTCAACGGCGCAGAGGTGATCTACAACCTTGGCGCGGATGAGGTCGAGATTTCCGGCGATGCGTTTGTGATCTACCAAGGCTCCCACGGCGACCGTGGCGCACACCGCGCGGATGTGATCCTGCCGGGCGCGGCCTACACCGAGGAAAACGGCCTGTTCGTGAACCTCGAAGGTCGCCCGCAGCTCGCTCTGCGTGCCGCTTTCCCGCCGGGTGACGCGAAAGAAAACTGGGCGATCCTGCGGGCGCTGTCCGCAGAACTCGGTGCAACCCTGCCGTTCGACACGCTTGCGCAACTGCGCAACGTGCTCATCGAGGCCGTGCCGCATCTCGCCGCGATTGACACGGTTCCGGAAAACGACGTCGTGGCGCTTCCGGCGAAATCCTTGGGCAATGCGACCTTCCGCAACGCGGTCAAGGATTTCTACCTGACGAACCCGATTGCCCGGTCCTCGGCTCTGATGGCGGAGCTCTCCGCCATGGCCAAAGCGCGCCTTGAGGCGCCGGTGGCCGCGGAATAATGGTCCTGAGCCCGGCATATCCCGCCGCTCTGGCGATGGTGGCCGCCGCCACACAGCTTTCGGGCTGTGCGACGACGTGCTGTGCCGCGCCTGAGACGGCGAGTTTTGCCGGGGCCAACGCCGACTATCTCGGTGTGGAGACCCGTCTTCTCGACGGCGATCTTGTGAATTTCTTCGTCTCCGCCAAAGGGGATGGGGCAGAACAAAGCGTGACGGCCTATGCAGATTGTGCCGCCGCGCAGTACGCGTTGATCCGAGGCTTCGGATTTGCGCGTCATGTGCGCACAAATGTCGCACAAGAGGGTGGAATTTGGCGGGCAGATGCTGTTTACACCATCTCGCCAGCGCTCCCCGATGGTTTGCGCCAGCTCGACGCTGAAGTCGTCGTCGCGAACTGCCGGGACAATGGAATACCGACGGTGTGAAAGGCTGAAAAATGGTCGAATTTTTCACGACAACTAATCTCGGGATCGCACTGCTCACGCTTGGGCAGATTTTGCTGGTCCTCGTGCCGCTCTTCGTGGCACTCGCCTTCCTGATGTATGGCGACCGGAAAATCTGGGCAGCCGTCCAGATGCGCAAAGGCCCCAACATCGTTGGTGTTTTCGGCCTCTTGCAGTCTTTTGCGGACTTCATCAAATACCTCGTGAAAGAGGTGGTCGTTCCGGCGGGGGCAGACAAATTCGTCTTCTACCTCGCGCCGATGATCACCTTTATCACGGCCTGTATCGCCTGGGTGGTGATCCCGTGGAACGATGGCTGGGTGATCTCCGACATCAACGTCGCGATCCTCTACATCTTCGCGATCTCCTCTCTTGAGGTCTACGGCGTGATCATGGGCGGTTGGGCCTCCAACTCCAAATACCCGTTTCTCGGCTCGCTGCGCTCCGCCGCGCAGATGATTTCCTACGAGGTCTCCATCGGTCTCATCATCATCGGTGTGATCATCTCCACGGGCTCCATGAACTTTGGCGACATCGTGGCAGCGCAAGACGGTCACGGGATCTTCTCCTGGTACTGGCTGCCGCACCTTCCGATGGTCTTCCTGTTCTTCGTCTCGGCTCTGGCCGAAACCAACCGCCCGCCGTTCGATTTGCCCGAGGCGGAATCGGAACTCGTCGCGGGCTATCAGGTGGAATATTCCTCCACGCCGTTCCTCCTCTTTATGATGGGCGAACTGATGGCCGTGGTTCTGATGTGTGCGCTTGTCTCGCTTCTGTTCTTCGGTGGCTGGAACTCCCCGGTTGAATTCCTGCCGGATGGCATCTTCTGGCTTATCATCAAGATGCTGTTCTTCTTCTTCATCTTCTCGATGGTGAAGGCCATCGTGCCGCGCTACCGCTACGACCAGCTGATGCGTATCGGTTGGAAAGTCTTCCTGCCGCTGTCGCTGGGTTGGGTCGTCTTGGTCGCGTTCCTCGCTAAATTCGAAGTTTTCGGTGCGTTCTGGGCGCGCTGGACGATGGGAGTCTGATCCATGGCTGTCGATTACACCCGCGCCGCCAAGTATTTCCTGATGATGGACATCTGGGCCGGCTTCAAAATCGGTCTGCGGTATTTCTTTGCGCCGAAGGCGACGATCAACTACCCGCACGAAAAGGGCCCGCTGTCCCCGCGTTTTCGCGGTGAACACGCGCTGCGCCGCTACCCCAACGGGGAAGAGCGCTGCATCGCCTGTAAACTCTGCGAAGCGATCTGTCCGGCGCAGGCCATCACCATCGATGCCGAACCGCGTGAAGACGGCTCCCGCCGCACCACGCGCTACGACATCGACATGACGAAATGCATCTATTGCGGTTTCTGCCAAGAGGCCTGCCCGGTGGACGCGATCGTCGAAGGCCCGAATTTCGAATTCTCGACCGAGACCCGCGAAGAGCTGTTCTACAACAAGGACAAACTCTTGGAGAACGGGGCCCGTTGGGAAGCCGAGATCGCGCGCAACCTCGAACTCGACGCGCCCTATCGCTAAGCTCATCAAGGAAGCCTCATGAACGATTTCACCAAACTTTTCGCAGAGATGATCGAGCAAAGCCAAAAAATGGCCGCCTCGTTCAACCCGGCGCTCGAAAATTTTCAGATGCCGTCTCTCGACAAGTTGTTCCCGACCATGTCGAAGGAACAGATGGAGATGTTCTGGGGCAATACCTTCAACAAAGACGGGCTGGACGCCAAGACACGGCTTTTGGTCGTGCTCGCCGGTCAGACCGTTTTGGGGGCACAGGCCGAAGCGCCGTTCAAGATGACGGTGCGCCACGCCATTGAGGCGGGGGCCACCCACAAAGAGATCGCGGAAGTGATCTATCAAATGTCCATGCTGGGCGGTGTGCCCGCTATGTCAAAAGCACTGGAGTTGGCGCAGGCCGTCTTCTCCGAGACGCAGGAGGACAGTGAATGACTGTCGCGGATTTCGCATTCTTTTGTTTTGCCATCCTGATGTTGGTGGCCGGGGCCTTTACCGTGGTCTCGAGAAACCCGGTGCACTCTGTGCTCTGGCTCATCCTTACGTTCCTGTCGGCTGCGGGCCTCTTTGTCCTCTTGGGGGCAGAATTCGTCGCCATGCTGCTGATCATCGTCTACGTCGGCGCGGTGATGGTGCTGTTCCTCTTCGTGGTCATGATGCTCGATGTGGACTTTGCCGAACTCAAGGCGGGCATGGCGCGCTATCTGCCCTTTGGCCTGTTGATCGGTGTGGTTCTGATCATGCAGCTCGCGCTGGCCTTTGGCGACTGGACCACGGCCGAGGGCGCTGATGCGCTCCGCCGCTCGATCACGCCGGAAACCGCCGAGGTGCATAACACCGCCGCTCTGGGCCGGATCATGTACGACCAGTACCTGATGCTGTTCCAACTCGCGGGTCTGATCCTCCTGGTCTCCATGATCGGTGCCATCGTTCTGACTCTGCGCCACCGCTCGGATGTGAAGCGCCAGAACGTGCTCAAGCAAATGTACCGCAACCCGGATGAAGCCATTGAAATGCGCGACATCAAGCCGGGGCAGGGGCTCTAAGCCCACGATAAATGCCGGGGCGACCGCACGCCGCCCCGAAAAAGAACCAGCCGCCAACGCAGGTGGCGAGAGAGAAAGAACTGAGGGACGACATGGTCGGACTTGAACATTACCTGACAGTGGCCGCGGCGCTGTTTGTCATCGGCATCTTCGGGCTCTTTTTGAACCGGAAGAACGTCATCATCATCCTGATGTCCATCGAGATGATCCTGCTGTCGGTCAATATCAACCTCGTCGCCTTCTCCTCCTTCCTGGGGGATCTGACGGGACAGATTTTCACGATGCTCGTGCTCACCGTGGCCGCCGCCGAGGCAGCTATCGGGCTTGCGATCCTTGTGAGCTTCTTCCGCAACCGCGGCACGATCGACGTCGAAGACGTCAACGTGATGAAAGGGTAAGGCACCATGGAAACGATCATCCTCTTTGCCCCGCTTGTGGGCGCCATCGTTGGCGGCTTCGGCTGGCGGCTGATCGGCGAGAAAGGCGCGCAGTATCTCACCACGGGTCTGCTCTTTCTGGCGGCGATCCTGTCCTGGGTTCTGTTCCTGTCGCATGACGGTCAGACGCACCATGTGACGGTGATGCGCTGGATCGACGTGGGGACCTTCTCCGTCGATTGGGGCATCCGCCTCGACCGTCTGACGACGATCATGCTGATCGTGGTGAACACGGTTTCCGCGCTCGTGCACCTCTACTCGCTCGGCTACATGGCGCATGACGAGAATTTCTCGGACAATGAGCCCTACCGCGCCCGGTTCTTTGCCTATCTCTCGCTCTTCACCTTAGCGATGCTCATGCTAGTGACCGCCGACAACATTGCCCAGATGTTCTTTGGCTGGGAAGGTGTGGGTCTCGCCTCCTACCTGCTCATCGGCTTCTACGTGAAGAAACCGTCTGCGGGTGCGGCCTCGATGAAAGCGTTCATCGTCAACCGTGTGGGTGACTTTGGCTTTATCCTCGGCATCGCGGGTCTCTTCCTTTTGACCGACAGCATCCGTCTCGACGATGTGTTCGCGCAGGGTCCGGCTCTGGCTGACACCACGCTGCACTTCCTTTGGGGCGACTGGAACGCCGCGAACCTTTTGGCCTTCCTGCTGTTCATCGGCGCGATGGGCAAATCGGCGCAGCTCTTCCTGCACACCTGGCTCCCAGACGCGATGGAAGGTCCGACGCCTGTGTCCGCGCTCATTCACGCCGCGACCATGGTGACGGCGGGGGTTTTCCTCGTCTGCCGCATGTCGCCGATCTTTGAATACGCGCCGCAGGCTCAGACCTTTATCATCTACATCGGCGCGACCACGGCGTTCTTTGCCGCCACCGTCGGCCTCGTACAGAACGACATCAAACGCGTGATCGCCTATTCGACCTGTTCGCAGCTCGGCTACATGTTCGTGGCCGCAGGTGTCGGTGCCTACGGTCCGGCGATGTTCCACCTTTTGACGCACGCCTTCTTCAAGGCCATGCTCTTCTTGGGCGCGGGGTCGGTCATCACCGCGATGCACCACGAGCAGGACATGCGCAACTACGGCAACCTGCGTAAGAAAATCCCGTTCACCTATTGGATGATGATCATCGGCACGCTGGCGATCACCGGTGTTGGTATCCCGCTCACCCATTTCGGGTTCGCTGGCTTCCTCTCCAAGGACGCCATCATCGAGAGCGCTTTTGCCTCTGGTGTGGGCTACGCCTTCTGGATGCTCGTGATCGCGGCGCTGTTCACCTCCTTCTACTCCTGGCGTCTCATCTTCCTCACCTTCTATGGTAAGGAACGTGGCGATCATCATGCGCATGAACATGCCCATGAGAGCCCGCTTGTGATGCTGGTGCCGATCGGGACGCTGTCTCTCGGTGCGATCTTTGCCGGGATGATCTGGTACAACAGCTTCTTTGGCGATCATGACAAGTTCACAGAATTCTTCGGCCTGCCGCACCACGCCGCAGTCGAAATGACCGAGGGACACGGTGAAGCCGCTGCTGACGCGCACGGCGCAGAAGCTGTGACCGCCGAGACCATGATCGAGGACAGCCATGGCGAAACCGCCGGGGCCGCCGCCGATCACGGTGTGAATATGGTGGCTGACGAGGGGCACGCCGCCGGTATGGCTCCGCAAGGCGCGATCCATGTCGCCGCCGACAACACCATCCTCGACGATGCGCACCACGCACCGACCTGGGTGAAAGTGTCGCCCTTCGTTGCCATGGTCCTGGGCTTCCTCGTCGCGCTCTGGTTCTACATTTGGAAACCGGAGACCCCGCGCAAACTGGCCGCAAGCCAGCCCGTCGCCTATCAGTTCCTTTTGAACAAATGGTACTTTGACGAGATCTACGACGCGATCTTCGTCCGTCCGACGCTTGCTCTCGGCCGCTTCCTCTGGAAGCGCGGCGACGAGAAGACCATCGACGGCGCGATCAACGGTCTCGCCATGGGCATCGTGCCCTTCTTCACCCGCCTTGCTGGCCGGGCGCAGTCGGGCTTCATCTTCACTTATGCATTTAGCATGGTTCTGGGGATTGTGATCTTGATTACCTGGATGTCGATTGGCGGAGGGGCAAACTGATGGATAACGTCCTCTCCTTCGTCACCTTCCTTCCGACCGTGGCCGCCGTCGTGCTCGCGCTGTTCCTGCGCGGCGATGACGAGGTCGCTCAACTCAACGCCAAACGTTTGGCCCTGTTCGCGACGGTCATCACCTTTTTGATCTCGCTCTTTATCCTCGCGGGCTTTGACCCCGAAGATACCGGTTTCCAGATGGTCGAAGAGGCCGACTGGATCATGGGCCTCAAATACAAAATGGGCGTGGACGGCATCTCGGTCCTGTTCGTGATGCTCACCACCGCACTCATGCCGCTCACCATCTGGTCCGCATGGAATGTGAAGACCCGCGTCAAAGACTACATGATCGCCTTTCTCCTGTTGGAAACGCTCATGCTCGGCGTGTTCACCGCGCTGGATCTGGTGCTCTTCTACCTCTTCTTCGAGGCCGGTCTGATCCCGATGTTCCTGATCATCGGTATCTGGGGTGGCGTGAACCGTATCTACGCGTCGTTCAAGTTCTTCCTCTACACCTTCCTCGGCTCTGTCCTGATGCTGGTGGCGATGATCGCGATGTATATCGACGCGGGCACGACGGACATTGTTCTCCTCCTGCAACACGAGTTCGCCTCTGACACCCTCTCTGTCCTCGGCTTCCAAGTCATCGGCGGGATGCAGACGCTTGCCTTCCTCGCTTTCTTCGCCTCTTTCGCGGTGAAGATGCCGATGTGGCCGGTGCACACCTGGTTGCCGGACGCCCACGTTCAGGCCCCGACGGCAGGTTCCGTGGTTCTGGCGGCGATCCTGTTGAAGATGGGCGGCTACGGCTTCCTCCGCTTCTCGATCCCGATGTTCCCGGTCGCCTCGCATATGCTGACGGACTTTGTCCTCTGGCTCTCCGTGATCGCGATTGTCTACGCCTCGCTCGTCGCTCTGGTCCAACAGGACATGAAAAAGCTGATCGCCTATTCCTCGGTCGCCCACATGGGCTATGTGACCGCCGGTATCTTCGCGATGAACCAGCAGGGTGTTGATGGTGCGATCTTCCAGATGATCTCGCACGGCTTTGTCTCTGGCGCGCTCTTCCTCTGTGTTGGCGTGATCTACGACCGGATGCACACCCGTGACATCGACGCTTTCGGTGGTCTGTGGAAAAACATGCCGGCCTATGCGCTTGTCTTCATGTTCTTCACCATGGCGAACGTCGGCCTTCCGGGCACCTCCGGCTTTGTTGGCGAATTCCTGACCCTCGTCGGGATCTTCCAAGCCAACACCTGGGTGGCGCTCGTCGGTGCAACCGGGGTGATCTTCTCCGCCGGTTACGCCCTCTGGCTCTACCGCCGTGTTGTCCTCGGCGATCTCCTGAAAGAGAGCCTCAAGACGCTCAAGGACATGAGCCCGCGTGAAAAGTGGATCTTTGCACCGCTCGTCGCCATGACCTTGCTCTTGGGTGTTTACCCGTCGTTGGTCACCGACATCACCGGCCCGTCCGTTGAGGCGCTGATTGAAAACTACCACGCTGCTCTGCCGATGATGGCAGATGCTGCGGCTCATTAAAGGACCTCTGGATATGACCTCTTCTGATTTTTCCATCGTCCTCCCGGAAGTGCTCTTGGCCATCTACGGCATGGCCGCACTCCTCTTTGCCGTCTACACCGGCAAGGACAAACTCGCCGGGCTGATCACCTGGGTGACGGCGGCTGTGTTCGTCGTCATCGCTCTGCTCATCGGTTTGGGCGGGGAGGGCACACAGACGGCCTTTGGTGGCATGTTCATTGACGACGCCTTCTCGCGCTTTGGCAAGGTGGGCGTGTTGCTCGCGGGCGCTGCGATCCTCGTGATGTCCTACGACTTTCTCGACAAACGCGGCTTTGCGAAGTTCGAATATCCGATCCTCGTCCTCTTCTCCACGATCGGCATGATGGTGATGGTCTCCGCAGGCGACCTGATGGCGCTCTATCTGGGCCTCGAACTGATGTCTCTGGCGCTCTACGTGATCGCCTCCTTCCGTCGGGACAACGTGAAGTCGACCGAAGCGGGCCTCAAGTACTTCGTGCTTGGCTCCCTGTCCTCCGGCCTGTTGCTCTATGGCTCCTCGCTGATCTACGGCTTCTCCGGCACCACCTCTTTTGAGGGCATCATCACCGTCGTGCAAAACGACGTGCCGGTGGGCGTGCTCTTTGGCCTCGTGTTTGTCCGGACGGGTCGGGCGTTCAAAGTCGCCGCCGTGCCGTTCCACATGTGGACGCCGGACGTCTACGATGGTGCTCCGACCCCGACCACCGCCTTCTTCGCAACCGCGCCGAAGCTTGCGGCCATGGGCCTTTTCGCCCGCGTGCTGCATGACGCCTTCGGTGGTGTTGTTGGCGACTGGCAGCAAATCCTCGCGCTCATCGCCGTGGCCTCCATGTTCCTCGGCGCGTTTGCCGGGATCGGGCAGACCAACATCAAACGTCTGATGGCCTATTCGTCGATCTCCCACATGGGCTTTGCCCTCATGGGCCTCGCCTCCGGCACCGCGCTTGGTGTGCAGTCGGCTCTGGTCTACATGGCGATCTATGTGGCGATGAACATCGGCACCTTTGCCTTCATCATGACGATGGAGCGTGACGGCAAACCGGTGACGGACATCTCCGCGCTGAACCTCTACTGGCGCAGCTCCCCGATGAAGGCGCTTGCCCTTCTCGTGCTGCTGTTCTCGCTCGCTGGTGTGCCGCCAATGCTCGGCTTCTTCGGCAAACTGTTCGTGCTCCAAGCGGCCTGGTCGGCTGGTCTGACCTATCTCGCCGTCTTCGGTGTGATCGCCTCCGTGATCGGCGCGTTCTACTACCTGCGCATCGTGTACTACATGTACTTCGGTGCAGAGCAGGAGCCGCTCGACAAGATCAAAGCTCCGGTGGCCTCCGCGCTCCTGTTGATCTCGGCTCTGATCATGCTGGTGGGGATCATCAACATGTTCGGTGTGGACAGCATGGCCGCCATCGCGGCAGATGCCCTTGTCAAATAAGGCGCATATCTGGCCGGAGGGGGTTGGCCGCACGGTCCTCCAGACGGTCGACAGCACTATGTCGGAGGCCGCGCGTGTCGCGGCCTCTTCCGCGTTTCCACAGTGGATCATGGCGCATGAGCAAACGGCGGCCCATGGTCGACGCGGGCGCCCTTGGTCCAACCCGGCGGGCAAGTTTGCGGCTACGCTTTTGATGTTTCCGACCGAGGCAGCGGAGCTCATCGCGCTTCGGAGTTTCGTGGCGGCGCTCGCGCTTCACGACACCTTCGTGGCGGTCTCTGGCCGTACCGATCCTTTCGCGCTCAAATGGCCCAACGATGTGCTCCTCAATGGCGGCAAAGTCGCGGGTATTCTGTTGGAGCGCGGCTCCGGGTATCTGGCCATCGGGATCGGGGTCAATCTCGCCTATGCGCCCGGCGCGGCCGAGGTCGAACCCGGCGCGCTCGCCCCTGTGTCGCTTGCCTCAGAGACCGGTGCGCTCGTGACGCCCGAGGAATTTCTCGACGTGCTCGCCTCCAATTTCGCCCATTGGGAAACGCAATTCACCACCTATGGGTTTGCCCCCATCCGCGAGGCCTGGCTCAACCGCGCCGCGCGTCTCGGCACCGTGATCCGCGCCCGCACGATGACCGAAGAGCACCACGGTACGTTTGAAACCGTGGATGCATTTGGAAATCTCGTCCTGTCCACGGCAAAGGGCAAACTCTCCATTCCTGCCGCAGAGGTCTACTTCTAATGCTTCTCTGTATTGATACAGGCAATACCAATACTGTTTTTTCCATCTGGAACGGCACTGAGTTCATCGCGATCTGGCGCACCTCTACGGAGCATCAGCGCACGGCGGACCAGTATTACGTCTGGCTCTCCACCTTGATGAATTTCCAAAAGATCGAGGCGGACATCACCGAGGTGATCATTTCCTCGACCGTGCCGCGCGTCGTCTTCAACCTGCGCGTTCTGGCGAGCCGCTATTTCGATTGTCGTCCCCTCGTGGTCGGCAAACCCGAATGCCTTTTGCCGCATGACCCGCGTGTGGACGAGGGGACCACAGTCGGTCCGGACCGTCTCGTGAACTCCGCCGGAGCCTTTGATCGGTTCGGTGGCGATTTGATCGTGGTGGATTTCGGCACCGCGACCACCTTTGACGTGGTGGCTGAGGACGGTGCCTATGTCGGTGGGTTGATTTCGCCCGGGGTGAACACCTCTCTTGAAAGCCTCCACCTCAAGGCCGCCGCTCTCCCGCATGTGGATGTAACCATGCCGCAAAAGGTCATCGGCACCAACACGGTCGCCTGTATGCAGTCGGGCGTCTTCTGGGGTTATATCGGGCTGGTGCGGGAAACCTGTAACCGGATCAAGGACGAATATCAGCGTCCGATGCAGGTCGTGGCGACCGGGGGCCTTGCGCCGCTATTCAATCAGGGTCACAAGCTGTTTGACCATTTCGACGAGTTCCTGACCATCCATGGTCTGACCGTCATTCACAAATATAACAAGGACATGGGCAACCTATGAGCGAACGTCTCCTTTATCTCCCTTTGGGCGGGGCCGGCGAGATCGGCATGAACTGCTATGTCTATGGCTACGGGCCGCAAGGCAATGAGCGCTATATCGTTGTCGATCTTGGCGTGACCTTCCCGTCGATGGATGGCACGCCGGGCGTCGACCTGATCTTTGCCGATGTGTCCTGGCTCATCGAGCGCAAGGACCAAATCGAAGCGATCTTTATCACCCACGCGCATGAGGATCACGTCGGCGCGGTCGGCCACCTCTGGCCGCACCTTGAGGCCCCAATCTACGCGCGGGCCTTTACCGCCCATCTCGCCCGTCTCAAATTCGAAGAGCACGGCCACGACGAGTTGCAGATCAAAACGGTCTCCCGTTGGCCCGAAACCGTCACCTGTGGCCCGTTCACGGTCGGTTTTGCCCCTATCTCGCACTCGATCCCGGAAAGTTCGGCGCTTGTGATCGACACGCCTGCGGGACGCATTCTGCACACCGGTGATTTCAAACTCGACGAAAACCCAGTCGTGGGCGAACCATTTGATCGTGCCATGTTCGAAGAGATTTCCAAAGGCGGGATCAAGGCGCTGGTCTGTGATTCCACCAATGTCTTTACAGACAAGCCGGGCCGCTCCGAGTCCGAGGTGATCGCGCCGATCAACGATCTTGTCGCCTCCCTCGACGGGATGGTGGCCGCGACCACCTTTGCCTCCAACATTGCGCGGGTGAAAACGCTGGCGGAGGCCGGTGTGAACTCCGGGCGCTCCGTGGTCCTTTTGGGCCGTGCGATGCGCCGCATGATCACGGCGGCGATTGAGACCGGCATCATCAAGGATTTCCCCAAAACCGTCTCGCCGGAAAACGCGGGCGATCTGCCGCGGGAAAACCTCATGCTCTTGACCACCGGGTCGCAGGGCGAACATCGTGCGGCGACCGCGCAGCTGTCGCGGGGCAAATACCTCGGCCTCAAGATGACCGAGGGCGACACGATGATCTTTTCCTCAAAAACCATTCCCGGCAACGAGACCTCCATCGCGCGGATTCTCAACAGCTTTTCCGAGATGGGTGTTGAGACCATCTCGGGCCGTGACGACATCCACGTCTCGGGCCACGCCAATGGCCCGGACCTCGCCACGATGCATGAGATCGTCAAGCCGCAGATCGTGGTGCCGATGCACGGTGAACACCGCCACCTGCGCGCCCATGCGGCGCTGGCCGACAAGAACGGGTTCCAATCCATCGTCGCCCCGAACGGGGTGGGGGTTGATCTCTCGGGCAATAGCCCCCGCATCTCGGAATATGTCGAAACCGGGCGCACCTATCTCGATGGCTCTGTGCAGATCGGCGCACTGGACGGGATCGTGCGCGATCGGATCCGTATGGCGATGTACGGACTTGTCGTCGCGACCGTGATCATCGAGGACGATGAGCCGCTGGGCGATTGCTGGTGTGAGCTGCGCGGTCTGCCGGAAAAGGGGCTGTCGCGTGCGCCGCTCGTTGATGTGCTCGAAGAGGACGTGAACCAATTCCTGATGCGCGCCAAGCCAAAGACGCTCTCTGACGACGACGCCCTCGAAGAGGAAATGCGCCGGATCATCCGCCGGACGACTCAGGAAGAAGTCGGCAAAAAGCCCGAGGTGCAGATCATCATCTCCCGCCTGTCGAACTGACGGGCGGAGACCATCGGCAACCACTGCTAAGAATGACAAAACCCGCGCTTTCGGCGCGGGTTTTTTGTTTGCTGCGAGGAGAGGGGCGTTTAGCTCGCCTCTTTCTCCATCGTCTGTTCAAACCGCTCGGCAAAGCTCAGCGCGATGAACGACGGCAGGTGTTCGCCCAGGCCAACGGTCTTGTCGTCATCTCGGCGACCACGGCTGCTCCGGCGGGAGCGGCTCTCAGATTTATTGCCATCGGACTTGTTGGACTCGGATTTGTTGCTCTCAGGCGCGCTGTCTTTTGCGGGCTCAGCCGTTGCAGCCTTGTCTTGGCTCTGCGGATTGCTTTCCGATTTCGCAGCACTGTCTTTCACAGAGCTGTCATCCGACTTGCGGCGGCGGGTGCGTTTGGGGCGCTCGCTCTTGGTCTCGTCAGCGGCCGTATCGGCGCTTTCCGGCGTGCCCAGCGGGTTTTCCATGCGCGCGATCTCTTTTGTCAGCAGCTTTTCGACTGCATCAAAGTTTTTCTCGTCGCGCGGCTCAACCAGGGTGATCGCCTTGCCGTCGCGGCCCGCACGACCGGTGCGGCCGATGCGGTGCACGTAGTCCTCCGGGTGGCCCGGTACGTCGAAGTTGAACACGTGGGTCACGGAAGGCACATCAAGCCCGCGCGCGGCCACGTCCGAGGCCACGAGGATCTTGAGTTTGCCCTGACGGAAGCCGTCGAGCGTTGCGTTGCGCTGGCTCTGGTCCAGATCGCCGTGGATCGGCGCGGCGTCATAGCCGTATTTCTGGAGCGATTTGGCGCAAATATCGACGTCGGTCTTGCGGTTACAGAAGATCACCGCATTCTGAAGCGTCTCGCCCTCAGCATCAAGAAGCGCGCGCAGGAGCTTGCGTTTCTCGCTGGCGGCGCGGTCACGACGCGAGCCTTTGAACATCACGGCATGCTGGTCGATCCGTTCCGAAGCGGTCGCCTGACGGGCCACTTCGATCCGGGCCGGGGCCGAGAGGAAGGTGTTGGTGATACGCTCGATCTCCGGCGCCATGGTGGCCGAAAAGAACAGGGTCTGACGGGTAAAGGGCGTCAGGCCAAAGATGCGTTCGATGTCCGGGATAAAGCCCATGTCGAGCATTCGGTCGGCCTCATCCACCACCATGACTTTGACGTCAGAGAGGATGAGTTTGCCGCGCTCGAAATGGTCGAGGAGACGACCGGGCGTTGCGATCAGAACGTCTACGCCCTTGTCGATCAGCGCGTCTTGTTCTTTGAAACTCACGCCGCCGATGAGGAGCGCTTTCGTGAGCTTCATGTATTTGGTGTATTGGTCAAAGTTCTCGGCGACCTGCGCGGCCAGTTCGCGCGTCGGCGCAAGAACCAGAGACCGCGGCATCCGGGCACGGGCACGGCCCCGACCCAGAAGGGTGATCATCGGAAGAACGAAAGAGGCTGTCTTGCCCGTCCCGGTCTGGGCGATGCCCAAAACATCCCGACCTTCGAGAGCGGGGGGAATGGCGCCCGCCTGAATCGGTGTGGGGCTCTCGTAACCAGCGTCTTCGATGGCTTTGAGAACTTTCGGGGCGAGGTTAAGATCAGTGAACTTGGTCAAATTGTGCCTTTCGTGATAGGGCGGCTTTTGGGTCGGCCGCAATATACCACGCGGCCCGCCCGGTCGGATTACCGGGTCGTCATTGCGCGCCTTCTACGCCTCAATCACGAAAAGGTCAAGGTTGGCTGGTCTTTCAGCGATTTGGAACGGTTTTGGACTTCGCACGTTGATCAATTGGACATCACAGAAAGGAAATGCGTCATGATTAAGAAACACGGATCTGCAAAATGGAGTGGCGGCCTGAAAGAGGGCAAAGGCTTTGTCTCGACCGAGAGCGGCGTCCTCTCGGATCAGCCCTACGGGTTCAACACCCGGTTCGAGGAGGGCGCGGGCACCAACCCCGAGGAGCTGATCGGTGCGGCTCATGCCGCCTGTTTTTCGATGGCGTTTTCCAACATTCTGGGAGAGGACGACATCGTGCCCGAAAGCATTGAGACGACCTCGACCATTCATCTGTCGATGGAGGGCGGGCCGAAAATCGTCAAAGCCCATCTGACCGTCTCGGTAAAGGCCGAGGGCGACGCGGCCAAGATCGAAGCTGCCGCGAAAAAAGCCGAGAAGGGGTGCCCTGTGTCGCAGCTTCTGAACTGTGAAATCACCATGGATCTGACCGTCGCCTAAAGGTGGCTACAGTCGGAATTGGACATTTAAAAAGCCGGGTGCAGTGTTGCGCCCGGCGTTTGTGTTCGAGTTGTGTAAGTGCTTTGGATCAGCCGCCGACCACTTCGGCGTTGGTCAGGATCGCCGCTTGCCAGGTTTCCGGGTCCGTGACCGGCATCATGTCGCCCTTGAACGTGACGCGCGCGCCTTCGACAAACCCTTGAAGCGGGGTGTTCAACGTGACCTGAACAGAGGCGCCATGGTCGCCGCTGCCGCAGAGCGGGCAGAGGCCCATATCAGACACAAGGACCAGATCGGTGATGTCCGCGCCAGGGCTCAGCGGCACGACGTAGCCGGTGAGTTCCATCCCCTGAATGCCGTTTTGGAGGCGGTCCGGAATGGTCTTTTTGACCTCATAGCTGTCTTCGGTCACGATCTCCTCAATGGAGATGCCTTTGAGCAAATCCCAACCGGAGGTCTCCGCAAAGGCGGGCAGGCCCATGGCGGTGACGGCCGTGGCAGAGAGACCGGCGGTGAGGGCGAGACGGCTGATGGCGGGCATCGGAATTCCTAACGTGACGTTTAAAATTTTACGCAGTCTACGGCTCTGAACGGAAAAGGGAATCCCTCTTTTCTCGCATTGGCAAAATCTCGCGAGTGTTGGTCTTGCGGCCTTAGCTCGCGCGGCGCGTCCGGGCTCGTCGGAACTTCTCCCGGATCACCAACCGGCGGCGAAACACCGTGCGGGGACAGGCGTTGATCTCGTCCAAGACGCTGCGCCCCAAAATCCCCGCGCCCGTGTCTCCGAGCGCGTCGACGGTTTCCCAGAGCTGTGCGATGATGTGCTCATCGAGATCGCCCAGCGTAATGGAATAGGGCTCAAGCCCAAGAGAGACCGGGCTGTTTTTGCGATTGCCGAGGCGAAACCCCTGCATCGTGCCGCGCCCGGAAAAGCTCCGCTCCGTGTCGGCCAGTTTCATCATCCCTGTGACGAGGAAAAATTCCCGCCCCAAGCGGCGTTCAAGCTCCGTGCGTCCATGCGCGCCAAAGGTGCGGAGCGCGGAGATTTTCCACCGTGTCGGGAGAGTCTGTGCCAAGAACACGGCCTCTTCGTCCCAGAGACGGAAAAACAGGCGTTTCATGTCCTCAGGGAACGGATCGCGGCGCGACAGCATGATGAGGCAGGCCAAGAGATGCGCAAGCTCGGATTGACCGCCCATCCGCTCCGCCAGCCAGCGCGCATTGTCCTCGTAGAGCGTGGCCAGCGGCTTCTCCGCTGGCGCTTCCACCTCGGGCAAAAGGCGGAATTTGAGCGGGACAAGCTCCATCTCCGGGTCCGGCAGTTTGCCGTCCAGATCGACGAAGGGCGTGCGCTGTCGCTGAATACGGTCCGCGAGGCTTTCAAAGCCTTGGGGGTAGGTGGCGTCCTTTTCAGGGGCCGGGGTATTGCGGATTCTCATAGGCATGGTCGTCACTGGATTGGGGCGGAGCGCGCTCTGTTTGACGCAGAGTAGCCGATCCGCCCCATATTCCTAGACCATCATTTCCTTCGTTGCCGAAAGAGTGAGGTCCGGATAGTCGCGCTCGATCCGATCGATGTCCCACTGAAGGCGGGTGAGGAACACCGGATCGCCGTCGTGGTCATAGGAGATGTGCTGTTTGTTCGCGTTGATGAACTTGTCCAAATCCGCTTTTGGGCCGGTCACCCAGCGCGCAGAGGTGAACTGAGATGCATCAAATCGAACGGGCAGACCGTATTCCAACTCGATCCGGGAGGCGAGCACTTCGAACTGAAGCGCGCCGACAACGCCGACGATAAAGCCGGAGCCAATGGCCGGTTTAAAGACCTTGGCCGCGCCTTCCTCGGCGAATTGCATGAGCGCCTTTTCGAGGTGTTTCGCCTTCATCGGATCGCCCGCGCGGACGCCCTGCAACAGCTCCGGCGCGAAGCTCGGAATGCCAGTCACGCGAATGTCTTCGCCCTCGGTCAACGTGTCGCCGATCCGCAATTGCCCATGGTTCGGAATGCCGATGATGTCGCCCGCCCAGGCCTCTTCGGCCAATTCCCGGTCGGAGGCCAAGAACAACACCGGGTTCGAGATCGCCATCGGCTTTTTCGACCGCACATGGGTGAGCTTCATCCCACGCTTGAAATGCCCAGAGGCGAGACGCACGAAAGCCACACGGTCGCGGTGTTTCGGGTCCATATTGGCCTGAACCTTGAAGACATAGCCCATGACCTTGGTCTCATCCGGGCTGATCGCGCGCGGCGTGGCGTTCTGCGGCTGTGGTTCGGGGCCGTATTTCGCGATCCCGTCCATGAGTTCCTGCACGCCAAAAGAGTTGATCGCGGAGCCGAACCAAATCGGCGTCAGAGTGCCGTCGAGAAACGCCTGACGATCAAACGGCGGCAACAGCTCGCGCGCCATTTCCAGCTCTTCCTTGAGCTGCTCCAACAGGTGCTCCGGCACATGCTCGGCCAGTTTTGGATCGTCCAGCCCCTCGATCTTGATGCTCTCGGCGACCTTGTTGCGGTCCGCGCGGTCCATCAGTTCGAGGCGGTCATTGAGCACGTCGTAACAACCGAGGAAATCCCGCCCGACGCCAATCGGCCAGGAGGCGGGCGTTACGTCAATCGCGAGGTTTTCCTGAATTTCGTCAATGATCTCAAGTGTGTCGCGGCTCTCGCGGTCCATCTTGTTACAGAACGTCAGGATCGGCAGATCGCGCATCCGGCAGACTTCAAAGAGTTTCTGCGTCTGGCTCTCCACACCTTTCGCCCCGTCAATCACCATGATCGCCGCGTCCACCGCCGTCAGCGTACGATAGGTGTCCTCGGAAAAGTCCGAGTGGCCGGGGGTGTCCACGAGGTTGAAGCGGTAATTGTGGAAATCGAACGACATCGCAGAGGCCGACACGGAAATCCCGCGGTCCTTTTCCATCTGCATAAAGTCCGAGCGCGTGCGGCGCGCTTCGCCTTTCGCGCGCACCTGACCGGCCATCTGGATCGCGCCCCCATAGAGCAGGAACTTCTCCGTCAACGTCGTCTTACCGGCGTCCGGGTGCGAGATGATGGCGAAGGTCCGGCGACGAGCAATCTCCGGCGGCAATTCGGGGGCGTTATGCGAGCGATCCAACATGCGCGTTCATATACGCGTGGGCGTCATGCCCGGCAATGGCCCACACACCACAGATCACACAAAAACACCGCCAAGGTGGCGGTGCATGTGATCTTCATTGCAGGAGAAATACTCAATTGCCGGACGCGGACCGAAGCACATCCGCCGCAACAGAGGGCTCCAACATCCCATCGCGGAGCTCAAACGCTTTCGAGGTTTCCGCAAAGGCGTGTTCCTGCGCGAGGCGGGCCTGCACATCGGCGGGAAGGAAGGGGCGCACACGGCCATCCGCGAACATGCTCTCGGCGGCGATGCCCTCCGCGTAGATGATCTCATGGGTGTCGAACAGAAGCTGGAAATAGTCGACATAGCCGCCCTCGGATTGGACGACGTTCTTGCCGTTGACCAAAAGCTTCGCCTTGACCAGAACCTCGGCGCGCCCGGCCCGGACGGCGTCCCGGCGTTGGTAAATGAAAATCCGGTGGTTGGGCGAGACGATCAGATCATGCGCGTTGTTCAATGCGCCTTTCTTGATCACGATCGGGGCAAAGGCGCCGGTCGCGCGCACGGTCTGGCACCCGATCCAGCGCAGCGCCTGTGCGCCGTGATCGCGGGTCAGAACGCGGTCGCCGATCTGAAGCTCTTCAATCGGTTTTTGCATCCCATTGGACAGCGTGATCCGCGTGCCCCGGGTGAATGCGATACAGGCCACTTCACCAAGGCGGGTGCGGGCCGTGTCCTCATCCACTTTGACCAGCGCATATTCCGCCTCCGGATCCAGCGGGGCGAAGGGCATGAAAAACACCTCTTCGATCAGGCCGTCGCCATCGGTTTCGACCAAAACAAGCAATTCGACGGTGGTCCGCGCCCCAGCCATGAATGTTGTCACACAATCGAGGTGCAACTCATGGCCCGCACGTCCCAGTTCCGAGTCTGAGGCGACGATCAGCCGGTTGTCCACGACCTCAACAGAAAGGCGGGCGCGTTCGGCGTCTTTTTTGAGTTGGTAGGTGTCGGCGAGTTGCAACTCTTCGGCATGTGTTAGCCCGTCGCCGAGGTTCACGCCATTCACCACACAGAAATCTTCCGCCCGAAACACGGCCAGCGTCTGCACCGGCAGCTCAGGGGCTGACGTTGTAGGCGCTTTGGGGGTCGGTTTGAGGCTCTCTTTTGCGGGATGCGATCCCATGGCGAACTCCGGCGGCACCCCTTTTGGGGAGGAAATAGTAAGGTGTTCAGTATGATGGTTTTTTTGATCTTTGTACATAACAGCCCCACCCGTTCTACGCACTTGGTTACACGTTACAGTTCCCTGACGCTAAACGCGAACAATGGCTGAATTTGGGCCGTATTGGTTCGTTATTGGCGCGTTTTCGGCCAGTCGCGGCCTTGGATGGGCGCTGGTTTTTGGCGGCGCATTCATTCTTGCAAGAGAACTGTGCAAAGCGTGGCGGCGCGTGACAGGGGCCGTGCTCTGACCTAAAACGATTTTCAACACATGATTGGGGAGAAAAAGATGGATCTGGGAATCAAGGGTAAACGCGCTTTGGTCTGTGCCTCGTCCAAGGGATTGGGCCTCGGTTGTGCCCGTGCTTTGGCGGAGGCTGGTGTCGATCTGGTGATGAACGCGCGCGGGGCTGAGGCGCTTGAGGCTGCGGCCGAGGCGATCCGCACCGAGTTCGGTGTCGCGGTCGACACTGTGGCCGCCGACATCACCTCGGAGGAAGGCCGCGCGAAGGTGCTCAAAGAGGCCGAGGGCGTCGATATTCTCGTCAACAACGCGGGCGGCCCGCCGCCGGGCATGTGGACCGATTGGGAGCGCGAGGATTTTATCAAGGCGCTCGATGCCAACATGCTCGCCCCGATTGCCCTGATCAAAGCTTTGGTGCCGGGGATGATGGCGCGCGGCTGGGGCCGGGTGGTCAACATCACCTCTGTCTCTGTGAAATCGCCCATCGGCGTTCTGGGCCTGTCCAACTCTGCGCGCGCGGGGCTCACGGGCTATGTCGCGGGCACCTCGCGGCAGGTCGCGGGGCAGGGCGTGGTGATGAACAACCTCCTGCCGGGGTTCCACGCCACGGACCGCATGATCGGTATGGATCAAAATCAGGCCAACACCACCGGCCAAACGCCCGAAGAGGTCCGCGCCAGCCGGAGCCAATGCATCCCCGCCGGGCGCTATGGCACGCCGGAGGAATTCGGGGCCACCTGCGCGTTCATGTGTTCGCAATATGCGGGTTTTATGATCGGTCAGAACATCCTGTTGGATGGCGGCCAGTTCAATTCCACGATGTAATCGGGCCTCAGGGAGGGCAGCAGCATGAGCCATACAGAGGTTCAGGACTATTACGGCAAGGTGCTTCAGGGCAGCGATGATCTCAAAACCAACGCCTGTTGTTCGCCGGACGACATGTCCGATGCGCTCAAATCCGCGCTTTCCAATGTCCATGACGAGGTTCTGGCGCGCTATTACGGCTGTGGCCTGATCGCGCCGGAGCGGCTCGAGGGGACGCGCATTCTCGATCTCGGCTCCGGCTCCGGGCGCGATGTCTATGTGCTGTCTCAATTTGTGGGCGAAACCGGTTCTGTCGTCGGCGTCGATATGACCGAGGAACAGCTTGACGTGGCCCGCCGTCATCAGGACTGGCATGCGGAGCGGTTCGGCTATGCCGCCTCAAACGTCACCTTTTATCAGGGCTATATCGAAAAGCTCGATGAGCTGCCGCTCGAAGACGAGAGCTTTGATGTGATCGTCTCCAATTGTGTGTTGAACCTCGCGATGGACAAACCCGCCGTGCTGCGGGAGGCCTATCGCCTGTTGAAACCGGGCGGGGAGATGTATTTCTCTGACGTTTACGCCGACCGCCGTGTGCCTGAGGCGCTTCGGGCCGATCCGGTGCTCTATGGCGAATGCCTCTCGGGCGCGCTCTATTGGAATGACTTTGAATATATGGCGCGCGAGGCGGGCTTTGGCGATCCGCGCCGTGTCACGCACCGGCCTTTGACGGTCGAGAACCCGGAGATCGAGGCGAAAGTCGCTCCGATCCGCTTCCTCTCCGCCACCTATCGCTTGTTCAAGCTCGATCTGGAGCCGGAGTGCGAAGACTACGGGCAGGCGGTGATCTACAAAGGCACCCTGCCGGGCGCGCCGCATCGGTTTGAGTTGGACGCGGGCCATGTCATCGAGACGGGCAAAGTCTTTCCGGTCTGTGGCAACACCTTCAAGATGCTCTCCGAGACGCGGTTCGCGCCGCATTTCGACTTTATTGGTGATTTCTCAAGGCATTACGGCATCTTTGCCGGCTGTGGCGGCAACAGCCCTTTTGACAGCTTTGGCGCTGAGACGGACGGGGGCACGTCGGCCTGTGGTTGCTAAGGCGAGGCGGGCCTGATAGGGAGCTTGAGAGTTTTCGTCAGATAAAGACTGCCCCTTGCCCAAGCCCGTGACCGATCCCCGTTTGGAAATCCGCAACATTCGCCGCCGGTTCAAGGGCCGCGACGTGGTGTCCGACGTGTCGCTCAAGGTGATGCCGGGGCAGGTGACCTGTCTCTTGGGCCCCTCTGGCTGCGGCAAATCCACGACGCTCCGGATCATCGCCGGGGTGGATATGCAAGACGAGGGCGAGATCTACGTCGACGGCAAGCTGGTGTGCGACACCGTGTTTCGCGTGCCGCCGGAACAGCGCTCCATCGGGTTGATGTTTCAGGACTTTGCCCTTTTCCCACATCTGACGGTCGCGGAGAACGTTGGCTTCGGGCTCAAGGGGCATAAATCCGACAAGAAACCGCGCATCGAGGAGTTGCTCGACAAGGTCGGCTTGTTGTCGGCCTATGACAAATTCCCGCATGAGCTGTCGGGCGGCGAGCAACAGCGCGTGGCCCTCGCGCGCGCCTTGGCGCCGCGCCCGTCGATCATGTTGATGGATGAGCCGTTTTCCGGCCTCGATGAACGGCTCAAGGATGACATCCGCGACAGCACGCTTGATGTGCTCAAGGCGGAAAACACCGCCGTTTTGTTGGTCACGCATGAACCCCATGAGGCGATGCGGATGGCGGATGAGATCGCCCTGATGCGGGACGGGGTCATCGTCCAGCAAGGTGCGCCCTATAACATCTACAACGCCCCCGTGGACCGCGCGGCGGCGGCGTTTTTCAGCGATATCAATGTTATTCGCGGCACTGTGGAAAGCATGTCCGTCTCCACGCCATTCGGCAAATTCCTGTGCCCGGGTCAGCCCGACGGGACGGAAGTGGAAATCGTGATCAGACCTCAGCACCTCAGGATTGATTTTGACCGGGAGGGGCGCGGTCCTTTGCCGACCCCGCAGGATGGCACTCCGGCGCGGGCCATCGTGGAACGCGCACGGTTCATGGGGCGGGAGAGCCTCGTAGAATTTCGCATGGACTACGATGGGACCAGACTCAAAGCGACGGTGCCCTCGGTCTTTTTGCCGAAGCCTGGTCGGGCGATGTGGCTGATGCTCCGTCGGGACCGCTGTTTTGTATTCCCGCAAAAGGTCAAACCGATCTAACGCCCCTCAAAAGGTTTCTTGGATTTTTGGTGTTCGAGAAAGTCGGCCAGCGTTTGTCCTGGGGCGTCGCGAAATTGCGCCCCCGTGTCGATGACGCTTTCGATCCGGTCCACGCGAAAGACGCGAAAATCCTGACGGGTGTCGCACCAGGCACCCATGGTCCAGACCCGCCCCCAGAAATCGAGTTGTAGCGGATGGACGAGCCGGGTGGAGGTCTCTCCCGAGAGCGACTGGTAGGTGATCCGGAGCACTTTCTTTTGCCGCACCGCCTCGCGCAGCAGGGGCATATGCCGAAACCCGGCGCGTGCGTCAGCAAAAGCATAGGGATGCACGGCCATGCCCCACCCGGCATTGGGCGGCCCGGTGTTTTCCGGCAGAACGGCGTCGATTTTGGCGGCGAGCGTTTTGGCGCTTTGGGCCAGGTCGGGATCAGAGGCCTCTCCCAGAATGGCGACGGCGAGGTGAAGCGCTTCGAGTTCGCCCATTGTGAGGTTCATCGGGGGAAGAGTGATCGGCGCGGTGATCATATAGCCGACGCCGCGTTCGCCCTCGACCGGGACGCCAGAGGCCTTGAGCGTGGCCATATCGCGCCATATCGTGCGCTCGGAGACTTCGACCTGTTCGGCAAGCTCCTTGGCCGTGTGCAGCGCGCCATCGCGCAAAATCTGGATGAGATCGAACAGGCGGTCGCTCCGCCGGATGCCGGTTTCTTTGCGACCGCCTGCCAAGATTACGCCATCACCGGCGCGGCACTGCGATAGAGTGCGGCGGGCCGATGCCCCATCTGGACGCTGTCGCGGTCGACAAGCGCCATAAAGGTTTTCGCCTCAGGCGCGGCCATGAAGCCCTCGTCTGCGGCCTTGGCAGCGGCCTCATTGGCCCAGATATATTGTTCGTGCCAAAGCCCGGTGTCGTCGATGAACAGGGTGCGGGACAGGAACCCTGCGCAGCGGTCGAGGTAGCCGTCGAGGCTGCGGGCAGCCGTCATCAACTCCGCCTCGCTCACGCCGGTTTGGGGGCGAAAGGCAACAGTTTCAATCATTTGAATATAAGTCATCGTTGTTCTCCGATTCGATTGCGATGATCTGAGAATGGCGGTCTTCTACTGACATAAACCTGTCAGTTGAGAATTTCCACCTGTTCCAGCCGCGCCAATGTTGTGCAACGGGGTCAAAATCGCGTTTTTGCGCTTTTCCTCCCCGAACGGGCACCCTAATCCTAATCCCCGAGAATTGTGGCGGGCCTCCCGTGGTCCCGCGAAACATGGAGAGACACATGCTCAACAATATCGGCCTTCCGGGTCTTCTGCTCATCGCTGTCGTGGTTCTGGTGCTCTTTGGTCGTGGCAAAATCTCTGGCCTCATGGGCGAGGTCGGCAAAGGCATCACCTCCTTCAAGAAAGGCATCTCCGAAGGCAACGACGAGATCGAAGCTGAGAAAGCCCAAACCGCCAAGGACGTCACCCCGGAAGAAGAAAAAGACAAGGTCTGAGACCTGTCTTTCGTGGGGGTTCCCACAGTCGGCCCCTGTCGTCGTGGCAGGGGAGAGGTGATTTTTAGCAAGGCGGTGCATGATGTTTGACATCGGCATGTCAGAACTTTTGGTGATCGGGGTTGTGGCTCTGATCGTTGTGGGGCCGAAAGACCTTCCGGGGATGTTTCGGACCCTTGGTCGTTTCACGGCGCGGGCCAAATCCATGGCGCGGGAATTTTCGCGTGCGATGGAATCTGCGGCGGATGAGGCCGGGGTGAAAGAGGCGGCGGACGCGCTCAAGGGCGCGGCGAACCCCAAAAAATTCGGCCTCGACAAGCTCAATGAAGCGGCGGACAAATTCGAGAAATGGGACCCGATGAAGGCCCCGGACGGCAAGGCTGCCCCGAAAACCACCACGGCGCAAAAGGATGATAATTCCGAAGGGCTAAGCCCGGAGCGCGCCGAGATGGCGAAAAAGATTTCCGAGTCGGCAGCCAAAAAGGCGACGGAACGCAAAGACGCGGAGGCGAAAGCCGCCGCCGCACAGGATGAGACCAAAGGGGACGAGGCATGAGCGCGGAAGACATCGACGACAGCGCCGCGCCCCTGATCGAACATCTCGCGGAATTGCGCACGCGGATCATCCGCGCGGCGCTCGCCTTTATCGTTGGTATGGTGATCTGTTTCTCCGTTGGTGGGATGATCCTCGATTTCCTTTTGGTCCCGATCGAGAACACGATGCGGGCCTTGGGCAACCCGAACCCTGTGATGCAATACACCGCGCCGCAGGAGTATTTCTTTACCCTGATCCGCATCTCCATGGTGGGTGGTCTCGCGCTGGCCTTCCCGGTGATTGCCTATCAGCTCTGGCGTTTTGTGGCGCCCGGCCTCTATCGCAATGAAAAGAACGCCTTTCTGCCCTTCCTGATCGCCTCTCCGGTGCTCTTCCTGCTGGGGGCCTCATTCGCGCAATATATCGTTGTGCCCTTGGCGATGACGTTTTTCTTGGGATTTGCCGACCTGCCGTCCTTTGTCGGTGCGCTCGTGGACAACGGCGGTGATGTCGCGGCTGCGACGACCGACACGGGCATCGACATCGTGTTCAACGGTAAGGTCAACGAAAGCCTTGATATCACGCTGAAAATGATTGTGGCCTTTGGCCTCTGTTTTCAGCTTCCCGTGCTGTTGACCCTGATGGGCAAAGCCGGCCTCGCCACTGCGCGCGGGTTGCGCCAGACCCGCAAATACGCGGTTGTGGGCATCCTGACCGTCGCCGCTCTGGTCACGCCGCCGGATGTGACGACCCAGTTGATCCTCTTTGTGGTGGTCTACGGCCTCTACGAAATCTCGATCTTCCTCGTGGCACGTGTTGAGAAAAAGCGCACCGAAGAGCTCAGAGCGCAGGGCATTCTCGACGAGGACGAAGACCTCTTTGGCGAGTTCGACGACGATAAATGAACGACGACAAATGAACGATGACACCCTGAAACGGATTGCAGAGGCGCTGGAGCGGATGGCTCCCGCGCCTTTGGCCGCCCCGGATTTCGAGACGGCGGACGCCTATGTTTGGCAAACGGAGCCGGACGCGCTTGTGCCCGTCCCGGATGTCTCGCGGGTCGATATTTCCTTGCTCATCGGCATTGACCGGGCGCGTGACACTCTGCTCGAAAATACCCGCCAATTCGCGCGGGGCTTCCCGGCGAACAATGCGCTCCTGTGGGGCTCTCGCGGCATGGGGAAATCGTCGCTGACCAAGGCCGTGCATGCCAAGGTCAATGAGGAGGGCACGCCTCTCAAGATCGTGGAAATGCAGCGCGAAGACCTGCCCTCTGTCGCGCGGCTCCTGAACCTCTTGCGCGCCTCTGAGCATCGGTTCCTGCTGTTTTGTGACGACCTGTCCTTTAGCCACGATGACCAGCATTACAAGTCGCTTAAGGCGGTGCTGGATGGCGGCATCGAAGGCCGCCCGGACAACGTGTTGTTCTACGCCACCTCGAACCGCCGCCACCTCATGCCCCGCGATATGATCGAGAACGAGCGCAGTTCCGCGATCAACCCGTCTGAGGCGACGGAGGAAAAAGTGTCCCTGTCGGATCGCTTCGGTCTCTGGCTTGGCTTCCACCCCTGTTCGCAGGATGAATATCTCGACATGATCGCGGGCTATTGCGCGGAATATGGCGTTGAGATCGACGCGGAGACGCTCCGCGCGGAGGCCATCGAATGGCAGGCGACGCGTGGCTCCCGCTCTGGCCGTGTGGCGTGGCAGTTCTTTACCGATCTTGCGGGGCGCAAAGGCGTCAAGCTGGGCTGAGTATTTATCTCACGAAAAAGACGTCACGTCCCACGAGAAGGGTGCGCCTCAGCCGCCGGACCAATGTACTGTGACCTGTCCGGAAGGGCTTTCAACCACACGGGCCGAGGCGTCTTTTCCGTGAGCGGTCATCGGCGCTCCCGCCTGTACCGCGCAGCCATGTCAACAGAGCAAAGTTAACGCCGGGTTGATGGCCCGGCGTTTTGTCTTTTTCGTGAGCGAAATACTCAAATCCCGTCAGTTCAAATACGGCGTCGGGTCGACCGTCTGCGTGCCTTTGAAGACCATGAACTGCAACGCGTTGAATTCGTTGGCGGTCACTTCCGCGATCTTCTGGTCGCGCTTCACGCTATCGCCCTTGGCCACCGTGATCTTGTCGATAAAGCTATAGGCCGTCTGCAAGCCGCCGCCATGGTCCAGAACAAGGATTTTCACGCCGTCTGCGTTGGTCGAGATCAGTTTCACCGTCCCGTCTTTCGCGGCCTTCACAGGCGTGCCGGAGGGCGCAGAGAAGAGGATGAATTTCGAGCTGGTCTTGTCATAATCACGAATAATCGCGCCAGACACCGGCTTGCTCATTTCCGAGGTCGAGGTCTGGGTCGCGCCGAGGTCCACGGCGGGTGTGCTGGCTGCGGGCGCGGGGGCGGGCGTGGCCTCATCCGGGTCAGGCAGGGCGGTGGCCGCAGAGGGCGGTGTCGGGGCGACGGTGCCCTCTCCCGGGGTGGTTTCCACCGGAGCTGCCGCGGCGGTCGGCGCGGTCACAGGGATCAGGAGGTAGCGCCCTTCTTGGACGGCAAGATCAGAGCCGAGGCCGTTCCAATCCGCCAGCGTGCGGACAGAAACGCCGTATTTGCGCGCGATGGAATAGGCGGTTTCGCCCCGCTGCACCTGGTGGCGCACGGGTTCCATGCCTTCGATCGGCTCGGACGGCGTCGCCTGAACCATCGTGGTGGTCGTCTGGCCGGCTTCCGCGTTGGAGATGGCTTCATCGGCCAGGGTAGTGATGTCGATGCGTTCCCCGCTTGCGATGGTGCCCGCGCGGGTGGTGGTCGAGGTGCCTTCGCCGACACGGCGGGGCAGGGCGATCACTTCGCCCTGGCGGAGCGTCACGTCCTCGGAGATGCCATTGTAGCGGGCCAACTCGTTGACCGAGAGGCCAAGACGGTTCGCCACATCGGCGATGCTGTCGCCGCGTTGCGCCACCGCGACTTGGTAGTTCGGGTAGGAGATCACGCCATTCGCATCCGGCGTCGGTTTCGCTGCGGTGCTGGCCTGTTGCGCAGCGGGGGCGGTCGAAAACGCATCCGTCATGCCGCGCAGATCGAAATCGAGAGGCTGGTCACAGGCCGCCAGCGCGAGGAGGGCACAAGACACCATCAAAACACGGGATTTCGGGGTCTGGATCGCCTTCGGAGACGCTTTGGGGGAAACCATCATTGCACTGTCCTACTCTGTCCTCAATCTCGGGGATCTCGCCCCAGTGCCCCTCTGTTGGGGGTCTCGTTGTCTAACTCTTTCGGGTCTTACTCTTGACCCATCCCCTCGACGAGGGGCACGAAGCGCACGGAGCGAAGCTCTTCATAGTCGAAGCCGTTCTCCAGACGCGTCACCTTGATGAGACTTTGGACGGTGTCCGACTGTCCCACAGGCAGGACCATGATACCGCCCATTTTCAATTGCGCCAAGAGGGGGCCCGGCGGGTCCTCGGCGGCAGCGGTCACAAGAATGCGATCAAAGGGGGCCTGATCCGGCAGGCCAAAGGAGCCGTCGATGGCCATGGAGGTGATGTTGACGATCCCGAGGCTGTCGAACACGCTCTGGGCTTCACGCACGAGGCGCACGTAGCGGTCGACAGTGTAGACGCGCCGCGCGAGGTGGCTCAGGATTGCGGCCTGATAGCCGGAGCCCGTGCCGACCTCCAACACCTTGTCGCGCGGCTGCACGTTCAGGGCCTGGGTCATGAGGCCCACGACAGAAGGTTGCGAAATCGTTTGGCCGCAAGAGATCGGAAGCGGCATGTCCTCATAGGCGCGGGTGGCGAAAATGCCCCGCACAAAGGCCCCCCGATCCACCTTTTCCATCGCCGAAAGCGTGCGCGCATCAGTCACGCCCTTTGACCGAAGCGTGTAGAGAAACTGCATCTGGCTTTCGGCGTCCATCGCCATCAGAAGGCAGCCTCCAATGTGTCGAGATGATCAAGAGCCGTGAGATCGGCGCGCATCGGCGTCACCGAGATATAGCCATTCAGGTTGGCCGAGACATCCGTGCCCGCGCCCGTGTCCACGGACTGTTCCGAGCCGCGCACCCAGAGAAAGCGCCGTCCCGTGGGGGAGACCTGACCCTGCATGACAAAACCTGCGGTCTGGCGGCGGCCCTGACGGCAGGCGGTGATGCCCTTGACGGCGTTGGCCGGGATCGGGGGGAAATTGACGTTGTAGAACAGTCGGTAATCGTCGCCTTCGCCCCAGGTGTCATGCGCCAAAAGCCGCTTCACGGTCTCTGCGCCATGTTTTGCGGCGGCCTCAAACATGTCGTCGAGCTGGGCGTTTTCCGGTCCGAAAAATTGCGAGAGGGCAATGGCGTTAACGCCCTGAAGCGCCGCCTCCATCGCGCCCCCGATCGTGCCAGAATACATCACGTTTTCGCCCGCGTTGTTGCCCCGGTTCACACCGGACAGGACGAGATCGGGCGGCTCCGGCAGGATGTCGTGAATGCCCGCCAAAACACAATCGGCGGGCGAGCCTTCGGCGGCCCAGCGGCGTGGACCCAACTCGGAAATCATCGTCGGGCTGGCGTAGGAAATACAGTGACCGACGCCGGATTGTTCGAATGCGGGGGCAACGGTCCAGACCTCGCCCTCCGGTCCCGCAACCTCTGCCGCGATGGCCTCAAGCGTTTTGAGACCCGGCGCGTTGATGCCGTCGTCATTGGTGATGAGGATGCGCATGGGGGCCCCTTTGTCTGAATTCCCAAAGGAATTCTGTGATGAATTCCCGAATAAATTCCCTTGTCTTGCCTCCCTCCTTAAAGCAGCCTCGGAATCGCGGCAAGCCAAGCGCCGTAAAACAGATGGAAAAACGCATGCCACACCCTGTTCTTGATGCCGTTGCCGTCTCTTCCACCGATATGGATCGTAGCATCGCCTTTTACACGGCCTTGGGCTTTGATTTCGACGGCGAGGGCGCTGTGCGCATGGACGCCCATGTGGAACCCGTGCGCCGCGCGGGAGAGCCGCGCCTGATGATCGACGGCGCGGCCTTGATGGAGCGCCTGACCGGCGAGCCGCCGCGTGCGCCCAATCATTCGGTCTTTGCTATGCTCTGTGACAGCCCGGCCGAGGTGGATCGCTATGCGGGCCTGTTGACCGAGGCGGGCGGCACGGTTGTGACCGCGCCTTGGGATGCGTTTTGGGGGCAGCGCTACGCGACGATTGCGGACCCGGACGGTTACCGCGTGGATCTCTTCGCACCGCTCTGATTTTTTCCGTGGTTTAAATACTCAAAACGGCGCGTCGGGGAGCACCCGCGCGCCGTTTGAGTATTTGCACAGCCAAGGAGACAGGTCCGAGAGATCAGATCAGGCCGATCTCTTTCAACAGACGCGGAGCTTCTTCCGAGGGATGCGTGAGCGTCGCGCGATCTTCGCCCGGATAGAACCGCGCGCGGGCGGCGGTCGGCATCGGGTTCGGGCGCAGGATGTGGATGTTCGGGGCCGACGCCATGGTCTCCGTCTCGGCCTTCCAACTTTGCGCCATAGCAATCTGGGCCGCTTTCGCCGCGCCGTAGGCGCCAAAGAACTTCTCACCCGCATGCGGATCATCGAAAAACAGCACGTTGGCGGGTTCTTTTGCCATGTTCAGCAGGGGCGAGACCATCGGGATGAGTTTCCCGGTCGCGGTCACATTGGTGTTGATGGTGCGGTCGAAATCTTTGGGGTCGATGTGATCGGCCGGTGACAGGAGCTGCGCATAAATCGCCGTATGCGCCCAGAGATCGAGATGGCCCCAACGGTCGTAGATTCCGCGACACAGATGGGCCATGGCGTTCGGGTCGTTGACGTCCATCGGGGCGAGGGTGGCTTGGCCGCCCTTGGCCTTGATCCGGTCATCCAACTCTTCGAGCGCGCCGGTGGTCTTGGCGACCGCGACGATGTGATAGGCGGGCGCAAGCGCCTCGGCGAGGAAGAAACCAAGCCCGCGAGAGGCACCGGTGATGAGGGCGATTTTCGTGTTCTCTGTCATGGCGTTCACCTGCGTTGAAATCGCGCGCGGGTCAAGAGGGTTTGAGATCGGCGCGCGCAACTGTCCCACTGGCCTCATAGAGATCGAGCAGTTGGTCGAGGGAAATCTCGGAGACTGTGTCGAGCGTTGCGGCAGGGCGCTCGGACCCGTCGCCAAAGTCGAGGGTTACCGGCGTGTCCTGACCGGCGACCGGCAGGAGATCATTGGCCAGTGTCGCCAAAGTGGCCTCCGGCACGGGGCCGCCCTCCATCAGATCGAGATAGGCGTAGAACACAGGATGCGGCACCTCGACCCAAAGCGCGACCATCACGGCCTCGTCCGCACCACGAATGGGGAGCGTGAGCGTCGCACGCAGATAGCGGGCGTCGTCCAGACGGCATAGCTCGGAGGCAAGCTGATCATCGCCTGCTTTGACAAAGGGCTGATCGCCCCGCGCGTCATGCGGCCAGTCCGAGGGGTGGTCAAAGCCAATGTCGATCACCCCGCCATAGGGCCCGTCGGGGTCCGTCAAAGCCCGCCAACGGGGATCAAGGTCGAGCAAATTTGCCATGTCGGAACCCCGTCGGATATGTGTCGGACTTTTGTCGGACTTTTTGTCGGCCTCAAATCTGCTCGGTCACTCCGCAGCCGTCTTCAGTTCGAAGCCTTTGGCGATCATGTCGGTCGGTTTGACCGGGTATTCGCCGGAGAAGCAGGCGTCGCAATATTGCGGGCTGTCGTTGTCGCGGCCGTTCACGGCACCTGCGGCGCGGTAGAGGCCGTCGAGGGAGATGAACTCAAGGCTGTCGACGCCAAGGTGATCGCGCATCTCGGCGACGGTCATCTGGGCCGCCAAAAGCTTGTCGCGGTCCGGCGTGTCCACTCCGTAGAAACAGGGCCACATGGTCGGCGGGGACGCGATGCGGAAGTGCACTTCGGCAGCGCCTGCGTCGAGGAGCATGTCCTTGATCTTGCGCGTGGTCGTGCCGCGCACCACGGAGTCGTCGACGAGGACGATGCGCTTGTCCCGAATGAGGGCACGGTTCACGTTGAGTTTGAGACGCACGCCCATGTTACGGATCTGCTCGGACGGCTCGATGAAGGTCCGGCCCATATATTGGTTGCGGATGATCCCCATGCCGTAGGGAATGCCGCTCTCGAACGAATAACCGATGGCCGCCGGGGTGCCACTGTCGGGGACGGGGCACACGAGATCGGCGTCAACGGGCACTTCGCGGGCAAGCTCCACGCCGATCTGACGGCGGGTCTCATAGACCGAGCGACCTTCGAGGATGCTGTCGGGGCGGGAGAAATAGACATGCTCGAAAATGCAGAAGCGGGACTTTTGCTGCTCAAACGGTTTCGAGCTTGTGAGTTTGCCCTGATCCGAGATGACGACCATTTCGCCCGGCTCGATCTCGCGCACGAATTCGGCGCCGATGATGTCGAGGGCACAGGTCTCGGAGGACAGCACATAGCCTTTGTCGCCGACTTTGCCCAAGACGAGCGGACGCACGCCGCGCGGGTCACGCACACCGATGAGTTTGGTGCGGGTCATGGCGACGACGGAGAACGCGCCTTCGACACGGCGCAGGGCGTCTTTCATCCGCTCGGGGATGTTGCGCTGAAGCGAGCGGGCCATCAGGTGGATGATGCACTCGGAGTCGGAGGAAGATTGAAAAATCGAGCCGCGTTCGATGAGCTCGCGGCGCAGGCTGTCGGCGTTGGTGATGTTGCCGTTGTGGGCAATCGCCGCGCCGCCCATGGCGAATTCACCAAAAAACGGCTGAACGTCACGGATCGCGGTCTGGCCTTTTTTGCCTGCGGTGGAATAGCGGACATGGCCGATGCCGATGCCGCCGGGCAGGGTGCTGATGATGTCGGGGCTGGTAAAGTTGTCGCGCA
>CAXPTW010000041.1:0-38590 GCA_964220165.1 Abyssibacter sp.
AAGATCGCCGAGAACCCCGGATGTGCGGACTCGTAGATGTCGAGCGCCCAGCCATTGGCGGGGAAGGGCTTGAGTTCCAGCATGAGTGCGATGAGCACGAGGAACATGGCGAGACCTGCGCCGGTAAAGCCCATGGGCGTCGCGACGATGTCGTCGATGTTGAGCGAGCCGTTGGCGTGGTAGGTGAAAATCACGCCCAAGAGCAGCAGGATGGAGATCACCTGCGATACGACCAGATATTTGAACCCTGCCGCCAACGCGCGGGTGTCTTGGGACAACAGCACCAGCCCGGCGGTTGCGATGACGATCAACTCGATGAAGACAAAGAGGTTGAACAGGTCGCGGGTCATAATCAGGCCGGAGAGCGCCATGATGAGGATCATGAGCACGGCCATTGACCGCCGCCCGAGCCGCATGAGGTCGCGACGCATGAAAAAGGCCGACAAAAGCCCGATGAGGGCGGTGAGGGCCACAAGCGCGGCCTCGATGAGGCCCATCCGCAGGTTGATCGCAAAGGGCGGCTGAACCCCGGCGGTGAAAATCTCACGGGGGAGGGCCTGCCCCGTGGCGAGCGCGACGGTCCACGACAGCGCGATAAAGCTCATAAGCGCAAGCGCCGCGATGGTGACGTAAAACGCCGCGCGGGAGGCGGTTTCGCGTAGGAGACCGAGCAGGAAAGCCGCGCCGAGGCCGGCCACGAGGATGAGGAGAGGGCTTACCATTTCAGCTCCGTATAGTCAGAGATGTCGAGGCTGCCGCGGGCGCGGAACAACCGGTAGGCGTAGGCGAGCATCAGGGCGGTGACGCCGAGGCCGATGACGATGGCGGTGAGCACAAGGGCCTGTGGCACCGGATCGGTGATCCGGGCGGCGGCGTCCGCGACGGGGATCGTGTCGAGGATCGGCGCTTCACGCCCCGGCAGGTAGCCGACCGCAACGAGCACCACGTTGACGCCCGTGCTGGCCAGCGTGAAGCTCACGATCATGCGCAGGATGTTGCGGTTGGTGAGCGCGCCGTAGAGGCCCAAAAGAATGAGTAAAAATCCGGTCGCAAGGGCGATTTGTACGAGGGTCATTGTGCATCCTCCGTATCGTTGGCCGCATCTTGAACCGTCTCTTCGAGAGAGGTGAGGATGGAGGAGAATTCCGCCCCGACTTTCAGGCCGATGAGCACATAGATGAGCGGGATCGCCCCGGCAGAAAGGATCGAGCCAAAGCGTCCGAGGGGCAGGAGCGTCGTGTCGAGAAAACCGCCCGCAAAGATCAGGCCCAAAAGGCCGATGATGACATAGGACAGGCCCGCCGTGCTCTCGATCCGCGAGATCAGGCGATGGGAAAACCCGTCCGCAGGATTGGCGAGCAACATGAGCAACATGGCCGAGGCCACGATCGCGCCGCCTTGGAAGCCGCCGCCGGGGGTGAGATGGCCGTTGAGGAACACATAGGCGCCGAACAAGAGGATCACTGGCACCAGCATCCGCGTACCCGTGGTCAACAACTCGCCCGAGGGCAGGAAGCCGGAACCAGAGCGGCCTTTCGGCGCTTTGGATTGGGCCAGGACAAGCCCGACGATGGCGGCGGTCAGGAAGAGGACGGTGACCTCGCCCAAGGTGTCCAGCCCTCGATAGGTGACGATGATCGCCGTCACGATATTTTGCGCACCGGTCTCGCTGGCGGTCTGGGTGGCGTAATAGCTGGCTGTGCGGTTGAGCGTCTCATCGGGGGTGTAGCCGGTGAAGAGAGCGAAAAACACGCTGCCGAGGATCAGCAAGAGGACAAAGGGGATGGCCATACGGGTGGTCATTGCGACCCCTCCCTGCGAATGCGTCCCATGACGAAAAAGAACAGGAACGTGGTGAGGCCGGAACCAATCGCCGCCTCTGTCATCGCCACATCCGGCGCGGCCAGAAGCAGGAAGAGGACAGAGGCAAAGAGCGACACGAGACCGGCGGAGAGCACGGCGACCACGGTGGAGCGGGTCAGAAGGGCAAAGAGCGCAGCCAAAAGCGTGGCGACGGCCAGAACGGCGGCAATCAAGGTCAGGTAGGTCATGCCAAATCCTCCCCATCATCCGCCAGCCGGTCGACCTTTGCGACAGGCACAAGCCCCGCGCGGTGGGCGGCGCGGGCGAGCACCTGAGAGCTCAGCGGGTTGGTGAACATCAGAAACAGCATGATCAGCAAAAGCTTGATCGCCCAGGACGGCATGATCAGGGCTGCGCCGACGAGGACCAATAGCGTGCCGAGCGTGGTGGCCTTGGTCCCCGCCTGAATGCGGGTGTAAAGATCGGGCATTCGGACGAGACCAAGCCCGCCAAGCGCCAAAAAGACGGTGCCACCTAAGAGCGTGATCGCGCCGAGTGTATCGAGAAAACCGGACAGCATCAGTCTTCGCCCCCCTCGATATAGCGGGCGGAGACGATCACGCCGAGAAAAGACAAGAGCGCGTAGACCAGCGCCACGTCGAGGTAGATCGACCGTCCCGTGATGAGCGCGGCCAGAACGATGCCGGTCACCGACATGATTGTGAGCGCGTCAAATCCGACGATGCGGTCGGCGGCATGTGGGCCTTTGAGAAACCGGTATCCCGCCAGGACAAAGGCGAGCGCGGTCAAAAGGCCGGAAAGAATGAGAAACAGCTCAGCCATAGATTTTCTCCAGATAGCGTTCAAAGCCTGACACGATCTCTTGTGTTGCCGTCTCGATGTCGGTGCCTTTGGCGACGACCCAGTGGATGTAGAGGTGATCGCCCTTGATCTCGCAGGTCAGCGTGCCGGGGGTGAGCGTGATGGCATTGGCCAACAAAAGCCGCCCCACGGGATGGGTGAGACGGGTGCGCACTTTGACAATCGCGGGATCGATGGGGAGGGCCGGATCAACGACAAGGCGGGCCATGGCGATATTGGCCTTGAACAGCTCCTTGAGGAAATAGCCCACGAACAAAAGCGCGTTGCCAATCCCGGACGGGGTGAGGGCGACGCCTGAAAGCACGGACAGGCTCCCCGCGAAAAGCACAGAGATCACGCCCGCCACGATCACCCCCGTGAGGAGGGTCGCAGGTGAGAGAGACCCGTTCAAAAGCACCCAGAAAAACAGCAGGGTTACAAATAGCGGGGTCATGACGCGCTTGAGAGGGGGGGCATAGATGGCCCGGGCCGTCTCCTGTCCGATGTCGCTCATAGGGTTGGTCTCCGTCGCTCTTGCGGACACATCTCCCCCCGGTCGGCAACGCCACGGGCGTGCCGAGGTTTTGCGATACGAATCTTGGGGCAAACCACGATGGGGAGGGTGTTTCGCTCTGTCTTGGAGGTCTTAAATCACACATTCAAAGCCGCTTATTTGACTTCGGACAAAGAAAACGGTTTTTGTTGGGGTCTGAGGGGCGTTTGTGCCCTTTATTTCGACCCGTGCCTCAAAACCGACCTCAGCCATGCAAACGCGCGCGCAGAGGGTGTTAGGGTCACGAGGACCATTCACGCGATGCAGAGTCTCTCTGCGGACGACAGGGAGCGACACGATTGATGTCTGAGAGTTTGCCCGTGATCTTGATCACCTCAGAATCCTTTACCCCCGACGAAATTGCCCGGATCGAAGAGATCGCCCCTGTCATCAAAGCCGGATCCGCCGAGGCGCGGGCCGCTCTGCCGGAGGACGTTCGCGCCGGGATCAAGGCCTTCGCGAATAAGGGCCACAAGGCCATTGACGGCCCGCAAATGGACCTCTTTCCCAATCTCGACATCATTTCGCAATTCGGCGTCGGCTACGATGCCATTGACGTCACGGCGGCGACAGAGCGCAACATCCGCGTGACCAACACGCCCGAAGTACTCGACGAAGACGTGGCGGATATGGCGCTCGCCATGATGCTCGGCTGGTGCCGGGAGATCATCAAAGGCGATGCTTGGGTGCGAGAGGGCACATGGGCGTCAGGAAAAGAATTGCCTCTGAACCGCAAAATGTCCGGCGCGCCTGTCGGGATCGCGGGCATGGGCCGGATCGGGCGCGCCATCGCGGATCGGTGTGCAGCGTTCGGGATGCCGGTGCACTATACGTCGCGGAGCGAAAAGGACACGCCAGAGGGCTGGACCTATCATGGGGAGGATGTCGTCTCTCTCGCCAAAGCCGTGGAGTGGATGGTTGTGGCCGTGGTCGGCGGGGAGCAGACCAAAGGCTACCTGTCCCGCGACGCGATCAAGGCGCTTGGCCCGCGCGGCGTGGTGATCAACATCGCGCGCGGCACCTGCCTTGATCAAGAGGCGCTGATTGAGGCGCTGGAAGCCGGAGAGATTGCGGGGGCCGGGCTTGATGTGTTCTACAACGAACCGCATGTCGATCCGCGCCTCATCGCGCTTCCGAATGTTCTCCTGCAACCGCATCAGGCCTCGTCGACGGTTGAGACCCGCCGGGATATGTCGATCCTGCAATGCGACAACCTGCGGGCCTATGTGGCCGGGACGCCTCTGCCCACCGCTGTGAATTGATCCGGGCCGGTCTTCACCGGTTTGTGCGAGACAGCCCCCATGGAACCCCTTACAAAGAAAACAATACTGATCGACGCGAAAGGATACTGCGGATGAAACATGTTTTTGTGGCGGCGGGGCTTATGGCGCTCTCCGCGTGTGCCGTGCCGATGACGCAGACCACACAAGACGGCTTTATGAAAGAAGTGCCGGAAAATATCGTGGCGCTCGCTGGCCCGAACCAGGATTTGACCGCTGTGCAGCTCAATCCCGAAGACGGGTGTTTCTGGTATCGCCATGTCGGTCCGGTCGAGACCACCATGCTGCCGCTTCGAACCGCCGCCGGAAACCCGATCTGTGCGCAGGCCCAAGAGCCGCTTGAGACCGCGATGTAACTGCCGCGCGTCTAGCGACGAGACTACAAGAAAGGGCGGCTCGAAGCCGCCCTTTTGCGTTTGTTGAAACGTGTCGGCGCGCGCCTTAGCTCGTCGCGGTGATGAAGGGCTCGGCCGGATACAGATGCGCGGTCACGCCGGTATCGACCCGGTCGTAAAGGTCGATCACATGCGCCATCACCATACGGACACAGCCAGAACTTGCCCGGGTGCCGATGGAGCGCGGGTAGGGCGTGCCGTGAATGCGCAAATAGGTGTCGCGGTTGCCGACGTAGAGATAGAGCGCGCGCGAGCCAAGCGCATTGCGCGGCCCCGGGTCCATTCCGTCGGCATATTGCGCGTAGGTCTCCGGCTCACGTTTGATCATCGCAGGCGTGGGCGTCCAGGTCGGCCATTTCGCCTTGCGCTTGATCGTATAGGTGCCCGGCTCATAGAGGCCATCGCGTCCGATCGCCACGCCGTAACGCATCGCGGTGCCACCTTCTTCAATGAGGTAGAGATAGCGCGCGACCGCATCCACATGGATGTCGCCCGGCGTCAGGCTCGCATTCGCCTCAACCCGCTGCGGCAGGAACCGTTTGTGAAGTCCCCACGGATTAGAGGTGCCAAGATCGAACGCCGCGGGCGTCACCTGTGCATCCCATCGCTCCCAATCGCTTTGCGTGGCGGCAAAGGCGGGCGAGGCAACAGTTCCCAGCGCTGTCGCAGAAAACAGCGCGGTCGAAGTTTGGATAAAATGGCGACGGGTCAACATGGCAGTGTCCTTTCTCGGTGTGGACGGGCAGACGCCCACAGAATTAGTCCTAGGCTAAACCTATAAAAACGCAAGTTGTTCCCAAATTGCAGTCACGACTCTGTGTTGACGAGGCCGCAGGTGGGGCGTCTCGCCTTGGCACGGGCTTTTGGGGCGGTCTTTACTTTCGCGCCAAAATTAAATAAATGACTGGTCAGTTATTTATTGATGCGGCGACTCGGGAGGTCCGGATGACGGAGCGCAAAGACACCACATCTCCCTCTGAATCTCCCGCTGAGACCGGGCGCAAGTTCCGCCGTCGCAAAGAGGCGCGGCCTGACGAGCTTTTGGATGCCGCACTCAGTCTCTTTCTTGAGAAAGGCTTCGCGGGGACGCGGGTCGAGGACATCGCGACCCGCGCGGGCGTCTCGAAAGGGGCGGTCTATCTCTATTTCCCGTCAAAAGAGGCCATGGCCGAGGCACTTGTGGACCGGGCGCTTGGGGGCATGGCGGAGGAGGCGGTCACAGCGCTCCGCACGCATAACGGCGACCCGCGCCCGGCGATCCGGCAATTGGCCGAGATCGTCAAAGCGCGCCTGTCCCGCCCCGAGATCACCGCCGTGCCGAAATTCATCCTGCATGAGGCCAACAGCCAACCGCAGCTTGCGCAGATGTACGCGGACCGGGTGCTGCGGCGCGTGTTGCCGGAGCTGATCGGCCTGTTTGAGCGCGCGATGGCGGCGGGGCATATTCGGCAGCTCGATCCGGAAATGTTGGTCCGGTCCCTGATGGGGCCGGTGCTCATGCATCTTTTGCTCGGCGAAGTGTTCGGGATCGTCCCCAAACAGGGCCTTGATCTCGACGGTCTGTTCGAGACGCATCTCACCGTGTTTTTCGCGGGGCTGGACCCCGTAAAGGAGGCCTCACATGGCTGATCTTCCGTCTTGGCTCGTCTCTGTCGTTGCCGCGCTCTATCCGGGGATCAATGCGCCCGCGCCCTATGTCTATGACGGCTATATCGAGGGGGAATTCACCTATGCGGCGCCTGCGAGCGCGGGGTGGATCACCGAGATGGCCGTTACCGAGGGGCAGGAGGTCACAAAGGGCACGCTCTTGTTTGCGCTTCGCGATGCACCCTTTGCCGCCGCACTTCGGAGTGCTCAGGCCCAGCTCGCCCAAGCGGAGGCCACCTTGGATAACCTCTCCACCGGGTCACGGGAGGCGGAGACAGAGGTGATCCGCGCGTCTCTCCTTCAGGCCCGCGTGGCACTCGACATTGCCCAGACCCGATTGGACAGGTCCGAGACGCTTTTGACGCGCGGCGCCACGACTGAGGCGGCGGTGGATGACCAGCGGGCGGCGGTCGATGAGGCCAAGGCCTCTGTCACGCGCCTTGAGGCCGAGTTGAGGGTCGCTGAACTTCCGGCCCGCGATGCCGAACGGCGTGCGGCGGAAGCGGCGGTTGAAGCGGCACGCGCGCAGGTCGATCTGGCGCAGTCTGACCTGGACGAGCGTCGGGTCTATGCCCCGGTCGCGGGTGTCGTTGAAAAGGTCTATTTCGATCTCGGCGAAGTGGCCTCCAGCGGTGCGCCTGTGGTGTCGATCCTGCCGCCGGACGCGCGCACGGCGCTGTTTTTCGTGCCCGAGGCGGAGCGCGCCGATCTGGCTCCCGGCGATGAGGTTGCCCTGTCGTGTGAGGGATGTGCAGAGGATCTGACCGCGCGCATCACGCGCCTGGCCTCTGATCCGCAATACACGCCGCCGATCCTCTACACGCGCGAAGATCGCGGGCGGTTGGTTTACCGGGTGGAGGCAGAGGTGCTCTCGCCCGAAGGCGCGTTGCCCGGCCAGCCGATCACGGTCGATGCCTCCGGCGCGGTGGAGTAGGCCATGTCCGAGGAGGTCGCCATTTCCGTCACAGGCCTGACCAAAGTGTTCGGCGACCGCAAAGTCGTCGACGATTTTGATATGGAGGTCAAAAAGGGCGCGATTTACGGGTTTCTCGGCCCCAACGGGTCGGGCAAGACGACGACCATCCGCATGATGTGCGGACTTTTGACGCCCGATGGCGGCGAGGGGCAGTGCCTCGGCTACGACATCCGCCGTGAGAGCCGCGCGATCAAGAAACGCGTCGGCTATATGACCCAAAAGTTTTCGCTCTACGAAGATCTGACCATTGCGGAGAACCTCGATTTTGTGGCGCGGATGTTCGGCATGCCGGACCGCAAGCGCCGGGGGGCGGAAGCGGTACGCGATCTTGGGCTTGAGGGGCGGGCGGGGCAGCTGGCCGGGACGCTCTCGGGCGGATGGAAACAGCGGCTCGCCTTGGCAGCCTGTATGATCCATGAGCCGCAGCTCTTGTTGCTCGATGAACCCACGGCGGGCGTGGACCCGAAGGCGCGGCGGGATTTCTGGGACGAAATCCGGCGCTTGTCGGCGCGAGGCGTCACGGTGCTTGTCTCGACGCACTACATGGACGAGGCGGTGCAATGCGACCACATCGCCTATATCGCCTATGGCAAAAAGCTCATCGACGGTGCGGCGCAGGATATTCCGGGACAAATCGGCCTCTCGACCTTTGTCGTCACTGGGCCGGAGCTGACCGAGTTAGAAGATCGTCTGAGCCAAGAGGACGGCGCGGGGCAGGTGATCCGGTTCGGCGCGGAACTTCATGTGTCTGGCACAGACCGCGCGGCGCTTGGGGCGCTGGCGGACCTGGAGCGGGCGCGCGGCACGCATGAGTGGGCCGAAAAACGTGCTGGTCTCGAAGAAGCGTTCATCTACCTCATGGCCGGGGCCAAGGACAATTTCCTGACGGAGGGCGACCTATGAGCCGGCTGTCCGAGGTCTTTTCCCTGTCGCGGTTCTTCGCGGTGCTGGTCAAAGAGTTCATCCAGATGAAGCGCGACCGCGTGACCTTTGGCATGATGGTCGGCATCCCGATCATGCAGCTTTTGCTCTTTGGCTATGCCATCGACACGGACCCGCACCACCTTCCGACGCTCATCGAGATGAACGACGAAAGCGCGATCGTGCGGAGCCTGACCTCCGCCATGGACACGTCGGATTATTTCGACTTCATCGGGATTACGACGTCGGAGGCACAGAGCGTCGAAGCGCTCAAAAGCGGCGCGGCGCAGGTGATCGTGACGGTGCCCGAAGGGTTCGAGCGCGACATGATGCGGGGGCTGGTGCCGCAAGTGTTGTTGACCGTCGATGCCTCTGACCCTGTCGCGGCTTCTGGCGCCATCGGCGCGATTAACGGCGTGGTCGAAACCGCCATGGCGCAGAGCCTCACCGGGCCTTTGTCCTATACCGCACAGGCCGAGGTGCCGTTTGAGGTCGTGGTGCATCGGGCGTATAATCCGGCGGGCGAGACCTCTATCAACATCGTACCGGGGTTGCTGGCGATCATCCTGTCGATGACGATGATCCTGATCACCGCCGTGGCCATCGTGCGCGAAAGCGAGAAAGGCACGATGGAGAGCCTGATTGCGACGCCGGTGACGGCCTCCGAGGTGATGCTCGGGAAAATCCTGCCCTATGTGTTCGTCGGCTATGTCCAGACGCTGGTGTTTCTCGTCGCGGCGCGCGCCTTGTTCGCGGTGCCGTTTTCCGGGTCTTTCCTGACGTTCTTTCTGGGCTTCAATCTCTATATCATCGTCAATCTCGCTATCGGCTTTCTCGTCTCCACAGTCGCACGGACCCAGATGCAGGCGATGCAGTTGTCGTTTTTCACCATCCTGCCGACAGTGCTTTTGTCCGGCTTTATGTTTCCCTTTGCCGCCATGCCCGCCTGGGCGCAGGCCTTGGGAACCGCCATCCCCGCCACGCATTTCCTGCGCCTCGTGCGCAAGGTGATGCTCAAAGGCGCGGGGCTGACGGAGGTCACACAGGACATGGTGGCGATTGTGTTGATTCTTTTGGTCGTGGTGGCCGTGGCGCTCAAACGCTATCGGCAGACGCTTGATTAAGTCCGAAGTGTTGCGAACGGCGGGGCGCATGACCCGCGATAGTTGGTTTTGCGCGCACCTCAATTCCTATTAAAATAATCAGGATTGACTTAACCGAGTCATTCGCTCAGATATTGCGCGAAGGCACCGCGGGTTTTGCCTGCGACACCGAACACGATTCAAGGCCCGAAAACCCGGCGCGTGACCGCCGTCGGGCGAAGGGTATCAGAAAAGGGACACGATTTATGAAACGCATGATGACGGCCATGATCGCCGCCGCTCTGCCCGCCGCGCCGATGGTTGCCGGTGAGGCCGAAGTGGTTTCCAACTACGCCGATATTGCCCACGCCGCCTATGGCGACAGCCTGATCAAGGCCCAAGAGCTCAACGCGGCCATCGACGCGCTCATCGCAGCGCCGTCCGAGGCCACTCTGGCCGCCGCCAAAGCCGCGTGGATCGAAGCCCGCGTGCCCTATCAACAGACCGAAGCCTTCCGTTTTGGCAACGCCATCGTGGACGATTGGGAGGGCAAGGTGAACGCCTGGCCGCTCGACGAGGGTCTGATCGACTATGTCGACCCGACCACGGCGGGTGCGACCGATGAGAACCCGCTCGGCGGTCTCAACGTGATCGCCACCCCGTCGTTCGAGATGTCCGGTGAAACCATCGATGCCTCCTCTATCACGCCGGAGCTTCTCTCCGAGACCTTGCATGAGGCTGATGAGGTCGAGGCCAACGTGGCGACCGGCTATCACGCCATCGAATTCCTGCTCTGGGGCCAAGACCTCAACGGCACGGATCATGGCGCAGGCGCGCGTCCCTACACCGATTACGTGACGGGCGAGGAGTGCACCGGCGGCAACTGTGACCGCCGTGCGGCGTATCTCAAGGCCGCGACCGATCTGTTGGTGTCTGACCTCGACTGGATCACCGCACAATGGGCCGAGGGCGGCGACGCGCGTCTGGCTGTGACCGAAGACCCCTCCGCCGGGATCACCGCCATGCTGACCGGCATGGGATCGCTGTCTTACGGCGAACAAGCCGGTGAGCGCATGAAGCTCGGCCTCATGCTCAACGATCCCGAAGAGGAGCACGATTGCTTTTCCGACAACACCCACAACTCGCATTACTATGACGGCATGGGCATCCATAACGTCTACTTTGGCCGCTACACCCGCGTCGACGGTACGCAGGTTTCCGGCGAAAGCTTGAACGATCTTTTGGCCGCCACGGATGCGACCCTGGCCGACGATCTCTCCGACGCCGTGAACAAGACCATGGCCGAACTCGGCGAGATCAAAGCCGCCGCTGAGGCCGGGTTCTCCTACGACCAGATGCTGGGCGCGGGCAACGCGGCGGGCGAAGAGCTGATCATGTCGGCGGTCGATGCTCTCGTGGCCCAGACCCGCGAGATCGAACGGGCCGTGGCCGTGCTTTCGACCGAGATCGAGGTCGAAGGCTCCGACAGCCTCGACAACCCGAGCGCTGTATTCGAGTGAGTTCCACAGGCGGGCCGGGATCATCCGGCCCGTCGCTTTTGTCCTGCCACGCCAGACGAGCCCTGATGCCATGCCGCGCAGATGGATGCGACCGCAGACCCCCGTTTTGATCGCAACTCTGTCCCTCATGTTGCAGGGGGGGCAGGGCGCTTTGGCGCAAACGCTGCCGACCTCTGAGCCGCATCTGTCCATCGTGCCGCGCACAGATGAGGAGCGTGCCCGGATTGCCGATGTGCTCCGTGCGCCGGTCGATTTTTCTAAACCTGAGGCGTTTGAGGCCAACGCTGCAGGCAAATCCACGACAGAGCGCCACGCGGGCGCCGATGTGTTTCGCCAGCCGTCAGGTGATCTCTCTGAGGAGATCGATCTCGATTTTCGTCTCGGCGAGGCTCTGTTTGACAAGCTGTGGGTTTCGGCCCCGTCCTCGACCAAGGCCTCCGACGGTCTCGGCCCGCTCTACAACGCCCGCGCCTGTCTGCGGTGCCATCCGGGCAACGGACGCGGCCACCCGCCCGCGCCGGAAAACATAGGGCCGGACGGCCTCAAAACATCAATGTTCCTGCAACTCTCCGTGCCCGCAGAGGCGGATGCGCCCTACACAGCGCTTGAGACCTACCTGGCCGATCTGGACGGGACCGTCGCGCGCGTTCGTCCTGTGCCGGGATACGGGCATCAATTGCAGGACCGCGCCGTCTTGGGACAGGAGCCAGAGGCGCACTGGTCCGTCACCTATGAACCCGTCGAGGTGCCGCTTTCCGGCGGGGAGGTCGCGACGCTGCGCCGCCCGATCTATGAGATCGCGGACCTGCGCTTTGGGCCCTTGCCCGACGCGGTGCAAATCTCGCCCCGTGTCGCCAACCCAATGCTTGGTCTGGGTCTGTTAGAGGCCGTTCCCGCCGAGGACATCCTCGCCCGCGCAGATCCCGAAGACGCGGACGGCGATGGGATTTCCGGTCGTGCCAATGTGGGCTGGTCCCTCCGGCATGAGCGCCCCATGCTTGGACGGTTTGGGTGGAAGGCTGGAACGCCCACGGTCGAACAGCAATCCGCCAAGGCGTTTTCGAGCGACATTGGCATCTCCTCCCCGCTCTTTCCCGAGGCGTCGGGCGATTGCACGGAGGCGCAAATCGCTTGTCTGACCGGGCCGCATGGCGACGGTGATGCGCGCGGGTTCGAGATCGACCAGACGGGCCTCGACCTCGTGACGCTTTATGCCCGCCATATCGGTGTGCCGGCGCGCGAAACGGTCGCTGACGCCGAGGTCCTGCGCGGCAAAGCGGTGTTTCACGAGACCGGCTGCGCCGCCTGTCACCAGCCCAATTTCGTCACCCATCGACTCACGGAAACGGCAGAGGACGCGCCTTTGTCGTTTCAACTGATCTGGCCCTAGTCCGACCTGTTGCTCCATGACATGGGGGAGGGGCTGGCCGATCATCGCCCGGAAGGCCGCGCCACCGGGACGGAATGGCGCACCGCGCCTTTGTGGGGGATTGGTTTGACGGCACAGGTCTCAGGGCATACATACCTGCTCCATGACGGACGGGCGCGCTCTCTGTTGGAGGCGATCCTTTGGCACGGGGGCGAAGCCGAGCCTGCGCGCGACCGAGTGGCCCAGATGCCACCAGAGGACCGCGCCGCTCTGATCCGTTTTCTAGAAAGCCTGTAACCCCGGAGGGTCCATGCACCTCACTGTCCTCACCGTCGCCACCGCTCTTGGCCTCTCCGTCTCTGTTGGGGCTGGCCCGGCCATGGCGCAATCTGTGACCGAGCTTCAGTCCGCCGCGCTGGAACGCGCGGTCACGGAGCATACGATCCCGGCGGTGAAACGCTTTGACGATGCCGCGCGTGATCTGGTGATGGCCAGCGCGGCGGACTGTCGGCCCGAGGCGATGAAACCCGCCTATCACGCGGCCTTTGATGCCTGGATGGGGGTGCAGCACCTCCATATGGGGCCGGTCGAGACCAACGGGCGAATTCTGGCCATCGCCTTTTGGCCGGACAAAAAGGGCATGATCCCGCGGAGCCTCGCCACGCTCATTCGCGACGAGGATGAGGTGGTCAACGATGCTGACGCCTTCGCCGAGGCCTCCATCGCCGTGCGTGGGTTCTTTGCGCTGGAATACATGCTCTACGACGACCAATTCGCCGATTACGCCAAAGGGTCGTATTCCTGTGCGCTGGTGCAGGCGATCTCCAACGATCTGGGCCGCATGGCCCATGCGATTGATGTCGAATGGGCCTCTGACGGAGGGTTCAAAGACACGCTTTTGTTGGCCGGAGAGGCGGAGACGCCGATCTACCTGAGCCAGATGGAAAGCGTGCAGGCGCTCTACACCATGATGGTGTCGTCCTTGGAAAACACTGAGGCACAGCGCATCGGGCGGCCTATCGGCTCGTTTGACCGTCCGCGCCCCGCACGTGCCGAGGCCCGCCGGTCTGGACGGTCGCAGCGCAACGTGATCCTGCAACTGGAGGCCGCGCGCGATCTCGCCCGGGCTCTGGCCCCCGGCGATATGTCCACGTCTGAGGCGGCTTTTGCCAAGACGATTGCTTTGACCGAGGCGCTGGATGACCCGAGCTTTGAGGGCGCAGGCGATCCGATGGGGCGGTTGAAAATCGAGATCATCGGCCAGAACATCGACGCCATTCTTGGCGATCTCGCCAATGATGTCGGCGCGCCGCTGGGCGTGTCCTCGGGCTTTAACGCCTCTGACGGCGATTGAGTGCTTTCGGTCTAGAAACGCCTGTGATAGGCGCCTGCGTCCAACGATTTGGGATACCCATCAGAATGACGACATCCTCCCGCCGCACCTTTCTCAAAGCCGCTTGGCCGCGACCGTTCTGCCGCGTGTGAGCTGGGCCGATGTCGGCTCTCCGGCCTATCTCGGCGCGGCGAAAGATGCCTCTGGCGATTACGCGCTCTACGGTTTGGATGAGGCGGCGCAAATCCTGTTTCGCGTGCCTTTGCCCGGCCGTGGACACGCCGCCGCCGCCCATCCCGATCGGCCCGAGGCCGTCGCTTTTGCCCGCCGTCCGGGGACATTTGCCCTCGTGCTCGACTGTGTCAGCAGCGCGGTCACGCATCAGCTTGCGACGCCAGAGGGGCGTCATTTCATGGGGCACGGGGTGTTTGTCGAGGACGGCGATCTGCTCGTGACGCCCGAAAACAATTTTGCGGAGAAAAAGGGCGTGCTCGGCCTTTGGCGGCGTTCCGAGGGCTACAAACGCATCGGCGAAGTGCCGACTCACGGCATCGGCCCGCATGACATCAAACAGCTGTCTGATGGCACGTTGGTCGTCGCCAATGGCGGGATTTTCACCCATCCCGACATCGGGGATGGCCGTGAAAAGCTCAACATCCCGGAGATGGTTGGCTCTCTCGTCTACCTCTCGCCCAATTTCACATTGCTCGAAAAACACGAGCTTGCCCCGGAGCTGCACCAGAACTCGATCCGTCACCTGTCCGTCGGGCCGGAGGATCAGGTGGCCTTTGCGATGCAATGGGAGGGCGATCCGCTCGACACCGTGCCGCTCTTGGGGCTGCACCGTCGCGGCGAAGAGGTGGTGCTCTGTGAGGCCGACCTGTCCGAGCAAATGGCGATGAAGGGCTATGCGGGCTCGGTGTCCTTTGCGGGGGATGGCTCCGAGGTGGGGATCACCTCGCCGCGCGGGGGGCGCTTGCACCGCTTCGGCGCGGATGGCGCATTTCTCGGCGCAGTGACGCGGGGCGATATTTGTGGCCTCGCGCCGATGGCGGATGGCTATCTCGGCTCTGATGGCTTCGGCGCTCTGCTTGCGCTCAAAGACGGGATGAAGCCGCTCAACGCCGTGCCGGGACTGGCGTGGGACAACCACTTGGTGGCGCTTTCCGCACTTGCATGAGGCTCTGAGCGGCAATGTCGGTCCGTAAAAATTTCGGAAAATTGCGCGAAAATTTGAGGCGAATGGAAAACATCTCTCTCACGCGATGCTCGCCAATCTGTGTGGTGATCTTTTAAGGTCATGAAAATGAATGAGTTTTCACGATTTTTCGTCGCAAGGTGAAACCGTGCGAACCCGATGAGCCAGCCAAGTTGCTCAGGGGCGCTTGCAGCCCCCCAACTCCGCTACTAAGATTCGAGTAACACTTCCGCGTTAAAGACGACGCAATGCAGCAACAGGCAGGATAGATGAAAGACCCGATTGATACCTACATGAACACTCTCGTGCCGATGGTCGTCGAGCAGACCAGCCGGGGAGAGCGCGCCTATGACATTTTCTCGCGCCTGCTCAAAGAGCGCATCATCTTCCTGAACGGGCCGGTCCACGACGGCATGTCGTCCCTGATCTGCGCCCAGCTTCTGTTTTTGGAAGCCGAGAACCCGAACAAAGAAATCGCGATGTATATCAATAGCCCGGGCGGTGTCGTGACCTCCGGTCTTTCGATCTACGACACGATGCAATACATCCGTCCCAAAGTGTCCACTCTCGTGATGGGTCAGGCCGCCTCCATGGGCTCTCTGCTGCTGACTGCCGGTGAAAAAGGCATGCGCTTCTCGCTGCCGAATTCCCGCGTCATGGTGCACCAGCCGTCTGGCGGCTACCAGGGTCAGGCCACCGACATCATGATCCACGCGCAAGAGACCCAAAAGCTCAAGGATCGTCTGAACCAGATCTACGTGAAGCACACAGGTCAGGAATTCCAGACCATCGTCGATGCGCTGGAACGCGACAACTTCATGTCTCCGGAAGATGCCAAAGAATTCGGCCTGATCGACGAGATCGTTGAGAGCCGCGCCGTGCCGGAAAGCTAAGTGAATGCGCGCCGCTGCCTCTCTCGGGCGGCGGTGCGGTCCCAATCTGACCGGGGTCAGTGACGGGGTGTGACGAATTTGGATTTTGCCATTGTGCCCAAAAATTCGCTGCCCTAAACTCGGTCGACATACGGCGATGTGCCCGGCTTTTGTCTCATCAAACCGGTGGATAATAGGGGACATTCAGGAGTGTACGACCGTCTGGTCGTATAGAACGCAAACGGGTCCGGGACTGTCGGATTCTAGGGGAATGTGATGAGCAATTCGTCCGGTGACAGCAAAAACACGCTCTATTGTTCGTTCTGCGGCAAGAGCCAGCATGAGGTGCGCAAACTGATCGCGGGGCCCACCGTGTTCATTTGTGATGAATGTGTTGAGCTGTGCATGGACATCATCCGTGAGGAAACCAAATCCTCCGGTCTGAAGTCCTCCGAAGGCGTGCCCTCGCCGAAAGAAATCTGTCAGGTTCTGGATGACTACGTGATCGGTCAGGCGACCGCGAAACGCGTGCTTTCCGTGGCCGTGCACAACCACTACAAGCGTCTCAATCACGCCGCCAAAGGCGCGGGGGATATTGAGCTTGCCAAATCCAACATCCTGCTGATCGGTCCGACCGGTTGCGGTAAAACCCTTTTGGCTCAGACACTTGCCCGTATTCTCGATGTGCCCTTCACCATGGCCGACGCGACCACTCTGACTGAGGCGGGCTACGTGGGCGAGGACGTGGAAAACATCATCCTGAAACTTCTTCAGGCCTCTGAGTACAACGTCGAGCGCGCGCAGCGCGGCATCGTCTACATCGACGAGGTCGACAAGATCACGCGCAAATCCGACAACCCGTCCATCACCCGCGACGTGTCGGGCGAGGGGGTGCAGCAGGCGCTTTTGAAGATCATGGAAGGCACTGTGGCCTCTGTCCCGCCGCAGGGCGGTCGCAAGCACCCGCAGCAGGAATTCCTGCAAGTGGACACGACGAACATCCTGTTCATCTGTGGCGGCGCTTTCGCGGGCCTCGACCGGATCATTTCCCAGCGCAACAAAGGCACCGCGATGGGCTTTGGCGCGGACGTCAAAAATGACGACGACCGCGGTGTTGGCGAGCTGTTCAAAGAGCTGGAGCCGGAAGATCTTTTGAAATTCGGCCTGATCCCGGAATTCGTCGGTCGTCTGCCCGTCTTGGCGACGCTCGAAGACCTCGATGAAGATGCGCTTGTCACCATTCTCACGCAGCCGAAGAACGCGCTTGTCAAACAATACCAGCGCTTGTTCGAGCTTGAAGATGTTGATCTGACTTTCACCGAAGAGGCGCTCACGGCGATCTCCAAACGTGCGATTCAGCGCAAAACCGGGGCCCGTGGCCTGCGCTCGATCCTCGAAGACATCCTTCTCGACACGATGTTCGAGCTTCCGGGCATGGACAATGTGACCGAGGTTGTGGTGAACGAAGAGGCCGTGAATTCGGATGCGAAGCCGCTGAGGATCTATTCGGAAGAAGAGAAAGAGGCGACGGCCTCCTGATCTGATCGAAGCTGTTACAAAGTTTCAAAGCCCCATGCGTCCGCGCATGGGGCTTTTCTCATCGCCTTTGGGGGCTGAGGCAGGTCGCGCGGGCTGAAATCCGCGTGAAGGCCCGCGCGCCCTCTGGACGTTTCATGCTGGATGGGTCATAGAGAAAGCGACCCAAGACTTTGAAGAAGGTGACATCTCCATGGGCATCGTGAACTCGGTTCTGCGCGCACTCGTTTGGTGGAAAGATCAGACCCTTGGCCTGCAACTCTTCACCTGGCGCCACGGCATCAAAGTCGGCGAAGACGCGCAGGGCAACGTGTTCTACCGCAATGAGAACGACACCCGCCGCTGGGTGATCTACAACGGTGAGGTCGAAGCCTCCCGCGTGAGCCCCGATTGGCACGGCTGGCTGCACCACACCTTCCCGAACCACCCGGGCCACGAGCCGCTCCCGCACAAAAGCTGGGAGAAAGAGCACGTCGAAAACCTCACCGGCACCGTCGCTGCCTATGCGCCCGCTGGCTCGATCCGTCAGGCCAACCCGGTTGAGCGTCGCGACTACGAGGCGTGGCAGCCCGAATAATGTCTGAAAATCCGACAGAAGTTGCCGTCGGCGCGGGCGTCATCGCGCTTGCCATCGGGTTTTTGGTCTATGCGGGCCAGATCACCGGCTTTGGCGCTGGTGGCTCTGATCACTACAATCTCACCGCGTCTTTCCGCTCTGCCGAGGGGATTTCCACCGGCACAGACGTGCGTCTGGCGGGGGTTAAAGTCGGGTCTGTGACCGCGATGGACCTGAACACCGAAACCTTCCGCGCCGAAGCCGAGCTGACGCTCTCCTCCGATATTGTGCTGCCGGATGACACGGCGGCGTTGATTTCGTCCGAGGGACTTTTGGGCGGTAATTTCGTCGAGCTCGTCCCCGGCGGCTCCATGTTCAATTTCGAAGACGGTCAGGTGATCGCGGACACGCAAGGCTCTGTGAGCCTTGTGAACCTCTTGCTCAAGTTCGTCACCGGGAGCAGCGACGAATGATCCATCCTGCGCGCGCATCCCTATGGGCGCTCGCGCTTGCGGGTGTGGTGGCTGCGCCACTGGCGGCGCAAGAGGGCGGGTTCAACGACGATCTGGAAACCGGTCTCGATGAGATCACGATCCAGCCGCTCGACGAGGGCACCAACGTTGGCGGGTTTGGCACAGGGGGCTTGTCCCTCGAAGACCTGCAGAGCCTTCCAAATGGGGGCTTTCAGCAAGAGCTTCGCGACATTACCACAGAAATTCAGGACAACGTGACCTCAGCGCCGGGGGCGACCCTGCGCGCGCTCGACAAGCTGACCGGCGAGGTGTCTGATCTTCAGGTCGCGACAGGACAGAGCGACGTGTTCGGGCGACTGCTCGTTTCGCTCGAAGATTGCCGTTACCCCGTGGATAACCCGTCCGGCAATGCCTACGCCTATGTGACGATCCGCGAAGAGGATCAGGAGACGCCCGTGTTCTCCGGCTGGATGGTTGCCGCCAGCCCGGCGCTCAATGCGATGGATCACCAGCGTTACGATCTCTGGCCGCTGACCTGTCAATTGCCGCAATAACGCGCTCGGGCGTCAACGCGCCCTCAAGACCCTCAAAATCCGCCCGCCGCTCCAGCGCCCGGTTCAGCCGCGCATGATAGCTTGCGCGCGGGATTTCGATCGCGCCGAGCGTCGCCAGGTGCTCCGTAATGAACTGCACGTCGAATAAGGTAAACCCAGTCAAATTGAGCCGCGCCACGAGATAGGCGAGGGCAAGTTTTGAGCTGTTGTCCACCCGCGAGAACATGCTCTCCCCGAAATAGGCGGTGCCAAGCGCGAGTCCATAGCTGCCACCGACAAGGCGATCCTCGTCCCAGACTTCGACGGAATGGCCAAAGCCCAGCTCGTAGAGCGCGCCGTACAGATCGAAAATCGTGTCGTTAATCCAGGTCTCCGGCCGGTCGGCGCATCCCTCCATCACGCCGAGAAAATCGGTGTCAAAGGTCACGCGGTAGCGCTCCTGCCGGATCAGTCGGCGAAGTGAACGAGAGGCGTGGAACCCGTCCAGCGGGATCACCCCCCGCATCCGTGGGTCGACCCAGAACAGCCGGTCGTCATCGCGGTCCTCTGCCATCGGGAACACGCCGTTGGCATAGGCCTGCAAGAGCAATTCCGGGGTGAGGGTGAGCGTGTCCATGGCGCGATTTTGGCGACAGTTTCAGGGGAAGAAAAGAGGCCTCTCACGGAAAAGGCCGCCCGAAGGCGGCCTGATCACAAGAACTTGCAAGAGAGATTAGCCGAGGTTTTGCTCCAGCCATTTCTCCAGCCAGTGGATGTTATACTCCCCGGTCAGGATGTCCTGCTCCTGGAGAAGCGCATCAAAGAGCGGCAGGGTCGTATCCACACCATCCACGATCAACTCGCCCAGAGCGCGGCTCAGACGAGCAAGCGCCTCCGGACGGTCGCGCCCGTGCACGATGAGCTTGCCGATGAGGCTGTCGTAATAGGGCGGGATCGAGTAGCCGTCATAGAGCGCGCTGTCCATGCGCACGCCGAGACCGCCGGGCGCGTGGTACTGCGTGATCTTGCCCGGGCAGGGCGAAAAGTTCGGAAGCTTCTCGGCGTTGATCCGCACCTCGATGGCGTGACCGTTCAGGACCAGCTCGTCTTGGGTGAAGGACAGCTTTTCGCCCGCCGCGACGCGAATTTGTTCGCGCACGAGGTCTTGGCCAAAGATCGCCTCGGTCACCGGGTGTTCCACCTGAAGACGGGTGTTCATCTCGATGAAATAGAACTCGCCATCCTCGTAGAGGAATTCGATGGTGCCCGCGCCTTTGTAGCCCATCTCCGCGATGGCGTTGGCGCAAATGCTGCCAATTCTGGCGCGCTCTTCCGGGGTGATCGACGGGCCAGGGGCCTCTTCGAACACTTTCTGGTGGCGGCGTTGAAGCGAACAGTCGCGTTCACCGAGGTGAACCCCACCGCCTTGGCCGTCGCCAAAGACCTGGACCTCGATGTGACGCGGCTTCTGGAGGTATTTCTCCATGTAAACTTCGTCATTGCCGAAGGCGGCTTTGGCCTCTGACCGCGCGGTCCGGAAGGCCATTTCAAGCGCGGCTTCGTTTTCCGCCACTTTCATGCCACGGCCACCGCCGCCAGCGGTCGCCTTGATGATGACCGGGTAGCCCATCTCGGCGGCGGTTTTCTTGGCTGTCTCGACGTCAGGCACGCCGCCTTTGGAGCCGGGGACCACCGGGATGCCGAGACGCTCTGCGGTCTCTTTCGCGGTGATCTTGTCGCCCATCTGGCGGATGTGCTCGGCGGAGGGGCCGATGAAGGTCAGATCGTGATCTTCGACGATCTGCACGAAGGCCGCGTTCTCGGAGAGAAAACCATAACCCGGGTGGATCGCCTGCGCGCCGGTGATTTCACAGGCGGCGATGATCGCCGGGAAGGAGAGGTAGGATTGCGCCGAGCTGTTCGGACCAATGCACACGGCCTCATCCGCCATGCGCACATGCATGGCATCGGCGTCTGCCGTGGAATGGACCGCCACCGACTGAATGCCCATCTCACGACAGGCGCGGATCACGCGCAGGGCAATTTCACCCCGGTTGGCGATAAGGATTTTATCGAACATGGGACGCCCCTTATTCGATGATCATCAGAGGAGCGCCGAACTCGACGGGGGTGCCGTCCTCGACGAAGATGCGCTTGACCGTGCCGGATTTCGGTGCCGGAATGTGGTTCATGGTCTTCATCGCTTCGACGATGAGGAGGGTCTGGCCCTCAGAGACCTGATCACCGATTTTGACGAAACGCGCCGCACCCGGTTCTGGGGCGAGGTAGGCGGTGCCGACCATCGGCGAGGGCACAGCGTTCGGATCGTTGGCCGGGTCGCCGGCGTCTTTCGTCTCCGTGGATGGTGCCGCCACCGGGGCAGCCGCAGCGGCCGGAGCCGCGACAGGGGCGGCGATGGTTTGCACGACTTCTTGGGCTTTGGAGACGCGCACGTTCAGACGGTCGTTCTCGCCATACTCGCGTTTTACTTCCAACTCGGTCAGGTCGTTTGCGGCGAGCAGTTCAGCCAGCGCCTGAATGAAAGCCACGTCGGCGTCGTTTTGCTTGGTCATCGGGTCTCAACTCGTTTTGCCGTCCGGGATCTCAAACTGGCCCGGACTGATTTATCTTCTGACCCGATATATAGGGGCTGTGACGTTGCGTGAAAACCCGATTTCCACCCTCTCTTGCACGGGCCGTGCATAAACTTTGCCCATGTTTTGGGCGCTTGCGCATCAATGTTCGGCTTTGAGGCGGGCAAAAGACCGAAAATATCCGTCTTAAAAAATTTACCACTTGATAAAATTTCCGACTGCGGCAGGCTGGGTCAAAAGAAACGCAAGCTAAAGACCTCAGGACGGAGCAAGCCCTATGCCCAATTCCCCGATGACGCCCGGTATCCAACCCGGACGCTTACCGGCCACTCAATATACGGAGCACTTCTCCGATCTCCACCCCCCATTGGAGGCCCATGAGGCCCATGTGGCGGCGGATCGGTGCTATTTTTGCCATGACGCTCCGTGCATGACGGCCTGTCCGACCTCCATCGATATTCCTTTGTTCATCCGTCAGATTCTCACCGGCACGCCCGAGGCCGCTGGCAAGACCATCTTTGACCAGAACATCCTCGGCGGCATGTGCGCGCGGGTTTGCCCGACGGAGACACTCTGCGAAGAGGTCTGTGTCCGCGAAACCGCAGAGGGCAAGCCGGTCGAAATCGGTCGCCTGCAACGCTATGCCACGGACCGGCTGATCGCGACGGGCACACATCCCTATGAGCGCGCGCCCGCGACCGGCAAGACCGTCGCCGTCATCGGCGCGGGGCCTGCGGGCCTCTCGGCGGCGCACCGTCTGGCGATGTATGGCCATGATGTGACGCTCTTTGATGCGCGCGAAAAGATCGGCGGCCTCAATGAATACGGCATCGCCTCTTACAAAGCGCCGGGCGGCTTTGCCCAGGCAGAGGTCGAATGGCTGATGCAAATCGGCGGGATCACCGTCAAAACCGGTCTCGCCTTGGGGCGTGGGCTGTCGCTCGACGACGTGAAGGCCGAGTATGACGCGGTGTTCCTGTCCATCGGTCTGGCGGGCGTCAATGCGCTGCGTGCCGAGGGCGTCGACAAGGACGGCGTGCGCGATGCGGTGGATTTCATTGCGGAACTGCGGCAGGCCGACGATCTGTCCAAACTGCCGGTCGGGCGCAATGTTGTGGTGATCGGTGGCGGGATGACCGCCGTGGACGCCGCTGTTCAGGCCAAGCTTTTGGGCGCGCAAAACGTCTCTATGGTCTACCGCCGCAGCCGGGCGCAGATGAGTGCCTCGGGCTATGAACAGGATCTCGCGGCCTCCAAAGGTGTGCAGATTTTCTACAACGCCGCCCCCGTCGCCGTGTATGGCAATGGCGCGGTGAGCGAGGTGGAGTTTGAATACACCCGCGAAGAGGACGGGCGTCTGACCCAGACGGGCGAGACCTTCCGTCTCCCCGCGGATCAGGTGTTCAAAGCCATCGGTCAGAACCTTGACGGCGTGCCCGAGGGCCTCGCGCTTGAAGGCGGCAAGATCACGGTGGACGCCGTGGGCCGCACCTCTTTGCCGGGCGTTTGGGCCGGGGGCGACTGCGCCACGGGGGGCGAAGACCTGACTGTGACCGCCGTTGCAGAGGGCCGCGACGCGGCCGAAGACATCCACGCCAAGCTGATGGAGGGCTGAGCCATGGCCGATTTGACAAGCACTTTTTGTGGCATCACAAGCCCGAACCCTTTCTGGCTGGCCTCCGCGCCGCCGACCGACAAGGAATACAACGTCCGCCGCGCCTTTGAGGCGGGGTGGGGCGGGGTCGTCTGGAAAACCCTTGGCGAAGAGGGCCCGCCGGTCGTCAACGTCAACGGGCCGCGCTATGGCGCGATCCATGGTGCCGACCGCCGCCTCTTGGGCCTCAACAACATCGAGCTGATCACCGACCGTCGGTTGGAGGTGAACCTCGAAGAAATGACGCGGGTGAAAAAGGACTACCCGGACCGGGCGCTCATCGCCTCCGTTATGGTGCCCTGTGACGCCGACAGCTGGAAAAGCATCATTCCGCGCATTGCGGAGACGGGCTGTGACGGATTCGAGCTGAACTTTGGCTGTCCGCATGGCATGGCCGAGCGCGGCATGGGCTCTGCCGTGGGGCAGGTGCCGGAATATATCGAGATGGTGACGCGCTGGTGTAAGGAATCGACCGACCTTCCGGTGATCGTGAAACTGACGCCGAACATCACCAATATTCTCTACCCGGCGGAGGCCGCGCTGCGGGGCGGGGCGGATGCTGTCAGCCTGATCAACACGATCAACTCGATCACCTCTGTGAACCTTGATCTCTTTTCGCCCGAGCCGATGATCGACGGCAAAGGGACCCACGGCGGCTATTGCGGCCCGGCGGTGAAGCCGATTGCGATGAACATGGTGGCGGAAATCGCCCGCAACCCGGAGACCGCAAACCTGCCGATCTCGGGCATCGGTGGCGTGACCACCTGGCGCGATGCGGCGGAGTTCATGGCGCTTGGAGCGGGCAACGTACAGGTCTGTACGGCGGCGATGACCTACGGGTTCAAGATCGTCGAAGAGATGATTTCCGGCCTGAGCCAATACCTCGATGAAAAGGAAATGGCGCTGTCTGATCTCGTGGGGAAAGCCACGCCGAACGTCACCGATTGGCAATATCTCAACCTCAACCATGTGACCAAAGCGGTGATCAATCAGGACGATTGCATCAGCTGCGGGCGCTGTTACGCGGCTTGTGAGGACACCTCGCACCAAGCGATTGAGATGAGCGCGGATCGTGTCTTTACCGTCAAAGACGACGAATGCGTGGCCTGTAACCTCTGTGTCAATGTCTGCCCGGTTGAGGGCTGTATCACCATGAAAACGCTTGAAAAAGGCGAGGTGGACGAGCGCACGGGCAAGCCGGTGGGCGACTATGCCAACTGGACGACGCACCCCAACAACGTCGCCGCCTGTTCGGCTGAGTGACGCGGATCGCACGGGCGGAAATCCCTGTCGCCCGTGCGACGGAATGAGAGGGGCGCAAGAGAGACGCCCGCACATAGACCCATCACATCAACCCCGTGTGTTTCGCACGGGGTTTGTTTGTATCTGTGGCCGAGGTGCGAGGCCTTTACGGGGTCGACGTCTGAGAGGGGTCAGCCTCTGAACCGGTGGGGCTTTGATCCGGGGGCGTCGCGGCGTCGCATGTGTCCGAAAGCTCCGAAAGCGCGGTCCTGTCAGGGCGCGCGATGTCGTTGGGGCAGCTGTCCTCAGGTGGCTGTTCCACGGGCGAAATCGCCGCCTCGTCCGCCGCCTGCGTGCGTTTCGCGGCAATCTCGGCAAGCGCGATGCGCAGGTCCAGCTCAACTTCGAGAACAGAGGCCTGAAAGGCGGGTGTTGGACCGGTGAGAATGTCGTCGGGATGTTTGGACGTGGTGTCAAAATCCGCGTCTGTCTCAGGCGCAGACTTGGGTGCAGAGCCGCGCTCCTCTTCCTCGGCCTCGGAGGAGCTGCGATAGGAGAAGTTTGCCCCGTTCTGACCGGGCAACTCGTTGCCTTTGGTATAGGTCGCGGCCCCGTTCAGGCCGGTTTGCGAAATGGCTGGCACGGCGGGTTGCGGCGGGTCAGGAGGTTGGCGAAAGGCCACACCACCGCCACCGAACGCCGGCACGCCGGTTATATTGGTCATGCTCACGCTCCTTCTCAAAAAGGAGCCCCCACGGGACCATGATGGCCCCGAGATGGTTGATGAGGCGTTAATTTCCCCAGAATTCTTTGCGTATGGTTAACGCGACGACATGCGAGGCACGGTGATCACGGTGTCAGCATCTTGCGATACATCGTGTCGAGATAGCTGTGCGCGTCGTCGAAATGCGCGTCCCCGGTGGGTTTGAGGATCGCCCGGACCTGTGCATCGAAATCGGCGTAATGCTGAGTCGTGGCCCAGATCGAGAAAATCAGATGATAGGGGTTCAGCGGCGCGATTTTCCCGGCGGCGATCCAGCCCTCGATCACAACGGCTTTCTCATCGACGAGGGTTTTCAGCTCGCCCTCGATCTTGTCCATGATATTGGGCGCGCCTTGCACGATCTCATTGGCAAAGAGGCGGCTCTCGCGCGGGTATTCGCGGGCCATGTCGAGTTTGCGCCAGACATAGGCAAGGATTTCTTCGATCGGGTCGCCTTCCGGGTCGATTTTGCGGAGCGGATCGAGCCAGGTTTTCAACAGGCTGTCGATCAGAGAGCGATGAATGGCCACTTTCGACGGGAAGTAGTAGAGCAGATTGGGTTTGGAGAGCCCCGCCGCCTTGGCGATTTGATCGAGCGTCGAGCCGCGAAATCCATTTTGAGAAAACACCTCCAGAGCGGCCTCTAGAATGGTTTCGGTGTTTTTCTTTTGGATCCGTGTCCGTGGTTGCCGTCCCGGCATCATACGCGCGATTCCCCATCTTATCGTTGCATCCCTATGAGTTACCGCATTGAACGGGCCAAAAAAAGCGCCAAAGCGCTTTGTCCGAATTTGCCGGACGGCGCATCGACCAACGTTTAGGGCCTGTCGCGCGATAAAAAACGGCCCGCAGGGAGCGGGCCGTTCCGGGGGGGGATGTGAAAGGTCTCGCGCTCTGCGCGGGTTCAGAACTCTTTTTTCAGCTTGCAATCGAGCGAATAGTAGCCGCCCCCGAACGCCGCGATCAGAGCGGCACCTGCGGCCCAGAACAGTGAGGCGTAGATCGCTTTTTCCTGAATGCGCATGCCGAACATGGCGCCATTATCGGCCAAGAGTTGCGATTGGGCGGCGGGCGTCAAAAGGTCCGGGTTGGCTTGCAGGTAGGCCAGACCTTCAACCGAGAAAAACGCCTCGGGGTAGGGGTGCGCCATGTGGAACCACAGTGTGATGAGGAGCATCACGGCGTTGGCAAAGGCGATGGGGCGTGTGAGCAGGCCAAAGGCGATCATGAAGCCGCCGAAAAACTGCATCGCGGCCAGCATGGGTGAGAACAGCCATCCCGGCGCGATGCCAAGGGACTCGACGAACCCGGCCTGCGCGAGTGGGGCTTGGATTTTCGGCCAACCGGCGATCGCGAGCGACAGACCGATGGTGACGCGGAATGCGGCCCAGCCGAAGGGTTCAGCGACCGAGCCGTAAAACTTTTCGAGAAACGGCAGGATGAGACGTTGGCGTTGTGGGACGAAGATATCAGACATGTGTGCCTCCTGTTGCGGACTGTAGGCGTTGTTGATGCTTTGGATCCTCGTCCCAAAGTCGGACCGTTGCAATTTGCAACGTTTGGCCTCTCGCTGTGCGCTAATGAGCGGAAGTCGTGCGAAAATATTGATCTAGATCATTTGGGTGTGCGTCAAAAAGAGAGGCGTCTGAGGGGCCTCTTTTATACTGTGTTTTTGACTGTCATCTTGCCGGGCAGGCATGCTTATTTTTTGCGCAATGTCTCATGCTTTGGGCAAAAGATCGTGGTGTGACAGGAAAGTCTTTGCAATCCTGAGACGGAGGACGTCAATGTATTGACCAAATGGTCAATATATCTGGAGGGTCAGATGAGCGCGGAGCACAATCTCAAAATCAACTCGGAGCGTCTTTGGGACAGCCTGATGGAGATGGCGAAGATCGGGCCGGGTGTTGCAGGCGGCTGCAATCGCCAGACGCTGACCGATGAAGACGCCGAAGGCCGCAAGTTGTTTCAGACCTGGTGCGAAGAGGCCGGGATGACGATGGGCGTCGATGCCATGGGCACGATGTTCATGACGCGCGAAGGCACCGATCCCGATGCGCTTCCGGTCTATGTCGGCTCCCACCTCGACACGCAGCCCACGGGCGGGAAATACGACGGGGTGCTGGGCGTCCTGGGTGCGCTCGAAGCGGTGCGCACGATGAACGATCTCGGGATCAAGACAAAACACCCCATCGTGGTGACCAACTGGGCCAATGAGGAAGGCGCACGCTTTGCGCCTGCGATGCTGGCCTCCGGTGTGTTCGCGGGCAAGATTGATCTGGACTACGCCTATGGGCGCACGGACCTTGAGGGCAAAACCTACGGCGCGGAGCTTGAGCGCATCGGCTGGAAAGGCGACGAAGAGGTCGGCGCACGTAAGATGCATGCCTATTATGAGCTGCACATCGAACAGGGGCCGATCTTGGAGGCCGAGGGCAAAGACATCGGCGTGGTGACACATTGTCAGGGGCTCTGGTGGCTTGAATTCACGCTGACCGGCAAGGAGGCGCACACTGGCTCGACGCCTATGGCCATGCGCACCAACGCAGGTCTCGCCATGGCGCGCATTCTGGAGATGGTGCAAGAGGTCGCGATGGATCACCAGCCGAACGCCGTGGGCGGCGTCGGCCAGATGCAATTCACGCCCAATTCGCGCAACGTGTTGCCGGGCACCGTGGTGTTCACCGTCGACATCCGCACGCCGGATTTGGACAAGCTTAACAAAATGCGCGCCATCATCGAGGAGCGTGCGGCGAAGATTTGCGACGAGATCGGTGTTGGCTGTGCGGTGGAACCCGTCGGCCATTTCGATCCGGTGACTTTCACGCCGGAGCTTGTGTCCCATGTGCGCAACGCGGCGGAAACGCTGGGGTATTCGCATATGGATATTGTGTCTGGGGCGGGTCATGATGCCTGCTGGGCCGCTGCTGTCGCGCCGACGACGATGATCATGTGCCCCTGTGTCGACGGTCTGTCGCACAATGAGGCCGAAGAGATCACACCCGATTGGGCGGCGGCGGGCACAGATGTGTTGTTGCATGCGGTGCTGGAAAGCGCTGAAATCGTGGAATGAAATAAAGGGCGAGGGGCCAGCCCCTCGCGCTCCCCGGGATATTTACGAGACGAAAGAAGGCAGGGTGCCCAAAGAGGCCCCGCCTCACCGACAAGGAGAGATGAGATGAGCAAGGTGATCAAAGGCGGCACGGTTGTCACCGCCGATTTGACCTATAAGGCCGACGTGAAAATCGAGGACGGCGTCATTGTCGAGATCGGGCCGGACCTGACGGGCGACGAGATTTTGGACGCGACCGGGTGCTATGTCATGCCGGGCGGGATCGACCCACACACGCACCTCGAAATGCCGTTCATGGGCACCTACAGCGCGGATGATTTCGCCTCCGGCACCCGTGCGGCTTTGGCGGGCGGGACCACGATGGTGGTCGATTTCTGCCTCCCGAGCCCGGGTGAAAGCCTCTTGGACAGTCTCAAGGTCTGGGACAACAAATCCGGACAGGCGGCCTGTGATTATTCCTACCACATGGCGATCACCTGGTGGGGCGAACAGGTCTTTGACGAGATGAAGGTCATCACCGAGGAAAAAGGCATTAACACGTTCAAACACTTCCTCGCCTATAAGGGCGCGTTGATGGTGAATGACGATGAGCTTTATGCCTCTTTCAAACGCTGTGCCGAGCTTGGTGCGACGCCGTTGGTCCATGCCGAGAACGGCGATGTGGTGGCGGAACTTACGGCGCAGCTTTTGGCCGAGGGCAACACCGGCCCCGAGGCCCACGCCTATTCCCGTCCGCCGCAGGTCGAAGGCGAGGCCACGAACCGTGCGATCATGCTGGCCGATATGGCCGGAGCGCCGCTCTATGTGGTGCACACCTCTTGCGAAGAGGCGCATGAAGCCATTCGCCGCGCCAAGATGCAGGGCAAGCGCGTGTGGGGCGAGCCTCTGATCCAGCACCTTGTGTTGGACGAGAGCGAGTATTTCCACGAGGACTGGGACCATGCCGCCCGCCGCGTGATGTCGCCGCCGTTCCGCAACAAACAGCATCAGGATAGCCTTTGGGCCGGGCTTGCCTCGGGCACGCTCTCCTGTGTGGCGACCGACCACTGTGCCTTTACGACGGAACAGAAACGCTATGGTGTGGGTGATTTCTCGAAAATCCCGAACGGGACCGGGGGCTTGGAGGATCGTTTGCCAGTGCTCTGGACCATGGGGGTCGAGACGGGGCGGATCACGATGAATGAATTCGTCGCGGTCACCTCGACCAACATCGCGAAAATCCTCAACTGTTACCCGAAAAAAGGCGCAGTTCTGGTGGGGGCGGATGCCGACCTGATCGTCATGGACCCGTCGATGTCGAAAACCATCACGGCAGAGACGCAGGCCTCCTCGATCGACTACAACGTGTTCGAGGGGATCGAGGTCACGGCCCTGCCGCGCTACGTTCTGACCCGTGGCTATGTCGCTGTAGACAAAGGGGAATTGAAAGCCAAGGAAGGCCATGGCGAGTTCGTCGCCCGCGACCCGAATGCGACGGTGAACAAGGCGCTGTCCAAGTGGAAAGAGCTGACCTCGCCGCAGCCGGTAGTGCGCACGGGCATTCCGGCGACGGGGGTGTAACTCCGCCACAATGAACGCCGGGCAGGGCCAAGTCATATGGCCCGCCCGAAACGGGGATTAGCCGCCTCTAAAGCGGCAGAAAATAAAGACACAAGCCAGATGAAAAAGCCAGTGATTGACGCGCAGGGTGTGGACCTGACGTTCCAGACGAACGACGGACCGGTGCATGCGCTCAAGGATGTCAACCTCCAGATAAACAAGGGAGATTTCGTCTCCTTTATCGGGCCGTCGGGATGCGGTAAAACGACGTTTTTGCGCTGTATTGCGGGGCTTGAGACGCCGACGGGGGGCACGCTCACGGTCAATGGGATCAGCCCGGAAGAGGCGCGAAGAGCGCGCGCCTATGGCTATGTGTTTCAGGCGGCGGGGCTCTATCCGTGGCGGACGATTGCAGGCAACATCAAATTGCCGCTCGAAATCATGGATTTTCCCAAGCAAGAAATGGACAAACGGGTCGAGAAAGTGCTCGACCTCGTGGACCTCACGGGCTTTGGCAAGAAATACCCCTGGCAGCTCTCAGGCGGGATGCAACAACGCGCCTCCATTGCCCGCGCGCTCGCCTTTGATGCGGAAATTCTCCTTATGGATGAACCCTTTGGGGCCTTGGACGAGATCGTCCGCGACAAGCTCAACGAAGAGGTTCTTAAACTTTGGGCCGCGACCAATAAGACCATCGGATTTGTCACCCACTCCATTCCCGAGGCCGTGTATCTGTCGACGAAAATCGTCGTCATGTCCCCGCGTCCGGGGCGGATCACCGATGTGATTGAAAGCCCTCTTCCGAAAGAGCGTCCGCTCGAAATCCGCGACTCGCCGGAGTTCATCGAGATCGCGCACCGGGTTCGCGACGGCCTCAGAGCGGGGCATGAGGCATGAGTTTTACTGCGAAAAAGGCTGTCGGCACAGCGTCGGACAAGTGTCGGACTTTTGTCGGGCACGGGCCCAATTCTTTTGTCCATAAATATTCCGGGGGAACGCCGAAGGCGTGGGGGCAGAGCCCCCTCTGGTGTGAGGGGCGGGCATGAAAACACTCCTCTCCATTCTCACGGTTGTCTTGGCCCTTGTCGTCATCTGGTACGCGGCCGCTGTGAAGATGAACAGCACATGGACCTACGATCAGGCGGAACGTGCGGGGACCGAGGTCACCTTTTCCGAACTGATCACCGACACCATGGCGCAAAAACGCCCGCTCTTGCCCGCGCCGCATCAGATCGTGGCGGAGCTTTGGGAGACGACGGTCGAGAAAAAGATCACCTCGAAACGCTCGATGGTCTATCAAGGCTCGATCACGCTCAAGACGACGCTCTTCGGCTTTGCCATCGGGATCATTGTCGGCATCGCGCTGGCCACTGTGATCGTCTTGAGCCGCATCGGGCGTCTCACGCTCATGCCCTGGGCGATCATTTCCCAGACCATTCCGATTGTGGCGCTCGCGCCGATCATCGTGGTGTTGTCGAACGCCATCGGCACAGGGACGTTGATGGTGCCCAAAGCGATCATCGCCGCCTATCTGAGTTTTTACCCGGTGCTCGTGTCGATGGTCAAAGGTCTCTCCAGCCCGGATCACATGCAGCTCGATCTTCTGAAAACCTACGGCGCGAGCCAGAGCGAGGTGTTCTGGAAACTGCGCCTGCCGTCTTCGATGCCCTATTTCTTTGCCTCGCTCAAAGTGTCTGTCGCCGCTGCCTTTGTTGGTGCGGTGGTGGCGGAACTGTCGACCTCGGCCATCGCGGGGCTGGGCGCCCGGATGCTCATCGGGTCGCAGTTTGGCGAACCGATGATCATGTGGGCGGCGCTGTTTGCGGCGGCGATCCTGGCGGCGATCCTGATTTTCCTTGTCGGGAGTTTTGAAAAACTCGCCCGCTACATGATGGGAGGGCGTGCGGTATGAGCCGTCCGGATACGACATTCGAGAAAATCGCCTGGCCGGTCGGCTTTGGCCTCTTGGTTTTGGTCCTCTGGGAAATCATCGTGCGGGTCTTTGATGTCTCCCCCGCGATCTTGCCGCCGCCGACGGCGATTGGTGCGGCGATGGCCGGGTCTGTGCCGATCCTTTGGGAAGACTGGGTGCAAACGGTGCTCAAAGGCGCGGTCAACGGGCTTTGGATGGGGACGCTTGCGGCGCTCGTTTTGGCGCTCATCATTGACCGCTTTGCGTTCCTGAAACGCGGCCTTATGCCGGTGGCGAATTTCTTTGCAGCCCTGCCCATCGTGGGCCTCGCGCCGATCATGGTGATGTGGTTCGGATTTGACTGGCACTCCAAGGCCGCCGTTGTCGCGGTGATGGTGTTTTTCCCTATGCTGGTCAATATCTTGGCCGGTCTGTCGGCGGTCGATCCGATGCACCGGGATCTGATGCGGACCTATGCCGCCTCGCACACGCAAACCTTGATGAAACTCCGGGGACCGGCGGCCTTGCCGTTCCTGTTTAACGGGTTGAAAATCGCCACGTCTCTGGCTTTGATCGGGGCGATTGTTGCTGAATATTTTGGCTCTCCGATCCGGGGTATGGGCTTTCGCATCACGACAGAGATGGGGCGCTTGGCAACGGATATGGTTTGGGCTGAGATTGTGGTGTCTGCCGTCACCGGGACCGCGTTGTATGGTCTGGTTGCGGGCATCGAAAAACGGGTGACATTTTGGCACCCCTCACAACGCGGGTAAACTCGCGCAAACGAAAGGCACGGGGGAAAATCCTCGGCCGAAGACACAACTTGGAGGTTGTATTACAATGAAAAAACTCCTGACGAGCGCGGCCGCTCTGGCCGCCATGGCGTCTGGCGCCTTTGCTGCCGATGACGTGACGCTTCAGCTCAAATGGGTCACGCAGGCCCAGTTCGCGGGCTACTATGTGGCTCTGGAAAAAGGGTTTTACGAAGAGGCCGATCTCAACGTGACGATCAAGCCGGGCGGCCCGGACGTGGCCCCGGTTCAGGTTTTGCTCGGCGGTGGCGCGGATGTCATGGTCGACTGGATGCCGTCGGCTCTCGCGGCCCGTGAAAACGGCGCGCCGGTGGTGAACATTGCGCAACCGTTCAAATCCTCCGGCATGATGCTGACCTGTCTCAAAGAGTCTGGCATCACCGGCCCCGAGGACTTCCCGGGCAAGACGCTTGGCGTTTGGTTCTACGGCAACGAATATCCGTTCCTGTCCTGGATGGGCAAACTCGACATTCCGACCGACGGCTCCGAGGGTGGCGTGACCGTGCTCAAACAGGGCTTTAACGTCGATCCGCTCCTGCAGAAACAGGCCGCCTGTATCTCCACCATGACCTATAACGAATATTGGCAGGTGATCGATGCTGGCATTTCTGCCGACGATCTCATCACCTTCAAGTATGAGGACCAAGGTGTGGCGACCCTCGAAGACGGTCTTTACGTGCTCGAAGAGAACCTGACGGACGAGGCCTTCAAAGAGAAGATGGTGCGTTTCGTGGCCGCCTCCATGGAGGGCTGGAAATACGCCGAGGAGAACCCGGAAGAAGCCGCAGAGATCGTGCTTGAGTACGATGAAACCGGCGCGCAGACCATGGAACATCAGGTCCGCATGATGGGCGAAGTGGCGAAACTCACCGCAGGCTCCGCAGGCGCGCTCGACGTGGCCGACTATGAGCGCACCGTGGCGTCCTTGCTCTCCGGTGGGTCTGACCCGGTCATCACCAAAGAGCCGGAAGGTGCTTACACGCTGGAAATCACCGACGCTGCGCTGAAATAAGCCAGACGTCAGCGAGATTTTGAGTGAAAATTTGGAAAGCCCCGCCGATCCGGTGGGGCTTTTCGCATTTGTGTGGGGAGCGCGCAGAGGGCTTTTGCAGTTGAACCCCTGAGGTGTTTGGCAGAAGCTGGGGCGCAATCCTGTTCTGAGTAGATCCGATATGTTTGATGCCTCTTTCTTTTTCGTCGTCGCGATGGTGGCGCTTTACCTGCTGTTCATGGCGATTGCGGTGCCTGTTGCCCTCGTCAAACTGCGCCGGATGCGAGAGCAGGTGAGAGGGCTTGAGACCGAGGTTCTGAAACAGAAACAGGCGCTGGAGGTGCTTGAGCGACGGGTGAAGACGACCCCGCCTGTGGCAGAGGACGCCCCCGTGGTTGCCGACAGGATCGTAGAGGAGAGGCCGCCAGAGGTCGCGGCGGTCGAGGAGATCACCGAGGAGGCCGCGCGGGGACCATGGGCCACGCCCGCGACAGAGGCGGAGAAAGCCGCGCTGCGCGAGACGGTCAAGGTGGCGGAGCCTGAGCGGAAAACCTCCTCCAACTACATCTTCCGTGCGGAGACATTTGACGGGCTGAGCGCTTGGCTCAAGGCCAACTGGACGCTGGCGATTGCCGCCGTGTCCTTGATCCTCGGCGGGCTGTTCATGGTGCAATACGGGGTTGAAAAGGGCCTTTTGACGCCCACCATGCGGGTGATCGGCGCGCTGATCCTCGGCGCGGCTCTGGTCGCGGGGGGCGAGGCGCTTCGCCGCCGGTTCGGGGATGAGGCCGTGCCTGCGGTGCGCCATGTGCCCTCGACCTTGGCTGGGGCTGGGGTTGTGGTTCTGTTTATCGGCGTGCTCTCTGCGCACGCGCTCTACGGCCTGATCGGCGCTGTGCCCGCGCTCGTTGGTGTCGTGATCATCGCCATGGGCGCGGTGTTGATGGGCTGGCTCTATGCATCTGTGTTGCCCGCCGTCGGCCTTTTGGGGGCGGGTGTCGCGCCGTTTCTCGTCGCCTCGCCCGATGCCGATCCGACGCCCTTCTACGCCTATTTCACCATTCTGGGCCTTGCGGGGCTCACCATAGATAGCTTTCGCCGTTGGGCCTGGGTCTCTGGCCTCGCGCTTGTGGTGGCCTGTGGCGGGCTGGTCCTGATCCACCTGAGCGCCGACCTTGCGCCCGCCTTTTTGGGGGCGACGCTGGCGCTTGGCTTCGGTGCGTTGATCCTGCCGGAGCGCCGCCTGACGCCCACCCTCGATGGTGCGCCCGTGTCCCAAGCCCTGCGTGGCGCGCGTCCGGAATTCCCCACCTACCTCGGCTTTGCCGGTCTGGTGATCCCGACCGTGGCCGCTGTGTGGACCGCGACACCCGAGGCCCCGAACGGCTTGGGATTTTGGCTGTCGATGGGAGCCTTTGCCGCGCTGGTCGCCGGGATTGCCCTATGGCTCGACCGCGCGCCCGCTTTGGACGAGGCGGTGCTTTTGCCGGTTGCCGGCGCGCTCGGTGTGCTGGCGTGGCAGGGGCTCGACTTTGGGCCGGTTTACGAGAGCTTTGTGGCCTTTGAAACCGCGCCGCCGGAGACCCCACTGCCCACCACACTTTGGTGGATTTTGGGCCTCGCCGCTGTGATGAGCTTTGCCGCGATGATGCGGGCCAAACAGATGGCGCAGGGCGACTCCCAGCCCGGCGATCGCCTGATGTGGAGCGTCACAGGCGCGGCGATCCTGCCCGCGACCGTGTTCCTTCTCGATTTCATCTGGGCCCCGCGTGAGGTGATCGGGGCAAGCCCCTGGGCCTTTGCCGTGATGGCCACCGCCGCCGTGCTCGTCATGATGACGGGCTGGCGGGCGCGGGCGGGCGGCGCGGATGTCACCCGTGATCTTGGCCTTTTGGCGGCGGGGGCGGTCTTGATGATCGCGCTGGCGCTCTTCCTTTTGTTGACCAAGGCGGCGCTCACGCTGGGTCTCTCGGTGCTCATGGTGCTCTCTGTTCTGCTCGACCGGCGCTTTGCGCTTCCGATCCTCGGGTGGGTGGCGCAACTCGGTGCGGCGGTGATCGGCTATCGCCTCTTGGTCGATCCCGGGCTATACAATGCGCTCTATCGCGCCAGCTGGGGCGCGGTGCTGATCAGCCATATTGCCGCGCTTCTGGGCTTTGCGGCCGTCTGGCGCATGGCGCGGGCGGAACGAGACGCGCTCCGCGCCGTCGCGGAATCCGCGTTTTTGTCGACTTCTGCCCTGTTCCTCATGGTGGTGATCGCGCGGCTGTTGGACGCAGACACTATGTCCCCCTTCCTCGCCGGTCCCTTCGCCGCGATCTGGGCCAGTTCGGCCCTGGCGCAGGCGTGGCGGTTGCCCACGACTTCGCGCAAGGCCCTGCGCATCCTGCGGCTTGTGTTCCTCGCGGTGACGGCGGGAACGGCGGTGGTTCTGGCCGTGGTTCAAGTCGGCCAGCTCGTGGACATGATGGAGCGCGGCTATTTCCGCGTGCTTGGGCCGCCGGTGGTTGATGCGCTGGCCTTCGCTTTCTTGCCGCTGATCGTGGTGCTGAGCGTCGGTGCCGTCGCCTTTGAACGGCGCGCCAAAGTGGACGGCGTGACCAAACGCCTGCGCCCGGGTTTGGTACTTGGGGTGGCGGTCTGTGGCCTCACCCTGTTTTGGGGCTTTGTCGAAATTCGTCGCCTGTGGCGCGGGACGGATCTCTCCGCGCCGGGGCCGTCCGACGGCGAGCTCTACACCTACACCGTGGCGATGCTTCTCCTGTCGCTCGGGGTGCTGGCCGTCGCCGTTGTAAAACGCTCAGAGCTGTTGCGCCGGATCGCCATGGGGGGCGTGGCGCTGACCATTCTCAAGGTGTTCCTGATCGACATGGGCGGATTGTCCGGCCTCACGCGGGTCGTGTCCTTTGTCGGTTTGGGCCTCGCTTTGGCCGCGCTTGCGTGGCTCAACCGCCGGATTGATGCGCATTGGCAAGCGGGTGTGGGGGCGTCTGACGAGGCCCTTCCGCCAGAGGATGAGCCGCCTGAACCCGATACCTGAAGATAAAAGGCGCCCCGCGAGGAGGCGCCTTTTCTTTTGGTGGCAAAGCCTTAGGAGTTGATCGCCTGTTCGAGGGTCAATTCACCATCGACCATCACGAGCTCGGATTGATCGACCTCGGGCATGGCCTCGATCTCGGCGGCGGTGACGCCGTTGATCATCACGGTGGACTCATCGACCATGGAGAATTTGTCCATTTCGATCAGCACGTCATGCTCGGCGATCCCGAGAAAGCCGCCGACGCCCACCACGGCCTGAAGCGTGCCGTCGGTTTCCACAATCGCGTCAATCTCACCCACGTCTTCGCCGCTCTCGGCGAGCACATTGGTGCCGATGATGTCGGAGACGATTTCATCGCCAAAGGTCTCGATCGCGTCAGCGGCGCTGGCGGTCGCGGATTTCACGCCCTCCCAGACATCAGTCGCGGCATCGGCGGTGGCATCCGCCATGTCAGAGGCGGTGTCTTTGGTGTCTTCCCAAGTCTCAGAAGTCGCGTCGGCCACATCGTTGGCGGTCTCTTCCGTTTTCATCATCAGCTCGTCGCCGGTCTGTTCGGCGGTGTCCACCATGCCGTCGGTCTCAACGGAGGTCTCGCTCTGCATCGTCACGCTGTCATCAGAGACGGTGGCCTCAGTGTCAGAGGTCATTTCAGCAAAAGCCGGGGCGGCAGTGAGGCCGATCACGGCGGCGGTGGTCATCAGTTTCTGCATCAGGGTTTTCATCGTTAACTCCTCTCTTCATGCGCTGTGCATGTGTTCTGGGGAGTCAATGATGCGGCCCGCCGAGATGTTCCGAGAAAATTTTCGCGGCCTGAATGATTTGACGTGCGAGAGATTTATTCAAACTAAAACAGGTGTTTGTCATGCATTCTCCAACGGCAGATTTCCGCCTTGGGACTTTTGGTTAGAGCACAGCGGCGGGGGATAGGCGGCGCGCGTGCGCCCCGGTGCGGAGTTTGAACCGCGCGAGATCGGGTGCCCGCGCGAGGTCAATGGTGCCCAGATCGAGACGGCGGACGCCCTCACGTTTCAGCCGGGTGATTGCCTCCCAAAGGATGCGATTGTGCGCGTTTTGCGCGCGGCCCTCGGGGCCGGTGTGGCCGATGTGATAGGTGGCCGTGTTGCCGTGAAGCACAAAGAGCATGAAGGCATCGTGTCGCTCGAAGAGGCGCAAAGAGGTGGGTGCAACGTCTTGCAGGACAAGGGCGAATTCGGGCGGCAGCCCTCTGTAGCGCCGGGCGGCCTGTTGGCGTTTTTCGCACCGCAAATAGGGCGCGAGCGTTGCGGGAGAGGGCGAAAAATGGGTGACGGGCGTGGTGTCCCGTTCGGCTTTGCGGAGCGCATTGCGCCATTTGCCGTTCATCGCCTCGCGGAGCGCGGCAAGCGGTGGTGTGAGGTCCAGCTCGACGATGTCCGGCGCGGGAGAGAGGCCCAGCCGTCGGAGCCGGTCTCGCGGGGTCATGAGGGTGACGCCGAGGGGCAGCGCGCGGCGAAACGCGCGCAGGATTGCGCGGGGCTTGGGGGCGGTCTCTGAGGGGAGAAACAGCGGGCCGTGGGAGATGAGGCCCAAGGTGAGGCCAAAGACGGGGCGGAGCACCACTTGGGCCATGGCGACGGGTTGACCGGAGTCATAGACACAGAGACGGCGGACATCGCGGCCAATGCGCGCGGCGGCGGCGCCATAGAGCCAGCGTTGGGGCAGGGGAGCTTCGACACGGTCGGCCAGAGCCTCCCAATCGGCCTCACGTATGATGGTTAACGCGTCCATGGGCGGATCATGCGCCCGGAAGGTTAAAAAAGCCTTCTCCTGCGTGTGAGAGCGCAGGTCCGTTTCATTTTGCAAAGAAGAAGGCCGCCCCTTGGGGCGACCTTTGTGATTTTGCAAGGCTTGCGTTCGAATTGCAATCTTTGCGCGTTATGCGCTCAAGTTATACATCGAGTTCGCAATGAGTTCATCGACGACGGCGGGTTCTGCGAGCGTGGATGTGTCGCCCAAGCTGCCTGTGTCGTTCTCGGCGATTTTGCGCAGGATGCGGCGCATGATTTTGCCGGAGCGGGTTTTC
>CAXPTW010000042.1:0-56302 GCA_964220165.1 Abyssibacter sp.
CCCTTGATCAGCGAACGCCGGACGAGGCATATTGGTCCGGCTTGGACGAGCAAAAAGCAGCATGAAACCTAAACACGATACACCTTAGAAAAGCTGCAAAACTGTCCGAAAAGGTGGGACCACTTCACGCTACGGTTTATTTTTAACGCCGAAACTCGTCACGGGCTTTATACCCTGACCCGAGCCCGTCCAAAAACGCCGTGAGAACGAGGCTCATCGGGGAGGAGGATGGAGGGTGTCCGCGCTCCTGCGCAGTGCGCGCCTGAGGTTTCTTGGAGCCTGTTGCAGCAAAGGCGACCAATGCCAAGCCTGTGTAAATACAGCCCAAAACCAGCGCAGCAGTGGCGGCGCCATACTCGGCCTCCAATACGATCCAGGCTGCCGTGGTCAGAAACCCAAGACCTACCATGAGGAGCACGCTCCCCATGAGGCCGAGACCGGTTTTGCGCGCAGTATCACGCATCTTATCCTCCAAAGGGCCGATCATCGTTACTTTCGGTTCGCGATGAGACCAACGAGAAAGCCCGCAGCCGCGGCAATGCCGACAGCCGCCGCAGGGTTCTCGCGCACCTTGTCCTCGGTTTTGCGGTAGGCGTCTTCAGTCTTGGCGATGGCCTGATCTGCGCCATTCGCCGCGCGGGTCTGAAGTTGATGGACCTTGTCACGCATTGCATCTGTCGCTTCGGTGCCCTTTGCCTCGCCCACGCCTTTGAGCGTCTGAGTGAGGGCCAGAATGTCGGACTTGAGGACGTCCATCTCTTTGCGCAGGTCTTCCATCGTCGGTTCGGTCTTTTTCGCAGCTTGTGCCATGAGAAATCTCCTTTTCCATTCACGTTACCAACGCCTGCCCGCCGCGAAGGTTCCCAAAAGCTTTTTGGAACTATCCGAGCAATCGCCACGTTGAGTCCCCAATCGCGCCTCTGGTGGCGCAGCTCACATCTGAAAAGGAGAAACACCATGCTTGGTTGGGCTCTCACATTCCTCATTGTCGCTCTGATCGCGGCCGTCTTTGGTTTTGGTGGTCTTGCATCCGCGTCCGCCGGTATCGCTCAAATCCTGTTCTTTATCTTCCTCATCTTGTTCGTCGTCGCGATGGTCGCCCGGGCCGTCCGAGGCAATCCGCCGGTGTAAAGCCGGCTGAGTGACACGAAACAGACCACGCGGCACGAAGATTTGTGCCGCGTGAATTCGAAGAAAGGAGATATATCATGACACATGCTTTGAATGTCGTCGAAGACAGCCCTGAGGAGAGCTCTGTGGCGCAGACGTCCGCGGCGAATGTGGCGGCGGGTCTTTCGCGCGTCCTCTCGGACACCTACAGCCTGTTGATCAAGACCCACGTCTACCACTGGAACGTCACAGGGCCGTCGTTCTACGCAATCCACAATCTCACCGAAGAGCAGTATCAAGACCTCTTTGCGGCGACCGATGAGCTTGCGGAGCGCATTCGCGCCTTGGGTCATCTGACCCCGTTCGGGTTCGAGGGTGTCGCTCGCAGCAAGGCGATCGGTGAGCCGACGCAACATCCGTCGGCGGAACAGATGGTCGAAGAGCTTGCGACAGATCATGACCGGCTCGCCCGTCGCCTCGTCGCGCTCAATCGGATTGCCGAAGAGGGCAACGACCCGGTGACCGCCGATATGGCAACGGCGCGCGTGGCCTTTCACCAGAAAGCTGCCTGGATGCTCCGTTCTATGATCGAACAGAGCTAATTCTGACGATTAGCCAAAGAAAAGCGCCCGCCAAGTTGGCGGGCGTTTCTCATGTTCAGCCCTTTGTCTTGGGGGATTTAGGCCACCGCAGCGGAGCTGGCAAAGAACATGGCTTGGCTCACGGCGGAGCGCACCTGTTGTTCCGTGAAGGGTTTGGTAATCACAAAAGCCGGCTCAGGACGTTCGCCGGTCAAGAGGCGCTCGGGGAACGCGGTGATAAAGATCACCGGCAGATCTCCTGCGGCCTTGAGGATGTTGTTGACGGCATCAATTCCAGAAGACCCATCGGCCAGCTGAATGTCGGAAAGGATGAGATCGGGGCGCTCCTGACCGAAGAGCTGAAGCGCCTCGGACTCTGTGCGGGCGACGCCGGTGATCTGATGACCCATGTCGGATACGATGTCCTGAAGGTCGAGGGCGATGATCGTTTCATCTTCGATGATCATGACCCGACCAGATACGCTATCCACCATTTCTTTGGTGGCGATGCTCAGGAGGTTATCCACCTCAGACGAGCTGTCCCCGATGATGAAGGCGATTTCGTCAACGGTGAACTCCTCGATCGTATTGAGCAAAAGCACCTCGCGGGTGTTCGGCGTCAGTCGGGCAAGGTGTTGTTGAGCGCGCTCAGCGAGACCGGTTTCGCTCTCTCCAACAGGGGCGCCCGCGCTCGACCAAATGACATGAAAGGCGCGGAACAGGGCGCATTTCTCTGACTGCCCTTGATCGAAAACGCTGCGGTCCGTCAGCAGAGCCTCAAGCGTGGCGGCTGCGTAAACGTCCCCGCTCTGCTGGTTGCCGGTCAGCGCACGCGCATAGCGACGCAGATACGGCAGAAGCGAAGCGACCTTGACGGAAAGCATGTTGGAATGATCGTCTGACATGAATGGTGTCCACTTTTTCTGAATTTCTATGGAACCAAACGCATCGTGTCGGCGTTTGGTTCCATAGAAAAGCAAAATTAACGGCGTTGGGCGAAGGGTTCCTTGATGGAAAAGCAAGAAAAATTGCAGCGCGAGCAGCAGATCAACGAGAACTTGCGACGTGTCTATCAACAGGTCGTCGAAGAAGAAGTTCCCGACAGGTTCAAAGAGCTCCTGGATAAGCTGAAAGCACAGGAGAATTCTCAATGAGCCAACCTGATGGGACGGCGCAAGATCCGCGCGATGAGATCGTTGAACATCTGCGCCCGATGCGGGCGTTTGCCATGAGTTTGACGCGCAATTCATCGGCGGCGGATGATCTCGTGCAAGACGCGATCATGAAGGCGTGGCAGAACATCGAAAAGTTTGAACCAGGCACGAACATGCGCGCGTGGCTTTTTACGATCCTGCGCAACACCTTTTATTCGAACCGCCGCAAAGCAAAACGCGAAGTGGCGGATGTGGATGGCGCGATGGCCGCGACCCTGTCAGAGAAACCGGCGCATGACGGCCGTTTGGCCTTCAAAGACTTTGAAAAAGCCTTTGCGCAGCTGCCGGATGAGCAGAGGGAAGCCCTGATCCTCGTCGGGGCAACCGGCTTTACCTATGAAGAGGCTGCAGTGACCTGTGGCGTCGCGATTGGGACGATCAAAAGCCGCGTGAACCGGGGCCGCAAACATCTTTGCGAGATGCTCGATCTGGGCGAAGACGAAACGATGGATATGACGGATCGCGCGACCATGGCTGTGGTCTTTGAGATGACACCTCCCCAAAAATACTGTTCTTGAGATCCGCCGCGAAATGCCAAACACGCGTTATCACAGCCGGGGCCTGGGCGCGAAAATCGCGTCTATGCTCGCGGTTGCCCTGCTTCCGATAGGCTTGATCGCCATGTTGCAAAACGTCGAGCTGTTGCAAGAGGCCAACAAACGCGACGCGGCAAATCTGTTGTCCCAGACAACCTTGATCGCAGCGGAGCAAGAGGATTTGCTCCAACGCGCTGTCGGTGCCGCACAGGTGATCGGCACTATGGCCCCAACCCTTCGGAGTTCCCAAGATTATTGCGAACGGACGCTCTCCGGCTATTTGCAAGAGGCACAGGTGTTTTCCTTTGCTGGCTATGTCGACGCGGAGGGCCAGATCATCTGCGCGTCAAACGGGGCGGATGCGAATATCTCCAACCTCCCGAGCTATCAAAGGATGAGAGATAATCCAAAAATTAGAGCGGGTTTGATCAAGTCAGGCGGTGAAAATGGGGTATTCCAAATTCTCCTGTCTGTCCCGGTGATCCGCAATGGGACTTATGACGGACACTCCTCGATCACCCTGAGACAGGACCTTTTCCTGTCGCGGCTGAAAGAGAGCGACGCCGAAGAGCGCCCCCATGAGATGATCATCTTCAATGCCGATGGCGAGGTGCTGGCCTCTGACCTTGGGATGGACGATGTCGAGATGCGTTTGCCTGCCGGACGGTCTTTGGAGAGCTTGGCCTCGATGGGCGAGCAGGTGTTTCGCGGTGAATCTCGGCTCGCCGCGGATGAGGTGTTTTCCGTCGTTAACATGATCCCGGGCACGGTCTATGCCCTGGCTGTTTGGACGCCGCCGACGGCGCGCTGGATTTCTCTTCTGCAAACCTATGCGGCGCCGTTCCTCTTTCCCATCATCATGTGGGCCGGGTCTTTGTTTGTAGCCTATTTCGCTATCGAACGCCTTGCCATCCGTCCGATCCGCCATTTGCGCGCGCGTATGTTGGTCTTCATGCGCTCGCGCACCATCGGGGACTCCACCTTTGACCGTCATACGCCGGCGGAATTGCTTGACATGGAGGACACGTGGAACCGCTTGGTGGAAAACGTGCTTCATGACGAGGCAGAGCTCGAAGATATGGTGCGCGAAAAGGCCGTTCTTTTGAAGGAAGTGCACCACCGGGTGAAAAATAACCTTCAGTTGATTTCCTCCATGTTGGGCCTGCGTATTCGCAAATCCTATACGTCCGAGGCGCAAGCCGCCCTCAAAGACATCCAAGGTCGCGTGATGAGTTTGGCAACCGTGCACCAAAGCCTGTCACAAACCTCGGATCAAAGCGGCGTGTCCTCGCGCGATCTCGTCCATGCCATTGTACAGAATGTGAGCTCCGCCAGCCGGACCCAAGAAATGCCCTTCCGGCTCAAAGAAACCTACGACACCTTCGCGCTCTATCCCGATCAGGCCGTGCCCTTGTCCCTGATTGTCTCCGAGGCGCTGACCAATGCGATCAAATATATCGGCTACCCGGAGGAGGGCGACGCCGTGCTGGGCGTGTCTCTCACCGAGGACAACGGCAACGCGCTCTTGGAAATTTGGAACACCGTGGGATCGGAGTTGGTCAATGAGGAGGCCAGCGTCGGCACCGGCATGGGCAAACGCTTTATCACCGGCTTCATCGCACAGCTCTCGGGACGCATGGACGTCGAGGAGGAGAATGACGTCTACCGTTTGAGAATTCAGTTCCCGATTGCGGAGTTCGATGAAACGAGCGGTATCTGAGGGGCCGCTCGCCGCATGTGATGAAATAATCACCGCACGCAGGTTGTTTTTTGACCTAGAGACTTATTTTACACCGCTTTTCGCGTGATGCAGAAGAGGCGGCTCGTTAAGCTCGGGACGAACGAAAATCTCAGGGCGGTAGTCTCTCTATGGCGATTTACGCATCCATCCACCACGTCACCCATTACAAGTATGACCGCAATGTCGAGCTTGGCCCGCAGATCATCCGCCTGCGCCCCGCGCCGCATTCGCGCACCCGGGTGATTTCGCATTCGCTCAAAGTGACCCCCGCCAATCATTTCGTGAACCACCAGCAAGACCCCTATGGAAACTGGCAATCCCGGTTCGTCTTTCCCGAGCTGGTACGCGAGTTTAAAATCGAGGTCGATCTGGTCGCCGACATGACTGTCTACAACCCCTTCGATTTCTTCGTCGAAGAAAGCGCCGAACATTGGCCGTTCGAGTATCCGCCGGAGTTGAAAGACGATCTGGTGATCTATCGCACGCCTGAACCCGAAGGCCCGCTTTTGGCGCAATTTGTGGGGTCGATTGATTTCAAAGAGACCCGCACCGTTGATTTCCTTGTCGGTCTCAACGCCCGGATTTCCGACTATGTCGACTACACGATCCGTATGGAACCGGGGGTTCAGACGCCAGACGAGACGCTCTCCATAAAATCCGGCTCCTGTCGTGACAGCTCGTGGTTGCTGGTTCAGGTGCTCCGTCATCTGGGCTTTGCCGCGCGGTTCGTCTCCGGCTATCTCATTCAGCTCAAACCCGATCTCGAAGCCCTCGATGGGCCGTCAGGCACAGATCACGATTTCACCGACCTGCATGCCTGGTGCGAGGTATTCCTGCCCGGCGCGGGTTGGATCGGGTTGGACCCGACCTCCGGGCTTTTGACGGGCGAGAGCCATATTCCGCTGGCTGCCACACCGCATTACCAGAACGCCGCCCCCATCGCGGGCGGGTTCTCCTCGGTCGGCACGCCGGAAGTGTCGTTCGATTTTGACATGCAGGTCAAACGCGTCGCCGAACATCCCCGGATCACCAAACCGTTCTCGGAAGAAAGCTGGGAGCGGCTCAATGCCCTCGGGAAAAAAGTCGATGAGTCGCTCAAAGAGGGCGATGTACGCCTGACGATGGGGGGCGAGCCGACGTTTGTGTCCATCGACGACTTTGAGAGCGACGAATGGAACACCGCCGCCGTCGGCCCGCAAAAACGCGCGTTGGCCGATCAGCTCATCCGACGCCTGCAAACCCGGTTCGCGCCGGGCGGGTTCCTGCATTACGGGCAGGGCAAATGGTATCCGGGCGAAAGCTTGCCGCGCTGGACCTTTTCGCTCTATTGGCGGCATGACGGAAAACCGGTGTGGAAAAACACCGATCTGATTGCGAAAGAGGACACACCTGCGCCGGCGACGCCGAAAGACGCCGGGGAGTTCATGACGAAATTCGCTGAGAACCTCGGTGTTGACCCGGTCTGTGCCCAGCCCGCCTTTGAAGACCCGGGTGAATGGATTTTGAAAGAGTCGCTTCTTCCGGAAAACGTCTCGCCGGAGAATTCGAAACTCAAAAACCCAGAAGATCGCGCACGCTATGCGCGGGTGTTTGAGCGCGGGCTCACTGAGCCGTCAGGCTATGTGCTTCCGATCCAGCGGTGGCAATCGAAGGCCGGATCGCGCTGGCTCTCAGAGGTCTGGAAAACCCGGCGCGGGCATCTGTTCCTCGTGCCCGGGGATAGCCCCGTGGGCTTCCGCCTGCCGCTCGGCGCGCTGCCGCATATTCCGCCCGCGTCCTTCCCGTATTCCTATCCGGCCGATCCGATGATCGACCACGCGCCTTTGCCCGACTTCCATGCCGAAATCTCTGAACGCCGCAAAAAGATCGAAGAGGAAATCGCACGGCTTGCAGCGGAGGAGGCCGCCGCAGAAGCAAAAGAGGCCAAGGAAAAGGCCGATATTCTCCCGGAAGTATCAAAAGAACACACTCAACCGGTCTCCGAGGGGCAGCGCGACGAGACCGCGCGTCAGGCCCTGATCGGGCAGGGCATTGATCCCTCCAAAAGCGAGGTGCGCACCGCCATTGCGATTGAACCGCGAGATGGCCGCCTGTGTCTGTTCATGCCGCCCTGTGAGACGCTTGAAGATTACCTCGAACTTTTGACCACGGCGGAGGAAACTGCCGCCGAGCTCGGCCTTCCGATCCATGTGGAGGGCTATTCTCCGCCCGAAGATCCGCGTCTCAACGTGATCCGTGTCGCCCCTGACCCCGGCGTGATCGAGGTGAACATTCACCCGGCGCATAGCTGGGACGATTGCGTCGCGACGACCGAGGCGATCTATGACGAGGCCCGTCAATCGCGATTGGGAGCCGACAAATTCATGATCGACGGACGGCATACCGGCACCGGCGGGGGCAATCACGTCGTCGTCGGTGGCGCGACGCCCTCGGACTCGCCTTTCTTGCGCCGCCCGGATTTGCTCAAGTCGCTCATCCTGATCTGGCAACGCCACCCGTCGCTGTCCTACCTGTTCTCCGGCCTCTTCATCGGCCCGACGTCTCAGGCCCCGCGCATCGACGAAGCGCGGCACGACACGCTCTACGAGCTGGAAATCGCGCTGTCGCAGATCAAGCCTCCCTCCGAGGCCGCCGTGCCGCCTGCTTGGCTCGTGGATCGCCTGCTCAGAAACATGCTCACCGACGTGACCGGCAATACCCACAGGGCAGAGATTTGCATCGACAAACTGTTCTCCCCCGACGGGCCAACCGGTCGTCTGGGCCTTGTCGAATTCCGTGGCTTCGAGATGCCGCCGGACCCGCGCATGTCTTTGGCGCAACAGCTCCTCCTGCGTGCCATCATTGCGCGGTGCTGGAACGCGCCCGTTGAGGGCAAGCCGGTGCGTTGGGGTACGGTGCTTCACGACCGTTTCATGTTGCCGCATTACCTGTGGGAAGACCTCTTGTCGCTCTTGGCCGATCTCAAACACCATGGGTTCGACATGGACCCCGAGTGGTTCAAGGCGCAGGCCGAATTCCGGTTCCCCTTCTGCGGTCAGATCGAGGCGGAAGGTGTACATCTCGAAGTGCGCCAAGCGCTCGAGCCCTGGCATGTGCTGGGCGAAACCGGCGCGATTGGCGGCACGGTGCGCTACACCGATAGCTCCGTCGAGCGGCTTCAGGTCAAAATGACCACGCTGCATCAGGATCGCTACCGGATCATGTGCAACCGTCGTCCCGTGCCTCTGGCGAAAACCCAGACCTCGGGCGTTTCCGTCGCGGGTGTCCGGTTCAAAGCCTGGCAACCGCCAGAGGCGCTTCACCCGGTTTTGCCGGTCAATGCGCCCTTGCATTTCGACATCTATGACGACTGGACCGGACGGCCCATCGCAGGTTGCACCTATCACGTCGCACATCCCGGCGGGCGGAATTACGACACCTTCCCGGTCAATGGCAACGAGGCCGAGGCGCGGCGTCTCGCGCGGTTCGAACCCTTTGGCCATAGTCCAGGAAGTTACACCCCCGCGACGGAGGTGCCGCATCCGGAGTTCCCCTTGACCCTTGACCTTCGGCGACCGATCGGCCTTTTGTGACATGTTGAAATTCCTACATGCCCAAGGACGATCCGCCCAAAATGTCGAAACACACGCCTCAGCGCCCGGATATGTTTGCCGCGTATCAGCGCCTTCCGGGGGTTGCTGACGAGGTTTTTGACCCGGCGGGAAAGATGCGGCCTGTCTGGCGGCGGTTCGTGGATCGCTTTGCGCGCTTGTCGCCAGAGGATATTCGGGCGCGGTTTGAGCGCGGGGATCAGTATCTCCGCGATGCGGGCGTGTTTTACCGGCAATATTCCAACGATCCGCTGGCGGAGCGCGATTGGCCTCTGAGCCACATTCCGGTCATCCTGCATGAGTTGGAATGGCAGCATATCTGCGATGGCCTGGCGCAACGGGCGGAGCTTTTGGAACGGGTGATGGCCGATCTCTACGGCCCCGCACGTCTCGTGGCGGATGGTCATTTGCCGGCGGACCTGATCGCGCGCTCGGACCAATGGCTGCGGCCCATGGTCAATGTCGCGCCGCGTGGTGGGCATTACCTCCATTTCCTCGCGTTCGAGATCGGGCGCTCCCCGGATGGGACGTGGTTTGTTTTGGGCGACCGGACACAAGCGCCGTCTGGCGCGGGCTTTGCACTTGAAAACCGGATGGCGACGGGGCGCATTTTCCCGGAACGCTTCCCGCGCGCCTTTGTGCACAAACTCGCCGGGTTTTTCAGTGCGTTTCGCGACGCGATGGAGGATCTCGCCTCCCCGTCCTACCGGCATCCGCGCGTTTCAGGCATCCTGACGCCGGGTCCGTCGAACGACACCTATTACGAGCACACCTATATCGCCCGCTATCTCGGCATGATGCTTTTGGAAGGTGAGGACATCGTTGTCGAAAACGGCGAAGCCATGGTGCGCACGATTGAGGGGGTGCAACCTCTCGGCATGCTGTGGCGTCGAATTGATGCGAATTTCGCCGACCCGCTGGAATTCAATGAACAGTCTCAGATCGGCACACCGGGTCTTATGGAAGCGGCGCGTCAGGGCAATCTGGCGCTGGCCAATGCATTTGGGTCCGGCATTCTCGAAATCCGGGCGATGATGGCGTTCTTGCCGAGGATCAGTGAGATTCTGATGGGCGAGCCACTCAAGCTGCCGAACATCGCGACATGGTGGTGCGGTGGGGCCCGGGAGCGGTCCTATGTGGCGAAAAACTTCCGGAATATGCTCATCGGGTCCGCCGATACCGTCAACCTTCCTTTTGATCTCGACGATGCCACCGCGCTCGGCGGCAAGTTTCGGGATACGGCCGTGGAGAAGGGATCCATCGAGGCCTGGCTTGAGGCGGATGGGGACCGCCTTGTCGGGCAAGAGGCGGTGGCCTTGTCAACCACGCCAGCGTGGAAAGAAGAGGGGGATCGGGGCTTTATTGTCCCACGCCCGATGACCGTCCGCGTCTTTGCGGCCCGCACCTCGCAGGGTTGGCAGTTCATGAAAGGCGGATATGCCCGGATCGGGCGGTCCGACGATGCAACCGCTCTTGCCATGCAAAACGGGGGATCTGTCGCCGATGTGTGGGTCGTCTCCGACGACCCTGTGACAGTCACGCAACCGCGATCCGAGGAGAGCGGCGATTTCCGACGGGCCAGCCCCGCTGTGCTCCCGGCGCGGGCGGCGGATAACCTCTATTGGCTTGGCCGATATATGGAGCGGACTGAGGATGCGATGCGTCTGGTCAGGGCGTATCATTTGCGATTGGCGGCAACGGACAATCGCAACGACTCCCGATTGAAGGCCCTCGCGCTCTATCTCGAAGGCTTCGGGTATGACATGGCGCAGGCCTTCCCCGACACGTTGATTTCGCGTATCGCGGCCACGCTGGGCTGTGCGCTGAAAGTGCGGGACCGCTTTTCGACCGACGGGATGTCGGCGCTTCGGGATTTGTTGAAAACCGCCCGCCAGATGCAGTCCACGGTGGAACCCGGCGACGATTGTGCGCGGGCGATGTCTGTGCTCGTGCGGAAACTCGCGGGGATCACCGGGCTTGTGCATGAGAACATGTATCGTTCTGCCGGGTGGCGCTTTCTGAGTTTTGGGCGCGCTCTGGAGCGGGCCGATTCAGTGGCCGCCCTTTTGGCCACATTTGCCGATGCGGAGGCCCCGGATGGATCGCTCGATCTGGCGGTGGAGGTGGGGGATTCCATCATCACGCACCAGCGGCGCTACCGTGTCGAAACAAGCCGCAACGCCGTCGTCGATTTGCTCGCGCTGGATGCCGACAATCCGCGCGGTCTGTTGTTCCTCATTCGAGAGATGCGCAAACACGGCGAGGCATTGCCCTTTGCCGAGCGCGATGGCCGCGCGTCCGAAGTGATGCGGGCCATTTTGCCGTTGGAAACCGATCTGGCCTGCGCCACGCCCGAGGAGCTCACGACAGATCGTATCCTCGCTGTGCGTGCGGAACTGGCCGATATTTCCGATCTCTTGTCCAAGGTCTACCTGAGGTAAGCGATGCTCTATACCCTGAGCCTCAAGATCACCTATTCCTACGCGGGCGCTTCGGATCGCGCACGCAACCTCTTGCGGTTGTTGCCGACCAATATCGCGGGGGTTCAACAGGTCTATGACCGTCAGCTAATGGTCAGCCCTCGTCCGGATGAGCGTCGGGATGGCCTCGATTTTTTTCGGAATGAAACGGTTGTCGTCGCGTGGCATACGCCGATTTCCGAAGTCTCGCTTGACCTGACCGCGCGTGTCGAGCGGTTTGAACCCGTTCAGCTGTTTGATCTCTCGCCTCCGCTGAATGCCCTGAAACAGGAACGTGCCGAGGTTCAATCCCTCGCCGCCGATGCACCGCACCATTTTTCCAACCCGTCGCCGCGTGTGCGGTTGTCCGGGGAGATCACCGAATACGCCCAAGACTGTCTGCAAGAGGGCATCACGGTCCTCGGCGCGATTGAGGCGATTGGGCGTGCGCTTCATAAGGATATGAAATTTGACGCGACGGCGACGGATGTCGATACGCCGCTCGAAGAGGCCTTTGAGAACCGGCACGGGGTCTGTCAGGATTTCGCCCATATCACGATCGCCGCGCTGCGCGGGATTGGCATTCCGGCGGGCTATGTTTCCGGCTTTCTGCGGACCTTTCCGCCGCCGGGCCAGCCGCGGCTTGAGGGCGCGGATGCGATGCACGCCTGGGTGCGAGCCTGGGCGGGCAAGCAAATGGGCTGGATCGAATTCGACCCGACCAACGATCAATTTGCGGGTCAGGACTATGTCACCATCGGCTATGGCCGCGACTATGGCGATGTCGCCCCCGTGCGAGGGGTCATGCGCTCCTCCGGGGAGCACACGACGACCCAAGCCGTGGATTTGGTGCCGATGGAGGACGCGACCTCAGACTGAGGCTAAAAGCGCGTCGATATGCGCCGGGCCGGTCGGGCGAATGCCGTTCGGATTGAGCGCCTTAATCGAATAGTAGCCGCGCGTGATGTGATCCATGTTTACCGTCTCCGCGACACCCGGGATGCGATAAATACGCTCCATATAGGCGGAGAGGCGCGGGTAATCCGCGATCTGTTTCACGTTACATTTAAAGAGCCCATGATAGGCCGCATCGAACCGGATCAGGGTCACGAAAGTACGCAGGTCTGTTTCCGTCAGACGGTCGCCAAACAGGAAGTCACCGGTTAGCCGCTCTTCGAGCGTGTCGAGCATGCCAAACACGCCCTCGACGGCCTCGTCATAGGCCTCCTGCGAAGAGGCAAATCCCGCTTTGTACACGCCGTTGTTGAGCAGGTCGTAGATCTCTGGGTTCAGCGCATCGATCTCGGCGGCGAGATCATCGGGGTAGAGCCGAATGTCGGACGGCACGAGATGCTCGAACGCGGTGTCGAACATGCGCAGGATGTCCGCGCTCTCGTTGTTGACGATGGTGTTCGTCTTGGTGTCCCAGAGCACCGGCACGGTGGCACGTCCCGATACGTGTGGATCGGCTTGTGTGTAGAGCTCATGGATATAGGTCGAACCGAAGAGCGGGTCTTCATCCGACCCCGGATAGCCGCCGAACTGCCAGCCCTGATCGGTCAATGTCGGGTTCACTACCGTCACTGGGATGAACTCTTCGAGCCCCTTGAGCTTGCGCGCCATCAAGGTGCGCGACGCCCAGGGACAGATGAAAGCCACGTAAAGCCGGTAGCGCCCGGCCTCCGCCTTGAACCCGGCCTCCCCGGTCGGCCCCGCAGAGCCGTCCGACGTGATCCAGTTGCGAAAGCTCGACACCTGCCGCACAAAGCGGCCTTTTTTGTCGGCCTTCTGGACCGGATCCCAGGATTTCGACCATGTACCGTCAACAAGCATCTGCTCTCTCCTTAGTAATAGACAAAGCTACGCATCGAGACGGATGCAATGTCGATGGTGTCGTTCATGAACATCAGGTGGTCATCTGCGTCAGACGCTCCGGCGATGGTCAAAGCCGGCAGGTAGTGATCGAGCGACGGGTGCGCCATTTTCAACAGGTTGCCGAGACCCTGACGGTCGCTCAGCGTGGCGTGGTCACGCATCTGCAGGCGGTCCGCGAACAGGTTGTCGAACTCTTCGGCCCAGTCATAGGCTTTGCCACCCCAGCGCATGGCGCGCAGGTTGTGGACGATGTTGCCGGAGCCGAGGATCAGAACACCGCGATTGCGCAGCTCTTTCAGGGACTGGCCAATCTCGACGTGATGCGGCAGGTCTTTTGTCATGTCGATCGACAGCTGAAACACCGGCACATCCGCGCCCGGGAAGAGGAACTTGAGGACAGACCACGCACCGTGATCGAGGCCCCAGGTGTCATCGCCTTCCGCGTGGTGGCTGGCCAAAAGGCTGATCACCTCTTTCGCCACGTCGGGCGCACCCGGTGCCGGGTATTGCTGGGCGAACAACTCGTCCGGGAAGCCGTAGAAGTCGTGGATCGTCTTCGGCATTTTCGAAATGTCGACGAGGGTCGAGCCGCGCGTCATCCAGTGGGCCGAGACGACAAGGATTGCTTGCGGTTGCGGAAGCGCATTGCCGAGCAAGGCCCAGCTGCGGGAGTAATCGTTGTCCTCGATGGCGTTCATCGGGCTGCCGTGGCCAAGAAACACGACCGGCAGACGGTCAGACGCTTTGAGGCTGTCTTTCAAGTTTTGCAAGTGTTGCACGATGCTCATGGTCGTCTCCTGTCAGGGAAGTTGGATGAGAGTTTAGATGAAGCGTGCCCCGCCCGAAGGCGTGGCGCGACTCTAAGAAAAGACCGGGTCGGCGTTTATTTTCGTTTCAGCGGGTAGAGCGCATAGGGGCCGTCACCGATCAGGACGAGAGAGACCTGAACGAGCGCCCACATGGCCGGGTATTCCCAACCGCCACCGGCGTTGGACCAGTTAAAGCCCGCACCCCAGTGCGCGAAGATGGCGGCACCCACGAGCGGGAACACCAGCGCGGCGGACACAAGGCGCGTCGCGATGCCGAGGATCAGAGCTGCGCCGCCTGCGATCTCTGCGATCATGGTCAGGTAACCGAGCGCGCCCGGAAGACCGATGCTCTCAAAAAAGCCTGCGGTGCCAGCGGGGGTGAAGACGAACAGCTTCACAAGCCCGTGGTAGAGGAACAGGACGCCCGTGGTCACGCGGAGCAGAAGGGCGGCATAGGGAGCGGTTTTCAGGTCGATCATTGTCTTGGTCCTTTATGGTCGAAGAGGGTTATGCCGAAATCCAGGCCGGTGCGATGTCGGTGCCTTGGCCAAGAATGTAGCCAAACGCGATGTTCATGTAGCCGAGCGGTTCAAGGCGGCGCGCATTGCTCAGCCCGCCTGCGTCTTTTGCTTCAAAGCCGATCTCTTCGGCGAGTTTGATCACGCGGGCTTTCGCATCGTCATTGTCGGAGGCGACAAAGGTTTGGATCTTGCGACCGCCGAGGGTCAGATCGCCTGCGTACTGTTGGGCAAAGACGGTGTTGAACGCTTTGACCACCGGTGCATCGGTGAGCTTGGCCACTTCTTCTGCGGCGGAGGTGGAGTGGCCCACCTGAAGGCCGGAGAAATCCTCGGTGACCGGGTTTGAGAGGTCGATCACGATTTTGCCGGAAAAGTCATTGGCCGCCACGATGTCGAGGTTGGCGCTATAGGGCGTCGCGAGAATGACGATCTCTGCCTGTTTCACAGCGGTCGCCACGTCGGCGGCCTGTACGGCGACGCCGTCGGCTTTGAGTTTTTCTGCGGCTTCGATGCCTGCATTTTGGTCGGAGAGGACGACACCGTTCGAGGTTCTGGAGATGGCGCGGGCGAGACCGGAGCCAATGTTGCCGCTTCCGATGATTGCGATGTGCATATCTTTGGTCCTTGTCTTTGTGTGTCTTGGTGCGTCCCAGCGATCTCTCGCAGTTGCTGACGCTCTGTGTTTCGATGGTCCAAAGATGCTCCTTGTTGCGATGGAATGAAATGGCGTATATGTGGAATGACTATCAACAAATCATTCCAAGTGAGGCGCCATGGATCTCATCGACGGACTTCGCGCATTTGTCGCCACCGCAGAAAGCGGCTCCTTCACGGCGGCGGCTGAACGGCTCGGTGTGTCGAACCGGTTGACCTCGAAATATGTCGCGGAACTCGAAGAGCGCCTTGGCGTGCGCCTGTTGCAGCGCACAACCCGGCGCGTCGGGCTGACCGCCTCTGGAGAGGTGCTGTTGTCCCGCGCGCCCGCGTTGCTCGATGAGATCGACGATATGCTGGGCGAGGTGAGCGAAGACTCGAAAGGTTTCTCAGGCACCCTGCGTATCTCCGCGCCCGTAACCTTCGGGGAGATTTACGCCGCCGACATGCTCCGCCGCTTTGCGACCCCGCACCCCAATCTCACCATCGACCTGCGCCTGACGGATGCCTACGCCGATCTTGCGTCCGAGGGCATTGATCTGGCGTTTCGCATCGGCAACCCCGATGTGTCCTCCCTGAAACAGCGCAAGCTTGGCAAAATTCGAACCGTTCTCGTGGCCACGCCCGACTATCTCGCCGCACACGGTCGTCCTGAGGTGCCAGAAGACCTCAAAAAACACCCCTGCATTCTGGACACCAACCGCAAGGTGACGGCGCGCTGGCCCTTTGAGCACGAAGGCGTCGCGCAAACGGTCGATGTCGAGGGGCGCTTTCTCGTCAACAGCGCCCGTGCCGCGCGCGATCTCGCGCTTAGGGGCGAGGGGATCGCCTTTGTGCCGCGCTTTGTGCTTGAGGATGATCTCGCCACTGGTCGACTGGTGCAGCTCCTCCCAGAATTTGAAAGCCCAGGCCTGCCCTTGAGTGCCGTCTATCTTGAGACCCGCACTTTGCCGCGCAAGCTGCGGGCTTTGATCGACTTCGCGGTGAAGGACGTGCGGGAATTCGCGATCACATAGAGCCTCAATCTGTGTGAGAAACCAACAGAACTTGACCTGAGCCAAAGCCGAGCGGCATCATCTCACGTAGCCTCCCCATGGATCGCGCCCCGCACCGGGCGCGCGCAAAGCAGCTCGGGAGGCTCGTTCCATGAAAACCGTCACCATCCTAGGACCGTCACAATCCGGCAAATCGTCATTGGCCGCGGCGCTCGCCGGGCTTGATGCGGGCACGTCCCGCTCTCTGAGCCTTTTGGGCGAGACCGCGGTGACCCGGTTTAACTATCTCGATCAGGAATGGGCCATTCTCGATTGCCCCGGTGGTGGCGATGCGATTGCGCAGGTCGGCGCGGCGCTTGCGGCCAGCGATGCCGCCGTGCTCTGTGTCCCGGCCGAAGCGGACGCCGCCGTTCTCGCCGCGCCTTACCTTCGGCTCTTAGAGGCCTCTGGCCTTCCGACCATGATCTTTCTCAACAAAATGGATGCAGCACAGGACCGAACCGCCGACATCGCAGCGGCGCTTCAAACCTATTCGGCGCATGGGATCGTCCTTCGCGAAGTGCCGATCCGCGAGAATGGCGAAATCACCGGCGTTGTGGACCTGATCTCGGAACGCGCCTGGGCGTTTCAGGAGGGAAAGCGCTCCTCCCTCGTCGAAATGCCGGACAGCGCCCGCAACCGCGAGGAGGAAGCCCGCGCAGAGCTTCTTGAACACCTCTCAGATTATGACGACCACCTGCTCGAAGAGTTGATTGAGGATCAGACCCCGCTCACCGAAGAGCTTTACGAGATCGCCACCCGCGCGCTTCAGCATCACGATCTGATCCCGGCCTTCCTCGGCTCCGCCTCCCACGGGTTCGGCCTCACGCGCCTTATGAAAAGCCTGCGCCACGAAACGCCGGATGTCTCGGCGCTCTCTGTCCGGTTCGACGCGCCTCCCGCCGCCATCGGCATCTTTGCCGATCAGGTCAAACACCTCGGTAAAACCGTTTTGATCCGCGCCGTCGGCGCGACATTGCAATCCGGGTCAGAAGTCATGGGCGGCACCATTGGCTCGCTCGTGGACATCGACACCAAGACGCCGATCACGTCACTGGCGCCGGGGGAGGTTGGCCTGACCGTCAAGACCGAGCACCTGTCTCTGCGTGGGCCAGTCTATACCTCGGACGGGATCGTGGACACGCCCGCATGGGCCGTGGCGCATAAGCCGAAGAACCGCGTGCTCCTCTCGCCGGAAAGCGACCGGGACGAGGCGCGTCTCTCCGCCGCGCTGGGCAAACTGGCGGACATTGATCCCGGTCTCTCCGTGGGCCAAGACCAACAAAGCGGCAAGGCGGTTCTCGCCACCCAAGGCACGCTGCACCAGCGCCGGGTGATCGACAAGCTGTCCGATGTGTTCGGGGTCACCACCGTGGTCGAAGCCATCCCGCCCGCGCTCAAGGAAACCATTTCCAAACCCGGTGGGACTCATTATCGCCACCGCAAACAATCCGGCGGTGCTGGGCAATTTGCAGATGTCGTCATCGAACTCGCCCCTCTGGCGCGTGGCGCAGGCTTTGTGTTCGAGGAAACCGTCAAAGGCGGGGCCGTGCCGCGCAACTACATGTCGGCGGTTGAGGCCGGGGTGCGTGATGCTTTGGAAGAGGGGGCCAATGGCCTCCCGGTTGTGGACATCAAGGTCACTTTGACCGACGGCAAACACCATGCTGTCGATAGTTCTGATTATGCCTTCCGCATGGCGGCAAAAATGGCCGTCAAAGAGGCGATGGCCGCGTGCAAACCCGTGGTGCTGCAGCCCATCGACAGGCTCGCGATCCATGTGCCGAGTATTTATTCCGGTGGTCTTATGCCGCTCGTGACGGGTCTCAAGGGGCAAGTGCTCGGGTTCGAAGGCCACCCGGACGCGCCCGGTTGGGACGTGTTCAACGCACTCATGCCTGCCAATGCCGAGGCCGAGTTGTTCACCGCGCTCGGCGCCGCGACACGTGGCACGGCGTGGTTCGAGGCGGAGTTGGATCACTATGAGGAAACCTATGAAGCCCTCTCGAAACTTCTGCCTGCCTGATCGGATGTCATGAGACGCCCGCCGGAGGTAAAACATCGGCGGGCTTTCCATGGCAACCTTTTCGGTGGCGCGCGCAAGGGCCAGACTGAGACAACTCTAAGGGCTTCGCGCTGGTCTGAGCATCGTGGGGCCGCTAAACTCTAAAAGAGTGAGCGATTTTGAGGATGAGATGTCAGGACACGCGATTGCTTTTCTTGGGGCGTCTGGCCGCATCGGGACGCTTTTGCGAGCCGCCGAGCGACTAAGCCCTCAGGAAAACAGACGCTACATCTGGCAATTCCGCACGGATCATCCTCAGGCGCCTGAGAACCACTTTGTCTGGTCGGAGTTTTCCGATCCCGCACCCTTCATCAACGTCGCTACACAGCACCGCGTTCACACGCTTTGCGTCTTCACCGGCGCGACCGCGAACAAGGCCGCCTTGGCCCCGGAGGCCCAAGCCCGGACGCGTGAGGAGACCCTCGCGACGGTCGAACACGCACTCCACGCGGCGCAGCGCGCGGGCATATCGCGCGTGCTCGTTGCCTCATCGTCGGCGATCTACGGCATGTGCCGCGACGCACCGTTTTCCGAGGCCGACATGCCCGCGCCGCATACGGGTTACGGTCAGACCAAACTGGCCGTGGAACAGCTCTGTGCGCGGTGGCGTGAGGCGTCCTCTCTCGAAATTTGCGCGCTTCGGATCGGGAATGTGGCGGGGGCGGATGCTTTGTTAGGGGCGGCCGCTCATACCTCTGCGCGCGACCTCGACATTTTCCCCGACGGCGACGGACCGCGTCGGTCTTACCTCGGTCCCACGCGTCTTTTCGAAATATTAACCGCTCTGGCCGATCATGAGGGGAACTTGCCGTCTGTTCTCAATCTGGGGGGCCACATGCCGGTGTCGATGAATGCGCTTCTAGAGTCTGCCAAGCTCCCTTGGCACCCTCGCCCGTGCACACTTGCGGGGCATCAAAAAATTGTCCTGAACAGTGATCGTCTCGCCGCGCTTTGTCCCGCAATCGATCTTCATCAGGACGCGGAGGCCATCGTGGCCGACTGGCAGGCGACGCTCAATTCCGCCGGGGCGTAAACGTGACAACTTCCAAACGTGTGTTCGACATCAGCCTTGCGCTGATCTTGCTGGTGCTCCTCGCGCCCGTGCTCCTCGGCGTTGCGCTCTTTCTCTTGCTGAGAGAGGGGCGCCCGGTGTTCTACATCTCAGAGCGCATGAAAACGCCGGAGGTCGCCTTTCTCCTCATCAAATTTCGCACCATGCGCCAGGTCGCCCATGACGTCGGCGTATCTGGCGGGGACAAATCGGATCGCGTCACCGAGAGGGGCGCCTTTCTGCGGCGCACCCGCCTCGATGAACTTCCTCAGCTCTGGAACATCCTGCGCGGAGACATGTCCTTTGTCGGGCCGCGTCCGCCGCTTCGGCTCTATGTCGACCGCTTTCCTGATCTTTACGGCCAAGTGCTCCGGAGCCGTCCGGGTGTCACCGGGCTCGCGAGTTTGGTGTTTCACCGGCATGAAGAGCGGATTCTCAAATCTTGCGCGACGGCGGAGGACACGGATGCCGCTTATGCCCGGCGCTGCGTGCTGCGCAAGGCGCGTTTGGACCTCCTCTATCAAAAATCTTCAAGTCTTTGTTTCGACATTATGATTCTCTTAAAGACCCTCGGTGTACCCTTGTCTCGCCACAAGGCCGGCGTGACCGGAGTCGCGTCGCCCGCCGGACCTCAGACCGTCAGCAGGCTGCGACAGAGAACGCCGTAGTCTCACGGGATCGGGGCCAGTGCGGGGAGGTCTCAGAGGACAAAGGTGCGAAAGCCGGTGTATAAAAAGGTGCTCATCACGGGTCTGACGATCCTGCCGCCAAAGGTCGTGCGTCTCATCCTCCATTCCTCTGACACGACGGTTTTCATCGTCTCTTTGATGGCATCTGTTTCTGTATTTTACGGCGTGGATTCTTCTGCTTGGCCCACATCTTTGGCCAAGGTTTTGCTGTCGGCGATTGGCCTTTGGATGCTCCTCCTCCCGGCGTTTCGACTTCACCGGATCAAGCTCGTGATCCTGAACGCGTCTGATTTGCTGCGTTTGGTGCTGGCCAGTGTTGTCGCGGCGCTTCTGATGCTGGCGGTCGGGGCAGTGTTTTCGCTGCCCAAGTTTCTTGAGATGTCGCTGTCTGTTTGGGCTTTCTCCTTCGCGGGCATGACGGCCAGCCGCGCCCTCGCCGTCTCCATCTTGGGGGATCTGCGTGAACGGTTGCGCAAACGCACCAAGGTTGCGGTCTTTGGCGCGAGTGCCGCTGGCGTGCAGATGGCGCTGACCATGAGCCAGGCTATCGACATCCGGATCGTGGCCTTTTTCGATGACAATCGCGCCTTACAGGGTGTCGAGGTCGGCGGTGTTCCGGTCTGGTCGCCCAAGTCGCTTGTCGCTGACATGTATCGCCATGACATCAAACGTCTGATCGTGGCCCTGCCCGAAAGCGCGGCCAAGCGTCAGCGCATGATCATCGACCAATGCAAACAGGCCGGGATCGAGGTTCAGGTGCTGCCGACGGTCATCGATCTCTTGGCCGAGCGCGATGGGGATCGTCCGCGCGTTGTTGGGGCCAACGACATTCTGGAACGGAGCAAGGTTGACCTCGATGTGCCCGAGGTGACCCAAAGCTATGCGGGCCGCGTGATCATGGTGACTGGCGCAGGGGGGTCTATCGGCTCCGAGCTGTGTCGCCAATTGCTCCCCTGTCGCCCCTCCAAAATCATTCTCTACGAATCCAGTGAATTCAACCTCTACACCATCGACATGGACCTCGCTCCGCGTGCGCGGGCGGCGGGGGTTGCGGTGGTGTCTTGTCTCGGATCGATCACTGACCCCGAACGACTGAGAGAGATCATGCAAAGAGAAGGTGTGGAAATCGTGCTCCACGCCGCCGCCTACAAACATGTGCCGCTGGTCGAGGACAACCCAATTGCCGGTGTCGCCAACAATGTGTTCGGCACAAAGACTCTGGCTGATGCCGCCATAGAGGCCGGGGTCGAGCGGTTCATCCTTGTCTCAAGCGATAAGGCCGTGCGTCCGACAAGTGTGATGGGCGCCACCAAACGGATCGCTGAGTTGATCTTGCAGGATCTGCAGACACGCACCACAACGACGCTGTTCTCCATGGTGCGCTTCGGAAACGTGCTTGGCTCTTCCGGCTCTGTTTTTCCTCTATTCAAAGCCCAGATCGAGGCGGGCGGTCCCGTCACAGTCACCCACCCGGAGGTCCGCCGCTATTTCATGACCGTCCAAGAGGCCGCGCGTTTGGTTCTTTTGGCGGGCACCTATGCGGAGGGGGGCGACGTCTTTGTGCTCGACATGGGGCAGGCTCAGAACATCTTGAACGTGGCGCGAAAAATGATCCGGATGTCGGGGCGTCAGGAAAAAGACCCCAACACCGGACAGGGAGATATTGAGATCGTTTTTACAGGGTTGCGGCCAGGTGAAAAACTCTATGAGGAGCTGTTCGTCGATCGTAAAAACATGCGCAAAACACCGCATGCGCGCATCCTTCGGGCGGAGGAACAACGCCTGAGTCAATTCGAAGTGGCGGGACTTTTGAGAGAGCTGCAAGTGGCGATGGAGGGCGGAGATGTCGACAAAGTTCGCAGCCTCGCCTTCAGCCGGATTGACCAAACTGCCCGCGTCCCGGAACGCTATCAGGCCTGAAACACACGGATTTAGGGTCTGATTTCCGTCGAGATTGTTGCGTGCCCGCGAGAATTGCCTCAGAAGGAATGACCGTCTTGGAGGAGGGGGAGGTCATGAGGAAACCGGTTGGGATGCTCAAAGAGTTGGTCTGGTTCATCTTGGCCTACGGGTTGAGCCAGTTTTACCGGGCCTGTCTGGCCGTGTTCGCGCCGGTGCTCCAACAAGATATTGGCCTGAGACCGGATCAAGTTTCCACAGCCTTGGGCATCTGGTTCCTCTGTTTCGCCGCGATGCAAATCCCCGTGGGCTGGCTTTTGGATCACCGCTCTCCGCGCCTGATGGCCGTGACACTCTTGTCTCTCGGCGGAGGTCTTGGCGCGGGGCTTTTCGCATTCGCGCAGGGGCCGCTTGGTGTCTATGTCGCTATGGGGCTGATCGGGATCGGGTGCTCTCCCGTTTTGATGACCGGGTTTTACGTGATCGCCCGCACCGCAAGCCCCGCGCATTTTGGCACCTATGCGGGGCTTATTCTCGGGCTCGGCTCCCTCGGCAACGTGGCGGCCGCTGCACCGCTCTCCTTTTCCATGAGCCTTATCGGCTGGCGCGCGACGCTCATCGCGCTTGCTGTCCTGACCCTCTGCGTGGCTTTCGCGCTCTATCGCTCGGTCCAAGATCCGCCGCGCGTCGATAGAGAGGTGCACCCGAGCGCGAGGATGCGGGATTTGCTCCGACTACGCCCGCTTTATCCCGTGTTGCTCATCGCCATGGTGGCCTATGCGCCCGCGGCTGGGCTTCGCGGCAGTTGGATCGGAAGCTATCTGACCGAGACCTTCGGGGCGACGCCGGCCCAAATCGGGGCCGGAACGCTCTGGATGGCATTTGCAATGATCGCGGGGGCGCTCGCCTTTGGACCCATGGATCGTCTGATCCGCAGTCCTAAGATCATCGTGGCCGGGAGTGCGGCGCTTGCGCTTTTGGGCGTTTTGGCATTGTGGCTGACGTCCGGACGCGCTTTGGGGCTGGCGATCCTGTGCTTTATAGTGATCGGTTTTTTTGCGTCGAACTTTCCGCAGGTTATGGCGCATGGGCGCAAGTTGATCCCGCAGGAGCTGATGGGGCGGGGGGTGACGTTGATCAACCTCTTCTCCATCGGGGGCGTTGGCCTGTCCCAGATGATCACCGCGCGGCTCTTTGTCCTTGGCTCTGAGGGCGCGGGCTATGATTTTGTGTTTGGCTATTACGCGGTGTCCCTGATGATCGGCGTTGTCGTCTACCTCCTCTTTGCGCGCGACCCGGGCTAAGTCCGTCGGAGGTATCGACGGGCTTGCCCGCCCGCGCGCCCGCGCGTAGGTAGATAGGGAAGAGCGCGAGGAACATCGGGGCGATGATCACCTATCTCAAAGGCTACAAACGCAACAAAGACAGCTTTATGTCGTCTGTCGCCCGCCATGCCGGGGGCGACAAGGTTCTGTGGCTCATCCCTTTGTCTTTGCGCGATTTTCCGGACACAAAGGCCCGCGTGGATGCAGCGATTTCCGTCGCCAAACGGCAGCCCAAAGGTCCGGTGTCGCGGGCGCTGAAACGGTTCCTGATCCGCCTGCAATACAACGGGTCGCGGCGGTATTTCAGCCGCCACAAAGACACGATTGCGATGTGCTGGAACGGTCTCACAGGGTCGCGACGGGTGTTCATGGAGGGCGCGCGGGATGCGGGTGTGCCCACGCTTTTCGCGGAACTGGCGCCGTTCCCCGGACGAATGCAGCTTGACCATACCGGCGTGAATGCCAAGGGCTCGTTACCGAAAGATCCCCGATTTTACACCGCTTGGGCAGAAGGTCGCGAAGACCGCCAAGGCGACGGATGGCGGGCGCTGGGCGCCAACTTAACAGCCCGTGCGTCGCGTCGGACTGATGTCGGACAATCGTCGGACATGTGTCTGGCACAGGAGCGCTATCTCTTTGTCCCGCTGCAAGTCCCGAACGACAGCCAGATCACATTGTTCTCGGGCTGGGTGCGCTCCGTCGAGAACATGCTTTCTATCCTCGCGGCGGCCTCCGCGCACCTGCCGCACGGCTGGCACATCCGGATCAAGGAACACCCTTCGGCGAAAATCTCTCTGGCCGACCCGCTCGCCCGTGCTGTTGCGGCCTCGGACGGGCGGCTCATCATTGACAACCAAACCGACACGTTCGAGCAGGTCCGCCAAAGCCAAGGCGTGATCACGATCAATTCCTCTGTCGGGCTTCAGGCGTTCTTCTACGACCGGCCGGTGATCACCCTCGGTGAGGCGTTTTTTGCCATGCCCGGTCTGGTGGTGCCGTGTGATGGGCCAGAGGCCCTCGCCACGACACTCACACAGGCGGAATCACTCACCTTCGATGAGGCCCTGAGAGCCACTTTCATGAATTATCTTGATCAGGTCCATTTCCCGCGGGTATCGACAGGGGCCGATGGCCGGGTTGAAATCGACGAAACCGCGGCAAAGGTGCATATTCGGGCCGCACAACAGGCCGCGCGGCGCTAATCCCTCTTTTCTCCTTTGTCCCTTTCTTGTAAGGCTCCGCGCCAGTCACCCTTGACTGAGAGGAGACCCAAATGGGCTATAAAGTCGTCGTCGCAGGCGCCACGGGCAATGTGGGCCGCGAAATGCTGAACATCCTCGCCGAGCGCGAGTTCCCTGTTGATGAGATCGCTGTGCTGGCATCGCGCAAATCTCTCGGCACCGAAGTGAGCTTTGGCGACAAGACCCTGACCACCAAGGATCTCGACACGTTCGATTTCTCTGGCTGGGATATGGCTCTCTTTGCTGTCGGCTCTGACGCCACGAAAAAATACGCGCCGAAAGCGGCGGCGGCGGGCTGTGTCGTGATCGACAACTCGTCCCTCTATCGCTACGACCCGGAAATCCCGCTCATCGTGCCGGAAGTGAACCCGGACGCGATCGAGATGTATTCCAACAAGAACATCATCGCGAACCCGAACTGTTCGACCGCGCAGATGGTTGTGGCTCTGAAGCCGCTGCATGACCGCGCCAAGATCAAACGCGTCGTCGTGTCCACCTACCAGTCCGTGTCCGGTTCCGGCAAAGCCGCGATTGATGAGCTTTGGAACCAGACTAAAGGCATGTATGTGCCGGGTCAGGAAGTGGAGCCGACCGTCTATCCGAAACAGATCGCCTTCAACGTGATCCCGCATATCGACGTCTTCATGGACTCGGGCGACACGAAAGAAGAGTGGAAGATGATCGTCGAGACGAAGAAAATCGTCGATCCGTCGATCAAGGTCACCGCAACCTGCGTGCGCGTGCCGGTCTTTGTCGGTCACTCCGAGTCGATCAACATCGAATTCGAAGAGTTCCTCGATGAGGACGAAGCCCGCGACATCCTGCGCGAAGCGCCGGGCATTCTCGTCGTCGACAAGCGTGAGGCCGGTGGCTACGTCACCCCGGTCGAAAGCGTCGGCGATTTCGCGACCTTCATTTCCCGTATCCGTCAGGACGTCACCGTTGAGAACGGCATCAACCTCTGGTGCGTCTCCGACAACCTGCGCAAAGGCGCGGCTCTGAACGCGGTTCAGATCGCCGAGCTTCTGGGCCGTCGGGTGCTCAAAAAGGGCTAAGGCCTTTCCGCATTATCGCAAAGTTTCAAAGGGCGCTTTCGAGCGCCCTTTTTCATGCGCCCACTTTCATGGCCTGGTCACAGGCCCGTGAGATGAGGTCGGCGGGGTTTCGCCTCTCCGACCGTGAAAACGGGCCTTCACGGGAATATGGGTTGCACAAAGGCGGGCGTCAGCGGACCTTTTGGCGTGACTTATAAGGAGGTTACCATGTTTCCGATCCCCCGCCTGCGTCCCCTTGCGGCGTCTACCCTACTCCTCGCGAGTGTTTCCGTCCCGGCGCTGGCCGAGACATTCGATGCGCAAAGCCATGTGACGGAGGCCACGCTCTATCCGAGGGGGGCGATGGTCACACGGGAGGTCACGGTGACTGTGCCCGAGGGCGCGCATGAGGTTGTCCTGTCCGATATTCCGCCCGGTTCTAACCCCGCAGGAATTTTGCGGAGCCTGCAAGTTGAGGTGACGGGCGCGCGCCTTGGGTCCATCGCTTATGGTGAGGCGGAGCTGCGCGAGGCGGAGCTTTACCGCTCGGAGGCCGCAGAGGCGGCGAAAGCGCGTCTGGATGCCTTGGAAGAGACGATGCGGGAGCGCAAACAAGAGATCGAGGCGATCCGCCTAGAGGGGATGGCAGCGGAAGATACGCTGGCCTATCTCAACCGCTTGACCGTCGGCGAGGGGCAGGACGCGAGCCAGATGGCCGCGATTGCCCGCATGGTGCGCGACGAGTCGCTCGCGGCGCGTCAGGCGCGCCAAGAGGCGGAGCAGCGCGCGGCGGAGGCTGAGCGCGATCTCAAGGAGCTCAGAGAGGACATCGCGGCGGCGCGGGCAGAGGTGAAAGTGCTCGTGCCCTATGAGGGGCCGCGGTTGGAAATGACTGTCCCTGTGACGGTGGAGGCGGCGGGGGAGGTGACCCTGCGCGTGAGCTACATGTCCTCTGACGCCTATTGGGAGCCGCGCTATACGGCGGAGCTTGGCACCGAGGATCGGAGTCTGTCCCTGACCCGCGCGGTCTATGCGGTGCAGCAGACCGCGGAATATTGGGACGATGTGGCGCTGTCTTTTGCGACGGACAATCCGAACCGAAAGGCCGCGCCCGAGGAGGTCTATGAACAGGTGCGCCGGGTGTTCGATCCGAGTTCTGAGCCAAAGCTTCGGAGCAGCATGGCCATGGCCGACGCGGCGGCGCCGATGATCGAAGAGGCGCTGATGATGGAGCGCGAGGAGGCGACGGTGTCGCTCAACGGGTTGAGCCAGACCTATCGCGCGCCAGACCTTGCCTCTCTCGCGTCGGGGCCTGAGGGGCGTGAATTTGCGCTCTCGACGCTCGATCTCAGCCCGGATGTCTTTGTGCGGGCGGTGCCGCTCTATGAGGAGGTCGGGTATCTGATGGCGGGCTTTACGAATGACAGCGGCGAGTTGCTCGTCCCCGGAGAGGTGCGTTTGATCCGGGATGGGGTGAGCCTCGGCAGCAGTTATATGGAGGCGATGGCGGAGGGCGCGGAAAGCGAGCTGGCCTTTGGTCCGGTCGAAGGTCTGCGTGTCGCGCGCATTCTGGAGAGCCGCAATGAGGGCGATCGGGGGATGATTTCGAAACGGACTGAGGAGGCGACGGCCTGGCGGATCGAGGTGGAGAACCTGACGCGCATGTCTTGGCCCATCGAGGTGCTGGACCGGGTGTCCGTGACGGAGCAGGACGATCTCAAGATCGACTGGACGGCCACGCCCGCGCCGGATGAGGAGACGGTGGAGGATCGCCGAGGGGTGCTCGCGTGGCGCTTTGATCTCGACGCGGGGGCGACGCAGACCATTCAGATCAGTGAAACGTTGCGCTGGCCTGAGGGGCAAATCCTCGATTGAGCCGAGAGGACATGGCGGGGGCGCGGGCGGCGGTAAACCGCCCCTGCGCCCCCGTTTCGATTCGGAAAATGACGGCCAATTTTGCCCCTTGAGACAGGTGCCAGATTGTTGCCGCAACTCCGCCGGATGACCGCCACGGGTGTTGAGAAGAATTAACCAAGATGCGGCCAATATCGCGGATTTTAACTTTTGAAAAACTTGGTTTAACAGTGACTTAAGCTGTTGAAAGCACATGCGTATTGTTTTTGCGCTGCGTTTTAATTTCCGAGATAGCTCAAATTGTTTCCAAGCCTTTATTCCCTCAATTGGAGGGCTGTGGTCCGATCATCTCAGGGTTCGGGGGCACGGACCGAAAAGGATGGAACCATGATCAAGCTGATGACGCGCGAAGACCAGTCTGTCGAGGCCAATAGCCCGATCCTGTTCAACTGGGACGTGCCTGCCCAAGAGGCAACCGGACGACCGGCCAATCACAATCTGACAGAGCAAACACGCGGCTCGAATGTCGTGCTTTTGGGGGGCTATCGGGACGATCCCGATTTCCGCCCCGATCTCGGCGCACGGCTGGTCCTCGCGGCCTGATCCCGACACTGCGTTTTTGCTTACTAGAAAGGACAGTCCCATGACCGATTATCTCTCCAAAGCCCGCCAAGGCCGCATTCTCGCGCTCAGCCTGCATCAAAGCGGGGCCGTGATGTTTTTCCCGGAGGACACTGTTGAGGCCGAGGAGATGAAAACCGAACGCCCGGTGATGGAGGCGCGCAATGTGGTGACGCAGATGACGAAACCGATGTTCGTCCGTTCCGTGTCGGTCACGGCCGGTGCGCCGATCACGGCACCGCACCCGGAAGAGGTCGCCAATACGCCGTTCCTCTTGACCGAGGCGCACGCCGTCGAGGACGAGGATCAGGTGCTCAAAGACGTGTTGCGCCACGTGGCGTAACACAGGCGAGATGTCAGGGATCTGTGGAGGTCTCCGAAGAGACCTCCGTGATCAGACCTTAGGCAATGACCTTAGACGTGGACGAATTCCTTGGCCTCGGGGTCATACTGAAGCAGGTCACCGTCCCCGATGTCGGTCCAGAGACCGTGCAGCGTGAGATTGCCACTTTCGACCGCATCCCGGACAAAGGGGAAGGTCATCAGGTTTTCGAGCGACACGAGGATCGACTCTTTTTCCAGCGCGGCTTTGCGGTCCACTTCGGGAACCTGCAACACGCGCTCGTAGCCCGGGCGCAGAATGTCCATCCAGCGACCGACGAAGGAAGATTTTTCCTCAAGCTCGGGCGCATTCCCGGAACACATGTCATAACAGCCCTGAACACCGCCACAGCTTGAGTGACCAAGCACGACGATATGGGCCACTTTGAGCGCCGTCACCGCGTATTCGATGGCGGCGGACGTGCCGTGGTGATCGCCGTCATCGGTGAAGGGCGGCACGAGGTTCGCGATGTTGCGGTGAATAAAGAACTCACCCTGATCCGCACCGAAAATCGACGTCACATGAACGCGCGAGTCACAGCAGGAAATGATGAAAGCGCGCGGGCGTTGGCCCTCTTCTGCAAGGCGCTTGTACCAAGATTTATTCTCGGAAAACGTAGTGGCTTTCCACCCATGATAGCGTTGAGCCATATAGGTCGGGAGGGGGCGTGCGTATTTCATGGCGCGAAACTCTCTTTTTCGGTTCTCTGCGGACAAACATGTAGAATGTAGTGACAGTTTGAGAGGATTTCGAGGGAAAAACTCACAGGGGTTAAACCTTTTCTTGAGGCTGATTGTGCAAAGGTCTCCTTGCGCGTGGGGGCGCACTATGTGGGGTGAACTATGGTGGTGGTAAAATTGCGGCCAAATGGGGCCGTGCTCGTTAATCGGGACCAATTGGACAAGCTCTATGCACAGCTTGGCGTGTCCGGGGCCGATGGTGTCGTGACGCGCGCGATGGAAGAACTGGCCGTGCGCTTGGCAAAGATTGAGCGCAGTTACAAAAAGGGCGCCTTTGGCGAGGTGCAAAAGGCGGCGCGGTCCATGATCGCCATTGCGGATCAGATCGGCATGGTGAGTTTTGCCGAGGTCGCGAAAGATGTCAGTCAGCTCGCCGGGACGACTGACAGCACGGCTTTGGCCGCCTGTGTCGACCGGTTGCTCAGGATCGGGGAAAACTCCCTCCTGGCGGTGTGGGACCATCAGGGCGCATCGCTCTGATCGCGTTCTGACCGCGCTATGAGCCGGGCCTCTCCGGAGGCCGGGGGCGGAGGGAACCCGCTTGCAGGTGGCATCGGATGCGCTAGTCTTGGCACGACTGTCAAGAAAGGCTCACCCGATGTCACTTTCCTTTCGTGAGGCCGACGCGGCCTCTCGCCCGCTCTATCTCGTCACAGCTGAAGACCTCGACGACCTGCTGGCCAAGCTGCCTGAGGCACAGGCCACATGGGCGCGGGCGCAAAGTTTTTCGGCGGGGGCCGGGACGGTTTGCCTTTTGCCCGGAGAGGGCGGTGTTACGGGTGCGATTGCCGGATTGGGTGACGCCAAAGCGCGCGCCCGGTCGCGTTTCACGCTTGGCGCGGTGCGCGGAAAACTCCCGGAAGGGGTCTATCATCTGGAGACGACGCTTTCGGATGCGGCGCTTGACGAACAGCTTTTGGGATGGCTTTTCGCGGGCTACGTCTATGACACCTACGCCTCTCAGAAAAAACCGAGTGCAGAACTGGTCGCGCCCGAAGGTGTTGATGCCGCGCGGCTCGAAGCCATCGCCGCAGGCGAAGCGTTCACCCGCGACCTGATCAACACGCCGCCGAATGATATGGGGCCGCAAGAGTTGGAGGACGCAGCGCGCAAGCTGGCGGGTCAGTTCGGCGCGGAGATCACCGTGACGACCGGTGAGGCGCTTCTCGACGAGAACTACCCGATGATCCACGCGGTGGGACGCGCCTCGCCGCGTGCGCCCCGCCTCATTGACATGACGTGGGGGACGGCGGGGCCGACCCTAGCGCTTGTCGGCAAAGGCGTGTGTTTTGATACGGGGGGCCTAAACCTCAAACCCGGGGCCTCGATGGGGCTGATGAAAAAGGATATGGGTGGGGCCGCGACCGTTTTGGGGCTGGCGCATATGATCATGGCGCTGAATTTACCGCTCCGGTTGCGGGTGCTGATCCCGGCGGTGGAGAATGCCGTGGGGGGCGCGGCCTTCCGCCCACAAGACATCCTGCCCTCGCGCAAGGGCCTCACCGTCGAGATCAACAACACGGATGCCGAAGGGCGTCTGGTTCTGGCCGATGCCTTGGCCTTGGCGGATGAGACGCCGCCGGATTTGATGATTTCCATGGCCACGCTCACGGGCGCGGCGCGGGTCGCGGTCGGGGCCGATCTCGCGCCCTATTTTGCGACTAAGCCCGATGATGCGCAAAAGATCGCAGCGGCGAGTGTGACTGTGGCCGACCCGCTCTGGCAGCTCCCCTATTGGGAGCCCTACGAGCCGATGATCGAGCCGGGGATCGCCGATCTGGATAATGCGCCGGCGGGCGGCATGGCGGGGGCGATCACGGCGGCGCTGTTCTTGCGCCGTTTCGTGACGGAAACACCACGCTACATGCATTTCGATGTTTACGGCTGGACGCGATCTGCTGCACCGGGGCGGACAAAAGGCGGCGTCGGACAGGGCGCGCGGGCGATCCTGGCCGCATTGCCGGAGCTTTTGGATCTGTGATGGGCGGAGTGATGGACCGACGACTGACCCCGGCGAACGCGCGTGTGGCGCTTTCTGGGTTTGCGCGTGATGGACAGGCTGAGGTGGTCCCGGCGGCCTATGGCGTGGATCAACCCGTGGCCGATCTGCGTGCGGCACCGGGTGGGGCGCGGGATCGGCAATTCCTCTGGGGGGAGCGGTTTGACGTCTTGGAGGTGCACGAGGGCTGGGCCTTTGGTCGCGCTGCAAAGGATGGCTATGTCGGCTATGTGGAGGAGGCGGATTTGGCCGCCTACCTGGCGCCGACGCATCTGATTTCCGCGCGGGCGACGCATCTCTATCCGAGTGACAGTTTCAAATCCGAGGCGGTCACATCGCTGTCTTTCGGGTCCAAGATTCGCGTCATTGATGAGCGCAAGAAATTCCTCGAAATCGAGGGTGGTCTCTATGTGCCCAAGGCGCATGTGCGGCCCATCGAGCGCCCATTTTCCGACCCCGTGACCATCGCGCAGCTGTTCTTTGGGACGCCCTACCTCTGGGGCGGCAATTCGGCCTTTGGGATTGATTGCTCGGGTCTGGTGCAGGCGGGGCTCTTGGCCTGTGGGATCGACTGTCCCGGCGATAGCGACCTACAAAGCGCGCTGGGCGGGGAGGCCACGGGCGGCTGTCAGCGCGGCGATCTGTTGTTTTGGAACGGCCATGTGGCGCTTTGCGTCGATGCCGAGGTGCTCATCCACGCGAATGCGCATCATATGGCGGTGAATTACGAGCCGATTGAACGGGCGATTGCGCGGATCGAGGCGCAGGGAGACGGGCCCGTGACGGCGCATCGTCGGCTCGGCTGACCTTCGCCGGTGCCCTAGTCCACGGATCGAATCAATTTGCGATCAAACACGCGCAATACGGTGCGCAGGTCCGCGCCGCGTTTGAGGATTTGTCCGTCCATGCCGATGATGGCGTACATCCCCTGTTTTCCGCGCAATTTTGGCCGTTTTTCAATGCGATAGATCGGATGCTCAGCGGTGCGGCGAAAGACGGAAAAGACGGCGACATCTTTGAGAAACGACATGCCGTAATCGCGCCATTCACCAGCGGCGACCATCCGCCCGTAGAGCCCCATGATCGCCCCAAGCTCATGCCGGTCGAAAGCGACCTTGTCGGGTAGGGGCGCGGAGCCATGCGGCTGGCCCGGAAAGGGCGTGGGCGTATGTGCTGTCATACCTTGAGAGTGGGGTTATTGCGGTCTCAAATCAAGGGATCTTGTGCGTAGCCTGTGGATGGACACATTTGTGACGCAAAATGGCCCGCTCTTTTTCTTGATTCATTCCTCATTTGGTCGGGTTCTACGCGCAAAACTTGTCCCTAGAGCGAGAACGCTTTGCCCCGGTGTCGCGGTTTAACAGCCCCCACCCAGTTCGCGGCGCCGGGGATCTCGCTCTACACTCAATAGAAAGCCGAGGCGGGTCTGCTCCGCCTCGGCTTTTCTGTTGCTTGGAGGTCGTGTCGCCCTGTGGCTTAGCCGCAGGCGGCGGAAAGGATCACGCCGTCCTCATCAATCAGGATGTTGAGACGGTTCGGCCGGTGGTCCATGGTGACGGCCATGTCAGGGCCGATCACGCGGTAAAGTTCGGGAAGCTCGACTGTCTCCAACGCGGATTGCGGCTGACCGATCAGCGGCTCAATGATCTCTGTCCCGCAAGCCATCTCGGGCGGTGTCGGGATGGGCATTGTCTCCGCCTCGGCGGTCTCGTCCTGACAGGCGGTGAGCACCACGGCTGCAAGTGTCATGAGTAGAAAACGGGTCATTTGGAACCTCCGTAACGGGCAAAAAACATATCGAGGGCGCTGGTCACGATCCGGTCGCGCTCCGTCTCCGGGATCGTATCGCGCACGTTCAGAGCGCTCTGCATGAGGGTCCGGACCTTGCACAGATCGGCGAATTGCTCCGCCGCCAGTCCGGTGTCCTCAATCACGAGCTCCCCCCGCGCCACACAACAGTCGAGATATTGCGACAGGCGCGCTTTGACCAGTCCCGGCCCGCTGTCATAGAATTTTCGGCCAATTTCCGGGAACCGAGAGCTTTCCGCAATGGCGATGCGGTAGACCGCGAGGCCGAAGTCAGAGAGCACGAAGTCGAGAATTTTATGACCGGCAGCGGGGAGGACGACCTCTGCGGGCAGGCTTTCGTCCATGTGATCTTGGAACGCGTCCGCCTGACGATGGCTTTCCTGTGCGGCGACTTCGAGGAACAGCACACGTTTGTCGGGGAAATAGCTGTAGAGCGTCGCCTTGGACACTTTGGCCGCGCGGGCGATGTCATCGACAGAGGCGCCCTCGAACCCGTCGCGCAGGAAGACGTCGCGGGCGCCGTCCAGCACCTGTTCGTATTTGCGGCCCTGTCGAATTTTCGGATGTGACGGCATGTTCGAGGCCTCCTGAGGTGAGTATCATCTGACGCGCGACGCCGACGCAAAGAAAAAAGGCAGGCCCGTCGGCCCGCCCAGTGTTCGACAGGGATGTGTCGAATGTCACCGCACGACAGAGCGGCTGGTCTTTTCTAAACTGAATGGTTCAGTTTTGACAAGAGGGATGCTGCGGATGCATCCTGCGACCAAATAACCGTTGTTCAGCGACTCGCAACGCTCTACTTTAGAACCATTCTAAATTGAGCCCAAAAGGATGAACCCTCCACATGTTTCCCGGCTTTACCTCACGCAAGCGGTTCTCGGACCTGACGGAACAGGAAATCCTCGCGCTCGCGATTTCCTCCGAGGAAGACGACGCGCGCATTTACCGGCAATATGCCGAGCTGTTGCGCGCGGATTTTCCCGACAGTGCGACCATTTTCGACGAGATGGCCCATGAAGAAGACGGGCACCGCGAGGCGCTCATCAAGCTCCATCAAAAGCGGTTCGGGGATGTGATCCCGCTCATCCGGCGTGAGCATGTCTCGGGCTATTATGCGCGCACGCCGGTGTGGCTCGTCGAGAACCTTGGGCTTGAGCGGATTCGGGAAGAGGCCCGCGCGATGGAGCAGGGCGCGGAGCAGTTTTACCGCAAAGCGGCGGCTCGGACACAGGACGCAGATACCCGCGCGCTTTTGGGCCGGTTGGCCGCCGCAGAGGCCGGGCACGACAAAATGGCGGGCGCGTTGGAGGAGGAACATCTCGACGCCGATGCCCGATCCGAGGAGGACAAGACGGCACATCGTCAGTTTGTCCTGACTTGGGTGCAGCCGGGGTTGGCGGGCCTGATGGATGGGTCCGTCTCGACGCTCGCGCCGATCTTTGCGACGGCTTTTGCGACGCAGGATACGCATACGACATTTTTGGTCGGCCTTGCGGCCTCGGTCGGTGCGGGGATTTCCATGGGCTTTACCGAGGCGGCCTCTGACGATGGGGAGCTCTCGGGACGTGGGTCGCCGGTCAAACGGGGCGTGGCCTCGGGCGTCATGACGATGATCGGCGGCTTGGGTCACGCGCTTCCGTATTTGATCCCGCATTTCTGGACCGCGACGATCATCGCGATGGTGGTGGTGTTTGTCGAACTCTGGGCGATTGCCTGGATTCAAAAGAAATACATGAACACGCCGTTTATGCGGGCCGCGTTTCAGGTTGTTTTCGGCGGCGCGCTGGTGTTCGCTGCGGGGGCACTCATCGGCGGTGGGTGACAGAGTATTTAGACCAAGAAGAAGACCCGCACTGTGACGAGAATCTATGTCGATGCCGATGCCTGCCCGGTGAAGGGCGAGGTCGAAAAGGTCGCTACGCGGCACAAAATGCAGGCGGTGTTGGTCTGTAACGGCGGGCTGCGGCCCTCTCTCAATCCCTATGTCGAGCTGGTGATCGTGCCGGACGGACCGGACGAGGCGGACAAATGGATTGCGGACCAAGCGGGGCGCGGCGATGTCGTGGTGACGGCGGATATTCCGCTGGCTGCGAAATGCGTCGAGGCGGGTGCGCGGGTTTTGAAACATGATGGGGAGGCCTTTACCTCCGCCAATATCGGCAATGCTTTGGCGATGCGCGATTTGATGTATGACCTGCGCGCGGCGGACCCGTTTCGCCAAGGTGGCGGCAAGGCTTTTTCCAAAGCGGATCGGTCGCGGTTCTTGGACGCCTTGGAGCGTGCGGTGCAGGGCGCGAAAAGGGATGTGGCATGAGTATCGAAGCAGTTATTTTTGACGTCGGCAACGTGTTGATCGAGTGGCAGCCGGAACGGCATTACGACGCGGTGGTCGGCGAAGCGCGGCGCAAGGCGATGTTTGAGACGGTCGATTTGCACGCGATGAACGATCTCGTCGATCAGGGGCAAGATTTCCGCAAGACGGTCGAGGCCTGTGCCGAGCAGTACGCGGAGTTCAAAGACGAAATCCTGATGTGGTATTTCGACTGGATTAAGATGGCGACGCCGGAAATTCCGAAGAGCGTGGGTCTGTTGCGGGCGCTGCGCGCGAACGGCGTGCCGGTCTTTGCGCTGACCAACTTCGGGATCGAAAGCTTTGAATTTGCCGAGACGCGGTATACGTTTTTGACGGAATTCGATCGGCGCTATGTGTCGGGGCGGATGGGCTGTGTGAAGCCGCATGCGCTCATTTACGAGATGGTCGAGGCCGATTGTAAAATCCCGCCGGAGCGTTTGCTGTTCACGGACGACCGGCAGGAGAATATCGACACGGCCAAGGCGCGTGGCTGGCAGACGCATCTCTTTACCGGCCCGGAGGGCTGGGAGGCGCGGCTTAGGTCAGAGGGGCTTCTGCCCTAGGGCGCAGAGACAGCGGGCTTTCCTTGACCGGCAGGTGTACGATGGCGGAGAACGCCCCGATGCCGACCCCGACCCACCAGACAAGCGTGTAATCGCCGTAAAGGTCATAGAGCCGCCCACCGAGCCAAACGCCCAAGAAGGCGCCGAGTTGGTGGGAGAAGAAGACGATCCCATAAAGCGTGCCCATGTAGCGCAGCCCGTAGATGTGCGCGACGAGGCCGGAGGTCAGTGGCACGGTGGCGAGCCAGAGCGCGCCCATAACCACCGAGAACACGAGCACGGATGTGGGCGTGATTGGCAGCGCGATGAAGACCGCCGCCGCGATGGTGCGCCCGAGGTAGATGCCGGAGAGCAGGTATTTCTTGGAATAGCGTTTGCCGAGATAGCCCGCGAACAACGTCCCGCCGATATTGGCCAAACCGATGAGAGAGATCGACACGGCGCCGAGCGCGGAGGTCGAGGTCACGCCGATGGAGGCCAAGGTGCCGGAGGGATCAATCGCGCCGCACATTTCCGTCACAAGGGCGGGGAAGTGGGCGGTGATAAAGGCGAGCTGATAGCCGCAGGAAAAGAAGCCCAAGAAAATCAGGCTATAGGACGGATCGCGGAAGGCTTTGCCAAGGATCGCGCCAAGGCTTTCCTCCAGCTCGGCTTTGCTGGCGACGTCGGGGCTTCGCATCAAGGGGAGCACGAACAGGGACGCAAGTACGGCGGCTGCGAACAGCAGGAAGACATTCTGCCAGGACATAAAGCTCAAAAGCCACTCGGCCACAGGCGCGCCAAAGACCTGACCGGCGGAGCCCGCGGCGGTGGCAATGGCCAAAGACATGGAGCGGTTTTCATCCGAGGAGGCGCGGCCCACAACGGCGAGGATCACGCCAAAGCCGGTGCCCGCGATGCCGAAGCCGACGAGCGTTTCATAGAATTGATGCGCCAGCGGCGAGACCGCGAAGGAGGAGAGCACCAAGCCCGCCGCATAGGTCAACGCGCCGAGAATGATTGCTTTGCGGTCCCCGATGCGTTCGGCCAAAGCGCCAAAGATCGGCTGACCGATGCCCCAGAACAGGTTCTGGATCGCGATGGCGAGGGAAAACTCGGCGCGGGGCCAGTTGAATTCCGTGCTGATCGGGATCTGGAATACGCCGAAAGACGCGCGGATCGCGAAGCTGACGATGATTACAACACAGCCAGCGATGAGAACCGGGGTGATGAGGGGCGTGCGTGTTTGGGACATGCGAGGTCTCCTTTGTTTGACCTTTCGGCAAAAACGCGGTTCAGGTCAATCGAATGATAGAGATGCGTCACATCATCTTTTCTTATGATCGCAAGAGGCGTAAGCACGGGCACATGGATACGTTGATGGATATTTACGCGGCGCGTGTGGCCGATGGCACCCTACGCGAAGACCCGGCGCAGACGGCTGTTTTGCCGCTCTTGGAGCGTGTGCGCGCGGATTTGGGCAATCAACCGACGAAAAAGGGGCTTTTGTCCCTCATCGGCGGGCGCAAAAAACCCGAGCCTGTGAAGGGTCTTTACCTTTGGGGCGGGGTCGGGCGTGGCAAATCCATGCTGATGGACCTGTTTTATGAGCACTCCCCCGTGCCCGCGCGACGGGTCCATTTCCACGCCTTTATGCAAGAGGTGCAGGCGGGTATTGAGGCCGCGCGGAAGTCGGGCACCTCGGACGCCATCGCGCCCGTGGTCGAAGGCATCGCGAGTGACATCCGCCTCTTGTGTTTCGATGAGATGCAGATCACCGATATTGCCGATGCGATGATCGTGGGGCGGCTCTTTGAGGGGCTGTTCGCGCGGGGCGTGACGGTGGTGACGACGTCGAACCGAGTGCCGGATGACCTTTATAAAGACGGGCTGAACCGTCAGCTGTTCCTGCCCTTTATCGAGATCATCAAAGAGCGGCTTGAGGTGCACCACCTCCATTCGCCGGTGGATTACCGTCAGGGCCGCCTTACTGGCACGCCGGTCTATTTCCATCCGGTGACGCCAGATGTGCGGGCCACGATGGATGACATCTGGACCGATCTCACGGGCGGTGCGACAGAGAGCCTGACGTTGAAGGTCAAAGGCCGGAATGTCGTTTTGCCGAAGTTTCACAACGGGATCGCGCGGGCGACGTTCTGGGATCTCTGCGGCCAGATGTTTGGACCGGGGGATTATCTGGTGATCGCGGAGGCGGTGAAGCTTTTGATCCTCGAAGACATTCCGCGCCTGACGCGGCACAACTTCAACGAGGCGAAACGCTTTGTGACTCTGATTGATGCGCTCTACGAGGCCAAGGTCCGCACGGTGTGTTCCGCCGTCGATGAGCCGGAGCGGCTATATATCGAGGGCGCGGGGGCGTTTGAATTTGAACGCACGGCCTCGCGCCTCAGAGAAATGCAGGACAAGGATTGGGGGCAAACCCCGGAATAGAAAAGGTCCAGAGGACCTTTTCAGGGGTTTGCGGGCGGAGCCCCGGGAAAGTTAACCCTTTTTCAAAATCGCCCGCACACGCGGCGCGACCTCCTCGCCATAGAGCCGGATGTTGTCCCTCAAAAGCTCATGGGGCACCGGACCAGCGGAATACTTGAGGTCGAACCGATCCAGCCCAAGCACCGAGACCGTCGCGGCGATCTTTTGCGCCACGGTGTCGGGCGAGCCGACATAAAGCGCCCCGTGATCAATTTCCTGCTCAAATGCGTCACGAGACAGCGGCGGCCAGCCACGGGTGCGCCCGATCCGTTGGTGCATGATTTTGTAGCCTTCGAAAAAGCGGTCACGGGCCTCTTTGTCCGTGCTGGCGATATGGCCCGGCGAATGCGCCCCGAGGGGGAGCATTTTCGCGCCCATTTTCTTGTGAATATCACGGTAAAGATCGGCATAGGGTTTGAACCGGGCCGGATTGCCGCCAATGATCGCCAGCGCCATGGAAATGTCGTTGGTGGCCGCGCGCACGACGGACTCGGGTGTGCCGCCGACCCCGATCCAGACCGGGATTTGACGCTCCGGGCGCGGGTAGACGATCTGGTTTTTCAAGGGCGTGCGGTGACGTCCCGACCAGCTCACTTTTTCCTCGGTCGCGAGACGTTTGAAGAGGTCGAATTTCTCCTCGAACAGCATTTCGTAATCCGAAAGATCAAAGCCAAAGAGCGGGAAACTTTCCGTAAAAGAGCCACGACCAAGCGTAATCTCGGCGCGCCCGTTGGAGATCGCTTGCAGGGTGGAGAAACGCTGAAACACCCGGATCGGATCGTCAGAAGAGAGAACGGTGACAGCGGAGGTCAGTTTGACCTTGGACGTCTGCGCGGCGATGGCGGCCAGCACGGGCTCAATCGCGGAGACGGCGAAATCAGGGCGGTGGTGTTCGCCGAGGCCAAAGACATCGAGGCCGACCTGATCGGCCAGAACGCCCTCCGCTATGACGTTGCGAATGACCTGCCCCTGAGGCAAATCATTGCCGTTCTCGTCCCATGTGACGTCGCCAAACGTGTCTACGCCGAATTCCAAAGCCATGAGTCTGTCTCCTAAAGATCGAAGACAGAATTACGCTCACAGGCCGTCGGCGCAAACCCACAGGGGCGCACAGATGATCTTAACCATTGCTCTGAAGCACATGCCCGGCGAGATAGAGTGAACCGCAAATCAGGATGCGCGCCTCCGGGTGCTCGGACACAATGCCTTGGACGGCGGAGAGCACGCTCTCGGCTTCCAACGTGTCGAAACCTTCGCCACGGGCGAAGTCTGCGGTTTCATGCGCGGAAAGCGTGGCTTGCGAATCCGGGATCGACACGGCGATCAGCTGTTCTGTGTGCTCTTTGAGCGGGCGCAGGTAGCCACCGACATCTTTGGTGCCCAACATGCCGCAGACCATGTAGGTCGGGCGTTTGGGCAGGCGGTCGAGCGCCTCGGCCAAAGCCACGCCCGCCGCCGGGTTGTGCCCACCATCGAGCCAAAGCTCGGCCTGAGGCGCGGCCTCAACGAGCGGCCCGGTTTTGAGCCGCTGCATCCGCGCGGGCCAAAAGGCATCGGTGAGAGCCGCCTCAAGTGCAGCGTCGTCATAGCCCATGTGGCGCAGGGCGGCGATGGCGGCCCCGGCGTTGAGGATCTGGTGGTGCCCCAAAAGGCGCGGCAGAGGCAGATCACGCAGGCCGGTTTCGTCCTGGAAAATCAATCGCCCGCGCTCTTCCCAGACGTGCCATTCCTGTCCGTAACGCAGCAAAGGCGCGCCGAGACGGGCGGCGGTGGCTTCGATCACGTCGAGGGCCTCGTCTGGCTGCGGACCAACGACACAAGGCACACCGCGTTTGATGATTCCGGCTTTCTCCTTGGCGATCGCGGTCAGCGTGTCGCCCAGGAATTGCGTGTGGTCGATGGAGATCGGGGTGATGATCGTGATCTCGGGCGCGTCGATCACGTTGGTGGCGTCCAAGCGCCCGCCAAGACCGACTTCCAGCAGGGTGTAATCCGCAGGCACGCGCGACATCGCGAGGATACCGGCGACGGTTGTGATCTCGAAATAGGTGATCGGTTCCCCACCGTTGGCGCGTTCGCATTCTTCGAGAACGTCCATCAGATCCGGTTCGGAAATCAGCTCGCCTGCCAGACGAATGCGCTCATGAAACCGCGCCAGATGCGGCGAGGTATAGGCATGCACACTTTTTCCGGCGGCTTCCAGTCCTGCACGGATCATGGCCTGCGTCGAGCCTTTGCCATTGGTGCCCGCGATATGGATGACCGGCGGCAGGTCGCGCTCCGGGTGATCGAGCGCATCCAAAAGGCGCCAGACACGGTCCAGAACAAGATCAATGATCTTTGGGTGCAGGGACATCAACCGGTCAAGGATGATGTCGGATGTGGGGGTGGTCACTTTGCGTCGTCCTCGGCGCTGGGTTTGTCCGTAATGCTTTCGGAGGCATCCGGGGTCGGAGCCGGAAGGCTCCCGGCGACCGCGGGGGGAAGCCCACTCAACATCCGCAAGATCGTGGTCAGCTCTTCTTTGAGCTTCATACGGTGGGTCACGCGGTCAAGCATGCCGTGATCCAATAGGTATTCCGCGCGCTGGAAGCCCTCGGGGAGCTTTTCGCGAATGGTTTGCTCGATGACGCGAGGCCCGGCAAAGCAAATGAGCGCATTCGGTTCGGAAATCTGAACATCGCCCAGCATGGCATAGGAGGCTGTCACCCCACCCGTGGTCGGGTGGGTCAACACGACGATATAGGGCAGGCCCGCCTCTTTGAGCATCTCGATGGCCACGGTCGTGCGCGGCATCTGCATCAGAGAGAGAATCCCCTCCTGCATCCGGGCCCCGCCCGCAGCGGAGAACATGATGAAGGGGCGCTTGAGTTTGATCGCGCGCTGGACACCGGCGATGAAGGCATTGCCAACATACATGCCCATGGACCCGGCCATAAACGAAAAGTCCTGAGCCGCCGCGACGACCGGCGTTTGACCGATCTCGCCCTCAGCGACGAGCATGGCCTCTTTTTCGCCGGTCACCCTCTGGGCCGCTTTCATACGGTCCGGGTATTTTTTCTGGTCACGGAATTTCAGTGGGTCTTCCACAGGCTCCGGGACGGAGATTTCGACGAAAATACCCCCGTCAAACAGCGCGCCAAAGCGGTCACGCGGCGTGATGTGCATGTGGTGGTCGCAATTGGTGCAGACATTTTGATTGTCGGCCAGTTCGCGGTGGAACAACATGGAGCCGCATGCCGGGCACTTGGTCCAAAGATTGTCCGGAGTATCCCGCTTGGAAAAGAGCGAGTTGATCTTCGGGCGGACGTAGTTGGAAATCCAGTTCATGCGCGGGCCTTTGGACGTTACGTTACTTGAGGCCCCAGATAAGCCTCTTGGGAAAGAATTGCAATCAACGCCTGAGCGCGAGGCGCGCCACGAGCCAGCTAATCAACAGCAAAAGGGATTGCAAAAGGATGATTTTGGGATCGGAGAACAGATTTTCCGGCGGTGTGGTCTGAACGAAGAGCGCAAAGCCTGACATCCGGTCTTGTTGCGCGGCGAGCAGGATGGCGGACGCATTGTTCATCAAATGTAGCGCCACGGCGGGGCCAATTGTGCCGGAGCGCATGGTCAGATCGCCCGCAAGCGCCCCAAAGCCGATGGCCCAGAGCACCGGGAAAAGCGCGGTCATCCCGGTGGCGGAGCCATCGAGATGGGCGAGACCAAAGAGGACGGCGGAGGCCGCGAGACCCAGCGGATAAGAGCCTGTGCTGGCGGCAATCTGACTTTGGAGATAGCCGCGAAAGAACAGTTCCTCGGCGACGACCTGTATCATCAGGGCGATGACAGCGAAGGGAAGCCAGAACAACCAGCTCGACACACTGAGATTGGCCTTGGTCTCAAGGCTCAAGTCCCACGGCAAGAGGAAACTCAAAACGGTGAAGGCCGCGACCCATTTGAGCGTGACGAGAAACTGCGCCCGCATGAGGGCGGCAGGGCCGGTGAGATCGCGCAGACCGCGCGCGTGCAGGCGCTGTGCTACGAGGACGGTGACGAGCAAAAGGCACATGAAACTCGACAGGATGATGAACATGCCGCCCGGCGTCGCGCCAATCGCGATGCCCTGCGGGCCAAGCTGCATCCCGTTGAGATTCGGCGCGAGACGGCCAGCAACGAGGAGAAACAGCGGGACAAGGATCACGCCTGTTGCCAGCGCCGAAATCAGGGCGACGCCCACACGCCACAATTCCGGACGGCGCATCGCGGAGGCGATGATCGGGGCGTAGGGGTGTTGCTCGCGCTTGTCCGGGGTCATGACACTCTTTCGGTGGGACCGTTTACGGTCTCTGCGATAGCATGGCGTAGAGCGGCGCGAAAGCGCAGGAAATCGCCGATGCGGCCATGGGGCCTGTTGCGATAGAGGGAGTATTGCCTGTATGCCGCGCCAAAGCCGCGCCCGGCCTCCGCTATATCGGCGCGCTGGGCCAAGTCGTGGCGGGAAAAGGACGTATAGGGATGAGCATGGGACGGTTCCTCACAATCTGCATCGCGGCTCTCGGGCTGAGCGCCTGTCAAATGGCGCTGCCGAGCGGGACGAGCGGCGTGACCCAAGTCGCTCTGAGCGGGGGCGAGGTTCAGGTCAGCGCGCCCAGTGGCTATTGCATCGATCAGACGTCTCTCCGGGATCAATTCGTTCTGATGGGCAATTGTTCGAGCCTCAGCGGTCAACATGCGCCCGGACTCAAAGGCAAGACAGCGGTCATCGCCCTCTCTCTCACCGATCCGCTCGATGAAACGGCGGCGTTTGAGGCCGAAACCATGAGCCGGTTGTTCACGACGCAAACCGGGCGCGCGGCGCTTTCGCGGACGGGCCGGGCGGAGACGGTGAGCGTGCTTGGGACCGAGGTGCGCAAAGACGTGGTGCTGGTCCATGCCCAAGATAGCTCCCCCGCCGTGCGTGGCGGTCTCGCGGAAACCTATTGGCGGGCGGTGTTCTTGCTCGACGGACGATTGGCGACTGTGACGGTGACTCCCTTTGAGGAGAGCCCGATGAGCGACACGGCGGTCAAAAATCTGCTCATTCGGCTTGTGGCGGATTTGCAGGCGAAAAATCCGGACGTGGCCACCTAAGTGGCGAATACTGTTGCGCAAAGGGAACCAAAGCGCGATTTTTATCTCTGTTTGTTGAGCGTAAACCCCTCTCGGGCATAGTAAGCGCAGTCTGAGTTAGAAAAGGTTCTCCCAGCCGATGCGTGGCCGTCTGAAACATCTCTTTGAGAAACGGTTAAACCGCTTTGCGATCCGGCGTTGGGCGCGGCGCGTGGGGGCCGCTGAGACGATGTCCCTCTCCTCTCTGCGCCAGTTGCGCACACAGGCGCGGGCCCTGCGGTGGGAAGTGGATCGATTCCTTTTTGTGGCGGACAGCCGGCTGGCCCTGCCTCTGATCGGCTCGAACGCGATGCAATTGCCGCTCTACACGGAATGGGCGCATCGTCCGGAGCTCTGGACCGGTCCAATTTCGCAACAGGGGGCCTCTGCCGTGCCGACCAAGGCGGGGATCGGCTCTGAGGCGACGCTCTATCATGATTGTGACATCTCTGAGCTGACCTATCGCCAGGTGCGGAACCGGTCGGAGGATGATCTGGCCCCCTTTGGTCTCAGGCTCGATGTGTTTCGGTTCGATGGATCGTTCCTGTCGCTCTCTGTGGGGATGCCGGATGAGGCGTGCAAGGGGCTGACCCGTCGCCATATCGTGCGTCTCGACTATGCGATCGATCTCGAAAAGGGGATCGAGATTTTCGCACGGCTGAATGTCCAACACGGGCCGAATCTCGAACAGATCGTGCGGGAATTGCCGCTGCATACGGAAGACGGCCATGTCGATTTCGACCTCGCCTATTCCAAGCTCAATGAAAAACGTGTCGAAAAACTCTGGGTCGATCTGATTTTCGAAGGCCCGGAAATGAACCAGATTGTATTGCGGGATCTGACGATTTCGCGCCGCCCGCGGGCGGAACTATAAGCGGAGAGCGGGCATGAGCGATGTGAAATTGGTCAAAACGCGGCTTCAGGCGGGGATTTGGGAAGGCGAACTGCATGTTCCCGAGACCTATGAGACCCTGCCGGAGATTGATGTCAGCTATCTCGATCAACCGGTTCCCGGCCATACGGTGTCCGAAGACCCGGAGCGCGCGGGTGTCTGGTTCGTGCGATTCGCGATCCCGGCGGAGTTGATCAGCGACGGGATGCAGACCTTTGTGTTCACGGAACGTGCGACGGGCGCGGTGCTCAATTCGCTGAGCCTGATGGCCGGGGAGGCTCTCTCCGAGGATATTCGCGCCGAAATCGACCTGTTGCGTCAGGAGCTTGATATGCTCAAACGGGCGTTCCGTCGGCATTGCCTTGAGACCGGCGCGAATTGAACCTCAGATTGAACTGACGCGGCGTTTCGGGTGACATGCCTCAGGGGACTGCGCATTTTGGCGCGACACTTGGGAGGCACGTGACATGACTGATTATCCGCACCTATTGGCCCCGCTCGATCTCGGCTTTACCACGCTGCGCAACCGCACCCTGATGGGGTCGATGCACACGGGGCTGGAAGAGCGCGGCGATTGGGAGGCCGTGGCCGCGTTTTACGCCGCGCGGGCCAAGGGCGGCGCGGGCCTTATCGTGACGGGCGGCATGGCTCCCAACGCCGAGGGGGGTGTGTTTCCCGGCGCGGCGGGGCTGTTTTCAGACCAAGACATCGCGAACCACCGCAAGGTGACCGACCGCGTCCACGCGGAGGGCGGCAAGATCGCCATGCAAATCCTCAACGCGGGTCGCTACGCCTATGGCCCGAATTGCGTCGCGCCGTCTCCGATCAAATCCCCGATCTCGCCTTTTAAGCCCACCGAGCTGGATGAGGCCGGGATCGAAAAACAGATCGCCGATTACGCGACCGCCGCCGCGCGGGCCAAAGAGGCGGGATATGACGGGGTCGAGGTGATGGGGTCCGAGGGCTATCTCATCAACCAGTTCCTCGTCACGCATACCAACAAACGCGAGGACCGCTGGGGCGGGTCGTATGAAAACCGGATGCGCTTTGCCGTCGAGGTGGTGAAACGGGTGCGTGAGGCCGTCGGGTCGGAGTTCATTGTCATCTACCGGATTTCGATGATCGACCTCCTCCCGAATGGGTCGACCTGGGAAGAAGTCGTGCAACTCGCCAAAGCCGTCGAGGCCGCAGGGGCCACGATCCTCAACACCGGCATCGGCTGGCATGAGGCGCGGGTGCCGACGATTGCAACCTCCGTGCCGCGCGCGGCTTTTGCGGATGTGACCAAACGGATGATGGGGGAGGTCTCGATCCCGATCATCACCTCGAACCGGATCAACCACCCGCAGGTGGCCGAAGATGTGCTCTCTGACGGCTGCGCGGATATGGTGTCGATGGCGCGCCCGTTTCTCGCCGATGCGGAGTTTGTTACCAAGGCCGCCGAGGGAAGGGCCGATGAAATCGCGCCCTGTATTGCCTGTAACCAAGCCTGCCTCGATCATACGTTTTCGGGCAAGCTCACGTCCTGCCTCGTGAACCCGCGCGCCTGTCATGAGACGGAGCTGAGCTATGTTGCGACAGACGCCCCGAAATCCGTCGCCGTTGTCGGCGCGGGGCCTGCGGGTCTTATGACGGCAATGGTCGCGGCGGAGCGCGGGCATCTGGTCACGCTCTTTGATCGGGCGGATCAGATCGGCGGTCAGCTCAATATGGCCAAGCAAGTGCCGGGCAAAGAGGAGTTCTTTGGCCTCGTGGATTGGTTCGCAACGATGGTGGAGCGCGCTGGCGTGACCCTACGGCTCCAAACCGAGGTGACGGCGGAAATGCTGGCGCCTTTTGATGAGGTGGTGATCGCGACGGGTGTCGTGCCGCGCGATCCGCAGATCCCGGGACAAGAGACGCACGGCCATGTCGTGACCTACCTCGATATTCTCAAGGGCCGCGTGACAGCGGGACCGCGTGTGGTGGTGATCGGCGCGGGCGGGATCGGATTTGATGTGTCCGAGTATCTCGTTACCGAGGACAGCCCGACTCTGGACCTCTCCGAATGGAAAGCGGAATGGGGGATCACCGACCCCACGCAAGACCGTGGCGGCATTTCGCCCGAGGGGCCGCGCCCCGACGCTCCCGCACGTCAGGTCACGCTGTTGCAGCGCAAAGCGGAGAAGCCCGGCAAGCGGCTCGGCAAAACCACAGGCTGGATTCATCGCTCCACCCTCATGATGAAGGGCGTGAAAATGATGGGGGGCGTGAGTTACGATGAGATCACCGATGCGGGGCTTTGGATCACCAAGGATGGCACACAGAGTCTGATTGAGGCGGATACGATTGTGCTTTGTGCGGGGCAGCTCTCGGAACGGACATTGGTCGAGGCGTTGGAACAGCTTGGCAAACCCTGTCATGTGATCGGCGGCGCGGATGTTGCGGCGGAACTCGACGCGAAACGCGCGATCAATCAAGGCGCGCGGTTGGCGGCGGAGCTCTAAGACCGATCTTCGCATATTGCGTCAGATTGTGGCACGGGCGGGGCCACTCTTGTTTCCGGGACGCAAACGATACCAAATTCACCACTCTATTGTCCCCCGCCTTCCCCATTCTTGCCTGATTTGCCCGCGATACCTTTGAGGTAAGGGGCCGAATTGTAGGTAAGAATAAAATGGACCGACTGACTGAAATGGAAGCCTTCGCCACAGTCGTGGACCAGGGTGGTTTCACGGATGCGGCGAAAAAGATGGGGATCTCCAAATCCGCCGTCTCGAAACATGTCTCCGCCCTGGAGGCGCGTCTCGGTGCCCGTTTGCTCAATCGCACGACCCGTCGTGTGAGCCCCACGGAAATTGGTTTGGCATATTATGATCGTGCGCGTCGTGTTTTGAATGACGCAGGGGAGGCAGACGCGCTTGTCACCTCCATGCAAAGCGCGCCATCGGGCCTGTTGCGGATTTCGGTGGCCACGGATTTCGGGGTGAATCATCTGTCGCCGGTTTTGGGCGACTTTTTGTCTGAATTCCCGGACATTCAGGTCAACATGGTCCTGAACAACCGCTATGTGGAGTTGATTTCCGAGGGCTTCGATATGGCCGTGCGGATCGGGGAGCTGGAAGATAGCACGCTGCGCGCCCGCAAGCTCACGGAGACGACCAAACGGATGGTCGGCGCACCGGCCTATTTCCAGAAATACGGTCGCCCGCAGAAGATCGACGATTTGAACGAGCACAAGCTATTGCACTATTCCAACCAGTCGAACGGCGCGGTGTGGAAGCTCACGGCGCCCTCTGGCGAAAAGCGACAGGTGCGCACGGCGGGCTGGCTCACGGTGAATGATGGGCAGTCCCTCTTGAATGCCTGCATCTCCGGGCTGGGCATCGCCTATCTGCCGTCGTTTCTCTATGCCGAGGCGATGGAACAGGGTCTCATCGAGGAGGCTATCCCCGATTTGCCGCCGGAAACACAGGGCATCTACGCCGTGTACCCGCCGGGCCGGTTTACCCAACCGAAAGTGCGGGCTTTCATTGATTTCCTTGTCCATTCCTTTGCCGAAAAAGGACCGGACGTCTGGTAAGACAGTATCTCGTGGAGAGAGGGGCGCGCGCCCTTTACTGGGTCGAGGCGAGAACCGCTTCGACCCTTCTGTTTTTCTCACGGCCTTCGGGCGTCGCATTTGTGGTGAGCGGGGCGAGGAAGCCGATCCCGCGCGCACTGACCTGCGCCTCATTGACCCCGTAGACAGAGATGAGATGACGCCGCACGGCCTCTGCGCGTTGCTCGGACAGGGCCTGATTGGCGGCCAAAGAGCCGACGGCATCTGTATGCCCGACAAGCGCGATCTGCGCCTCGGGACGTGCCGTGAGATAGTCCGCCAGTTCTGCGAGTGAGGGAAAAGGGCCGTCGCCGAGTTGCGATGAGCCGGTTTGAAACTGCAAATCATCCAAGAGGATATGCCCCTGAGCTTCGAGCGCCGCGATGCGATTGGGGACCGGCCCGCGCGGCGTGTCGGCCACCGGTGTCGCGGGCACTTTCACGGTCACCGGCGTGGCGTCGGTGTCCTGTGGGCGCGGTGCGCTGGGCGTCAGGGTCGCGATCTCGACATAGCCCATGCCGGGGGCGCGGCTCGTGACGATCATCTGCACGGTGCCGTCGGGGTAGTCGGCCAGAAGATACTGGAAATTCCCAAGGTCGATATGCATGGCCGGATCTGCGAGGAGCGAAAGCTCATAGCGAAAGTCATAGCCGCCACAGACCGTGTCCGCACAGACAAAGCGCACACGCGCGCCCGCGTCTTCGAGTTGGTCGCGCAAGGGCGCAAGAAGCTGATAGGGCGTGCGCGACGATCCGGTGACACGGTAGCCCATTTGGGTGAGATCGCCATCGACGGTCAAAACCTTGCTCGTCGCGCCATCATAGGGGCCGGAGGGAAAGGTAACCTGAACGCCGGGGGTGCTCCGCGCGGCGGTTTGTTCGGCGGTCGAGGGCAGTTCCAAGGCCAAAAGTGGACCGGCCAGCACCAAAGCGGCGCTCGTCAGGAGCGCGCGTGCACCAGAGTATCTGCGGAACGGAGACCGGATCATGTCGCCTCAACACTGTCGCGTGTGCGGTAATGATAGCCTGTCACCGGCTCAAGTCCCAGCGCTTGGTAGAGTGAGAGCGCGGCCGTGTTGGCGGTGGTGACTTGGAGAGCGAGATATGTCGCGCCCTGCGCCCGTGCCCAGTCTGCCGCGAGCGCGACCATCGCCCGGCCAAGACCGTTGCGGCGATAGGGTTTTGAGACCACGAGGGCATGAAGTGCCGCGATCTCTCCTTTTGTGGCCACAAAGGCCGTGGCTGCGGGCGCATCCCCGAGACGGCCCAGAATGCTACATTTTGGGCCGGAGACCCGGTCCATGACCGCGAGGCGCGCGGGGCCGATGCCGTCTTCCGCCCAAATGTCCCGTTGCATCGCGACGGGCGGCCACGCCAAATATCCGTCCTCGGGCGAGGCAGCAGGGAGGCGGTCGAGCGGGGCCATGAGGCACGTCACGGGATCAAACAGGGTATAGGCGCGCGCGTCGAGGCACTCATCAAATGCCTCTTGTCCCGCGCGGACTTGGAAGAGCGCGGGACGGCTGTCAGTGGAAAACCGGGCCTCGATCTGATCCAAGGCGGCGTCGGTGAGGTCGCCGTCTAGGGTGGCGGCAGAAACGCGGCTGCCGCCGCCTGCGCCGTCACGATAGGTGAACGGACCCAATTCTATGCGCTGAGCGGGGGGCCATGTCGCCTCGAAAGCGGCGTATAGGTCCGAAGGTTCAGGCGGTTTCATTGGCCGGAAAAATCTTGGCCAGCTCCAAAAGCGCGGCCTCGATCTGGGCCCCATCCTGTCCCCTGATAACGATATTCGTCCCATAGGCCCCGTTTTGAATGAACGGGTAAGACCCCATCGAGAGATCCGGGTATTTTTCGGCCAACATACCCAAAGGCTCCGCCACTGCGCTTTCCGGGCGATCAATGCGATAGGACTGGGACAAAAGCGGTTTGCCGCCGGAGAGTGTGGGCAAGAGCCCTGCGACCATGGCGGCAAAGATGTTCGGCACACCGGCCATGACATGGACGTTTTCGATGGAAAAGCCGGGGGCGATGGACACGGGGTTTTCGATCAGCGTGGCCCCATCGGGAATCCGCGCCATGCGCATCCGCGCCTCGTTGAACTCGACGCCGCGGCCCTCGTAATGCGCGGTAAGAAGCGCACGAGCATCATCGCGCACGTCGATGGAGACGCCAAAGGCCTCCGCCATACAGTCGGCGGTGATATCGTCGTGGGTTGGGCCGATGCCGCCAGAGGTGAACACATGCGTGTAGGCGGCAGACAGCGCGCGCACCGTGTCTACGATCACGGCGCGGTCGTCCGGCACCACACGGGCCTCTTTGAGATCAATCCCGACGCGGGTCAGCTCGCCCGCCAAATGATGCATGTTCGCATCGCGCGTGCGGCCTGAGAGAATTTCATCCCCGATGATGAGAATGGCGGCGGTCGGGTTTTGGGTGTCCGGCATCTTGGGCTCCTTGAGCGATCCTGACATTGGGTATAGTCCTCGACGCATGCGCTTTCAAACCCAACTGATACCCGCGACGCTCATTCGCCGTTATAAACGCTTTCTGGCCGATATTCGCCTCGAAGACGGGCGCGAGGTGACGGCGCATTGCCCGAACCCCGGCTCGATGATGGGGCTGTCTGATCCGGGGACAAAGGTCTGGGTGGAGCCGAATGACGATCCGAAAAAGAAGCTCAAATACGGGCTGCGCATTGTTGCGGTGCCCGGCGCGCAGGTCGTGGTCGATACGGGGATTGCCAATCGGGTCGTCAAAGAGGCGCTGTTGGCGGGCGAGGTGCCGGGCCTTGCGGGCGATGTGCGGGCCGAGGTGAAATACGGCGACAATTCGCGGGCCGATTTTCTCGTGACTCAAGACGGGACAAACATCTGGGTCGAGGTGAAATCCGTGACCCTGTCGCGTGAGGCGGGTCTGGCCGAGTTCCCGGACGCGAAAACCGCGCGCGGAGCGAAACATCTCTCTGTTTTGGCGGATCAAGTCGCGGCAGGGGACCGGGCCGTGATGCTCTATCTCGTGTCGCGCGACGATTGTGACCGGTTTGCGCCCGCCTCTGACATCGATCCGACCTATGCAGCGGCGGAAGAAGCCGCGCGTGCGGCGGGCGTCGAGATCATGATTTTCCCGGTCCAGATCACGCCAGAGGCGGTGCAGTTTGATGCAACACCCCTGATAATGTCCGGGCGCAGGATGTGACCGCGGACCCACTGGCCCTTTTGTCCCAAAGGTCCTATATGGGGGCCAACTAGGCATGGAGTAAGAGCTTTGGACGAGACGCATCGCGGCCGCATTACAAAAGATGGAATTCGCATCTATGAGGATGCCGATTTTGCCGGGATGCATGCGGCGGGTCAGGTTGCGGCGCAAATCCTCGATGAGGTCGGCCCGCTCGTCGTGCCCGGAGCCACCACAGGCGAGATCGACGCCTTTATTGAGCGGCGCGTGACCGAGTTGGGCACCACCTCCGCGACCATTGGCTACAAGGGTTACAAACACGCCTCCTGTATTTCGACCAATCATGTGGTCTGTCACGGGATTCCCGGTGCGAAAATTCCGGGACACAAAGACGACACACTTCTTGATGGCGACATCATCAACATCGACGTGACCGTGATCAAAGACGGTTGGTTCGGCGACACCAGCCGGATGTATTTCGTCGGTCAGCCGAAGAAATTCGCGGAACGCCTCGTGCAGGTGACGCATGATTGCCTGATGTTCGGCATCGAACAGGTGAAGCCCGGCAACACCTTTGACGACATCGCGCGGGCCATTCAGGAGCACGCGCACAAAAACCGGATGTCGGTTGTGCGCGATTTCTGTGGCCACGGTCTGGGCCGTGTGTTCCACGCGCCGCCGAATGTGCTTCACTACGTGCCGCATCGTCGTATGGGCGACACCGCGCCTGTGCTCGAAGAGGGCATGTTCTTTACCATCGAACCGATGATCAATCTGGGCCGCCCGGAGACCAAAGTGCTTGGCGATGATTGGACGGCGGTGACCAAGGACAAGAAACTCTCCGCCCAGTTTGAGCACTCCATCGGTGTGACCGCGACAGGCTGTGAGATTTTCACGCTTTCGCCGGGCGATGTGTATTACCCTGAGATCAAGCGCTGAGCCGGGCCAAACGCGCGGTCAAAGCGCCCTTGCCAGCCGGGATGTGCCTCTCTAAGACAGGGATACTCCGCCGTTTCGGCTGACTTGTGGCGAGCGTGCCCCTGTCCAACGGCATGACGCATGGCCTGTTCGCGCGCCGGACCTCGGCAGGCCCAAGGGGGACACCAATGACATCGACCCTTCTGCGGGCGGCACTTGCTGGTGCGGCCACTCTCACGATCACGACCGCTGCTTTCGCTCAGGATGTGACGCTTCGTTTCCAACATTTCGTGTCGCCGAATTCCGGCTCTCCGATGTATTTCATGGAGCCTTGGGCCGAGAAGATCGAAAAGGATAGCGGCGGACGCATCAAGATCGAGATGTATCCGCTCATGCAACTCGGCGGCAAAGCCCCCGATCAATACGATCTGATCCGCGATGGCGCGATTGACGGTGGCTGGGTGATCCCGGGTTACCAGCCGGGGCGTTTCCCGGAGACCGAGGCGCTTGAGCTGCCGTTCATGACGCCGAAATCGGGGGAGCTTGCCTCGATCGCCGCGTGGAATTTCACTCAGAAATACCTCATGGACGATTTCAAGGACGTGAAAGTCCTCGCCGCGCATATGCATGGCGAAGGCCTCGTCCACAAGAAAGGCGCGCCGATTGATCGGTTCGAGGATTTCGACGGGCTGAAACTCCGCGCGCCCACGCGGACCTCGACGCTACTGTTGGACAAACTCGGCGCTGTGCCGGTGGGGCTGCCGGTTCCGGCCTTCCCCGAAGCTTTGGCCAAGGGCGTGCTCGACGGCGGGATGATCACCTATGAGATGGCCCCGTCGCTGAAGCTCGACGAGCTGACCGACAGCCATACGGATGTCTCGGGCGACACGTCGTTCTACAACCTCTATTTCATCTGGGCGATGAACAAGGCGCGCTACGACAGCTTGCCGGATGATCTCAAAGCGGTGATCGACGCTAACTCCGGCTTGATCGCATCCCAGTGGTCCGGTGCCGCCTATGACCGGGGCGACGAAGACGGCCTGCGCGTGATCGCGGCGTCCGACAACGAAATCCACGTGATCGGTGAGGAAGAAACCGCCAAGATCAAAGCCGTGGGCGAAGAGGTCGTGGCCGAATGGGCCGCCGAGATGACCAAGAAAGGTTTCGACGGCGCAGCTCTGGTCGAAGATGCCAAGGCGATGGTCGCAGAGGCCTACGAGGTGAAACCTTGGGTCGATACCCGCGGGGCCTCGCGTGCCTACCTGTCGCAACAGGCGGGCGGTCACTGATTTTATCAGATCGACGCTCCGGAACATGAAAGCCGCCCCCATCGGGCGGCTTTTTGAGTGTTTGGGCCAAGAAGAAGATCAGAGGCCGAGCCGCGCGGGCAGGTCGTGCATGTCGGAGAGGTGCTCGGCCCCTTCTGCCATGAGGCGCGCGCCATCGCCATGCCGGTCAAAGCCAAAACAGCGCATCCCGGCGCGACGGGCGGCGATACAGCCGGAGGGGCTATCATCCACCACGACACAGTGCTCAGGCGCGACACCGAGCTGTTCGGCGGCGATGAGAAACAGGCCCGGCTCTGGTTTCGCGGTCCCATGGGTATGGGCCGAATGAATGCGGCCTTTGAGACGGGCAAAGACCGCCGGGTGCGCGCCGAGGGTCACATCCATTTTCTTCATCGGGCCGTTCGATCCGACCGCATAGGGAATGCCCGCTGCGTCCAACGCATCAAGGGCGGCCTCAAAGCCGGGGATTAGAGGCACGCCGGAGCGGAGCATCTCGAAGACTCGCGGATAGACATCCTCCACCCAGTTCTCCGGCAGGTCCGCCCCGGCGGCACGGGCGCGCTCGCCGACCTTGGCCATGGTGCCGCCGACATATTGGGTCTCTAACGTGTGCATGGAGATCTCAAGGCCCGCTTGCGCGAACTCTTCGAGCAGGAACTCCAAAAGGGGCGGTTCGCTGTCGACGATGACCCCGTCACAATCGAAAATCACGGCTTTGGGCGTCATGCGGGCTCCAGAAAGTTGATTTTGGTGTCGCCGTATTTGCGCGTGTCCAGGAGGGTAAGCGCCTCAGGCGGCGTGATCGGCGCGCTGTCCTCCCAGACGACGAGCGCGCGTTCTGTGAGCCAGTTGCCAGCAATGGCCGCAGCAATGGCCTTTTCGCCCAAGCCCTTGGCATAGGGCGGATCGAGAAAGATGAGATCGTAGGGCGCATCCGGATTGGCGGGCAGGCGCGTGGCATCCGCGCGCATCAGGCGGCAAAGGTCCGTGGCCTTACATTTCGCGATGTTCTCGGTGATCAGGCTCTGCGCTTTGCGTCCGTCATCGACAAAGGTCACGCATTCCGCGCCGCGAGAGAGGGCCTCAAGACCCAACGCACCTGTGCCCGCAAAGAGATCGAGCACGCGCGCATCCTCGACCGCATCGCCGTATTTCCCGGCGGTGAGCACGGAGAACAGGCTTTCGCGCACGCGGTCGGTCGTGGGGCGCAAATGAGCGCCCTCATCGCCTTTGCCGACGGAGGCGAGCGCAAGGCCCCGGAACTGTCCGGCGATGATCCGCATCAGCCGCGCATCAGGAGTTTGAGGTCGGTCTCGGGGTCCGCGACCTTGGCGGGATCGGCGTTTTTGCCGCCCTCGATGAGGCGCTTGGCGACCATATACCCGCGCGGATCGTTCATGGCGTCGATGGCGATGAGCTGCCCGTCCTTGTAATACCAATGCGACCGGGTGCCCGCCGCCTCGCGGATCACGACCTGATCGTGGCCGGTGGAGAGGCCGGAGATCTGGAGTTTGACGTCATATTGATCGGACCAGAACCACGGTTTCGGCGTGTAGACCACGTCTTGGCCCAGCATGTTTTTCGCGACCACTTCGCCCTGATCAATCGCGTTTCCCACGGATTCGAGGCGGATTTGTGCACCCTCATGCGGGAAGGAAGCACAATCCCCCGCCGCGAAAATATCGGGATCAGACGTGGCGCCATGAAGATCGGTTTTGATCCCGTTCTCAATGTCGAGACCGGCCATGTCGGCGAGGCTGACGCCGGGGAGGATGCCGACGCCGACGATCACGAAATCTACATCGAGCGTGGTGCCATCGGTCAGCTCGGCGGCGGTCACACGGGAGTTGCCGGTGAGTTTGACGAGACCCACGCCCTCGCGCAGATCGACGCCATGGGACCGATGCAGCGCGCGGAAATAGTCGGAGGTTTCCTCGGAGGCGACGCGTTGAAGAATACGGTCGGCCATCTCGACAAGCGTGACCTTGAGCCCTTTTTTGGCGGCAACTGCGGCGGCCTCAAGTCCGATATAGCCACCGCCAACGATGAGCACAGAGGCCCCGTCGCGGAACTCAGGCTCAATCGCATCTGCGTCCGCGAGGGTGCGCATGGTGTAGACCCCGTCCAGATCGCCGCCGATTGCGGCGGGCAAGAGCCGGGGTGCGGAGCCGGTGGTCAGGGCGAGTTTATCATAGCTCAGCACCTCATCGCCCAGGGTGACGGTTTTCGCCGTCGGGTCGATGGCGGTCACGGGCGTGCCCATGCGCAGGATGATGTTTTCGTCCGCGTAATAACTTTCAGGACGCAGGAATAAGCGATCTAATTCCATGTCGCCGAGCAGATAGGCCTTGGACAGAGGCGGCCGCTGATAAGGCGGCACGGGCTCCTCACCGATGAGGGTGATCTCGCCGTCAAACCCTTGACCGCGCAGGGTCGTTGCGATGCTTTGACCGGCTTGTCCGGCTCCAATGATAATGAAATGGCTCATACTTGGTTCTCTCGCATGGTCCTCTGGTCGAAACCCGAGGAGACCCTATATCTTTGAAACCAGAAATGACAACGCACAGAAATGCAAAAGGGATCACAGTATGAAGATATCGGTCGGGGACAAGTTGCCGGGCGGAACCGTTTTGACGATGACGGACAATGGACCGTCGTCGGTGTCCATTGAGGAAAAGGCGAAAGGGCGCAAAATCGTGATCTTCGGCCTGCCCGGAGCCTATACAGGTGTTTGCACCACGGCCCATGTGCCGAGCTTTATTCGCAGCAAAGATGGCTTTGTCGAAAAAGGTGTGGATGAGATCATCTGTATCTCCGTCAACGATCCCTTTGTGATGGGGGCCTGGGCCAAGGATACGGGCGCGCAGGAAGCCGGGATTTCGATGCTGGCCGATGCCGACGCCGGGTTCGTCAAAGCGATGGGGCTTGATTTCACCGCCCCGCCCGCTGGGTTGTTCAACCGTTCGAAACGCTTCGCGCTTTATGCCGAGGACGGGGTTGTGAAGGTGCTTCAAGTCGAGGAAAGCCCCGGCGAATGCACGATTTCTGCGGGCGAGTCGCTTTTGGAAGCGATTTGATCCGGACAACAAATTGAAA
>CAXPTW010000043.1:0-6774 GCA_964220165.1 Abyssibacter sp.
CTACGGCGACGGCGTGATCACCGGCTGGGGGACGATCAACGGGCGGAGGGTCTATGTGTTCTCTCAGGACTTCACCGTGTTCGGTGGCTCGCTTTCCGAGACCCACGCGCAGAAGATCTGCAAGATCATGGATATGGCGATCCAGAATGGCGCGCCTGTCATCGGTCTGAACGACTCCGGCGGTGCCCGTATCCAAGAGGGCGTCGACTCGCTTGCCGGTTACGCGGAAGTGTTCCAGCGCAACATCATGGCCTCCGGCGTCGTGCCGCAAATCTCGGTCATCATGGGCCCCTGCGCTGGTGGTGCCGTGTATTCCCCGGCGATGACCGACTTTATCTTTATGGTGAAAGACACCTCCTACATGTTCGTCACCGGCCCGGACGTGGTGAAAACCGTGACCAACGAGGTGGTGACCGCCGAGGAGCTGGGCGGGGCCTCCACCCACACCAAGAAATCCTCGGTCGCCGATGGCGCGTTTGAAAACGACATCGAGGCCCTCTCCGAGGTGCGTCGTCTCGTCGATTTCCTGCCGCTCAACAACCGTGAAAAGCCGCCGGTGCGTCCGTTCTTTGATGAACCCGACCGTATCGACGCGGCTCTGGACACGATCATCCCGGACAACCCGAACACGCCCTACGATATGAAAGAAGTGATCCACACGATCGCGGATGAGGGTGATTTCTACGAAATTCAGGAAGATCACGCCAAAAACATCATCACCGGCTTTATGCGCCTCGAAGGCCAGACGGTCGGCGTTGTGGCGAACCAGCCGATGGTGCTCGCAGGCTGTCTCGATATCGACAGCTCCAAGAAAGCCGCCCGGTTTGTGCGCTTCTGTGACGCGTTCGAAATTCCGGTTCTGACGCTGGTCGACGTGCCGGGCTTTTTGCCGGGCACCTCGCAAGAATACGGCGGCGTGATCAAACACGGTGCGAAACTGCTGTTTGCTTACGGTGAAGCCACCGTGCCGAAGGTGACCGTCATCACCCGCAAAGCCTACGGCGGTGCCTATGACGTGATGAGCTCCAAACACCTGCGCGGCGACTTCAACTACGCTTGGCCGACCGCCGAGATCGCCGTGATGGGTGCGAAAGGCGCGACCGAGATCATCCACCGTGCCGACCTTGGCGATGCGGAGAAAATCGCGGCGCACACGCAAAACTACGAAGATCGCTTTGCGAACCCCTTTGTGGCGGCGGAGCGTGGCTTTATCGACGAGGTGATCCAGCCCTGCTCGACTCGCAAACGCGTGTCCCGTGCTTTTGCGGCCCTGCGCAACAAAAAGCTCGAGAACCCGTGGAAAAAGCACGACAATATTCCGCTCTAAGCGGGGTATGAGCGATGTCCCGCACGGACTGGCATATCACCCGAGAGGCAGGCGCGCTGACCTTGGCGCGCCGGTCTTCCGCCCGGTTCGATTTCGGTGTCACCACCGTGATCTCGGGCGGAGCGGCGCTCCGCAAATCGCGGATCGCACATCAGGTGCGTCAGGACATGTGGCGAAGTTTGCAGACCCTCCGTGGCTTTGCGCCCGTCGTGCGGGTCACGGAACGCGGGTCTGATCTCGAAATCACCGCCGGCGGCGAGATCGCCGGACGGTTCCCCCGACAACATGTGGAAACCCGGTTGAAAGCGCTTTTGGAAAACGAAGAGTTGCGCAGCCGTTGGGTCCGAAACAGCCAACCGAGAGCACAAAGGAGCGCGTGATGATTGCCAGACTGTCAGCCCTGACGTCCTTGGCTTTTGGTGTGGCCCTTGCGGCCTATGCCGATCTCGCCCCTGTCGAAGCGCAGGAGTTGACGGTGCCCTCCGGTCAACCGGTCGAATTTTTTGAGACCCTCACGGACCGCCCGGCGATGGGATTGACGGCCCGGTTTCGCTTTGTCGCGCCTGAGTTGACGGCCCGCGTTCAGGTGATGTCCTATGAGACGCTTGAGGCTGATCTGGCCTATCTGTGCGAAACCTACGCCCTGCCGCGTTTGGGGGAGCCGGAACCGTCGATGGTGGTGATTTCCCTGTCGAGCATGGCGGTGCCCTTTGGCGAACCCGCGCCCGACGTCACGCAGGTGTTCGAGGCCTACCGCCCGGACGGCACACATTGCGCATGGGAGGCGTTTTGACATGGCACCCAAGTTTCACATGTTCTCCAACGGCCCGCGCCCCGTTGCGCCATTCTCCCACGCGGTGGAGGATGACGGCTGGGTGATCCTCACGGGTCAGATGCCGACCGATCCGACCGCGCCCAACGCGCCCCTCCCGGAGGGGATCGAGGCACAGACGCGGCGTGTGATGGACAATCTTCTTTTGATCCTCGCCGAACTGGATCTTGGCGCGGAGCATATTGTGCAGTGCCGCTGTTTCCTCACCGAGTTTGAACGCGACTATGCCCTGTTCAATGACACCTACAAAAGCTACTTCCCGGCTGACCGCTTGCCAGCCCGCACCACTGTGGGTGTGACGGCTCTGGCGGTGGGGGCGCTGGTCGAGATCGACCTGATCGCCCGCAGACCTGATGAGGGAGATAGCTGATGGCACGTGATTACATGCTCAAACACAAGGGGTTTCCGGGGCGTTTGCCCGGCTCCGACTATCAATTCGTTATTCGACGCGCGAACCCGAAAGGGGTGACGCCGTTGAAAGCGTTGGAACGTTACAAGGACCGCAAACCGGCCGACCGTCGTGCCGATGCGGCCTTTATGTCCGCGCTGTGGCTGCACTTCGGCGAGGAGCCGTTTGAGCGCGGCAACCTCGATGCCGGGCGCTTGTCTTGGCTGTTTGGCCGCGAGGTTGTGCCCGCTGATCCCGATGATTTTGATCCCGCGTCTTATGAAGCCCTGCTTCAGATCGATGTGAAAAAGGCGATGGCGTCTTTCCCGGAGCTCTTTGCGGGCCCCGAGGACGAAGAGATGCCGGATTGGGACGAGATGTGGAACGGGGAGAACGACGAGTGATGCGCGACTTTCCGCTTGGCATTCAGACGTTTGCGCGAGCTGCCGCCGAGACCGGTGCGCAGGCTGCCGGGTGTCTTGTGACGTCGACGCGGAAAGCCCATCCTTGTCACAGGTCGACGGCGCAGTGTGCCACGACCTGTTCTGAAAACCGTTACCCTTCCCCTTTGGCGAGGCCCAATCGTCCCCCGTGCGGGTCTCGCCGCCCTTTTTCGACACGGTCGTTGTCGGCTGTTATGAAAGGGCTGGAGGGGCTGTCCCCGAATGCGCGCAGTTTTGCCTATGGCCTTTCGGGGTGTTGTTTTGGCTATGCGACCCTCAAAAGCTGGGCTAGACTTTCGACAGTCAAAACCAATGCAAGAGCAGTCCCATGCGTAAATCCATTCTTCTTCTCGCCCTCATCGCGTCGTCCGGCCTCGCGGCCTGTATGCAAACCGACGGGGAGCGTGCGCTTGCCGGTGCAGCCGCCGGTGCGATTGTCGCCGATGCCCTCGATGAAAACGGCGTTGCTGGCGCAGCGCTCGGTGCGCTCGCGGGCACCTATTGCGACGACGCAGGTATCTGTAACTGATCATAGCCGTCTGAACGGTCGCTGCGCGCGACCTTTGGATCGGAGTGTTGAGAGCTTCTCGGACGTCACCGTCCGGGGAGCTTTTTCGTGTTTGAAACTGACGATCCGACAGCGGGCGCTCGCCCGGTCGGGACTGATTTAGAGGAAAGGGAGAGGACAGGTCATGTTCGACAAGATCCTGATTGCAAACCGCGGCGAGATCGCCTGCCGGGTCATGAAAACGGCCAAGAAGATGGGGATCAAGACGGTTGCCATCTACTCGGACGCGGATAAGAACGCGCTGCACGTGAAGATGGCGGACGAGGCGGTTCACATCGGCCCGCCGCCCGCGAACCAGTCCTACATCGTCATCGACAAGGTGATGGATGCGATCAAACAGACCGGCGCGCAGGCTGTGCCCCCGGGCTACGGTTTCTTGTCGGAGAACTCCAAATTCGCTGAGGCGCTCGCGGCCGAAGGCGTCGCCTTTGTCGGGCCGCCGACTGGCGCGATTGAGGCGATGGGCGACAAGATCACCTCGAAAAAATTGGCACAAGAAGCCGGTGTGAGCACCGTTCCCGGCTACATGGGCCTCATTGAGGATGCCGACGAAGCCGTGAAGATCTCCAACGAGATCGGCTATCCGGTGATGATCAAAGCCTCCGCTGGTGGCGGCGGCAAAGGGATGCGGATCGCTTGGAACGACGAAGAAGCCCGCGAAGGTTTCCAGTCGTCCAAGAACGAAGCCGCAAGCTCCTTTGGCGACGACCGGATTTTCATCGAGAAATTCGTGACCCAGCCGCGCCACATCGAAATTCAGGTGCTCTGCGACGCGCATGGCAACGGCATTTACCTCAACGAGCGTGAATGTTCGATCCAGCGCCGCAACCAGAAAGTCATCGAAGAAGCCCCGTCGCCCTTCCTCGACGAGGCGACCCGCAAAGCCATGGGCGAACAGGCCGTCGCACTGGCCAAAGCCGTGGATTACACCTCTGCGGGTACCGTGGAATTCATCGTCGATGGCGACAAGAACTTCTACTTCCTCGAAATGAACACCCGTCTTCAGGTGGAACACCCGGTGACCGAGCTGATCACCGGCGTCGACCTCGTGGAGCAAATGATCCGCGTCGCCAATGGCGAGCCGCTTTCGATCACCCAAGAGGACGTGGGCATCAACGGTTGGGCCATCGAATCCCGCCTCTACGCCGAAGACCCGTATCGCAACTTCCTGCCGTCCATCGGCCGTCTGACGAAATACCGTCCGCCGGAAGAAATCGTGACCGAGGATGACATCGTGCGCAACGACACGGGTGTGTACGAAGGTGGCGAAATCTCGATGTATTACGACCCGATGATCGCGAAACTCTGCACCTGGGGCAAAACCCGTGCCTCCGCCATCGAGAACATGCGCAATGCGCTCGACGGGTTCGAGGTTGAGGGCATTGGGCACAACTTGCCGTTCCTCTCCGCCGTGATGGATCACCCGCGCTTTGTCTCCGGTGACATCACCACCGCCTTTATCGAGGAAGAGTACCCCGAGGGTTTCAGCGGGGTCGAACTGCCCGTGGAAGACCTGGAGCGTGTGGCTGCCGCTGCCGCCGCGATGTACCGCGTGGCCGAAATCCGTCGCACCCGCGTGTCGGGCCGGATGGACAACCACGAACGCACCGTCGGCTCCGAATGGGTCGTGCAGATCGGGGACAAAGACTTCCCGCTTACCATCGAGGCCGACAAAGACGGCTCCACCGTGCTCATCGGCGACAAGAAAATCCGCTGTGAAAGCGATTGGACGCCGGGCGACAGCCTTGCTGTGATCGACATGACCGATGGCCCGCTGACCCTCAAGGTCGGCAAAGTGCCGGGCGGCTTCCGTCTTCGGACCCGTGGCGCGGATATGAAGGTCTACGTGCGGAGCCCGCGTGCGGCGGAACTGTCGAAATACATGATCGAGAAACTGCCGCCGGACACCTCGAAACTTCTGCTCTGCCCGATGCCGGGTCTCATCGTAAAGGTGAACGTGGAAGTCGGCGATGAGGTCCAGGAGGGTCAAGCGCTCTGCACCGTCGAAGCGATGAAAATGGAAAACATCCTGCGCGCTGAGCGCAAAGGCGTGGTCTCCAAAATCAACGCAGGCCCGGGCGATAGCCTGGCCGTCGACGAAGTGATCATGGAGTTCGAATAAGGCAATGCTGCGCTGGCTGAACCACTGTGTTTCTTTTCTGGGCTCAGCCAGCGCAGGTTTTTATGGCGTTCGGGGAGTGTGAGAGCATGCTCCAACGTCGCGTTTCAAGATCGGTCAACACAGCCTGTCGGGCCATGAAGATGCGGCCTCAGCGCCCGCTCTCGATCTCCTGTTGCCGGAGCGGCGTTTTGTCGATGGCGCGGGTGATTTCGCGGACGTCCCAAGGCGCGGGCTTGCGGAACATGACGCGCCCGTCTTTGTCGACGACCACCAGCGCAAAGCCGCGTGGACGTAGCTCCAACCGGATGGGGGAGCGGGCGTCCGGGTCCGTGTCGGTGAGCACCACGACGTCACGTTCGAATAGCGCGTCGGGGCGTTCCGCCAAGAGGGCGATCTGGTCGCTGAACGACGGGTCCAAGGGGCTGTCGGCAAAGACCACCAGCACGCGTGCCGTCCATTTGAAGTCAGACAGTTCGGCCTCATCCGCAGGCAGGATCAGGGGGGCGGTTTCATCCACGACCTCTTGGGCTTGCGCGAGGGTCGGCATGAAGAAAAGCGCTGTAAACGCGGCAACATAGAGATGTTTCATCGGTCCTCCCGGAGTGCTTTTATATATAGGGCACCGGGCGCACCAAACCAAGGTCAGACACGCCTGAAAACGGGCGCGAGAGAGAAAACGGAGAGGAGTTCGATATGACGGACAGGAAAAAGTGGGAGGAGCTCGCCGCGAAAGAGTTGCGTGGCAAGCCGCTCGAAAGCCTTGAATGGGAGACCCTCGAAGGCATCAAGGTCAAGCCGCTCTACGCGGAAGACGATCTGGAAGGCATGGATCACCTCGGCAACACGCCCGGTCTCGCCCCGTTCACGCGCGGCGTGAAGGCGACGATGTATGCGGGCCGTCCCTGGACCATCCGCCAATATGCGGGCTTCTCCACCGCCGAAGAATCGAACGCGTTCTATCGCAAGGCGCTGGCCGCCGGTCAGCAGGGCGTCTCCGTGGCCTTCGACCTCGCGACGCACCGGGGGTACGACTCGGATCACCCGCGCGTGGTCGGCGATGTCGGCAAGGCCGGTGTGGCCATCGACTCCGTGGA
>CAXPTW010000044.1:0-17163 GCA_964220165.1 Abyssibacter sp.
CTCGCCTCTGACCGGATTTCGTTTACGTAGAGTTCAGCATTGTGTCTTACATAACCAGCAATGATTTCTGTTACTTGAATGTGAAAGTCCAAATTTTCTCGTGCCAGGCGCTCTAGAGCAAGCAGTCCAAGAGACCGTACCTCAATCGCCGGAACAGTCTTTTCAGCGACTGTTTCATCGTCGATAATTTGTCTGACTGTCTTTTCTGCGCCAAGGTTTTCACCAGCTTTCGTCAGCACTTCCGCGATGTGACTTTGCTCTGCCACATCGGCCTGTTTCTGTCGCACTATCGCCTGCCAAGCCACGAAAGGCGCGCCGAAGGCGGCTGCGAGAAGAAGACCAATGTTTCTTGCCGCTGCGGACGGGTCTGCGCTTTGGTCACCATTAAAAATGTAAAAGCCCAACGCTCTGACCAAGCCTACGAGTCCTAGGCCACCAATAACAATAGCCGTCAATAGAATGATGACGCCGAAAAAGCTGCCAAGCGTACGAGATTGTTTGATCTCTTCCGCAGATTTAAATCCTAGCCATTCTCTAATGCTCGTCTTTTCCAGCATCGCACAATTCCATTTTCAAAATCCATGACTATATCACCATCAAACATCTGTTTCGCAAAGCCCAAAGGACCGTCATGGCGAAGACCATTCATTCTTGTATTCGTGTGCTCAATGAGGACCATTCCGTCGCGTTTTATGAAAAGGCGTTTGGGTTGACCGTCGCGGATCGGCTCGATTTTCCGGAGTTCACGCTGATCTACATGTCGAACGCTGAGAGCGATTTTGAGGTGGAGTTGACGGTCAACAAGGGCCGCACAGAGCCCTATGATCTGGGTGACGGCTACGGGCATCTTGCGGTGTCGGTGGAGGATCTCGACGCCGCCCATGAGGTCATGGCGAAAGAGGGGTTGGAGCCGGGCAAGATTGTCGATTTCGCCCCCGCTGGCACCCGCGTGGCGCGGTTCTTTTTCATCAGTGACCCCGACGGCTACAAGATCGAAGTGATCGAGCGCGGCGGGCGTTTTCTCTAACTCCTAACTCCTGTGTCATCACAGCCCCGCGAAACCCTGTGTCACTTGCTGGACAAGGGGGGAGAGCGCGGCTAGGGTGCGCGCCAAAATCAAGGGTGGCGAGGGGCCGCCCATTAGACCTACAGAGGGACCAAAAACCATGTTCGTGACCCCCGCATACGCCCAGGCCGCCGGTGCCGGTGCGCCCAACGCCGCTTTCCAATTTCTGCCGCTCATCGCGATTTTCGCGATCATGTATTTCCTCATGATCCGCCCGCAGCAAAAAAAGATGAAAGAACACAAGGCGATGATCGAAGCCGTCCGTCGCGGCGATGAGGTTGTCACCGCTGGCGGCATCCTCGGCAAAGTGGTCAAGGTCCGCGAAGATGCGACCGTCGAGGTCGAGATCGCCGACGGCGTGAAGGTCAAGGTTCAGAAAGCCACGCTGGCCGGGGTTGTCTCGAAAACCGAACCGGCTGCGGACAGCTGATCCGCACTTAAACTCCCTAAGGCCCGCCCAAGAGTGCGGGCCTTTGACATTTGAAAAGACGTCTTCAGGACACTTCCATGCTTCAACTGCCTCTCTGGAAACGCATCGTGATCTGGGGCCTTGTGGCCCTCGGGTTGCTCGCCGCTCTGCCCAATGCCTTTTACCCGCGCGTCGAGGCGCATAACGACGCCATCGCCGCCATCGAGACGTCTGGTGAGACCGCAGAACGGGCGGCGGCGCGCGATGCCTGGCCGTCGTTCTTGCCGACCTCGCTGGTGAACCTCGGGCTTGACCTGCGGGGCGGGGCGCATCTCCTGGGGGAGGTGGAAGTCGAAGAGGTCTATGCCGCGCGCATGGATGCCTTCTGGCCGGAGGTGCGCGACGCGCTTCGCGACGAACGTGACACGGTCGGCACGATCCGCCGGTTGGACGCGCCCGACGGGCAGCTTCGCGTGCGTATCGCGGAACCTGCGGGGATGGAAACCGCGCTCCGCGCTGTGCGGGCGCTGGGGACATCTGTTGTCTCGCTGTCCTCGGTGGGTGAGCGCGACATCGCGGTCTCTGCCACCAACGACATCATCACGGTGGAGCTTTCCGAGGCGGAAAAAGCCGCCACAGATACGCGCACCATGGAGCAATCGCTCGAAATCATCCGCCGCCGCGTCGACGAGGTCGGCACCCGCGAGCCGACGATCCAACGCCAAGGCGACGACCGCATTCTCATCCAGGTGCCGGGCATCGGATCGGCGGCTGAGCTGAAATCCCTCATCGGGACCACGGCGAAGCTGACTTTCCACCCGGTGGTCGGTCGCACGACGAACCCGGATCAGGCCCCCGGCGCGCGCAACATGATCGCGCCTGCTCTGAACGAGAGCGGTGTCTATTACATTCTCGAACAAACGGCCGTGGTCTCCGGCGACGAGCTGACCGATAGCCAACCGGCGTTTGACCAGAACGGCCAGCCCACTGTTACCTTCCGGTTCAACCCGACGGGCGCGCGTAAGTTTGGCGATTACACCGGCGAAAACGTGGGCGCTCTGTTCGCCATCGTGCTCGACAATGAGGTGATCTCCGCGCCGCGTATCAACGAGGCGATCCGGGGCGGCTCTGGCCAGATCACCGGCTCTTTCTCGGTCGAAGAGGCGACGGAACTTGCGGTGCTACTGCGCGCGGGTGCGCTTCCGGCCAAGATCAACTTCCTCGAAGAGCGGACCATCGGGCCGGAATTGGGTGCCGACAGCATCGAGGCGGGCCGGATCGCGACCATGGTCGCCTTTGCCGCCGTGCTTGTGTTCATGGGCGCGGCCTATGGCCTCTTTGGTCTCTTCGCCAACATCGCGCTTGTCATCAACGTGGGGCTGTTGTTCGGCCTTCTGTCCACCATCGGCGCAACTCTGACGCTTCCGGGGATCGCGGGGATTGTGCTGACCGTCGGCATGGCGGTCGATGCCAACGTGCTGATTTTCGAGCGCATCCGCGAAGAGTTGAAAAACGCGAAATCCGTGGGGCGGGCGATCGAGCTTGGCTATGAAAAGGCGCTTTCGGCCATCGTGGATGCCAACATCACCACCTTTATCACCGCCGCGATCCTGTTCGTGATGGGCTCCGGCCCGGTCAAGGGCTTTGCCGTCACGCTTGCTCTCGGTCTGATCACCTCGGTGTTCTCGGCGATCTTCGTCACCCGTGCCATGGTCGTGTGGTGGTATGGCCGCAAAAACCGCAAGGGCTGGACGCTCAAGGGCGTGCATGTCGTGCCGGCGGAAACCGCGATTGATTTCTTCAAACGCGCCAAGGCGACCTTTGGCTTCTCCGCTGCTATGGTGGCGGCTGCGCTCGTGGCCTTCCTCGCGATTGGCCTGAACTTTGGCATCGACTTCAAGGGCGGAACCACGATCCGGACCCAATCTGAATCGGCGGTCGATGTGGCGGACTACCGTGCCGCGATGAGCGATCTGGGCCTCGGCGACATCACGATCACCGAAGTGTTCGATCCGAATTTCGACGAAAACCAACACGTCGCCATGGTCCGCATTCAGGCCCAGGACGAGGTGGAGGCAATCACGCCCGAAACCGTCGCCGCCGTCGAAGCCGCGCTGCAAGAGGTCGATCCCTCGATCACTTTCCCGAGCGTCGAATCTGTCGGCCCGAAGGTCTCCGGTGAGTTGATCTGGACTGCGGTCGAGGCCGTCGCTGCCGCCATCGCCGCCGTGCTGTTCTACATCTGGTTGCGGTTCGAGTGGCAATTCGCGCTCGGTGCCGTGGTGGCGCTCGTGCACGACGTGGCGATCACCATCGGGGTCTTTGCGCTCTTTGGCATTCAGTTCGACCTGACCATTATCGCAGCGCTGTTGACCATCGTGGGCTATTCGCTCAACGACACCGTGGTCGTGTTCGACCGGGTGCGGGAGAACCTGCGCAAATACAAAAAGCTGGACCTCGCGGGCGTGTTGAACATGTCGATCAACGAGACCTTGTCGCGGACCATCATGACCTCTGGCACCACCTTGATCGCACTCATCGCGCTCTTGGTACTGGGCGGGGATGTGATCCGGGGCTTTGTGTTTGCCATGACCCTCGGCGTTGTGGTCGGGACGTGGTCCTCCGTCTTTGTCGCCTCCAACATCCTGTTGTGGCTTGGCGTCAAGCGGGACTGGGATAAAAAGGAACCGGCCAAGGGTATTCAGACCGACGGCAGCGCGGTTTGACGCGCGCCGGGTTTTGAGTATTTTGACAGCAATGAAGAGGCTCGCGCAGGACGCGGGCCTTTTCGCAACTGGAGGATACGGATGCAGTTCAATGAGATGCCTTTTGAAGGGGCGGTGCCGGTCGATGGCTATGGCCCGAACATGTTTCGGATCGCGGGCAAGGCCTATGAAGGCGCGGTTTTGGTCTGTGGCGAGCAGGTGATCCCCTGGGGCGGGTACAGCGACACAGAGGCGCTCTTGGAGATCCGAGGGCGCGTCGATTTCGTGATCCTCGGCACCGGACCTGAGATGACGCATCTGCCGAAAGAGTTTCGCGAACCGATGGATGAGGCCGGTCTCGGGATCGAACATATGGCGACGCCGACGGCGGCCCGGACCTATAATGTGCTGGCCTCCGAGGGGCGGCGGGTTGCGGTTGCGCTGCTGCCGGTGTGATCGAGAGTTCGCGGGGGTGATCTGGATCAGTTCCCCTCCCGCGAAAGCCTCTATAAGGTGGCGCTCATGAGTTTGATTTCTGTCGATACCCTGACCGTCTCGCGCGGTGGCTTACCGGTCCTTGAGGGGCTGAGTTTCTCCGTTGAGAGCGGCGAGGTTTTGGTCCTGCGTGGGCCGAACGGTGCGGGGAAAACCACGCTTTTGCGAACACTTGCCGGGTTGCAGCCGCCCTATGCGGGGAGGGTTGAGACCGCGCCCGAGGCCGTGGCCTATGCGGCCCATGCGGACGGGTTGAAAACCACGCTGACCGTGGCAGAGAACCTGCGCTTTTGGGCGGGGGTCTATGGCGGTCATGACATCGACCCCGCGCTTGCGCATTTCAACCTTGTGTCGCTCCGGGATCGCCCGGCGGGGAACCTCTCGGCGGGGCAGAAACGGCGTCTGGGCCTTGCGCGGCTCATGGTGACGGGGCGGCCCGTTTGGGTGCTCGATGAGCCAACCGTGTCACTTGATGTGGCCTCCGTGGGCATCTTTGCCGCCGCCGTGCAAAACCACGTCTCCGCGGGCGGTGCGGCCATCATCGCGACCCATATTGATCTCGGGTTTGAGGCGAAGGTATTCGACGTGACGCCCTACAAGGCCCGCCATGATGTGGTGCGCGACGCCTTTGACGAAAGCTTTGATGAGGCCTTTAAATGATCCGGCTGTTTTGGCGTGACATCACATTGGCCTTTCGCTCGGGTGGGGGCTTTGGCCTTGGGCTTGGGTTTTTCCTGATCCTCGTGACGCTCGTGCCCTTTGGCGTCGGGCCGGACAGTGCGCAGCTCGCCATCATCGCGCCCGGGATCCTCTGGGTCGGGGCGCTTTTGGCCTGTCTTCTGTCTTTGGACCGGATGTTTGCGCTCGATTATGAGGATGGCTCGCTGGACCTGTTGCTCACCGCGCCGATCCCCTTGGAAGGCGTGGTGGCGGTTAAGGCGCTGGCGCATTGGATCACAACCGGCCTGCCTCTCGTGATCGCGGCCCCGGCGCTTGGGTTCCTTCTGCACCTCGATGGAGCGGCCTATCGGTGGATGATCGTCACGCTGCTCATTGGCACGCCCGCGCTGTCCTTTATTGGCGCGTTCGGGGCGGCGCTGACCGTGGGGCTCAAGCGCGGCGGCTTGCTCATGAGCCTTCTCGTCCTGCCGCTCTACATTCCGACGCTGATTTTCGGGGCCGAAGTGGTGCGACGCGGGGCGGAGGGGTTCCTTGTTGGCACGCCCTTGGCACTCCAAGCTGGGATCACGGCAGGCGCGGTGGCGCTTTTGCCCTTTGCGGCGGCGGCGGCGCTCAGAGTGTCGGCCAGATAGGGCGTGAAGCAGAGCGCGGCAAAAAGCCCGGGCACCCTACGATATGGTGAGTTGAGTGTCAGGGGCCATGCCCATAAAGTGACCGCGCCGAGACGGGCGCAAACCGGGGAGAGAGACGACAGACATGTCCTTTAACATGAATTCCATCTGGGAATGGGCCAACCCGCGCAAGTTCATGCGCTGGACGGACAAGGCGCTCCCTGTTGTGGCCGTTCTCGCCACGGTCGTCTTTGTGGCCGGGCTGGTCTGGGGCTTTTTCTTCACGCCGGACGACTATCGCCAGGGCGCGACGGTCAAGATTTTCTACATCCATGTGCCTGCGGCGATGATGGCGATCAACATCTGGGTGATGATGCTCATCACCTCGTTGATCTGGATCGTGCGACGCCATCATGTCTCTGTTTTGGCGGCTAAATCTGCCGCCGCGATCGGCATGACCATGACGCTCATCGCGCTCATCACCGGCGCGGTTTGGGGCAAGCCGATGTGGGGCACCTATTGGGAATGGGATCCGCGTCTCACGTCGTTCCTGATCCTGTTTCTGTTCTACGTGGGTTACATGGCGCTTTGGGAAGCGGTCGAGAACCCGGATACGGCGGCGGACCTGACCTCTGTCCTCTGCCTTGTCGGTTCCGTGTTCGCGCTCCTGTCGCGCTATGCCGTGCTGTTCTGGAACCAGGGGCTTCATCAGGGCGCGTCTCTGTCGCTCGATGCCGAGGAAAACGTGGCGGATGTCTATTGGTATCCGGCGCTTGTCTGTATCGTGGGGTTCGTCCTTTTGTTCGTCACGCTTGTGCTTCTGAGGACGCGGACCGAGATTCGGGCCCGCCGGTTGCACGCGATTGAAATGCGGGAAAGGGCCGCCAATGCCTGATCTGGGAAAATACGCCGCCGATGTGCTCATGGCCTATGGCGGGACTTTTGTTTTGCTGGTGGCGCTGATCTGGCGCTCTCTGGCACGCTCGGCCAAGGTGAAACGTCAACTCAAACAAGCTGAGGACCGTCTGAATGGCTAAGGTCAATCCGCTCGTCGCGCTCCCGTTCGTCATGTTCGCCGGGCTTGCGGGGCTCTTTATCTTTGGCATGGAGCGCGAAGACGCGCAGCAATTGCCCTCTGCCCAATTGGGTCAGGTCGCGCCGTCGATCGAGGCTGTGACGCCCCTGGCCGACCTGCCGCCGCTGACGGATGAGATGCTCCGTGAGGGCGGGGTTAAACTTGTGAACTACTGGGCCTCCTGGTGTGCGCCGTGCCGCGCCGAACATCCGCAGCTCGAAACGCTCTCTGACGAGGGCGTGACGATCTACGGCATCAACTACAAAGACGAAGCCGGGAACGCGCTGAAATTCCTCGACGATCTCGGCAACCCGTTCACGGCCATCGCCCAAGACGAGCCGGGGCGCACCGCGCTTGAATGGGGACTCTACGGCGTGCCGGAGACCTATGTCGTGACCGGAGACGGGCGGATCACCTACCGCTTTGCCGGGCCGATCACGGTCGAGATCATGGAAAAATACATCAAGCCGGAACTCGCCAAAGCGGCTGAGTAACGCCTCTCAGGTGTCGCGGTTTTTGCCGCGCGCCTTGATCACCTCTGCGCGTTTCGGGGCCATGGTGGGGGCCGCCTCCGCCATCGCCCGCACGCGGGCTTCAGCCGTCGCAATCAGTTCGGGAATGTCGGCGGCCTCTGGCATGTTCTTCCAGTATTTTTTCGGCATTTCCGAGGTCATCGCATTGAGTTTGACCCGCGCAGGATTGAAAATATTGCGGAAATAGACCCGCCAGAGGTCCTCGGTCGCGTCGGGCGGAAGCGCGGGTTTCTCTATGCCCTCGGTAAGGCGAAGGGTGCCGCCCTCGAAATGCGCGCTCAGGTCCGGGGTGAAAATCGACCAATCCATATCGCCGAACCGATCCGTGAAAAACGGCAGTGCGGGTTCCAACGTGTAGTGGCTCGGCTCAAACCACGCGGCAAAGCGGCGGCGCGGCGCATCAGGATCGCCGATCTCGCGAAACCGCAGGAAGGCATGCATTTTATGCCGATCCCGCCCGACCTCTTTGGCCATCCGGTTGAGGCGGCTGATCCGGATATCGCCTCGATCCTCTATCAGCGTGCTGTCAGGGTGCAAGGCCCAGAGCAGGGCGTAAAGCTGGTGAAAGCGCGTGGTGTCACAGTGCCAGATCGCAAGTCTGGCGAGTGAGACAAACGACTTGGGCACGGTGATCGTGCTTTTGGGGAGCGGGGGCAGAGGCCGCGCGAACAGATCGTTCTCGCTATCCCCGCGGGACCAGAGGATTTCCTCAGGCGGGATCTCCGCACTGATCAACCGCCGCGCGACGTCGCGCCAGGCGGAAAAGGTGTCGATTTCCGGGAGGGCGATGCGATAACTCATTGGATCGCCTAGAGAAGTTGGAGCTGTTGCGGTTGCGGTGCGAACCGTGCCCGGAGGTGTTCCGTGTCCGTCAATCCGCGCGGATGCCAGTCCAAGAGCGTGATAAAGGGCCGCGCCTGTTTCAGGTTCGCGCCCATTCGCCGGAGATCATCATAGCGCAATGTCCGGTGTCGTCGGGTGGAGAGAATGCGCCCCACGCTGCGCTGACCGATGCCGGGAATGCGCAACAACATCTCCCGGTCCGCCCGGTTCACGTCGACTGGGAACAGATGCCGGTTCTTGAGCGCCCAGGCGAGTTTCGGGTCAATGTCGAGGTCAAGGTTGCCGTCCTCTGTGCCACTCTCCGCGATCTCCTCCACATCGAACCCGTAAAACCGCAAGAGCCAGTCAGCCTGATAGAGCCGATGTTCACGAATGAGCGGCGGTTTGATGAGGGGCAGGGCGCTAGAACTATCCGGAATGGGGGAGAAGGCTGAGTAATAGACTCGTTTGAGCCGATAGCCGGTATAGAGTCGGCTGGAGGTGCGCAGGATCGTGCTGTCATTCGCCCCATCTGCGCCGACGATCATCTGGGTGGACTGGCCCGCGGGGGCGAATTTCGGGGGGCGTTTGCCGGTGTGGCTACGGTCCGAGCGCGCCTCTTTGTGCTCTTTGACTTCCCGCATGGCGCGGCGGATTTGCACCGGGTCTTTTTCCGGCGCAAAGGTTTTTACGCCACTGTCCGTGGGCAGCTCCACATTGATCGACAGGCGATCTGCATAAAGGCCCGCTTCCTCGATCAGTTTCGGCGCGGCATCGGGGATGGTTTTGAGGTGGATATAGCCGCGAAACCGGTGCTCCGTGCGCAGGAGTTTCGCGATCCGCACCATGTCAGCCATCGTGTCATCCGGGCTTTTGATGATGCCCGACGACAGAAACAGCCCCTCGATATAGTTGCGGCGATAGAATTCGAGGGTGAGGGTGACGACCTCCTCCGGCGTAAACCGCGCGCGGCGGACGTTCGAACTCACCCGATTGACACAATAGACGCAGTCGTAGATGCAGAAATTCGTCATCAGGATTTTCAACAGGCTGATACAGCGCCCGTCCGGCGTATAGGCGTGGCAAATCCCCGATCCCGTGACCGATCCGATGCCCTTTCCGTCCTTGGATGTGCGTTTTTGCCCCCCGCTGGAGGCGCAGGAGGCGTCGTATTTGGCCGCGTCCGAGAGGATCGCGAGTTTCTGTTCGAGGGATAATCTGCTCATTCGTTCATGGTATGTTCTCAATCTGTGATTTGGCAAGATGGGGCGTGTTCACATTTTTCGCGCTGCGATCTTTGGGATAGTATGTTTGCAATACGAACCTAGGGCGTTTTACGGACGAATAACCTGCAAAATCGCATGAGAAAGCCCGCCAAAATCTGGCGGGCTTTGCAAAAATATAGGTTCTGGCGTGGGATTAGGACAGGGCCTGATCCAGATCGGCGATGAGGTCGTTGGCATCCTCGATCCCGATCGAGAGGCGGAGGATGTTCGGACCTGCGCCCGCTTTGACCTGTTCTTCCGGGGCGAGCTGACGGTGGGTGGTCGAGGCCGGGTGGATCACCAGAGACCGCGCGTCGCCAAGGTTCGCCACATGCGAGAACAGCTTGAGCTTGCCCACGGTTTCGACACAGGCGTCATAGCCGCCCTTGAGCGCGACGGTGAAGAGCGCGCCCGCGCCACGCGGACAGATGCGGGTCATGCGGTCATAGTAGTCCGAAGTCGGCAGGCCGGAGTAGGTGACCTTTTCGATCCGGCTGTCGCCTTCGAGCCAGCTTGCAATCTCGCGCGCGTTCTGAACGTGTTTTTGCATCCGGAGCGACAGGGTTTCGATCCCCATGAGCGTGTAATGCGCGCCCTGCGGGTTCATCGTCATCCCGAGATCACGCAACCCGATGGCGATGGAGTGGAAGGTGAACGCCATCGGCCCGAGCGCCTCGGCAAAGCACAGCCCGTGATAGGCCGGTTCCGGTTTCGAGAGCGACGGGAATTTGTCCGAGGCCATCCAGTCGAACGTGCCGCTGTCCACGATGGCCCCGCCGGTCACGGTGCCGTTGCCGGTCAGGTATTTCGTGGTCGAATGCACCACCAGCGTGGCCCCGTGTTTGATCGGGTTACAGAGGTAGGGCGTCGCCGCCGTGTTATCGACGATGAAGGGAATCCCCGCGTTTTTCGCGATCTCGCCAAGCGCATCGAGGTCCATGATCGCGCCCGCCGGGTTCGACAGGCTTTCACAGAACAGCGCCTGGGTGTTTTCGTCAATCGCGGCGCGCACCGCGTCGAAATCGTCAAAGTCCACGAGTTTCGCGGACCAGCCAAAGCGTTTGAAGGTCTGGGTGAACTGGGTGAGCGTGCCGCCGTAGAGACGGGTCGAGGCCACGATGTTCTTGCCCGGCGCCATGAGCGGGAAAAGCGCCATGATCTGCGCCGCGTGCCCGGACGAACAACACACCGCCCCGGCACCGCCTTCGAGCGCGGCGATCCGGTTTTGAAGCGCCGCGACCGTCGGATTGGTCAGGCGCGAATAGATGTAGCCGACCTCTTCGAGGTTAAAGAGACGGGCGGCGTGCTCCGCGTCCTTGAACACATAGGCTGTGGTTTGATAAATCGGCACCTGGCGCGCGCCGGTCGCCGGATCTGGTTCCGTGCCTGCGTGGATTTGAATCGTGTCAAATCCTTGTTTCGTCTCGGACATTTGAGCCTCCCCTGTCGCAAAATCTGCGTCAGCTTACGCAGGGTCGCAGTGGCATTCAACCGCGATACGTCCCCCCGTGCTCTTGAGATGGCGACAGGCCCCTCGTTTTGAGCGGAGAGGGAGAGAGAAAGCTCAGTGGGCGAGCGTCGTGAGCGCCAGAAACGGAAGCAACAGCATGAGCTCCGTATAGGGCAGCGGGATCGCGTCGGGGATATGTGCAAGGATCTTTTTCATGTGGCTAGGCGTAGTGTCTAATGATTAACCACACATTTCCAAGACCGGAGTCGGCATGAAACAGAGTGTTTCCCTTCTGTTCTTATTGCGGCGGGCGCGGTGCCGGGTCATTCTCGGGCAAAAGAAAAGGGCCAAGATGACCACGATTTACCACAACCCCCGCTGTTCCAAATCGCGTGAGACGCTCAAGCTTATTGAGGAGGCCGGGATCACGCCGGAGGTGGTCAAGTATCTCGAAACGCCCGTGTCGCGGGAGATGCTTGCGGATTGGGTCGCGCGTTCCGGCCTGCCTGCGAGCGCGTTTTTGCGGGCGAAAGAGGCCGAAGCAAAGGAGCTTGGCATCACCGCCGCAAGCGACCCGGAGGCCATTCTCGACGCCATTGCCGCGCATCCGAAATTGATGGAGCGGCCGGTGGTGGTCTCTGACAAAGGCGTCGCACTCGGGCGTCCGCCAGAGGCCGTCATGTCGGTGCTGTGAGCGCCTCTTCGGCCATGATCCGACGCCCGTCTTCGCAGGCGGGCGAGATGTCATAGCGTCTGCGCAGCTCTGAGATATAGTCCCGAAGCATCGGCACGCGGCGCGGGCGAAAGGACTCGTCAGAGAGGGTTAGCGCCTGAATCGCGCCAATGAGGAATTGCCGAAACGCGCCGCGCAGCTGGCAATGGGCGAGCAACATCAGCTCATTGTCGAGATAGACGATGGCGAGCGGCCAGACCGTGCGCTGGCTCTCTCGCCCCTTTCTGTCGCGGTATCCGAGGGTGAGTGCGCGCTCATCCCAACAGGCTTGGCGGATCAGAGAGAGATCGACGTTGTACTGTTTCTGTGGCTGATACCGATGAACCAAGCCGATAGAATGGTCGATATGTGCACGTTTTCCCTCTGGCAAACTGGCGGTGATTTTCGCCAAGGCATCACCCGCTGCCTGTGAAAGCGCCGGGTCACCCCGCAGGCGCACCTCAGACAGTCCAAGCACAAGCGCCTCGATTTCCAACTGGGTGAGGCTTTGCGGCGGCAAAGCGTAATCCTCTGTGAGCGTATAGCCGAACCCCGCCTCGCCCTCGATCCGCGCGCCTGAGGCGCGGAGCGCCTCTATGTCGCGATAGAGCGTGCGTTGCGAGATGCCCAGCTCCTCCGCCAAGAGCGCCGCTGTGACGGGCGGGCGCAGGCTTCGCATGAGGTGCATGAGGCGAAACAAGCGATCCGATTTGGACATGGGGCCTCCTTTCGATCTGCCTCTTTCCTTCTGAGCCTGCCAGAAGCCTGCTGACGGAATCTGTCAGGAGGAGCGTGACAGGACTGGCCGCAGTTGCATAGATTGGAAAGGACATCTCATGGTAACGCTCTATCACGCCCCGATGAGCCGCAGCTCACGCATCATCGTCTTGCTCATCGCGCTTGGCCGTCTCGCCGAGGTCGATGTGCGCCTCACCGACATCCCGCGTCAGGACGGCACGGGCGCACGCGATCCAAAGAATCCGCATCCCGAGGGCAAGGTGCCGCTTCTCATCACCGAGGAGGGCGAGATGATCCGCGAAAGCAACGCCATCCTGCTCTATCTCTCGGACCGGTTTCCCTCGGACCTCGCGCCACAGGTGGGTGCGCCGGGGCGGGGGACCTACCTCAGCTGGCTGTTCTGGTACGGCAATGTGCTTGAACCCGTCTACATACATGCGCTGGCCGGTCTCGATCACCCGCTGCTCGACACGAGCTTTCGCCGGATGCCGGAGGCCGTCGCCTATCTCGCGGCGGGCCTGGAAGGACGAGATTTCCTGTTGGGGGATCGCTACTCTGTCGCGGATCTGTTGATCGCCTCGCCGTTTCTCTGGTTCCCGGAGGCCACGCCTGATGTGCCCCTGATCCGCGATTGGGTCACGCGCTGTGGGGCCCAGCCTGCGGTCGCGCAAGCGGCGCGTTATGATGCAGAGGCGGCGCAATCCATGGGCCTTTCCATTGGCATGTCCGAGGCTTGATTGCCTTTCTGCGAGGGTTCTGTTTCTCTGGCCGCATGTCAGGCCAGAGAGACACAAGATGCAGTTCGATTTCGAAACCCTCCCGTCCCGCGACCGCTACCGGTTGCTCACGAATTTCGTCGGCCCGCGCCCTATCGCGCTTGTGACGACCCGCAATCCGGACGGGACGAACAATGCCGCGCCGATGAGCTTTTTCAATGTGATGTCCTCGGATCCGGCGCTTTTGGTGCTGGGAATTGCCTCGAAACCGGAGGCGGAAAAGGATACGGCGGCCAATATTCGGCGGACCGGAGAATTCGCGATCCATATGGTCGATATGGCTCTGTCCAAGACCATGTTGGTCACTGGCCACCAACTTGCGCCCGGCGAAGATGAGCTTGTGCTTGCGGGGGTCGAGACGGACCCCTGTACCAAGATCGACGTCGCCCGGATCAAAGGCGCGTCCTGTGTCTTTGAATGCCGCACGGAGCGGATTCTCGATTGGCCCAAACGTGTTCTGGTGATCGGTGAGGTCGTCGAAATGCATGTGCGAGACGACTGTCTCGACCCGGAGGGGCATTATGTGGACGCCTCTGTCTATCAGCCCATCGCCCGCCTGCACGCCGACAACTACATCGCCTCTGATGCGCAGTTCGAGTTGATCGCGCCTTCTCTCGACGATTTGCGCAAGGGGTAACATCTGGCCTCATGTCTCGCGCATGCTGGCCTCTTTCCCTGCGAGACAGGTCTGCGCAGCATGCCTCCATGGACCCGATTCTCCAAACCGAGCTGAGCTTTGCCCCCTGGGTCGACCCGCGCACTGCGCGGCTTCCGGGGGTGATCCCGTTTGAGATGGACGACTGGCTGGAGGTGGACACAGCCTATGCGGCGCAGATGGCGCTTCGCGATGATCTGATCGCGACCAAGCCGGGTGAGGTCATTGCCTTGGATGAGACCGCGCGACCGGCGGCCTTAGAGCTGTTGGACGTGCTCCTCGACCGATTGCCGCCGCTCGGCTTCACACACACGCAGACAGAGGTCATCCGTACCGATGGCGTCCCCGTGCCCCTCGACCGGGCGCATCCCATGCACACCTTAGGGCGGCTTGTGCAATGTGACATCTGTCTGATGCAGCCCGACCCGCGCGGGGCAACGGAGGAAAGCGTGCTGACGGGCGGGGCGCTCTGTTTTCCCTCCGGCTGGCGGCTGTCCGAGAAATTCATGAAACCCATGCTCCGCATTCACAAACCGATCGAGGCCTACACGCCCGATTTGGCCACACGGGTGCAGCGTCTCCTGAACGGCGTCCAAGTCGGCCGCGGCCTCATGCGCGGCACGGCCTCGCGCTCCGACGCGCATCTCTGCGATCCCCGCTCAGAGGGCGAGCTGCGCCACGGAAGCCCACAGTCGCGCTACATCCGCGTCGAACGCCAATGCCTTTTGCGCCTCCCGGAAACCCGCGCCGTGGTGTTCACGATCCACACGCAAATCGTCCTGCCCGAGACGCTCGCCCCGGATCAGGCCGCCGCCCTGAAAGAGCGCCCGATCCGCTTGGCGGACTGAAGATTACTGACAGGTATCTGTCAGTTGTCTGCGCTTAGCCTGCCGCGCATAAGGAGGCGTATTTCATGCAAAAATACTGGATCGGCGTCGCCGCCCGCGCCCATGTTCTCAAAGGTCAGGCCGAAGGCTTCGCGCAGCTCGGCCATGGCAAAATGGCGCCGGTCAAACGGCTCTCCATCGGTGATTGGATCGCCTATTACGCTCCGCGCGAAGGCCTTGGAGAGGGCGCGCCTGTGCAGGCGTTTGTCTCCATCGGGCAGGTGGTGAGCGACATGTATCAAGCCGAACAGGCCCCCGGATTCTGCCCCTTTCGCCGAGATGTCCGTTACCTCGCGGAGGCGCATGAAGCCCCGATCCGCCCGCTGCTTTCACACCTCTCGTTCATTCCGGACACGCGCCACTAGGGCATGCCCTTCCGCCGCGGGGCTTTCGCCATTCCGCGCGACGATTTCGCGCTGATTGCTCGGGCGATGGGCGTGTCTTTTTCGTGACCCAAATACTCAAAACAAAAGCCCCGCCGGTCTGGCGGGGCTTTCTGATCTCATAACGTGTTCGCTTAGGCTTTCGCCAAGTTCCGGAGCACGTAATGAAGCACACCGCCGTTCTCAATATATTCGATCTCCGGCGCGGTATCGATGCGGCATTTGACCTTGATCGTCTTCTTGGAGCCATCCGCGTAGGTGATGTCACAATCGAGCGTTTCCAAGGGCTTGACGCTATCAAGGCCCAGGATGGTGACGGTTTCGTCGCCCGTGAGGCCCAGCGTTTTGCGCGTATCGCCGCCGGTGAACTCAAAGGGCACAACCCCCATACCCACAAGGTTGGAGCGGTGGATGCGCTCGAAACTTTCCGCGATCACGGCTTTGACGCCCAAAAGCGCGGTGCCCTTCGCCGCCCAGTCACGGGACGAGCCCGCACCATATTGTTCGCCGCCGAACACGACCAGAGGCGTGCCTTGCTCTTGGTAGGCCATCGACGCCTCGAACACGGAGGTCTGTGCGCCGTCGGGGCCTTTGGTGTAGCCGCCTTCGACACCGTCCAGCATCTCGTTTTTGATGCGAATGTTGGCGAAGGTGCCGCGCATCATCACTTCATGGTTGCCGCGCCGCGAGCCGTAGGAGTTGAACTCCCGCACCGGCACACCGCGCTCGGTGAGGTATTTGCCCGCAGGGGTCGATTCCTTGAACGAGCCAGCCGGGGAGATGTGGTCGGTGGTGACCATATCGCCGAGAACCAAGAGCACTTTCGCGCCTTCGATGTTCTGGATCGATCCTTTCTCGGCCCCCATACCTTGGAAATACGGCGGGTTCTGAATGTAGGTCGATTCCGGCGGCCAATCGTAGGTTTCGCCGCCTGAGACCTCAACGCCCTGCCATTTTTCGTCGCCTTTGAAGACGTCGGCATATTTCGCCTGAAACGCCGCGCGGGTCACGGTTTTCTCCACGAGTTCCGCGATCTCGGCATTGGTCGGCCAGATGTCTTTCAAAAAGACGTCCTTGCCGTCCTTGTCCTTGCCAAGAGGTTCAGAGGTCAGGTCGATGTTCATGTCGCCGGCCAAAGCGTAGGCCACAACCAACGGCGGGGAGGCGAGGTAGTTGGCGCGCACGTCCGGCGAAATCCGCCCCTCGAAGTTGCGGTTGCCGGAGAGGACAGACGTGGCGATCAGATCGCCCTCGGCAATGGCCTCTGACAGCTCGGGCGCGATGGGGCCGGAGTTGCCGATACAGGTCGTACAGCCATAGCCGACAAGGTTGAACCCGATCGCGTCGAGATCCTCCTGCAGGCCAGCGGCCTCCAAATACTCGGTCACCACCTGAGAGCCGGGGGCGAGCGAGGTCTTTACCCAGGGCTTGCGATTGAGGCCAAGCGCACGGGCTTTGCGCGCCACGAGACCCGCGCCGATCATCACATAGGGGTTCGAGGTGTTGGTGCAGGAGGTGATGGAGGCGATCACCACGGAGCCGTCATGCAACTCGTAATCCTGACCTTTGACGGCTTGGGATTTGTTGATGTCGACAGATTTGGTGGCGGCGGGGCCTTCTTCCAACATGTCCTTGGCGGCGTCGGAGACGTCGATGCCACGATAGTCGGCGACGACTTTCTCGAAGGACGAGGCGGCTTGCGTCAGGGCAACATAGTCCTGCGGGCGTTTCGGGCCGGAGATCGCGGGCACAATGGTGCCCATGTCCAGTTCGAGCGTCGAAGAATAGATCGGATCGTAATCCGGCCCGCGCCAGAAGCCGTTCTCTTTCGCATAGGCCTCGACCAGCGCGATGCGGTCGGCCTCGCGGCCGGTCATGTTGAGATAGTTCAGCGTTTCCG
>CAXPTW010000045.1:0-4903 GCA_964220165.1 Abyssibacter sp.
GCTCGGCCTTTTCGCGGGCCAACCCGGCGCGCGGCGCTGGAAACGTGTGCTCTCTGAGGGTGCGCATAAAGAGGGCGCGGGGTTTGATCTGGTGCGCGAGGCTTTGCCGCGCTAACGCCCATAAAAAAGGCCCCGAAGTCGGGGCCTTTGTCGCCTATTCGGCGGCTTCTTGTCCGCCTTTTTTGTCCTTGCCAATCGTCCCCGTCTCAGGGTGCTCCGGCTCGACCTCCACGACGCTTTCGGGCGTGGCGGGCGGTTGTTCGACGGGGCGGGGTTTCTTTGGCGCGGTTTGGGACACGCGCTCTGCCTCATACTGATCCGGTCCGTTCCACCCGCTGTCGCCGGTGGTCCAGACGAACTCCGGGTTCATCGCGCGCTTGGCTTCGCGGCGGAGGCGGTAATCCTCGGCGGAGCGGCTTTGACGTCCGAGGAGCGTCGCCAGACGCATCGTCACATGATGCAGGATGTCCCAGAACCAGACCCGCAACGCCAACATCGCAGGCGTAAAGATCAGGGTCAGAACCGTCGCGATGCCGAGGCCAAAGACCACAGCGGTCGCGAGGTTCGTCCAGAATTGCGCCGTGGGCGAGTTGATCGTGTAGCCGCCATTGATGAAGTCCAGAGAGAGGCCAAACATCATCGGCGTGAGGCCCGCCATCGTGGTGATCGTGGTCAAAAGCACGGGGCGGATACGGTCCTCCGCCGTGCGCACGATGGCTTCGATCTTGGGCATGTAGCGGGAATATTCCTGATAGGTATCAATGAGAACGATGTTGTTGTTCACCACAATCCCGGCCAGGGCCACGATCCCCGTACCGGTCATGATCATGCCAAAGGTCATATCCATCACTAACAGACCGATGAGCACGCCCGCGGTCGACATGACCACGGCCAGGAGCACCAGCACCGAGTTATAGAAGCTGTTGAACTGGGCCAGAAGGATGATGAACATGAGGGCGAGCGCGGCGCCAAACGCCTTACCAAGGAATTCGCCGGTTTCCTTTTGCTCCTCATCGTCCCCGGTCCATTCCCAGGAGATGCCCTGCGGCAGTTCGGCCTCTGTCTCCAGCCATGCGGTCAGTGTTTCGATCCGCTCCGTCGGTGTGATTGTTGTGCCGTCCTCACGGGTCAGGCCACTGTCCACCGCCGCTTTCACATCGTAGTAGCGCTGCTGATCGACTCGGTCGATTTGCGCGAGTTTTTCGACGGGTTTGCGGGTGATGAAATTCGAGAGCGGGATAAGCCCGTCTGTCGTGCGCACCTTGAGTGTGTCGAGGGTCGAGAGCACGCGGTCCTCTTCCGGCAGGCGCACGCGAATCTCGATCTCCTCGTCCGAACTGACGACGCGCATGGTGTCCAAGAGGATGCCGCGTGTGACGAGCTGAATCATCCCGCCGACAGTCGCCACATCCGCGCCGAAGCGTCCGGCTTTTTCCACGTCCACGTCGATCTGCCAGTCGATGCCGGGCAAGGGGCGGGTGTCCTCGATGTCGGCCAGGGCTTCTGTCGCGTCGAATTTGGCGCGGACGATCTCGGTCGCCTGGTCAAGGACGTTGAAATCATCGCCCTTCAGCCGCAGGTGCACAGGTTTTGCGGAGGCCGGACCCATCGCGAGGTTGAGCGTCTCGGTATAGATGCCCGGAAGCTCGGCGAGTTGTGCCTCGATCTGGGCGAGGACGTAATCGCCGTCATATTCGTCGCGGACATGGGTGTTCTCGAAAAACAGGAACCCGTCTTCGGTCTCGGTCGGGCGATCCTCCCAGGGGATCAATTCGACCTGAATCTGCCCGATGGTGTCACGCGGGGCCGAGGTGCCGCCTGTGTTGGCATTGAGCCCGCCGTCGCCCGCAAAGACAAAGGCGTTGTCGACGCCCGGCTGATTGAGCACGATCTCTTCGGCCTGCGCCACAAGCGCGTCTTTTTCCGCCAGCGACAGGTTGCCGCGCGCTTTCACGTAGATGATCGCCTGCTCCGGCTCCGTCGCGGCAAAGAATTCCACGCCTTTGTTGTTCGCGCCGTAATAGCCAAAGATCGAGATCACCGAGAAAATCACCGCCCCGATGGCGACGAGCGGCATGACCGGGTTGCCCGCGATGAAATGGGTGAAATGGCCAAATGGCGTGCGTTTGTACCCCGCGTCGACCTTTTTCTTGCCCCGCTCAATGCGGGCGGCGGACAGCATGATCCCGGTGAGCGACGAACCGACAAGGAACAGCACCGCGCCCAAAATCAGGGGCGCAGGCCCTTCGGTCCCCCGCGCCATGAGATAGGCGGGGTTCATGAGCTGCATCAAGCCGAGGAAGACGAGATAGGCGGAGGGGACGACCAGAACGGCGCGGAGCCAATAGGGCGTCGTGGCGCGCAGCCCGCTTGAGGCGCGGTCAAACACCCGCGCGATACGGCCCGACACACCGCCCATGACGGGCAGGTAGATCAGCGCCACAATCAGGGACGCGGAGAGCACGAAAATGATCGTGACAGGTAGCATCCCCATGAATTCACCCGCAACCCCGGGCCAGAACAGCATCGGCAGGAAGGCGCAGAGCGTCGTGGCAGTCGAGGAGACGATGGGCCAGAACATGCGTTTAGCGGCCTCGACAAAGGCGGTCATCGGACCTTCGCCCTCGTCCATTTTGCGGTCGGCATATTCGACGACGACGATGGCCCCATCGACCAACATCCCCACGGCGAGGATGAGGCCGAACATCACGATATTGGAGATGGTGATGCCCATGAGGCCCAAAAGGATGAAACACAACAGAAACGAGGTCGGGATCGCAAAGCCCACCAAGAGAGACGAGCGAATGCCGAGCGCCCCCAAAACCACGATCATCACAAGCGCAATGGCGGTCAGAACGGAGCCTTCGAGCTGGCTCACCATGGACGACACCTGCCGCGACTGGTCGTTGGATGTGCCGACAAACACCGCCTGTTGCAGCGGTTCGGGCCAGCTTTCGAATTCGGCGGCGACTTCCTCTTTGACGAGGGCCACGGTGTCGATGATCGGGAAGCCTTTGCGTTTCACGACCTGAAGCGCGACGGTGTTTTCGCCGTTGAACCGCGCGGTGCCCGCCCGGTCTTCAAAGGTGAGGCGGATGTCGGCCAGATCGCCGAGCGTCACCACCCGGTCGCCGTTGACCTTAACAGGCAGGGACATGACATCGCTTTGATCCTCGAAAGAGGCAGGGATTTTGATCGAAAACGCGCCTTGGTCGGTTTCGATCTCACCGGCGGCCACCAGTTGGTTGTTGGCGGTCACGACGTTGATCAGCTCGCCTGCGGTGACGTTGTAACTCTCCAACCGCAGCGGGTCGATGATCACCTCAAGCATCTCGTCGCGGTGGCCGGTCAGCGCGGCCTCCAACACGGGCTCCAGACCCTCAAGCCGGTCCTGCATTTGCTTGGCGTAGTGCACCAAAGTGCGTTCCGGCACCGGGCCGGTAAGGTTCACGATGAGGATCGGGAACTCGGAAAAATTCACCTCATTGATCGTGTAGCTGTCCGCGCCCTCGGGGAATTCGGCCTCCACACGGCCCATTCGGTCACGCACATCGGCGATGATCTTGGTCTTGTCCCAGCCAAATTCGAACTGGAGCCAGATGCCCGCATAGCCCTCGGACGCAGTAGAAGACATGACGTCCAGCCCGTCGAGGTCAGAGAACTCCGTCTCCATCGGTTTGATCAGGAGCTTCTCGGAATCTTCCGCCGAAATACCGGGGAAGGGGACGGAGACAAAGAGGCCCGGGATTTCAATGTCCGGTTCGCCCTCTTTCGGTAGGCTGACATAGGCATAGCCACCCGCGATCAAGGTGAGCGCCACGAAGGCGAGGATCATCCGGGCGTGCGCGCCCGCCCAATCGACGATGCCTCTCATTGTCCGCTCTCCATCTCGGTCGCCGCCGGATGCGGATCGACCATGACGCCCGCGCGGACGAATTCTTGACCGACGGTGATGATCTGGACTGTTTCCGGCAGGCCGGAGACCCAAATACCCTCACGCGTGTCGCGCAGCACCTGAACCGGGGCAAAGACCACGCGGTTGTCGTCGCCCACGAGGCGCAGGCCAATCTCGCCCTCGTCGTCGAGGGTGAGCGCGCTTTGCGGCACGAGGTGGGCGGGTTGACCGGCGGCGGAAATGGCCATCTCAACGGTTTGCCCGTCGCGAATGGCGGCGTCGGCGTTGGGGATTTCGACCTCGACCCGGAAAGTGCGTGTGGTCGTATCTGCGGAGCGCGAAAGGAAGCTCACCTGACCCATGACTTCTTGGCCGGAGATCAGCCGCCCCCCTGCAGGCGCGCCGACCGTGATCTTGTTGACCTCGGCCTCGGGCGCATAGGCGACGAGTTTGATCGGGTCGAGTTGGATGACGGTGGCACAAGACGCCCCGCCGGTGAGATAGGTGCCAAGCTCGGCGGAATCGCTTTCCAACAGGCCGGAGAAGGGCGCCTTGATCGTCAGGTTCTCGATGTCGCGGTCGATCTGCGCGAGAGCGGCGCGGGCGCTTTCGATCCCGGCCTCAGCAGAGAGCACCTGAGTCTCCGACGCATACCCACCAGAGGCGAGCTTCTGCGCGTTGGCCAGCGCGACCTCGGCCTCGGCCAGTGCTGCCCGGGCCTGAGCGCGGGTGGCTTCGCGTGTGCCGGGGTCCAGTTCGCAGAGCACATCCCCCGCTGCGACCACCGCGCCTTTGCGCAAAGGCGTGCTGATCACGCGGCCCGCGGTCTCCGCCGTCACCGTCACCTGACGCGCCGCTTCGGTTTCGCCGCGCAAGAGCACAGCACTGTCGAGCGCGCGCGCGGTCGAAAGCGTGGTCACCACGGAGACGACCGTCGTCTCTGTCTCGGCTTTCTGAGCCGGGGGCGCGAAGTCATCGGCCTCGCGCGTCTCAGTTTGAGCCATCTCC
>CAXPTW010000046.1:0-66034 GCA_964220165.1 Abyssibacter sp.
CGGGATCGTCCACGGCGTGGTGGTCCAGATCACACCGCGCGCACCGGCCAGATCGCCCTCGGCCCCCGATACAACACGGAACGGCACCCAGATCGTATGCGACTTGTGATCGTGGTATTCGATCTCGGCCTCGGCCAGCGCAGTCTTTTCGACTGCGGACCACATCACGGGCTTGGACCCCTGGTAGAGCGAGCCGTTCATCAGGAACTTCATGAATTCCTCGGCGATCACCGCCTCGGCATGGAAATTCATCGTCAGGTAGGGATCGTCCCACTTGCCGTAAACGCCAAGACGTTTGAATTCCTCGCGCTGGACATTCACCCATTCATTGGCAAAGGCGCGGCACTCCTGGCGGAAATCCACCATCGGCACCTCGTCCTTGTTCTTGCCTTTTTCGCGGTATTTCTCCTCGATCTTCCATTCGATCGGAAGGCCGTGACAATCCCAGCCCGGCACATAGCGCGCGTCAAAGCCCATCATCTGGTGCGAGCGCGTGATGATGTCCTTGATCGTCTTGTTCAGAGCGTGGCCGATGTGCAGGTGGCCGTTCGCGTAGGGAGGGCCATCGTGCAGCACGAAAGAGGGACGGCCCTCGGCTTTGCCCTTGGCGCGGAGCGTCTCATAGATGTCGATCTGCGCCCACCGTTCGAGCCAGCCCGGCTCGCGATTGGGCAGGCCCGCGCGCATCGGGAAGTCGGTTTTCGGCAGATTGAGCGTGTCTTTATACTCGGGTGTGGTCGTCTCGGAACACATGTCGGATCGGTCCTTGGGAGGAATGGTTGGATAATTCGAGGGCGGCGCGGGTCTCCATACGCCTTGTCCCGGCGGCTCAAAGGATCGTTTCAGATCAGAGCGCCGGGCCGATAATTCGAATAATGATCGCAACCATGAATGTCATAGGCGCCTTATAGGCGGGGCCAGCGGCTTGGGCAAGCGGCTTGGAGAAGCGGCTTGGGCACGCAGGCAGGGCACCTGTGCGGACCAGGTCCGGGCGGCCCTCTTGTCGCATTGCCGCCACGCGCGATATGACACAGGATCGCCGCGCTGCACATCCCCCGCAACCGAGAGGCCACCATGTCAGAGACCCGCTCCGCCCTGCCCCCAAAATTCGAGATTTCGCATGAGGACATGGACCGCGTCCTCATGCGGTTTTACGCGAGCGTGCGAAACCATCCGGAGCTGGCCCCGGTGTTTGGCGCCCATGTCGAGGACTGGCCCGCGCATGAGGAAAAGATCGGCCGATTCTGGCGCAACGCAATCCTGCATGAACGGCAATATGACGGGTTTCCGCAACGTGTGCATTTGATGGCTCCGGAGATCAAAGAGCACCATTTCGCGATGTGGCTTGGGCTTTTTGACGACACGCTCACCGCCGAGTTGGACGCAGAGATCGCCGCCAAATGGTCGGAAATGGCCCATCGCATCGGGCGCGCCTTTCGCATGGGGATCGCCCAACGGGATCAGCCGCAAGACGCCCCTCCGAAGTTGTTTTGACCCTAGTCTGACCCGCGATCAAACAACCCCGTCAAAGCCCGCTTCACCGTGCCGGACACAGACGGCTTCTTGGCCGTCATGAACGGCAGCGGGCGACACACCTCGATCGCGGCCACGCCGACGCGCGCGGTCAAGGCACCGTTGACGACCCCCTCACCGAACCGGCGCGAGACCTTGGCCATCACGCCGCCCCCCGCCATCGTGCCAATGAGGTCATCGCCTACCGCCACGGCCCCGGTCGCGACCAGATGAGTGAGCACGGATTTCGTCACCCGCCACGAGCCAAGTGTCCCAGACCGCCCGCCATAAATCTCCGCGATCCGTCGGATCATTCGAAGGTTCGAGGTGAGCGCGGCAAAGACATCCGCCAAGGCCAAGGGCACAAGCGCCGTCACAGTGGCGACCTGACGCGCGGCGGCTTCGACCTCGCGGCGGGCGGCGGCGTCGAGCGGGACGAGCAATTCGGTCTCCGCCAGCCTCAATAGGCCGTCGGCATCGAACACCTCGGCTTCGCGTTCCTTAAACCGGTCTTTTCCCCAGTTCAGCTCTGGCCGATGTGCGTAGACCGTCATGAGTTTGCCGGTCACCGCCCGTGCCGCTTTGATGTCTTTCGAAACGATCGCTTCACTGGCCGCCTTTTGCAGCGTGTCGATGCGCTTGAGACGGGCAAAGGCGGAAAGCTCGCGCAGTGCAATCGCGATCAGGACGAGGATGAATGCCGCGGTGAGACCCAACGCCATATAGCCCAACATCGGGTTCGCGGCGATCAGGGCCGCAATGGCGTTGTAGCTCACGACCGAGACCGTAAAGGCAAAAAGCGCCGCGAAGAGACGCCAGAACCACCGCGCAAGAGCGGAGGGTTTGCGACTGGCGAGAACGGCGACGCGTTCCATCGCGCTCGGACGGGCCATAGGCGCGAGCTCCGGCACGGGATCGGCCTGCGACGGGGTGACGGTGGGTTCCTCGTCCAACTCGATCAAAATGGGGCCACGGGAACTCATAGCTTGTCTCCAATCAGGAATTCGGCCGCGCGGTCGAGCCGGATATGCGGCGGCCCTTCGCCGGGGCGCAGGGTGAGGCGCGCGGGGCGGAATTTCATGATTTCATACTGATCATCGAGCCACCGCTCGGAGCCGCGCCGTGCAGGCGACAGGATATGCGCCGGATCCTCCGGCAGCGCGCCGGGATAGAAGGCGGCTTGTTTGCCCTCCATCGTCATGCCGCGCACGAGATCGACGTTTTGGCCTTTATGCTCGCGGGTTTCTTCGACCGTGGCGCGCAGGGCGGCCATCGACATCGCCATGGTGGCCGCCCCGGCGAAATCCGCCCGGTCGCGGGCATCGCGGAGCATCGCCTCCATGATCGCGGTCAGGCGGGGGTGCTGGCTATGGTGGATATGGTCGGCCTTGGTCGCGGCAAAGAGAATTTTCTCCACCTTGTGTTGACCGAGCAAAGACATGATGCGCCCCACACGCCCGGGACGAAAGGCAGACAGGATGTCGGCCATGGTGCGACGCAAATCCTCGACCGCTTTCGGGCCAGAATGGATTGCGCCCAGCGCGTCGACGAGGACGATCTGACGGTCGATCCGAGAGAAATGATCCCGAAAGAACGGTTTGACGACCTCGCGCTTGTAGGCCTCAAAGCGGCGCTCAAATTCACGGCGCAGTGACCCGCGCGGCCCCTCGCCTTTTGGCAAAGGCGCAAATGTGAGGACGGGCGATCCGGCCAAATCGCCGGGTAGAAGGAACCGCCCCGGCGTGCAATCGGAATAGCCCGCCTCGCGCGCCTCTTGGAGGTAAGCGGTGAAACTCGCGGCCAAGGCTTTCGCCGCAGGCTCCTCATGTTTGACGCTCGGATCAGAGGCAGCCAGGTCCGCGAGAAACGCGGTGGCCTGTGGACGTTTGGCGGCGGCGGCCAGTGCCTCCTCCGACCACGCAGCATAGGACTTCTCCATCAGCCCGAGATCAAGGAGCCATTCGCCGGGGTAATCCACAATGTCGAGATGCACGGTGCGTTGCCCGGTCAACCCGCCCAAGAGCCCCGCAGGGCGGACCTTGAACGACAGGCGCAGTTCGGAAATTGCGCGCGTGCTGTCCGGCCAATGCGGCTCCGGCGCGGTGAGGGCGCTCAGGTGTGTCTCATAGTCGAACCGGGGGACGGTATCGTCGGGCTGCGGCTGAAGATAGGCGGCGGTGATCGCATCAGAGGGCGAGAATTGCGGCATTCGGCCACGATCCAAGAGATTGGCCACAAGCGAAGTGATAAACACCGTCTTGCCGGAGCGCGACAGCCCCGTGACCCCGAGCCGGATCACAGGCTCAAAGAGCGCCTCATGCACCCCCTCCTGCACAGTTTCCACGCTCCGCACGAGCCGATCGGCAATGTCGTTCAGGATCAAATGCTTGGCCCTCTTCAAGATCACATCCCTTGTAACATAGGTGTGAGGCGGCGCGGTTAAAAGGTGCGCGAGGCTCTGGACCCGCCGCCAGACCCGCGCTAAAGCCCGGATATGCCCAGATATGCCCTCATGATCGAATACCACGGCGCGCCGTTTTCCGGCTGGCAACGCCAAAAAGAACACCCCTCTGTTCAGCAGACGGTGGAAGAGGCGCTGCGCCGTCTGGAGCCGGACTGTCCAGGGATCGGCGCGGCGGGGCGCACGGATGCGGGGGTTCATGCCACGGGTCAGGTGGCTCATTGCGATATGGCGAAAGACTGGGATCCGTTTCGCCTCTCTGAAGCGCTCAATCATCATCTGAAACCGGCTCCGGTCGCGATTGTGAAAGCGGCCCGTGTGGCAGACGACTGGCACGCGCGGTTCTCGGCGATGGAGCGGCGCTATCTGTTTCGGCTCATCTCCCGGCGCGCGCCCTTGGTGCATGAGGCGGGGTTGGCATGGCGGGTCAATCACGATCTGGATGCGGACGCCATGCAAGAAGGGGCGGATCGTCTCATCGGGCTTCATGATTTCACCACCTTCCGCTCGACCATGTGTCAGGCGGACAGCCCGGTCAAAACGCTCGATGAAGCACGGGTGGAGGTCATGGACTTGCCCCATGGGCGCGAATTCCGGTTCCATTTCCGGGCGCGGAGTTTTCTCCACAATCAGGTGCGGTCTTTTGTCGGAACGCTGGAACGTGTCGGGGCCGGAAGCTGGGTGCCAGACGATGTGACCGCCGCTCTGGAGGCCAAAGATCGCGCCGCCTGTGGGCCGGTCTGTCCGCCGCAGGGGCTGTACCTGACCGGGGTTGGCTACCCGGAGGACCCTTTTGCAGAATGAAAATCTGAATTTTCAGATTGCTGCCCCGTCCCTGCCCCATTTCGGCCTTAATCCGCTGTCAGCACTACTCCATCACGTCCAGGGAGAGTGCAGATGGACCTTTCAGCGATCACCTTTGACCAGCTTGCGCTGGCTGTCATGACGACCATCGCCATTCGCGAAGTCATGATCGTGACGCTTCCCGACCGCATCGCCGGTCCGGGCGGCTGGCTCATCGACACCGCTCTGGGCGATCGCGCCTGATCCGGCGCTTGAACCGACACAGCCCACCCGCAGATGACACCTAGAATTCGTGCGTTAGCTCGTCGACGCGGCGCGCGCCACGGTTGAATCGCGCCCGGCGCGCTGCATCTTTTTTGAGCAGGCAGGATCCCCTCCCTGCCCCTCCCGTCAAATTCTGCACAGATCAGGGGGCTTTTTTCCGCCCATTGCATTGAACCTCGTCCTGCGCTCTGGTCTACCAACGTAAAGAGCAACAGAAGGGGTCGCCCCATGGCAAAACCGTCTTCGCAGTTCAGCACGCGCCTGCGCGCCCTGATCGAACAAATTTATCCGGACCTGGACAGCAAAGCGCTGAGCGAGCAGATTCTCGATGCGTTTTGGCCAGAGGATCTCGCACCGCGCGCCCGCGCCCGCGCGCCGGGGCACAACCTCTGGAATGAGACGGATACGCTCGTTATCACCTACGGCAACACGCTGATCGATGGTCAGCACAAGCCTCTGGACCTTCTGCGTGATTTCCTCAACCGCTACCTGCGCGGCACGGTGCATGGCGTCCATATTCTCCCGTTCTTTCCGTTCACCTCGGACGACGGGTTCGCAGTCACGGATTACCGTCAGGTCAACAGCCAGCTGGGCGATTGGCAGGACATTCAGCGCATTGGCGGTGAGTTCCGCCTGATGTCCGATCTGGTGCTCAACCACGTGTCTTCGATGTCCACATGGTTCACCGAATATCGCCAGGGCCACGAGCCCTATGACAAATTCTTTGTCGAGGCGGACCCCAACGATGATCTCTCCCAAGTCGTGCGCCCGCGCACCTCACCCCTTTTGCGCGAGGTCTCGACCGCGAACGGCCCGAAACATGTCTGGTGCACGTTCAGCCATGACCAGATCGACGTGGATTTCCACAATCCGGAGGTTCTGCTCGAATTCTTGCGGATCATGCGGTTGCACATGGACAATGGCATTCGGATCATTCGTCTCGATGCGGTGGCCTTTGTCTGGAAAGAGATCGGCACCTCCTGCATCCACCTGCCGCAGACTCACGCCATTGTGCGCCTCATGCGTCTCTTGTGCGATTACGCCGAGGAGCGCGTCGTGCTCCTGACCGAGACCAACGTGCCCAATGCAGAAAACCTGAGCTACTTCGGCAACCGCAACGAAGCGCATATGATCTACAACTTCTCGCTGCCGCCGTTGCTTTTGCACGCGCTCTTGTCGGGGACGTCCACCTATCTCAACAAATGGGTCATGCGGATGCCGCCGGCGCAGCTTGGCTGTGCCTATCTGAACTTTGCCGCTTCCCATGACGGGATTGGCGTGCGTGGGGCTGAGGGGCTTTTGGAGCCTGAGGAACTGGGTGAAGTCATCAAATGCGTGCGTGACTTTGGCGGCCTTGTGTCGATGCGTGCGCTGCCCGACGGGTCGGAAAAGCCCTACGAGCTGAACATCACCTATTTCGACGCGCTCAAAGGCACGATTGCCAAGGGCGAGGACGACAAGCAGTTCGACCGCTTTATCTGTTCGCAGACGATTGTCATGGCGATCGAGGGTGTGCCCGCCTTCTACATCCACTCGCTGATCGCGACCCATAACGATCACGCGGGCGTGGAGAAAACCGGGATAAAACGCGCGATCAACCGGCATCGCTGGGATTACCAAGAACTTCGCGCGCTCTTAGATGATCCGGAGACGACCAACGCCGCGGTGCTCAAAGAGATGAAACGCCGGATCGGCATTCGGACCGCGCAAAAGGCGTTCCACCCGAACGCCACGCAGTTCACCATGCATCTGGGCAACGAGATTTTCGGCATTTGGCGCCAATCCCCGGCGCGCGATCAATCCATTTTCGCCCTGCACAATGTGACGGATGAACACGTGAGCGTGCCGCATATTTCGATCAACCTGATCGACGGCGAGGCCTGGTACGATCTGCTGACGGGCGAGAAAATCGACCTGAGCACGCCCGACATCGAGTTTGCGCCCTATCAGTGCCGCTGGATTTCCAACCGCGTGTGATCAAACGCGGGCGGTCCCCGGCACGCCTAGACCAATTGACCTGCCCTATGTGAGAGGGTAGGCCCTGTGCCGTATTGGCAGGCAGGCATTTGATCAAGGCAACGGTAGTGAACGACGAGCTTTCACGCATTCTGGATGACATGAAACGCGGCGCAGCGAGCGCCGCAGGCACCGGCGGCAAAATGGCCTATGGCGTGCCCACCCCTTCGGCCCGCAGTCAGGCCACCGTCGAAAAGGTTCTCGAAGAGGCGCTAGAAGTGCTCGCCGACGAGGGTGTCGCGGGCCTGAGTTTTCGTGCCTTGGCACGGCGCTGCGACATGCGGCTGAGCAACCTTCAATACTATTTCACGACACAGGAACACCTCCTCTCCGCGATCACCCGCTTTGCGTTGGCCCAACGGTTTCAAAACCTTTTGGAGGCAGAGGTCTTGTCGATCCCGGAGCCGCTCGCCCGCCTCGACGCCTATCTGGACTTTTGCATGGACCGCGCGGAATTCGCCCGCGCCCGCACGATCATCACCGGACTGAGGGATTTGGCACAGAGACTGGACGGACCAGCCGCCCCCTTTGCAGAGGCCTATCGGTTCCATCATCAGGTGATCCTCACCGTGCTGACAGAAACCCACCCACCGGCAAGTGAGGACGATTTGGCGCAGAGGGCCGCGATGATCAGCGCTCTGATCGACACCGTGGGCCCGACCGGCGGGCGCGCCTTTGCGCCACCCGAGGGACTGCGGGAGGCGATCCGGCGAGAGGTCGCGCGACTGGCCTCCGCCGCGTGACCTCACACCTCAGGACGTGAGTTTCATCAATCCCATGCCGGTCACGATCAGCGCCGCAGCCAGGACGCGCATCATGCTCAGGGCCTCACCGTGGAGCACAACGCCTGCGATGAACGCCCCGATGCCGCCGATCCCGACCCAGACCATATAGGACGTGCCCAACGGCAGGCTCTTCATCGCAATCGACAAAAGCCCAAAGGACAGGAGCATGGTGACAATCGTCACCACGCTCGGCCCCAGAACGGTAAAGCCATTCGACGACTTCATCGCGGAGGCCCAGACGACCTCCAACAGTCCTGCGATGGTCAAAAGAACCCACGCCATGTCGTATACGGTCCCTTACAAGTCCGGGAAAATCCCCGGCGATGTCGGGGCACCATCATCGAATTTCGACAGGTAGTCCACGATCATCTCTTGGTTGACGGCAAAGCCCTTGTACTCCGCCAGCGCCGGGTCGATGTCGCGCAGCACGCGGTGCAGGCGACGGCCCCATTTCGGCTGGGATGCGATGTCTTCGAGGTTCGCGAGATAGCAGCGGATCGGGAACGCCAGCGCATTGGAGCGCGGCAGGCGGAAAAACGTCTGAAGCTCAACCCGCAGGAATTGCTTTTGCCCGACGTTCTCCGGCGTGATCGTCCGCTTTTCCGGACCCCATTTGTGGTAGTTCTCGGGCGAGGTATCGAGGCGCGGGTTCACCGTCATGGTCCAGTTCAGGCGGCGGTAGTGCTGCCCCTGCCCCACGGCCAAAAGGAATTTCAGCGCCTTGTCGAACACGCCCATCTTGCGGGCCTTCGGCACCGGGGCATGCCATTCGAAAAAGTTCATGCCCACATCGAAATCCAAGGACCAGTCGGCCTGGGACGTGATCATGCCTGCGTCCATCCAGAGGTTGTTGTCACGCTCGTGCAGAAGGGCAAAATCGCCTTGGGTCTGGCGGGTGATGTATTCCATCGGCCCACAGGGAAGCGTCGTCGGGTCGAGGAAAGTGAACTTTTTCTCGATGCCGAGCGGCTTGTTGATCCAATGCCACGCATTGCCATCGCGGTGCAGCGTGAAAAGGTCGGGGTAATCCCGCGCTTTCGACACCATGATGAGCTCCAAGAGATCCCACCCGGCAAGCTCCATATGCGGCAGGGATTGGCAGCGCAGCGGATCTTCGGCGAGCGTGATCTCGCGGTCTTTCATCTCCGCCACGTAATGCTCATCCACATCGAACATCTTCTCGAACGGAGTGCCTTTCGGTCCGCCCGGGTGCTGTTCGATGTTGACCGAGTACATGTAACTGTCCTGATCAAACGGAAAGGGGAAACGGCGGACGGCTGCGGGGGAATTGTGATAGGTGTAATCGCCCCGGAAGGTCTCGTCATTGAATTGCATGGTCATCGGTCTGTCTCCTCACAGGTCCAGTTCAAGCCGCGTGCCTTTGAAACGCGACATGCAGGGCATGATGTCTTTTTGCGCGGCGCGCTCGTCTTCTGACAGCCAATGGTCATTATGAAGAATGCGGCCATCGCAGGCGGTCACCTTGGTTTGGCACCGGCCACAGCCGCCGCCACGGCAGGAATATTCGATCTCCACCTTGGCGGCCTCCAAGGCCTCCAAGAGGCTCTGATCGGCTTTGACGTGGACGGTCTCGCCCGTGGAGGCGATCACCACCTCGAACGGTTCACCCGGCGGCGGCGCAGTGAAAGCTTCGGAATGGACAGAGGCTTTGGGCCACCCCAATCGTGCGGCTTGGTCCGCCACGGCCGCGATGAGCCCCTCGGGGCCACAGGTGTAGACATGCGTGCCAAGAGGCTGGCCGTCGAGGATCGCGCCCAAATCCATACGCGCGCCCTCTTCTGAGATATGCACATGCACATGCGCGGCCTGCGGCAAAAGCTTGATCCCCGCCGCCTCTTCGCGCGACCGGGCGGCGTAGTGCAGCTCATAGGGTTTCTGTTCCATGTCGAGCTGTTTGAGTTGAGACAGGAAGGGCGTGATGCCGATGCCCCCGGCGATCAACACATGCTTGCGCGCGCGGAGATCGAGTTGGAACAGGTTCGCGGGGGCGGAGACGGTGATTTCATCGCCCTCGGACACTTTCGTGTGCATATAAACCGAGCCACCCCGGCCCTTGTCTTCGCGACGAATGGCGATCTCATAGGCCGAGCCATCATAGGGATCGGAGATCAGCGAATAGGAATTGCGGCGGATGATCTCCCCTTCTGGCATCTCAACCGTGATATGCGCGCCGCCGGAGAACACCGGCAGAGAGGCGCCTGTCGGGTCTTCGAACCGGAAACGTTTGACGAGCGGGGAGAGCTGTTCGACCTCGGTGACTTTCAATGCAAGTTTCATGCTTGAATCTCCACGGTTTCAGGCACGTCGCCCGGCGTTTCCGCATCGACACAAACGCCTTGGAACACGCCGAGGCGGCGCGAGAAATGGTCCCGCACAAAGAGCGTCAACCCGCAATGCGAACAGATAAACGGATCGGTGGTGACATCCTCGGTGATGCCTTTGCAATGCACGCATTGCATCCGGCGCGCGATGGAGCCGCGGTGTTCCATCTGAATTTCTTCCACGGGCATTCCGGCGGCGATCGCCAAGGCCGAGACATGCCCCATAAGCCCCTCAGACCCCGCAAGATAGAGCTGTGTCCCCATCCGTGCGTCGTTCAAAAGCTGGGTCACCAAAGGCGTAGCGGCGGCGAGGTCGGGGGTCTCATACAAGGCAACGGGTTTGACATCGCCAAGCGTGGCGGCACCGCAGCCAACCAGCACCACATGGGCGTGATCCATAACAGAGGCGTCAGACGCGGCCAGATCAGCGAGCGCTTGCGCGCCTGCCTCATCCGCAACCATGATCGCGGGGGCCGCACCTTGCGAGACGAGCCCGCCGTAGGTTGGGCGGCTGTCGATAGAGGGGGAAAATTCAGTGTTCGGCATTGTAAATATCCGGCGAAGTCCTGTTGGTCTCAGGAGGCGGGCACGGGATTGCGCCCGCCTCATAAGTCTTTGTGCGAATTGGTCTTAGCCCTTGGCGGTGCGACGTTTCTTGTCGACGTCGTAGAAGGGCATCGGGTGGGCGATGGCCTTGATGTCGCCGTCCGGGTTCTTGACGGTCAGCTCGGTGCCTTCGACGGCGCAGTCGACCGGCATACGGGCGATGCCGACGTTGTGCTCATTGAGGGGCGAGTACATGCCGATGGTCACGACCCCGACCTCTTTGCCGTCTTTCAAAAGCGGCGCGCCTTCAGCGGCGGGCGTGGTGCCTTCGAGTTTCACACCGTAGATCTTAAAGCGCTCTTTGCCCTTCAGACGGTAGTGCTCCTCTGCACCACGGAAGCCGGTTTTGCCCGGGGAGACGGTGAAATCGAGACCGAGTTCCCAAAGCGTGTCGCCATTGGACTCGTTCTCGAACGGATACATTTCCGAGTTGTCATAGGGGAAGAACAGAAGATAGCTCTCCGCCCGTAGCCAATCGAGCGTGGTGAAGCGCGTCGGGATGATGCCCATCTCTTTGCCTTCGGCGACGATGGTGTCCCAGATTTCCACGGCGTCCTGACGGCGGCAGAAAATCTCATAGCCGCGCTCGCCGGTGTAGCCCGTGCGGGAAATCATCACCGGTTTGCCGAAAAGCGTCGTCTGAATGTGGCTGAAATAGACCACGTCGCGGATGCCCGGCACGTGCTTTTCGAGGTAGTCCACGGCAAGCGGGCCTTGGAGCGAGATGTCGTGCAGCTCATCGTCAAAGAGGATCGCGACATTGCGACCAGCGGCGTACATTGCGAGCTGTTCGTGGCCCGCGCCAGAACCGTGCACAACCATAAAGTTTTGCGGTCCAAGGCGGTAGATCACGCAGTCGTCCACGAACTTGCCGGCGTCATTGAGCATGGTGGCATAGGTCGAGCGACCGGGCTTCAGTTTTTCGATGTTGCGGGTCGTGGCCTTGTCGATCACGTATTGGGCGTGCGGGCCGACGACGTAAACTTTCTTCAGGCCCGAGACATCCATGACGCCCGCTTTCGTGCGGATCGCCAGATATTCCTCCGTCTGATCCTTGTCATAGCTCCAGGCGGTGCCCATGCCACTCCAGTCTTCGAGATCGGAGCCAAGGGCGCGGTGCCGGTCCGCCAGTGCGGAAAATCTCCATGATGCGATCATTTTAGTCGTCCTTCGGGTCGGTATTTTTGTATTGCTTTGGTCGTTTGGGAGAACCGGCGGCAGGGACCGCCGCCGGCTCGGGGAAGGGCGTGAAACCCTATCTCAAAAGATCAGTCACTTCTTTTCCGTTGCCTTGTAGGCGTGTTCCTCGTGGCGCCAGCCGAACACGATCGCCATCACGACCATCGCCAGAACCAGAAGGAGCCAGAGACCCTCGACGGAGCCATAACCCGCATAGATCGCGCCGGTGATACCGTCCCAGGAGGTTGCTTCAAAGGGAGCTTCCATTTGATATTCCTTTCCTTGTTAAGAGGATCACTCAGCCGGGCTAACGGACGGGTGAAGGGCTTCGGGGTAGGCAGAGGCGGGCACTTTGACCGCATCGAGACCCATGATTTCGGCGGCTTCCGGAACGCGGAGCTGACCGGTCACCTTCAGGATGAAGGACACGACATAGCCAGGCACGAACCCGAGGAGACCCATGGTGGCGGCGCCGACGAGCTGACCCATGAAGGAGGTCTCGATGACATCCTCGCCGAACAGAGCCGGGTAGCCGTGGGCCGCGATGCCGACCGAGATCAGACCCCACATGCCGAGGAAACCGTGCACCGCAAAGGCGCCAACTGCGTCGTCGATGCCACGCTTCTCGATGAAAGAGGCAACGAACGGCATGGCACAGGCACCGATGAAACCGATGGCGAAGGCCATGGGCGGGTACCAGAGGTCGAGACCAGCCGCCGCGGAAATGATCCCGCCGAGTGCGCCGGACATCATCCAGAACGGATCGCGTGTCACCATCCAAGCCCCGATGATACCGCCAGCAAAGGCCATCAGCGTGTTGAAGGTCATGCCCGAAATGGTCATCGGCGTGCCGTAGATCGTCGCTTCGATCTCGGTGCCCCAGGACCAAGCTTCGCCCGGAACGATCACACAGCCCATGAGGAAGCCCCAGAAACCGGCGATGATCAGCATCAGACCAATCAGGGTCTTCGGCATGGAGTGGCCTGCGATGTGGTTCGCGGTGCCGTCGGCGTTGAACTTGCCGATGCGCGGTCCAAGGTTGATCAGCACACCAAGGGTAAAGAAGCCCGCGATCATGTGCACAACACCAGCAGCGCCGAAGTCATGATAGCCAAACTTGGTCACAAGCCAGCCGTCAGCGTGCCAGCCCCATGCGCCCGCCAAAATCCAGACGAATGCGCCCAGAACGATCGCGAGAACGACAAAGCCGGTGAGTTTGATCCGCTCGATCACGCCACCCGACATGATGGACGCGGTGGTGGCAGCAAAGAGCACGAAAGCCCCCCAGAACACGCCAGACGCGCGGTCATCGAGGTTCGGACCCATGTATTGGCTCCACGGCAGTGCGACTTCGTTTGCGTAAGCCAGACCGGAGATGCCCATGGCGCCTTCTGAGAGGGTCAGACCTGTCGGGAATGCCCAGTAGATCCACCACCCAACAAAATAAAAGAAAGGCACGATCATCGCGAATGCGAGGATGTTTTTGATGCCGGAGGCCAGCGCGTTTTTCGACCGCGATGCGCCCATTTCATATGCGAGGAACCCGGCATGGATCAGCACCATGAGCGGGATCGTCAGATAGTAGAAAGTCTCGGAAAACGTGCCGTTTGTCGCGGCCTGATTTCCCTGTAGCTCCGCAACCGCGGCAGCCAAGGATGCAAGATCCTGTTCCAAGTCGTTCTCCCTGTCCTGAAGTTGACTCTTTCATTCAAAGCCAGCGGTCCGGTTTTGGTTTGGACCAATTGTGCGAACTGGCTCACTCAGTAAGGCCATGAGAGACCGTTCACTTACCTTCGGTCAAAGTTTTTTCCTCACAGGAATTAATTTTCAACCCAAACCGCCGCTTTTTAGGTCAAACGACCTCAGAAGGAGTGGGGAACGCTGAATTTCTGTGCGACAGGAGAATCCGCAAGCCCGCTGGCCGAAATCTCAGGTCGAACAAACGCGACACAGGCATGTCGCATGCGAAAGGGATTCGCTCTTTCGCGCAGCGCAGGACATGAGACACGTCATGCGCATGGGCTTCAGGCTTTAGCTGGAATTGGTTGGGCCAATCAGTCTTCTTGGAGCAGAAGTCGCTGATCTTCGATCAAGGCAAGCTTCATGAACTCACTGGCTTCCTCGATGTCACGCGCCGCGATGGCGTTGAACAGACCATTGTAGCCCCGCTGATAAATCGCGATCCGCGCAGGCGTCAGGTGACGCCGATACATGGCCGTGCGAAACGACTGACGACGGGCATCAAGGACGAGATTGTAACAGGCGACCAAGAGCGGGTTTCCGGTGCCTTCCGCGAGGAGACGGTGGAATTCCTCCTCCAAACGGACGAAAGCCGCTGCATCGGCCTGAACCGCTTCCATCTTGGACAACACCAGCGACAGTGCCTCGATCTGTTTGGGCGACATGTTCACAATGGCGAGGCGCACCATTTCCGGCTCTAGGATCCCGCGCATGACCTGCAACTGCAAAGGCCCGGTCTCGGCGGCCACAGGAGAGAGCGCCTCCCCGCCCCCATCGGGATTGTAGGTGACGAAAGAGCCGGCCCCTGCCCGCCTACGGATCATGCCGCGGGTTTCCAGATGGTCGAGAGCCTCCCGCACGGTGTTGCGCGCGACGCCCAGCTCCTGCGCCAATTGGCGCTCAGACGGCAATCGCTCCTCAGTCGCATATTCCTGCGTCACGATCCGGGTGGAGAGGGTTTCGATCACAAATTTGACCGTCGCGCCCGGAAGGGTGCTCTCAGGGGATATGAGGGAAGATGGCGGCAAGAGACGAGTCCTTTGAAGGCGTCTCTCTAGTAGACCAATTTTTCGAATTGGTCTAGAGGCAGGCCGCGTAGGCACCGCCCGGAATGGGAGGCCGAACGAAAAAGAGGCGCGAAACCACGCGCCTCTTGGAAGTGTTAGCAGCTTAAGGCGTTGCCCAGCGCCCGCAAGCGTGCGGGCGCGTGCGGCGCTTCCATCGCTCCACTGGAGCGATGGATCGGCCCTGTGGGCCGACCGCGCCTCACCCCATACGCTCAGAGCTATAAGACCCCGGAGACGCCTGGAACACGACGGTTTTGTTGCCGTTCAGGAACACGCGGTGGTTGGCGTGGGCGTGGATCGCGCGGGCGAGAACCTGGCTCTCCACGTCGCGCCCCAAAGACACGTAGTCGTCGGGACTTTGGGCATGGGTGATGCGCACGATGTCCTGTTCGATGATCGGACCCTCGTCGAGATCGGCGGTCACATAGTGCGAGGTCGCCCCGATCAGCTTCACGCCACGCGCGAAAGCCTGTTTGTAGGGGTTTGCGCCTTTGAACGACGGCAGGAAGGAGTGGTGGATGTTGATGATCCGGCCGGACATCTTGGTGCACATCTCATCAGAGAGGATCTGCATGTAGCGCGCCAAGACGATCAGCTCGGCCCCGGAATCCTCGACCACTTTCATGATCGCGGCTTCGGCCTCCGGTTTGTTTTCCTTGGTCACTTTGATGCAGTGGAACGGAATGTCGTTGTTCACGACCACTTTCTGGTAATCCATATGGTTCGAAATGACCGCCACAATTTCTACGGGCAACGCCCCGATGCGCACGCGGTAGAGCAAATCGTTGAGACAGTGACCAAAGCGGCTCACCATGATCACGACTTTCATTTTCACGCTTTCATCGTGGAAGGCAAAGGTCATGCCGAACTCTTCGCCAATCGCGGCGAATTCCTTGTCGAGCGTGGCTTGGGTCACACCTTCTTCCGAGGTGAAGCTCACCCGCATAAAGAATTGACCGGTTTCGGTGTCGTCGAATTGCGAGCTGTCGGTGATGTTACAGCCGTGCTCCGCGAGGAAGGTGGCGATGGCGGCGACGATCCCGCGCTTGGTTGCGCAGGCCACGGTGAGACAATATTTCGTCATCTTTTTTCTCCAGATGCAAGGCGCTCCCCTGATGCGCGCCCTCGATATAAGTGTGTTGTTTTTGTTTTGTTTTATCGTTGTGTTATGCGGTGAGCCCTTTGGGCGACATTAGGCCGTCAGCCCCTCTGGCTCAGGTAGATCGTTGGCGCGACATGCGGCGGTTACCGTGTTCGCGAGCAAACAGGCAATGGTCATCGGACCGACGCCGCCCGGCACCGGGGTGATGGCACCCGCGACCTCGACAGCCGTGTCAAAGTCGACATCGCCCACGAGTTTGGTTTTGACAGAGCCGTCTTCGCGCAGCCCCTTTTCGGGGGCGTCGACACGGTTGATACCCACGTCGATCACAGTCGCGCCGGGTTTCACCCAGTCGCCCTTGATCATCTCCGGGCGACCCACGGCGGCGACGAGGATGTCAGCACGCCGGCAGACCTCTTCGATGTCTTTCGTGCGCGAGTGCGCGATGGTCACGGTGCAGCTGTCACGGAGCAAAAGTTGCGCCATCGGTTTGCCCACAATGTTCGAGCGCCCGACCACTACGGCATTGAGGCCAGAAAGGCTCCCGAGGTGATCGCGCAGCATCATGAGACAGCCCAAGGGCGTGCAAGGCACCATGCTCTTTTGCCCTGTCCCCAAAAGACCGACGTTGGAAATATGGAACCCGTCCACATCCTTGGCCGGATCAATCGAGTTGATCACCAGATCGCTGTCGAGATGATCGGGCAGCGGAAGTTGCACGAGGATGCCGTGCACCGCCGGGTCGGCGTTCAGTTTTTCGATGAGCGCCAAAAGATCGGCCTCGGAAGTGTCCGCGGCAAGCTTATGCTCAAAGGAGGCCATCCCGCATTCGACGGTCTGTTTGCCCTTGTTGCGCACATAGACCTGGCTTGCCGGATCTTCTCCCACGAGCACCACCGCCAGACCGGGCGTAATTCCGTGAACTTCTTTCAGACGCGCCACATGATGGGCGACTTTCTCGCGCACGGTGGCCGCAAAGGCCTTCCCGTCGATGATCTGTGCAGTCATTGTCTCTCTCCAACTCAATCTTCCAGGCGACGTGCCGCCACCGCCAGGGCGTGCCACAACGACCCGGCCAAAGTGCGCATCCCGATCACGGCCAGATGGTCGTCAGACCGACGGATCAGGAAAACAGTCATATGCTCAAGCCCTGTACGAGTCGCCTGCCCCGCCCCGAATGCTTTCGGGTCGATGTTGACGAGCTTGCGCATCAACGCCTCGATTGGCGCCGGGCCTTGCGTAGACGAAATCTCGAAGGCGGTGAAGCCATCCGTTTGCTCGGTCACGGAACAGTCTGGAGCTTCGGCTTTCAACAGGGCGGCGAAATCCACCTCCGCCTTGTCGGCCGCCTCGATCATCCACTGATCGCGTCCGGTCCAAAAGGCGGCATAATCGCCCATCGACACGGCCTTGCCCACGGCGGGCAGCGGCAGACCAAAGGGCTGCGGCGCGCTCTGACCTTTGCGCAGAGCGAGCGAGGCCAAACCAAGACCCGCGTTCTCCGTGATCGTCAAAGCGCCAAAACTTTCCGCCCGCGCGACAGTCGCGCCCAAGGCGGTGATCGGGGTCAAATCAGTCATAAGATCAGTCACGGAGACGTCCTCCTTCGGGATCAACGAAATGGGCAGAGACCACTTCGACTTTCACACTCTGGCCTTCGAGCGGGTTGGCGGCCACGATGGTTTCCCCGAGACGGGCATCGCCATTTTCAAGGAAGCCAAGCGCGATGTAGCCGTTGAGATGCGGCGAATAACAGGACGAGGTGAGCCAGCCCTCATCCGTGCTCATATTCTGCACTGCGCCTTCGGCAAAGAGATGCGATCCGGCCATGGCTTGTTTTTGCGGCTCAACGGATTTGAAGCCCACGAGACGCCGCGTGTCCGCCGCCATGCCTTCGCGCCGTGACATCAAGGCGCCAATGCTGTCTTTCTTGGCGGAAACCATTTTGCCGAGACCCAGCATTTGCGCCGTGGTCTGGCCGTTGAGTTCGGCACCCGCCGCGTGACCTTTCTCGATCCGCAAAACGGCCAGCGCCTCAGTCCCGTAAGGTGTCACACCCAGATCCGCGCCCTGTTCCATCAGCCGTTGCATCAAAGCATGGCCGTAGCGCGCGGGCACCGCGATCTCATAGGCCAATTCGCCAGAGAAAGAGATCCGGAACAGACGCGCACGCAACCCGTTGCAGATCGTCAGTTCTGAACACGCCATGAAAGGAAACGCCTCATTCGACAGATCGAAATCATCAACGATCCGGGTGAGCAATGCGCGCGATTTCGGCCCCGCCACGGCAATCTGCGCCCAAGCGTCAGTGGTCGAGATGAGCTGCACATCCAGCTCCGGCCAGAGACATTGATGGGCAAATTCCATCTGGCGATAAACCAATCCAGCGTTGGCGGTGGTCGTCGTGACCACATAGTGATCCTCCGACATCCGCGCGCAGGTGCCGTCGTCATAGGCATGCCCGTCCTCGCGGAGCATCAGACCGTAGCGGACCATGCCGACTTTAAGCGTGCCCATCATGTTGGAATACATGCGGTTGAGGAATTCACCCGAATCCGCGCCCTGCACATCGACCTTGCCGAGCGTGGTCACATCACAGAGGCCCACATTGGAGCGGACAGCCAGAACTTCGCGGTCCACGGTTTCGCGCCAAGTGGTTTCCCCGGCACGCGGGAAATATTGCGCCCGCATCCAGGGGCCGACTTCGACGAACGCCGCGCCCTGCGCCTCGGCCCAAGTGTGCGTCGGCGTCAGGCGACGTGGCCGGAACAAAGGCCCGGTGTCGCCCCCGCCCAGCACGCTTAGCGACACGCCGGTGTAAGGCGGACGGAAAATCGTCGTGCCGGTTTCCGGGATCGTCTTGCCGGTCAACTCGGCCATGACGGCCAGAGCGGAGATGTTCGAGGTCTTGCCCTGATCCGTCGCCATGCCCAGCGTGGTCCAGCGTTTCAGATGCTCGACCGGCGTCATGTTTTCCTTATGCGCCAAGGCGATGTCTTTGACGGTCACGTCGTTCTGGAAATCGACCCAGGCGCGTTTGCTGCCGGGAACGTGCCAGAACGCGACTTGCTCGGCGGGCATATTTTCCGCCTTCGGCAGCACAATCTCAGAGGCCGTCACACCAATCTCGGAGAGCGCCGTGATCGCCGCACGCATGCCGTCGGTCAAAGCCTCTTCAGTGCCGCCCTTGCCAGCCGCCGCCCCTGCGGGGATCAGCCCCGCCGGACCATTCGGCCCCGGCACAAAGGCCAGAAGGGTGTCGTCCCAGACCGGACGCCCGCGATGATGCGAGGCCAGATGCACGTTCGGGTTCCAGCCGCCCGCCACACCGAGCGCGCCGACATTGTGCCACTGCGATTGGCCGTTGCGGGTGATCTCGATGGAGGTGAGACCAAGACGGCCCTTGGTCCCCGTCACCGTCGCGCCCGCGTAGACATCGTAGTCGCCAAAACGCGGCGCGGCGTCACGGGCATCGATCACGCCCAAAACCTTCGCGCCTTTCGCGATCAGGTCCATCGCCGTGCGGTGACCGTCATCACCATTGGTGAAAATCGCAATCGCATCGCTGTCGCGTTTCACCGGGCTTGCGGCCCAGCGGTTGGCATAGGCGCGCATGGCACCCGCTAGCATCACGCCGGGACGGTCGTTGTCGGCGAAAGGCATATGGCGTTCGGTCGCCCCCGCGGCCAGAACCGCGCGTTTCGCGGTGATCCGCCAAAGCGTCTGACGTACCTTATCGCCCGGCACCGCAAGGTGATCGGAGACACGTTCGACCGCGCCATAAATGCCGTGATCGTAGACCCCGAACACCGTGGTACGGGTCATGATGCGGACATTCGGCAGGCTCTCAAGCTCAGCCTTGACGGAGGCGATCCAATCGGTCGCGGCGGCCTCATCCAAGAGATCGCTCTCCATAGTGAGTCGCCCGCCAAGCGCAAAATCTTCATCAGCCAGAACGACCTCAGCGCCTGCGCGCCCCGCCGTCAAAGCCGCCGCCAGACCAGCAGCCCCGCCGCCCACGACCAAGAGATCGCAATGCAGGAAGCCTTTATCGTAATCGTCCGGGTCGGGCAGCATCGAGAGCGATCCAAGCCCCGCCGCCTTGCGGATCATCGGCTCGTAAAGCTTTTCCCAAAACGCCTTCGGCCACATGAAGGTCTTGTAATAGAACCCGGCTGCGAAAAAGGGCGACAGGAGGTCATTGACCGCCAGAAAATCCCGTTCAAGCGGCCCGACATGGTTCTGAGAGCGCGCGACCAACCCATCAAAGAGCTCGGTCACGGTCGCCCGTGTGTTCGGCTCCTGGCGCGCGCCGGTGCGCAGTTCGACCATGGCGTTGGGTTCTTCCGATCCCGCCGCAAAGACGCCGCGCGGACGGTGATATTTGAAACTCCGGCCCATGAGCTGAACGCCATTGGCGAGCAAAGCCGAGGCCAGCGTGTCGCCTTGGAAGCCTTTGTAAGTTTTGCCGTTAAACGTAAAATTCAGCGGCGCGTTGCGGTCGATGAGACCACCGGTCAAACGGGTCATTTCGCCGCTCCTTTCACATCAGAGGCCAGTTCTGCGCCGAGGATTTCATGCGTGGTCGTGTCGCGGGTGACGACCAGCCAAGAGCGGTCGCCCTGTTCGTGAAACCAAAGCTCGCGCATCACGCCCGCCGGGTTGTCGCGCAGGAAGACGTAGTCGCAGAACGCCGCTTCGGCATTTTGCGCGGAGGGATCGGGCCGTTGCATCAGAGAAGCGTCGCCCAGATAGGTGAACTCCTGACTGTCGCGCAGGCCGAGAAGGGGATGAGGGATCAACATGTTACGCGCTCCTCAATGCAGGTTCGGTTGGGCGCCAACGCCCTTTTCGTCGATGACATAGCCGCGATTGAACCGGTCGAACCGGAAGGCAGTCGCAGTCTCATGCGGGGTGTCGGTCGCCAACAGATGGGCGAAGGTGTAACCCGCCGCGGGCGTCGCCTTGAACCCGCCGTAGTTCCACGCCCCGTTGAAATAGAGGCCCTCGATCCCGGTCTTGTCGATGATCGGCGAACCGTCCATCGACATATCCACAAGACCGCCCCAACTGCGCAGCATACGCGCACGGCCGATCATCGGCATGAGCGCCATGCCGCCCTCCAGCACATCCTCGACCACCGGCAGGTTGCCGCGCTGCGCATAAGAATTGTAGCCTTCGACATCGCCACCAAAGACCAGCCCGCCCTTGTCCGATTGGCTGACGTAGAAATGACCGGCACCAAAGGTGATGACGCCGGGAATGGTCGGCTTGAGCCCTTCTGAGACAAAGGCTTGCAGGGCCAGACTTTCGATCGGGAGACGCATTCCCGCTTTCGCCATCACGCGGCCAGAGGAGCCCGCGACCGAAACGCCGACCTTTTTCGCGCCGATGAACCCGCGCGAGGTCTCAACGCCCAGCACTTTGCCGTCTTCGATCTTGAAGCCCGTGACTTCGCAATTCTGGATGATGTCCACGCCGCGGCTGTCAGCCCCGCGTGCATAGCCCCAGACCACGCCATCGTGGCGCGCGGTCCCTGCGCGCGGCTGCATCAGCCCGCCTTTGATCGGGAAACGTGCGTTGTCGAAATTCAGAAACGGCACCATCTCCTTGACTTCGTCGCGGCTCAGCAAACGCGAATCCGCACCCGAAAGACGCATCGCATTGCCGCGGCGACGATAGGCGTCGCGCTGGCCGTCCGAGTGGATCAGGTTGATGATCCCGCGCTGGCTGACCATCGAGTTGAAATTCGTGTCCTGCTCCAAATTCTCCCAGAGTTTCATCGAGAACTCGTAGAAAGGCTGGTTGCCCGGCAGCAGGTAGTTGGAGCGGATGATCGTCGTGTTCCGACCTGCGTTTCCGGACCCAATCCAGCCTTTTTCCAAGACGGCGATATTGAGTTTGCCGTAGACCTTGGCGAGGTAATAGGCCGTCGCCAGCCCGTGTCCGCCACCGCCCACAATCACGATGTCATAGGCCGGTTTCGGCTCTGGGTTGCGCCACAATTGTGTCCAGCCCTTGTGCCCGGTCAGGGCCTCTTTCACGACTTTGAAACCTGAAAATTTCATAGATGCGCTCCTTCGTCACAACCCTGTTTTAGCGGTGATTTTGGGGCTATTCTTCCCGTTTCAGGTCATATATTTTCATATTTGAGACGCAATTTCAAAAAATCTGACGGGGTGTTCAGATGCGAAGAATCGCCTTTCTTTTGCTCGACGGATATGCGCTTTTGTCGACCGCGTCCGCGCTTGAACCTTTGCGCGCGGCGAACCTGTTTTCGCCCACTTTGAACTACGACATCACGCTTTTATCGGGCGGCGGGACGGTGGCGAAATCCTCGGTCGGCGCCACGTTTCAGACCCGACCTTTCCAAGATGTTTTCCCTCTCTTCGACCTGTTGTTTGTCGTCGCCGGAGGCAGTCCCGCGCGCCTCACCGACCCCGCGCTTTTCAAGTGGTTGCGACAGGCGGACAGCAACGGCGTGGCGCTTGGCGGCATCTCCGGCGGCGCGGTGATTTTGGCCAAGGCGGGTCTGTTGGAGAACCGCCGTTTTACCGTCCACTGGCATCATTACGATGACTTCGACGAACTCCCCGGCGACTGGCTTTTGGAGCGCAAACTCTTTGTCATCGACCGGGATCGCTACACCTGCGCGGGGGGCTCGGCGCCCCTCGACATGATGCATGCAATCATCGCGCGCGATCACGGCACGGGGTTCGCCGGGCGCATCTCGGATTGGTTCATTCAGGCCGAGGTCCGGGGGGCAGAAGCGCCACAGCGCCGGTCTTTGTCAGCCCTGTACGGTGCCTTGCCGGACGGGGTGACGGCGGCTTTGGAGCTGATGCAGTCGCATATCGCGGACCCTTTGGATCAGGACCAATTGGCCAGCCTCTCCGGCCTTTCTACCCGCCAGTTGCAACGTCAGTTCCGCGAGCACACGGGCCGGTCGGTGATGGAGGAATATCGCCGTATCCGATTGGAAACAGGGAAAGATCTGATCGAAACAACGCGCATTCCCCTGGCCGAAATTGCCCAGATGACCGGATTTTCCTCGCAGGCGCATTTCTCTGACGCATTCCGAAAATCCTACGACATCGCGCCGTCCAAACTGCGTAAAAAGGAAGGCCCGGCATAAACCGGGCCTTTAGGGAACAGCGGCGTCTCTGGCTCCCGCCGCTCAGGGATTTTCCGAACTCAGATGTCGAGCGTGTTGTCTTTTTCCCAGCGTGAGAAATGCGACACGAAGGCATTCCATTCCTGATGCTTCATCTTGATGTAAGACGCGGAGAAATCGTTGCCGAGCATGGCTTTGAGTTCCGGATCGGCGTCATAGGCGCGGATCGCGTCCAGCATGTTGAGCGGCAGCTTCGGCGCATCGGTGATCGAATGACCTTCGGCATACATATCGATGTCGTAACGCTTTCCGGGGTTGGCCTTGGACTTGATCCCCGAAAGACCGGCGGCGATGATCACGGCCTGAAGCAGATAGGGGTTGACCGCCCCGTCCGGCAGGCGCAGCTCGAAGCGGCCCGGGCCCGGAACGCGCACCATATGCGTGCGGTTGTTGCCGGTCCAGGTGACCGTGTTCGGCGCCCAGGTCGCGCCCGACATGGTGCGCGGCGCGTTGATGCGCTTGTAGGAATTCACCGTCGGGTTGGTGATCGCGGCCAGAGCTTCGGCGTGTTTCATGATGCCGCCGAGGAAGTAGCCGCCCTGCTCCGAGAGACCCACTTCGCCGATCTGACCACCGGCGTCGCCCGCGAAAGCGTTGGTCTTGCCATCGAGATCCCAGACCGAGATATGCGCGTGACAGCCGTTGCCGGTCAGTCCCTGAATGGGTTTCGGCATGAAGGTAGCACGGAAACCGTGCTGTTCGGCGACCGATTTGACCATGAACTTAAAGAAGCTGTGGCGATCTGCCGTCAGCAGAGCATCATCGAAATCCCAGTTCATTTCGAACTGGCCGTTGGCGTCCTCGTGGTCGTTCTGATAGGGGCCCCAGCCGAGATCCAGCATGTAATCGCAAATCTGTGCGATCACATCGTAGCGGCGCATCACGGCCTGTTGGTCGTAACAGGGCTTTTCGGCCGTATCGAACGGATCGGAGATTTGATCGCCCTCGGGCGTCAAAAGGAAGAATTCCGCCTCGATCCCGGTCTTGACGCGCAGACCTTCGTCAGCGGCCTCTTTGATCAGTTTCTTCAACACATTGCGCGGGGCTTGCTCGACCGGCTTACCCTCCATAATGCAGTCGGCAGGCACCCAGGCGACTTCGGGTTTCCACGGCAATTGAATGACAGCATCGGCGTCCGGTACGGCGAGCATATCCGGATGCGCGGGCGTCATGTCGAACCAGGTCGCAAAGCCTGCAAAGCCCGCGCCGTCTTCCTCCATATCTGCAATCGCTTGGGCCGGCACCAGTTTGGCGCGCTGGCCACCGAAGAGATCGGTGTAGGAGATCATGAAATATTTGACGCCTTTTTCCTCGGCGAATTTGGCAAGTTTGCTCATTTTTCCTATTCCCTGTTGCTTTATGAGGGGCCAAAGGCCCCTCAAATATGTGGTGTGCCGAGATCAGAAGCCGGGCTTGCCCGGGTACCAGTTGGTGCCAGCCAGCGGCACTTGGGCCATGGCAGCGGCTTCCATGGTCAGCGCACAAAGGTCTTCCGGCTCAAGGTTGTGGACATGGTTGTGACCACAGGCGCGCGCGAGCGTATGGCATTCCAGCGTCAGCACGTTGAGGTAGTTGCGCAGCTTGCGGCCCGCCACTTCCGGATCGAGGCGCTTCATCAACTCCGCGTCCTGCGTCGTGATGCCCGCCGGATCGCGGCCCTCATGCCAGTCGTCATAGGCGCCCGTCGTGGTGCCGAGTTTGTTGTACTCGGATTCCCACTTCGGATCGTTGTCACCCAGAGCGACCAGAGCGGCGGTGCCGATGGCCACGGCGTCTGCGCCCAGGGCCAGAGCTTTCGCCACATCCGCACCGGTGCGGATGCCGCCGGAGACGACCAGCTGCACTTCGCGGTGCAAGCCGAGGTCTTGGAGCGCCTGCACGGCAGGGCGGATACAGGCCAATGTCGGTTGGCCGACATGCTCGATGAACACGTCTTGGGTTGCGGCGGTGCCGCCCTGCATCCCGTCGAGGACGATCACGTCTGCGCCCGCTTTACAGGCCAGAGCCACATCGTAGTAGGGACGCGCGCCGCCGACTTTGATGTAGATCGGCTTTTCCCAATTGGTGATTTCGCGGATTTCGAGGATCTTGATCTCAAGATCGTCCGGACCGGTCCAGTCAGGGTGACGACAGGCGGAACGCTGGTCGATGCCGACCGGAAGGTCGCGCATACCGGCAACCCGCTCGGTGATCTTCTGGCCCAGCAGCATGCCGCCGCCGCCCGGCTTCGCACCTTGGCCTACAACGATCTCGATGGCATCCGCCCGACGCAGGTCGTCCGGGTTCATGCCATAACGAGACGGCAGGTATTGGTAGACGAGCTTCTCAGAGTGACCGCGCTCTTCCTCGGTCATGCCGCCGTCGCCGGTGGTGGTCGAGGTGCCCGCCATGGTCGCGCCGCGGCCCAGGGCCTCTTTCGCCGGACCGGACAACGCGCCAAAGGACATGCCTGCGATGGTGATCGGAATCTTCAGCTCGATCGGCTTTTTCGCGAAGCGCGTGCCGAGGGTGACGGAGGTGTCACATTTCTCACGGTAGCCTTCCAGCGGGTAACGCGACATCGAGGCGCCGAGGAACAGAAGGTCGTCGAAATGCGGTACACGGCGTTTTGCGCCACCGCCACGGATGTCGTAGATGCCGGTGTCGGCCGCACGACGGATTTCCGAGTTGATCGAGTTGGAGAAGGTCCAGCTCTGACGCGGTTCGGTTTGAGGTGTCTTGTCCATGTCGCGCTCCTCAGTATTCGTCGGCGTGGTCGATGTTGAAATTGTAGAGCTTGCGGGCAGAGCCGTAGCGCTTGAACTCTTCGGGCTTGGCGTCGGCCCCGGCTTTTTCGAGAAGCTCCTTGAGGATCTCGATGTGCTCCGGGCGCATCTCTTTCTCGATGCAGTCGGCACCAAGGGATTTGACGTTGCCGCGCACAAAGAGGCGGGCCTCATAGAGCGAGTCACCCAGTGCGTCGCCCGCATCGCCCAGAACAACAAGGTTGCCCTTTTGCGCCATGAAGGCGGACATGTGGCCAATGTTGCCGTGCACGACGATATCGATGCCTTTCATCGAGATGCCGCAGCGCGAGGAGGCATTGCCTTTGATGTTCAAAAGACCGCCGTGACCGGTGGCGCCTGCGTATTGCGAGGCGTCGCCTTCGATGGTCACGACACCGGACATCATGTTCTCAGCCACGCCGGGACCGGCGGAGCCTTCGACGGTGACGATGGCTTCCTTGTTCATCCCGGCGCAGTAGTAACCGGTGGAACCCTTGATCGTCACGGAGAGCGGGCCGTCGAGACCACAAGCCATGGCGTGAGAGCCACGCGGGTTGATGATTTCATAGGCGGCGTTGGCTTGCGCCTTGGCGGCGGCCTGCAGCGTGGTGTTGACCTCACGGAGTTCCGTGGCGGTCATGTCGAGCACCGTTTTATCAAGCGTCATAGTCATTGGATCAGCGCTCCCAGAAGTAAACAGTTGCAGGTTCCGGTTCCCAGACGCGGGCGGCTTCGATGCCCGGCAGATCTGCGAAGGCGCGATACTCGGAGGCAAAGGCAACGTAGTCTTCGGTCTCGGCCATCACGGCGGGTTTGCAGGCGATCGGGTCGCGCACGACGCCAAAGCCGTTCTTGGTGCCGGTCACAAAGGTGAAGAACCCGTCGAGATCCTCAATGGTGCCTTCGAGCGCTTCGCCCAGAGACGCACCATCCGCGATGCGGGACGAGATGTAAGCCGCGCCCACTTCGGTGTCGTTTTCAGAGCGGGTGAACACGCCTTTCTTGGCGAGTTTGCGGCGCATCTGGTTGTGGTTCGACAGCGAACCATTGTGCACGAGGCACTGGTCGTCGGCGGTGGAGAACGGGTGCGCGCCCATCGTCGTCACGGCGGATTCAGTGGCCATACGGGTGTGACCGATGCCGTGGGAGCCGCCCATGTTGCGCAGACCGAAACGAGCCGCAACATCTTTCGGCAGGCCGGTTTCTTTGTAGATTTCCATGGAAGCCCCGGAGCCCATGATGCGCAGGCCCTTGTCTTCGAGCACCGCGATGGCGGCCTTCACGGCGCTTTCCGGCAGGGTCAGAACCGCGTGCGTATCCACCACCTTGATCGTCACCGGAGCGTCGATGGCGGCGCAAACGGCGGCATCGAGATCGGCGAATGCCTCAACGGGCGTGTCCGATTGAACGGTGATTTTCACCATGCCGTCCGTCTCATCGCCATAGATCGCGATCCCGGCGCTGTCCGGGCCGCGGTCGGTCATGGTGATAAGCATATCGGTCAGCAGATCGCCCAGTTGGGGGCGCAATTCATCCTTTTTCAGGAAGAGGCCAACAATGCCACACATAGGTTCCTCCATAGTGGGTGAGGTTATCGGCGTCTTGCGCCGTCACCAACATCACTAGCGAGAAACCTATTTTCTCTTCAAGAAAGTTTTTACACTCGTCGGAAAAAAGTCTTCCAGAGGGGAAATTTGCTTAATTTCCGATCATATTAGAGGCCGCGCGCGTGCCGGCGCCCAAGAATTGAGCGGAATAAACATCAACGTTGCTGTGGGTAGGTGATCACGGAGAGATAGCGGACTGGTAGACCGACGATTTCCTCCGGCCCATGCGGCGCATCCGAATCGAACAAGAGGGTGTCCCCCGGCTCAAGATCATAGAGCTTGTCGCCATGACGGTAGATCACGCGCCCCTCTAACATATAGAGGAGTTCGATTCCCTCGTGCTGAAACGCGGGGAAACGATCGGACGCGCTATCGAGGGTGATCAGATAGGGTTCGACCACGACACCCGAGTTGTTCGACCCGATATGTCCCAAGAGATTATAGTGATGACCGGCCCGCGTCCCCGCGCGTTCGATTTCCACCCCCTCGCCGGCTTTGACATGCATGCAGCCGCGCTCTTCTTCATAGCCAGAGAACAGCTGCACCAAAGGCACTTTCAGGGCGTGCGCCAAAGACGAGATTGTGTTGAGTGAGGGAGAGATCACCCCATTCTCGATCTTGGACAGCATCCCCACCGACAAACCCGTTTGTGCGGCGAGGTCGGCCCCGGTGAGACGCTGGCGCTTGCGCAGCTCACGCACCTGACGCCCAATGGCTACTTCGAGATTCTTCTCCCGCTGATCTTTCACAGCATGGGGGTTTTGGCGCAGCGGCTCAGCAGTTTTTTTCAAATGTGTCTCCTCGGTCAATCTCGTGACTCCATATCCAATCAGTCATCCGCCAACGCCCCCGCCAAATCCGGCTTGCCACGTTGATGCCAAAGCTGGCCCGTGGCTTCGAGGGCGTTCATCAACACCTCGCCATGGGTTTCCAGCCAGTTCAAAACAGAGCCAAACTCCACGATCCGGGCCTTGCCATCCACGATCCGCACGACCGGCCAATCGCCGACCAGGGCATTGTCGATCCCGTAGACTTCTGTGCCCCACCATTTCGCCATTCCAAAGGCATGCGGCATCATGCGCCCACGTTTGAGCGCGGCGAGCACTGAGGCGGTCGAGAGGCTGTCCGCTGTCTCGACCGCCTCATGCCAGAGGTCCAAAATCGCGGCGTATTCCCAGCTCACCGCCGTCCAACACTCCGGGAAGCGCTCTTGATAGGTGTCGTAAAACGCCTTTGGTCGACGGAAAAAGAACGCTGCCTCTTGAAGGGCAGGATCATCGAAATCCGGAAATTGATAGGTAAAGCGCGACATGAACTCCGGAGAGGTGCGCGCGATCAGCCCATCATAGTCGTCGCAAGTACAGGCGAGGATTTCCCCCTCAAAGCCTGCGCGATAGGCCGCCTCGGTCAGCGCGGAAATCATCGGCGGCGCGGATGAACACCAACAGAGCACATCCGGATCAGAGGCCATGAGGCGCGCAACAATCTCCTCCGCGTCCGCGCTTTCATTATAAAGCACCTCTTCGACCACCTCGCGGTCCGACACATTAAAGGCCGCGCGATAGGTCGCGAGAGACGGGAGGCCCATCAAGTCGGTCTGAGAGCAAAGCGCGACACGACGCGCCTCCGGTTTGTGCCGTGCCAACCAATCCACGCCGGTCACGTTGAAAAACGGGTGCACCTCGGCGGGGGCGATGAGAGTCGGATGATCCGGGGACAAATCCGACGGCAACAGCGTGGCCGTCAAAATCCGCTTTTCCATAAGGTAGGCCAAGGCAAGCGTGATATCGCGCCCACCGAGTGTCAGGACGAGACGCACGCGCTGTGTCTCCACCATCTGACGGGCGGCTTCCAAGGTGCCCTCCTCGCCCTGCGCGGAATCGGCGACGACCAACTCGATGGGATGCCGACGCCCGCCGACCATCATCCCACCATGTGTATTGATCCAGTCGACCCAGATTCGGCACCCGTCTACACCCGGTCGCCCCCAGAACTCCTCTGCGCCCGAAAGAGGCACCAGAGCCCCGATCCGGATCGGGGCCCGATCCTGAACGGACAGGCGCGGCAGGGAACCGGCGACAGCAAGTCTTTGAGCGAGTGACGCTGTGCTCAAATTTTCACCTCATGACTAAAAATAGGCCAATCGACCCAAATCACATCCGACTCTCATATTCCTCTAAAGAAAATTCATTGACCACTAGAAAATTTTTGGATCAAACCGGAGTCAATCCAAAAGAACCAATCTTGATTATTGGTCCATACCAACACACGCTCAACCAACGGGAGTTTTCAATATGACCAAACGAGTCGCCGTCATCGGCGCGGGTCCCTCTGGCCTCGCACAACTGCGCGCTTTCCAATCCGCCGCCCAAAAAGGCGCGGAAATTCCGGAAGTCGTCTGTTTTGAAAAGCAATCGAACTGGGGCGGGCTGTGGAATTACACCTGGCGCACCGGCGTCGATGAGAATGGCGAACCGGTGCATTGCTCCATGTACCGCTACCTCTGGTCAAATGGCCCGAAAGAGGGTCTGGAATTCGCCGACTATTCCTTTGAGGAACATTTCGGCAAGCAAATCGCCTCCTACCCGCCGCGCGCCGTTTTGTTCGACTATATCGAAGGCCGCGTGATCAAAGCCGACGTGCGCAAATGGATCCGCTTCTCCTCCGTCATCCGTTTTGTCGAATACGATGAGGACAAGGGCGATTTCGTGGTCACCGTGCACGACATGGTCGAGGACCGCGTGTACAAAGAGCGCTTTGACAATGTGATCGTCGCTTCCGGCCACTTCTCCTCCCCGAACGTGCCGGAATATCCGGGCTTTGAACAGTTCAACGGCCGCATCGTCCACGCCCACGATTTCCGCGACGCCCGCGAGTTCGAGGGCAAAGACGTGCTCCTCGTCGGGGCCTCCTACTCCGCAGAAGACATCGGATCGCAGTGCTGGAAATACGGCGCAAAATCGATCACGACGAGCTACCGCTCCGCGCCCATGGGCTTTAAATGGCCGGACAATTGGGAAGAAAAACCGGCGCTGCAAAAGGTTGAGGGCAAGACCGCCTATTTCGCCGACGGCTCCACCAAGGATGTCGACGCGATTATCCTTTGCACCGGCTACAAACACTACTTCCCGTTCCTGCCCGACGATCTGCGCCTTAAGACCAAAAACCGTTTGGCGACCGCCGATCTCTACAAAGGCGTGGTCTATGTCCACAATCCGAAGATGTTCTACCTCGGCATGCAGGACCAGTGGTTCACCTTCAACATGTTCGACGCCCAAGCCTGGTACGTTCGCGACATCATCATGGACCGCATCAACGTTCCCACCGACAAAGCCGTGTTGGAAGCCGACGTTGTGGAACGTGTCGAGCGCGAAGACGCCTCCGACGATGTGAAATACGCCATCAACTATCAGGCCGAATACATCAAAGAGCTCATCGCCGACACGGACTACCCGTCCTTCAACGTCGATGGCGCGACCGAGGCCTTCATGGAATGGAAGAAACACAAAGCGAAAGACATCATGGACTTCCGCAACAATTCCTACACGTCTGTCATCACCGGCACCCTCGCGCCTGTCCACCACACCCCGTGGAAAGACGCGCTGGACGACAGCATGGAAGCCTATCTGCAAAACTGATCAGCCATGGCTGATAGGGGGCATCTGTTCCCATGGCGTCCGGGATGACCTGGGCGCTCCCTTCCTCCCCTGATCCGGGGGCCCGCGACCCTAAGCACCCCCGGATTTTTTTATTCTGACCGATGGAGATCCCGTTGATCCTCGATCCTTCCGGCCTTCCCTTCCGCTCCGGCCCGCCCACGGCCTCGCTGCCGCGTCGTGCGGGGGCGTACCGCCTTGCGTCCAATGAAGAGCGCCACACCGTTCAGGGCGGTGGCGCCGCGCTCTTGGAGCTGAAACCCGGAGACCGGATCACCATCACCAACACCGAGGGTGGTCAGCGCTGTGAGCTGCTCGCGGCGCACTCGGATGGTCGCGTCGACGCGGGCGTTCTCGGCTGGTCCGCCGATGCCTCCGGCGACGATCTGCGCGCAACGGTGAATAGCGCCCTGCCCGGCATGGCGCGTCTCCGTTTGGGCCTCGCCAAGCGTCAGATCGAATTGACAGGTGCCAAGACCATCGGCCTCTTTTCTACGACAAGCCCCGCGGGCGAAGGCGTCAGTTTTACGGCGCAAAACGCGGGCTGGCTGGTGGTCACCGCCCCCGCGCCAGAACCGGATTTCGAGGCGCAGAACACCGCCACGCCGCTCACGGTCACGATCACGCGCGCGGAGGCCCGCCATGAGGGTAGCTTCGCCCTCCCCGACCCGCTCGCCGACACCCTGCAAGACATCCGCATTTCTTCGGCCACGGCCAAGGCCTATACGGTCAAAAAAGGTGAATTCATCCAGATCATGGATGTCGACGGTCGCCAGTGCACCGATTTTCAATGTTTCGATGCGCGCAAGGTCGACAAGGGCATTTTCCACCCGCTCGACGTCACGACGACGCGGACGATCCAGGGCCACGCCTATCCCATGCCCGGTCTGCATGCGAAATATTTCGACCATGACCTGACGCCGCTCGTTGAAGTCGTCCAAGACACCTGTGGTCGCCACGACGCCTTTGGTCTGGCGTGCAACGCGAAATATTACGACGACATCGGCTATCCCGGTCACGCCAACTGTTCCGACAATTTCAACGCGGTTCTTGACCCCTACGGCATTCCCGCCCGTCCCGGCTGGATGGCGGCGAACTTCTTTTTCAACACCGCAATCGACGAGCACGGTGTGATGCTGGCAGATGAGCCGTGGTCCCGCCCCGGCGACTACGTGCTGTTGCGCGCGCTGACCGATCTGGTCTGCGTCTCGTCGTCCTGCCCCGATGACACGTCTGCCGCCAATGGCTGGCACCTCACCGACATCCATGTGCGCACCTATGGCGCCGAGGAACGTTTCTCCCGCGCCACCGCCTGGCGCCCGACCCCTGACGAGGATCCGATCATGACGCGTGAAAGCGGTTTTTACGATTCCTTTGCCACGATGACCCGCGACTTTGCCGACTATAACGGGTTCTGGCTTCCGAACTCCTTCCCGGAATGCGACCCCGTCGAGAGCTACTGGGCCTGCCGCGAAGGTGTGGTGGTCATGGACCTCTCGGCCTTGCGCAAATTCGAGGTCACCGGCCCCGATGCCGAGGCGCTGCTGAACTGGGTTCTGACTCGCAACGTCGAAAAGCTCTCCGTGGGTCAGGTGGTCTATTCCGCCATGTGCTACCCGCACGGCGGCATGATCGACGACGGCACCCTGTTCCGTCTGGGCGAGCATAATTTCCGCTGGATCGGTGGCTCGGATGAGGGCGGCGTCTGGATGCGCGAAGAGGCGAAACGTCTCGGCCTCAACGTCATGATCCGCTCCTCTACGGACCAGATGCACAACCTCGCGGTCCAAGGTCCGAAATCGCGTGATTTGATCAATGATCTGTTTTGGACCGCACCTCATCACCCTGATTTGATGGAGATGGGCTGGTTCCGCTTTACGCCCGCGCGTCTCGGAGATCACGAGGGCATCCCCGTGGTGATCTCCCGCACCGGCTACACCGGCGAGCTGGGTTATGAGATTTTCTGTCATCCGAAACATGGCGCGGAGATTTTCAAAGCGGTCTGGGAGGCCGGTCAAAAGGTCGGCATGAAGCCCATGGGCCTTGCCGCCCTCGACCTCGTCCGGATCGAGGCCGGGTTAGTGTTTGCAGGCTATGATTTCTCCGATCAGACCGACCCCTTCGAGGCCGGTGTCGGCTTCACTGTTCCGCTCAAATCCAAGACCGCCGATTTCGTCGGCCGCGATGCTCTGCTGCGCCGGAAGGAAACGCCCTCGCGCAAATTCGTGGGTCTTGAGATCGACGGACAGAACGCCGTGGCACATGGCGATTGCATCCGCATTGGCCGCGCACAGGTGGGCGAGATTTGCTCCGCCATGCGCAGCCCCCGCACCGGTCAGTGGATTGCGCTGGCGCGGATCGACGTGGCGCATGCGGAAGAAGGAACACAGGTCGAGGTCGGCCAGCTCGATGGCCATCTCAAACGCTACTCAGCGCGCGTGGCGGCCTTCCCGCATTACGACCCGAAAAAAGAACGCCCCCGTTCCTAAGGTCCAAAACGACAAAACCCCGCCAAATCGGCGGGGTTTTTCATTGGCATTCGAAAGTCTTAGAGCGTCTGCCCCGCCTCAATCACCAGAGCATGCAGTCCCTCGCCACCCTGCCCCAGATAGGTCTTGAGCTGGTTGAGCATCCGCGGCTCCCAGAAATCTTTGAGATGAGCGGCCACACCGGCGGCCTGATCTTCGCCCGGCTGCGTGGCAAAAAAGCTCGCGATCTGATTAGCCATCAGCACCATTTTCGCATCGGTCATGCGCAATCTTCCTTTTCATCCGTATAGGCCACGACCGCCTCGCGGCGCAGCACCATCAAAGTCAGTCCTGTGTCTTTTGCCAGCTCCACCGCCGCGCGTGTCGGCGAGGACAATGCGAACAGCCCGGAAATCCCGGCGCGCACGCATTTCTGCACCAGATCGACGGAGAGCCGCGAGGTGATGATCACCGCGCCTTGGCTGACATCCGTTCTCGCAAGCGCACCAATGAGTTTGTCGAGCGCATTGTGGCGCCCGACGTCTTCGCGCAGGGCCATAAGCCCCTCAGAGATAAAGAACCCGGCGGCATGCATCGCGCCCACCTGATCACGGCGCTTTTGCCCTGCGTTGAGCGCATCCAAAGCGGCACGAGCATGTTCCTCAAGCCCCGCCACCATCGGCGGCACCGTGCCCGGAAAGGCGGTCGCCTCGTCAAGGCTCTCAATCCCGCACAACCCACAGCCCATCGGCCCGACAGAGGCCCGTCGCCGCGCATCCATCGCCTCTGAACGGTCGTCAGGAATGCGCCCGCGCACCTCATAGCCGTTGTCATGTTTTATCGCGGATATTTCGGTGACGTCTGAGGCCTCGGACACGATGCCCTCGGACACCGCAAACCCGGTCAAGAACTCGGGCAAATCAAAGGGCGACGCCATCATGACAGCCGCCGTCGACCCGTTATAGACGAGCGCGACGGGGGCTTCTTCCGGGAGGGCGTCGACCATGGTCATTCAGCGGCCTCGATCCGGCGCGATTGCTCGGCCTGCGCGTTGTAGCGTTCCTGCCACTCGCTTGGCCCGTTCGACGGCGACACCTGCACCGCCGTCACCTTGTATTCCGGGCAGTTCGTCGCCCAATCGGAGTAATCCGTGGTGATGACATTGGCCTGCGTATCCGGGTGGTGGAAGGTGGTGTAGACCACACCTGGGCTGACCCGATCGGTGATTTTCACACGCAGGGATGTCTCCCCCGAGCGCGACGCCAACCGCACCCAGTCGCCATCGCGTAAACCGCGATTTTCGGCGTCATGCGGGTGGATTTCCAACACATCCTGATCGTGCCAGACGGAGTTCTCCGTCCGCCGCGTCTGGGCACCGACGTTATACTGGCTGAGGATCCGCCCCGTGGTGAGCAAAAGCGGGAAGCGCGGCGCGGATTTCTCGTCCGTCGCGATATATTCGGTGACGATGAACCGTCCCTTGCCACGCACGAACCCATCGACATGCATCAACGGCGTGCCGTCCGGGTGCTCCTCGTTACAGGGCCATTGCACGGAACCTTTTTCTTCGAGCACCGTGTAATCGACGCCCGCGAAGGACGGCGTGGTCGCGGCAATCTCCGCCATGATTTCCGCCGGATGGGTGTAATTCCACGGCTTGCCGCCGGTTTCTTTCAGAACCGCATTGGCGAGCAGTTGGGTGACTTCCCAATCCTCATAGCCGTTCTTCGGCGCCATCACTTTGCGCACGCGGTTGATGCGGCGCTCGGCGTTGGTGAATGTGCCGTCTTTTTCCAAAAAGCTCGATCCGGGCAGGAAAACATGTGCGTAATTTGCGGTTTCGTTCAGGAACAGGTCATGCACGATGACGCATTCCATGGCGGCGAGACCGGCGGCCACATGCTTGGTGTCCGGGTCGGATTGCAAGATGTCTTCGCCCTGACAATAGAGCCCTTTGAAGGTGCCATCGACAGCGGCGTCCAGCATGTTCGGGATGCGCAGACCGGGTTCCGCGTCCAGTTCAACGCCCCAGGTATCCTCGAAGATTTTGCGGACTTCCGGCTGTTTCACATGGCGATACCCCGGCAGTTCGTGCGGGAAAGAGCCCATGTCGCAGGAGCCCTGCACGTTGTTCTGACCGCGCAGCGGGTTCACGCCAACGCCTTCGCGGCCGATGTTGCCGGTCATCATCGCGAGGTTGGCGATGGCCATGACCGTAGTCGAGCCTTGCGAATGTTCGGTCACACCGAGGCCGTAGTAAATCGCCCCGTTGCCGCCCTGCGCATAGGCGCGCGCCGCTTCGCGCAGTGTCGCGGCGGGCACGCCGGTCAACGCCTCGGTCGCCTCAGGCGAATGACGTTCATCGGAGATGAAGGCCTTGTAATCTTCCCACGCGTCCACGTCACAACGTTCCGCGATGAAGGTCTGATCATAGAGGCCTTCGGTCACGATCACATGACCCAGCGCGGAGACCACGGCAACGTTGGTGCCGGGTTTGAGCGGCAGGTGATGCGCCTCGCCCATATGCGGGGTTTCCAAGAGATCGATGCGACGCGGGTCGACCACGATCAGCTTGGCGCCTTCGCGCAGACGTTTGCGCAGGCGCGAGGCAAAGACAGGGTGCCCGTCCGTCGGGTTCGCGCCGATGACCACGACGACATCGGATTTCTCGACCGAGTCGAAATCCTGCGTCCCCGCCGAGGTGCCAAAGGTCTGACCAAGGCCGTAACCAGTCGGCGAATGGCACACGCGCGCGCAGGTGTCGGTGTTGTTGTTGCCGAACACGGCGCGGGTGAGTTTCTGAACGAGGTAGGTTTCCTCATTGGTGCAACGGCTCGACGTGATCACGCCGATGCTCTTCTGGCCGTACTTCTCTTGCAGGCCCACGAGTTTCTTCGCCGCGAAAGACAGCGCCTCGTCCCAGGAAACTTCGCGCCACGGCTGATCGACGCTCTCGCGGACCATCGGGCTCAAAATACGATCCTTATGCGTGGCATACCCATAGGCAAACCGGCCTTTGACACAGGAATGCCCCCGGTTCGCCTTGCCGTGTTTATAGGGCACCATGCGCACCAATTGATCGCCCTGCATCTCCGCCTTAAAGCTACAGCCGACGCCGCAATAAGCGCAGGTGGTCACAACGGACCGGTCCGGCGTGCCCATTTCGATCACGGATTTTTCTTGCAGCGTCGCGGTCGGGCAGGCCTGCACGCAGGCGCCACAGGACACACAGTCGGAGGCGAGGAAATTCTCCGCGCCCACGGCCACGCGGCTGTCAAAGCCACGGCCCTCAATGGTCAGAGCAAATGTCCCCTGCACCTCTTCGCAGGCCCGCACACAGCGGTTGCAGACGATGCATTTCGACGGATCGTAGGAGAAATACGGGTTGCTGTCGTCTTTCGGGAGCCATTCGGGATTGGCCTCGCCAGAGGTATTGCGCGTCTCGAAATGGTTCGCGAGCGGCGCGTTTTTCGGCGCCTCGTAACGCACATCGCGCAGGCCGACAGCGCCCGCCATATCCTGCAATTCGCAATCGCCATTGGCCGAACAGGTCAGGCAATCAAGCGGGTGATCGGAGATGTAAAGCTCCATCACGCCCTTGCGAATGCGGCGCAGTTTGTCGGTCTGGGTGTGGACCTTCATCCCGGCGTGCACCGGCGTCGTGCAGGACGCGGGCGTGCCACGGCGACCTTCGATCTCGACGGCGCAGAGACGGCAGGAGCCGAAAGCCTCAAGGCTGTCGGTGGCACAGAGCTTCGGTACCTGAATGCCAAGTTCAGAGGCTGCGCGCATGACAGACGTGCCCTCCGGCACGGTGATCTCCATGCCGTCGATGGTCAGCGTGACCGGCTTGCCCGATTTGGCGGGGGTACCACGGTCGATGTCGTTCTGAATGCCGGTCCCGTTTTCCCAGGGAATAATGAAATCTTTCATTCTGCGGCCTCCTTCTGAGGGGCGAATTCTTCGGGGAAATGGCGCAGTGCGGAGAGCACTGGATAGGGCGTGAAGCCGCCCAGCGCGCAGAGAGAGCCATCGGTCATGACTTCACAGAGGTCTTCGAGCAGAGGAATGGCGCTGGCGTCGCCCTCTTTGATGCGGTCGAGCGTTTCAACGCCGCGCACCGCGCCGATGCGGCAGGGCGTGCATTTGCCACAGCTTTCCACCGCGCAGAATTCCATCGCAAACCGTGCCATCGACAGCATGTCCGCCGTGTCGTCAAACACCACGATGCCCGCGTGGCCGATGAGGGCCTTTTGCCCATCGAACTCTTCGTAGCCAAAGGGCGTCTCGAATTGATCCGGGTGCAGATAAGCGCCCAGAGGACCGCCGACCTGCACGGCTTTGACCGGACGCCCGGAGGCGGTGCCGCCCGCGACCTCATTCACCAGCGTGCCGAGCGGCATGCCGAACGCGGTCTCGAACAGCCCGCCAAATTTCACATTGCCCGCGATCTGGATCGGCATGGTGCCTTTCGAACGCCCGAGGCCGAAATTGGCGTAGTGCTCCGCGCCCTTGGCGAAAATCACCGGCACGGTCGCCAGAGAGATCACGTTGTTGACCACGGTCGGACGGCCAAGGAAGCCCTCAAGCGCCGGAAGCGGCGGCTTGGCGCGGACCACGCCGCGTTTGCCTTCGAGCGAGTTGAGCAAGGACGTTTCCTCACCACAGACATAAGCGCCAGCCCCAACGCGGACCTCCATGTCGAACGCCTTGCCGGAGCCGAGCACATCCGCACCAAGCACACCGGCCTCACGCGCGATCTCGATCGCACGGGTCATCACAGCGACCGCATCGGGGTATTCGGAACGGGTGTAGACATAGCCTTTGGTGGCACCACAGCCGAGACCCGCAATCGCCATACCTTCGATCAGGGTGAAGGGGTCGCCCTCCATGATCATCCGGTCGGCAAAGGTGCCGCTGTCGCCCTCGTCGGCGTTACAGACGATGTATTTCTGCGGCGCATGGGCAAGGCGCACCGTGTCCCATTTGATGCCGGTCGGGAAGCCCGCGCCGCCACGACCGCGCAGGCCGGAGGTTTTCACCTCGTCGATGATCGCGTCCTGCGCCATGCCAATCGCGCGACGGAGACCTTCGAGACCGCCATGCGCCTCATAATCGGCAAGAGACAGCGGATCGATCACACCGCAGCGTTCAAAGGTCAGGCGAGTTTGGCGGGCGAAGAACGGAATGTCCTCGACCTTGCCCAGCGTGTCGATCTGGCCATCCAAAAGCGCGGCCACGTCGTCCTCGGCAATCGGACCATAGGCCAGACGTTCGCCGTCTTTTTCGATCTCGACAAGCGGCTCCAGCCAGATCATGCCACGGGTGCCGTTGCGCACGATCTCGGCCTCAAGACCGCGCGCGGCGATCTCTTGCGTCAGCTTTGCGGCCACCTCATCGGCACCGAGCGCCTTGGCGGCGCTGTCCATGGGGACATAAATCTTCATGCCGAGCCTCCAATATTCTTGGCCGAAATCGCTTTTTCGACGCGGGCCTCATCGGCACGCGCGATCAGTGTTTCGTCCATCATCGCAGCAGGGGCACAGGCGCAGAGGCCGAGGCAATAAACCGGCTCCACTGTCAGCTTGCCGTCGGGCGTCGTGCCATGCCAATCGAGGCCGAGCTTTGCGAGCAGCTTTTCCGCCATCGCAACACCGCCCATGGACTGACAGGCTTCCGCCCGGCAGATTTTCAGCACATGCTTGCCAGCCGGCTTTTCCCGGAAGTCGTGGTAGAAGGAGATCACGCCCTTGAGCTCCGCCCGCGTGATCAGGAGCGCCTTGCAAATCGGCTCCATGGCGGCGGCGGGGATGTGGCCGAAGGCATGTTGTAAATCGTGCCGAATCGGCAGCAGAGGGCCTTCCTGATCTGCGTGGGCCGACAGGATCTCAGCGATCGCGGCCTCTGTGTCCGGGTGGGTTGGCGTCATAGCTGACCTCTTTCGCATGCGCTTGTATGCATTTGGATCAGGAGAGCACGAGAACGATACTCAAATCAATATCGTTATTCCGTTGATTGATTGAGAATATCAATCGAACTCGGAAAGCCTGCGCGCCTCATCCAAGAGCGCCTGAAGCACCGGGGTATGCGGATCGCGATAAGGGGCAACCAATCCAACACGATGGCCGGAATCCTTGGCCGCGATGGGGGTTAGATGGAGGTCCGTGCCCCGCGTGAGAAACCGCGCGATGCCCTCTGGCAAGACCGTGATCCAGTCCCCCTCCCCCACGTGGGCGACCAAAACCACGATGGAATTCGATTCCACCAGCGACTCGGGCCGCACATCCGCATCCGTCAAATGCCGGTCGAGGATACGCCGGTTCTGCATATCCTCGGTAAAGAGACAGAGGCGCTCCCCGGCGAGGTCGCCCCAATGCACGGATTTCCTCTGCGCAAGCGGATGGTCCGCCGGGCTGACCAGCATATAGCGCTCTGAATAGAGGGGTCGCGTCATCACGCGGCCCAGAGGTTCGTTATCGAGATAGGTGATCCCCGCATCCGCATCGAGATTGTCGAGCATGGAGAGGATTTGCGACGAGGACCGCGACAGGATCGAGACCCGCAGGTTTGGGTGCGCCTTGGTGAACCGCGCGGACAGCTGCGCGGCCCAAGTGAGCGCGGTCGGGATCACTGCGAGCCGGATTTGCCCCGAAAGACCATGGTGCGTCGCGCGCATCTCTTCGCGGAGTTGCCGACTGTCGGAGACGATCTTGCGCGCCCAGACCAGCGCCCTTTGCCCCTCAGGCGTCAGACCGCCGTAGCGCGAGCCGCGAAAGACGAGCTGCACCCCAAGCTGTTCTTCAAGGAGCTTGATCCCGGTCGAAAGCGTCGGCTGCGTGATCCCGAGAGAGATCGCAGCTCGGCCAAAGTGCTCTTCTTTCGCCAGAGCGATAAACATTTCGAGCTTGTCGAGCATCTGCGCAGCCTATCGAAAACTTAATTTACGATAGAAATGACAGATCACGCCCTGCAAAGCCAGTCTCAGCCGAAATGATCACGCGTTATAATACTGTCGATACCAGCGCACGAAATTCGCAACGCCCTCTGGCACGACCGTTTTCGGCGCGTAGCCTGTGAGCCGTTTGAGCAGTGAGGCATCGGCCCAAGTCGCGGGCACGTCACCCGGCTGCATCAGCATGAGATTGCGCTCCGCCTCACGGCCCGTCGCCGCCTCAATCGCCGCGATGAAATCGGTGAGCTGCACGGCGTCCGAATTGCCGATGTTCACCACACGGAAGGGCGCGACGGGCGAGAGGCTATCCCCCTCTTCGACCTTGCCATCCTCGGGTCGCACCGGCACCGCGTCGATCAACAGGCGGATCGCGTGTACGAGATCTTCGACATAGGTGAAGTCGCGTTTCATATCGCCGTAATTATAGACGTCGATGGGCTTGCCTTCGAGGATCGCCTTGGTGAATTTAAACAGCGCCATGTCGGGCCGCCCCCACGGGCCATAGACCGTGAAAAAGCGGAACATGGTGATCGGCAGGTCGAAAAGATGCGCGTAGGAATGCGCCATGCTCTCAGTCGACTTTTTTGTCGCCGCATAGAAGGACATCTGATGATCGGCCTTATCGGTCTCCCGGTACGGCATCTCTTCATTCGCGCCGTAGGCCGAGGAGGTCGAGGCGAGAAGCATGTGTTTCGGCGGATAGGCCCGCGCGGCCTCCAACAACTCGAACGTGCCGATAATGTTGCTCTCAAGGTAGGAGCGCGGATTCTCGATGGAATAGCGCACGCCCGCCTGCGCCGCGAGGTGGATCACCACATCGGGCTTTTCCTCTGCAAAAAGCGACATCAACAGGCCGGGGGTTTCGACCTTGTCATGCACGGAACGATAGCCCTCGTAAGTCGAGAGCGTCTCTTCGCGGCGCTCTTTCAGCGCCACATCGTAATAGTCGGACAGGCAATCGAGGCCAATCACCCGCCAGCCCTCTTCGAGGAGCTTGCGACAAACGAAAGAGCCGATAAACCCGGCGGCACCAGTGACAAGAGCTGTGGGCATAAACGCGTCCTTAGTCTGCGTGGAAAAGATCGCGGGTAAAGACCTTGTCGGCCACATCCGCGATGTCATCGGTCATACGGTTGGCGACGATCACATCGGCCTCGGCCTTGAACGCCGCAAGATCGTTGACCACCCGCGAGCGGAAGAACTCGGTCTCTTCCAACACCGGTTCATAAACGATCACTTCGACGCCCTTGGCCTTGAGCCGCTTCATGATGCCCTGGATCGACGACTGGCGGAAATTGTCCGAGCCCGCTTTCATCACGAGACGGTAGACACCAACCACTTTCGGTCCCTTCATCAGGATCTGATCTGCGAGAAAATCCTTGCGCGTGCGGTTCGCGTCCACAATGGCGCGGATGAGGTTCTGCGGCACGTGGTGGTAGTTCGCCAAAAGCTGTTTGGTATCTTTCGGCAGGCAGTAGCCGCCGTAGCCGAAAGACGGGTTGTTGTAATGGCTGCCGATACGCGGGTCCAATCCGACGCCCTCAATGATCTGGCGCGAATTCATCCCGCCCGCCATGGCGTAGCTGTCCAACTCGTTGAAAAACGCCACCCGCATCGCGAGATAGGTGTTGGCGAAAAGCTTGATCGCCTCGGCCTCATCGGCATCGGTGAACAGAATATCGACGTCCTTTTTCACCGCACCTTCGAGCAGGAGATTGGCGAAGACCTTGGCCCGCTCCGATTGCTCACCCACGATGATCCGCGACGGATAGAGGTTGTCGTAAAGTGCGCGCCCCTCGCGGAGGAATTCCGGCGAAAAGATCACGTGATCTGTGTCGAACTCCTCGCGGATATGGGACACAAATCCGACCGGGATCGTCGATTTGATCACGACGGTCGCGGTTTCATTGACTTCGAGCACCTTGAGAATGACCTTTTCGACAGAGGACGTGTCGAAATAGTTGGTCTTGGCGTCGTAATTCGTCGGCGTGGCGACAATGACGAAATCCGCATCCCGGTAGGCCGAGGCGGCGTCCGTGGTCGCGGTCAGGTTCAGTTCTTTGTGGGCGAGGAAATCCTCAAGCTCGGCATCCACAATCGGGCATTTTCGCGCGTTGAGCTGGGCCACACGCTCCTCGGAAATGTCGACGGCGACCACCTCGTGGTTTTGCGCCAACAAAACGGCATTCGAGAGCCCAACATAGCCAATCCCGGCAACAGCAATCTTCATAAACGACCCTTTCCTGCCCCCAGCGAACGATGTGCATCTGACCTTGCCAAACATCGGCTCCAAGTGCCCCTCGCATCGCTGTTCGCGAATCTAAACCGATTTTTTCCCCATTTCCATAGACAGTTATCGCCCCACGGCAGCGCATTTGGGTTTTGTTAAGCATGTGCACGCTATAAGGCGGCATGATCAGTGCCACGCCCCTGTCCGACGTCTATCTCATCACACCGAAACGCTTTGGCGACCATCGGGGTTTTTTCTCCGAGAGCTGGAACAGAAAGACCCTCGAAGAGGCGGGATTGATCCTCCCCGAATTCGTCCAGGACAACCATTCGCTTTCACGAGACATCGGTACAGTCCGGGGTCTCCATTACCAAAGCCCGCCGCATGCCCAGGGAAAACTCGTGCGCTGTGGGCGGGGCCGGATTTTCGACGTGGCGGTAGATGCCCGTCGCGGCTCGCCCACCTACGGGCAGTGGCATGGCGAGGAGCTGTCTTTTGAAAACGGCAAACAGCTCTGGATCCCCGCCGGGTTTCTCCATGGTTTCATGACCTTGGAGGTGGAGAGCGAGATCATTTACAAATGTACGGACCACTATGCGCCGGACTGCGATGGGGCGGTCAAATGGGACAGCTGCGGCATCGACTGGCCGCTCGTGGGCATCACGCCCATTCTGTCTGAAAAGGATGAAAATGCGGTGGCGTTTAGAGATTTCTTAACCCCGTTTGCATACCCATGAGGGCATGAAAATACTCGTCACAGGAGGCGCCGGATTCATCGGGTCCGCCGTCATCCGCCTCGCCATCTCTCGGGGGCACGACATCGTCAATGTCGACGCCCTCACCTATGCCGGCTGCCTCTCCAATCTGGCAGAGGTCGCGCACGATCCGGGCTACCGGTTCGAGCATATCGACATCCGCGACCGTGCGGCGCTCGACCGTGTGTTCACCAAATATCGACCTGATGCGGTGATGCATCTGGTCGCCGAAAGCCATGTGGACCGCTCGATTGACGCACCTGACGATTTCATGACCACCAATATCACCGGCACCTTCCATATGCTCGAGGCCGCTCGCAGCTATTGGACACAGCGCGGGCGCCCCGCCGGGTTTCGCTTTCATCACATTTCCACCGATGAGGTCTTTGGCACCTTGCCTGAGGCGCGCGAGGCCCGATTCACCGAGACGACGCCCTATGATCCGCGCTCGCCCTACGCCGCGTCCAAGGCCTGTTCCGACCATCTCGTGCGCGCTTGGCATGAGACCTACGGCCTGCCCACAGTGTTGAGCAATTGCTCCAACAACTACGGCCCCTATCATTTCCCGGAAAAACTCATCCCCGTGATGATCCTCAACGCGCTCGCGGGCAAACCGCTCCCGATCTATGGCGACGGCTCGCATATTCGCGATTGGCTCTATGTCGAGGATCATGCCGACGCCCTCCTGCTCATCCTGCAAAAGGGGACGCCGGGGCGAAGCTATGCCATCGGCGGCGAGAACGAGCGCACCAATCTTGAACTGGTGACAACGCTCTGCGCGCTCCTGGATCAAAAAGCGCCGAAACCTCGCGGCTCTTACGCCGATCAGATCAGCTTCGTGCCCGACCGTCCCGGCCATGACGCGCGCTATAGCATCGACCCGAGCCGTATCCGCACCGAATTGGGCTGGCGGCCCTCTGTCACACTTGAGGAGGGTCTGTCCAAAACCGTGGATTGGTATCTCGACCACATGGGCTGGTGGCAGGATCTTCAGGCCCGGCACGCGGTCGACACGCGCATCGGGCTTGGAGCGACGGCATGACGGTGCAACCCGGCCCCCTGCTCGTCTTTGGACAAACCGGCCAGGTCGCGCGCGCGCTGCGCGATCTACGCCCGGACGCGCTCTTCCTGGGGCGCGAGGACGCGGACCTGAGCGACCCGGCGGCTTGCGCGGCTCAGATCGCGAAGCTTGCCCCCTCCGCCGTCATCAATGCCGCCGCCTATACGGACGTTGACGGTGCCGAGGCGGACCGCGACACGGCCCATTTGGTCAATGCCATTGCCCCCACCGCCATGGCCCGCGCCTGTGCCGCGCGTGACATTCCCTTCGTCCATATCTCGACGGATTACGTGTTTGATGGCGCGGATGACGCGCCGGTGTCATCCGATGCGCCGACCGCCCCGTTGAACGTCTACGGACGCACCAAACGGGATGGCGAGCGGGGCATCCAAGAGGTCGGTGGCCGCTACGCGATCTTGCGCACCTCTTGGGTGTTTTCGCCCCATGGCCGAAACTTCGTGACGACCATGCTCCGGCTTGCCAAGACGCGCGACAACCTTTCCGTCGTGTCCGATCAAGTCGGCGGGCCCACACCCGCGCGCGCGATCGCTGAGGCCTGTCTCACCATCGCCGCGCATCTAATGACCATCCCCTCCGATAGTGGCATCTACCATTTCACCGGCGCCCCGGATGTGAGCTGGGCCAATTTCGCGCGTGAGATCTTTGCTCAAAGCGGGCGGGACGTCGCGGTGCACGACATCCCAAGCAGCGCTTATCCCACCCTGGCCCAGCGCCCATTGAACAGTCGGCTGGACTGTCAGCGAACCGAAGAGATCTTTGGCCTCCGCCGACCCAACTGGGCCAATGCCCTGACCGACGTTTTCGACACCCTCAAGGAGCTCTCATGACACAGCGCAAAGGCATCATCCTCGCGGGAGGGACGGGCACGCGGCTCTATCCGCTGACCATGGCCGTCTCCAAACAGCTCATGCCGATTTACGACAAACCGATGATCTACTACCCGCTCTCGGTCTTGATGCTCACCGGCATTCGCGAGATCGCGGTGATCACCACGCCCGAGGATCAGGCCCAGTTTCAGCGCCTTTTGGGCGATGGACATCAATGGGGGCTGTCGCTCACCTATATCCCCCAACCCAAGCCCGAGGGACTGGCGCAGGCCTATATCCTCGCTGAGGAGTTCCTCGATGGCGCGCCCTCTGCGATGGTCTTGGGCGACAATATCTTCTTTGGCCATGGCTTGCCCGAGCTGCTGCACGCGGCCGACCGGCGCAACACTGGCGGAACTGTTTTTGGCTATCACGTCGCGGACCCGGACCGCTATGGCGTCGTCAAATTCGACGCTGAGGGGGCTGCGGAGGAGATCATCGAAAAGCCCGCCGACCCGCCGAGCAACTATGCGGTCACGGGGCTTTATTTCCTCGACGGAGACGCGCCACGCCGCGCGAAAGATATCCGCCCCTCGGCGCGTGGAGAGTTGGAGATTGTCAGCCTGCTCGACAGCTATTTGCGCGAGGGGCGGCTCTCGGTCGAACGGATGGGGCGCGGCTATGCCTGGCTCGACACCGGGACGCATGGCTCGCTGTTAGATGCGGGCAATTTCGTGCGGACTCTGTCCCAGCGGCAGGGGATGCAGTCCGGCTGTCCGGAAGAGATCGCCTTTGAGGCGGGGTGGATCGACGATTTTGCTCTCCACGCCCTCGCGCAACCCTACATGAAAACCGAGTATGGCACCTATTTGGAGTCCCTGGCGCAAGGGTGATGCCACCGACACGGCCCCCGCACGCAAAAAAAAGGGAGCGAGCCAGCGGCCCGCTCCCCACATCAATTGCCTGATGTCAGACCGCCGACAGATCCTCACCTGCGAGTTCGCGCGCCTTATCCCGCAAGACGAACTTTTGGATTTTGCCAGTCGAGGTCTTGGGCAGAGGTCCGAAGACAACCGTTCTCGGCGCCTTGAAATGGGCCATGTGGTCCCGGCAAAAAGCGATAATATCCGCCTCACTCACAGTCTGACCCGCTTTCAAATCGACAAAGGCACAGGGCGTCTCGCCCCATTTCTCATCGGGCTTGGCGACAACGGCGGCTTCCATCACGGCGGGGTGTTTGTAGAGCACATCTTCGACCTCGATGGAGGAGATGTTCTCCCCGCCCGAAATGATGATGTCCTTTGAGCGATCCTTAAGCTCGATATACCCGTCCGGATGCATCACGCCGAGATCGCCGGAGGCGAACCAGCCGCCCTTGAACGACTTTTGCGTCGCGGAGGGGTTTTTGAGATAGCCTTTCATGACGACATTGCCGCGCATGAAAATCTCGCCCATCGTCACGCCGTCATGCGGAACCGGCTCCATCGTGTCGGGGTTGGCGACCATGAGATCATTCAGGGCCATATTCTTGACCCCCTGCCGGGATTTCATCGTGGCCTTGGCATCGCGCTCAAGTGCGTCCCACTCCTCTTTCCACGCACAAACCACGGACGGACCGTAGGTTTCGGTCAAGCCGTAGACATGCGTGACCTCGATCCCCATCGCTTCCATCTTGGCGATCACGGCGGCGGGCGGCGAGGCGCCTGCGGTCATCACCTTGATCTCATGGGAGAAATCCTTGAGTTCATCGGGCGCGTTCGCCAGCATGTTCAACACGATCGGTGCGCCGCAGAAATGGCTTACCTTTTCCTCGCGGATCAGTTCAAAGATCGGCTCGGCCCGCACAGCACGAAGACAAATACAGACCCCCGCATTCGCCGCGATGGTCCAGGGAAAACACCAGCCGTTGCAATGAAACATCGGCAGCGTCCAAAGATACCGCGCATGCTGCGGCATCCCCCAGGTGACGATATTGGATAGGGCGTTCAGATGGGCACCACGGTGATGATAGACGACGCCCTTGGGATTGCCGGTCGTCCCCGAGGTGTAATTGAGCGAAATCGCATCCCACTCATTGCTCGGCGGGTGCCACTCATAGGCGGGATCGCCCTCGTCCAGCAAAGCGTCATAGCTCAGCGCCCCAATCTTGCGTCCGCCGTCAAAACTCGCGTCCTCGATGTCGATGACCAGCACATCCTGCAAACCGCTCATGTGGATGGCGCGGTCGACGACGTCGGAAAATTCCGGATCGACCATGATCGCCTTGGCCTCGGCATGCGCGAGGATAAAGCCGATGGCCTCCGCATCGAGCCGGGTGTTGATCGTGTTCAGGACTGCGCCGGTCATGGGCACGGCAAAATGTGCCTCGAACATTTCGGGGATGTTGGCGGCGATAATGGACACGGTGTCGTTTTTCCCAATCCCGCGCTTTGATAGCGCCGAAGCGACGCGCAGCATGCGATCGTAGGTCTCCCCCCACGTCCGGCGCACCTCGCCGTAAATCACCGCCGGGAAGTCCGGATAAATCTTTGACGTTCTCTCAACGAATGAAAGGGGCGTCAGGGCCTCGTAATTCGCCCCGGTTTCCTCCAACGCCACATCGTAAATACTTTGGCCTGTCATGTTTCCTCCCAAAACAAGCACTGTCTCTTCTCAAAGACAGCCTGACCACCAGTATGCAGCTCTGGGCGAAAATCCCAAGTGTTGTTTGGTGGCGTTGAGAGTTACGTGGGGACCCAGGCCACAGGACAAAAGCTCACGTCCCAAAACACAAAACGCCCGGCGCATGCCGAGCGTTCAAAACCTGGCATTTGACACGGGCACTGCCCGTCTCACCCTCTCGTCAGAAGGTCATCCGCTCAGCGGCGTTAGCTCAGCGGCGGAAGCACTTCGACTTGGAGCCGAATCCCGCAGGGGAGCAAATCCATTTGCCGCTGCCAACCGGAGACACCGCCGCCACTTTGGTCGGCGCAGTGCCTGAAACCGGACGGAGCCAGTCGTAATGCGCAGAGCCCTGGCCCGCTGCACTCGTTTTCACAACAGGCGCGGCGTTGCCCGCATCCAAGCTGGTTTCAGCCGTCGCCGCAGTGGCGGACAAGCCGATGATTGCATACATAGCGACGGCCTTTACGGCTTTCGCACGAAAGTCAGAAATAGTCATACCTGCCTCTTTCATTGACGCTGTTGACCCCTGCATTCGCACGAGCCCGCGTTCTCTAATGCTCTTTGAATGCAAATTTTGGCTTAACGCGTCAACAGGTGCTGGAGCGTGGCAGGACTGTGGCAATCTTGGGGCAGGCACGAAAAACGCAGGGGAACGGAAATTTCCCCTGCGTTTTCACAAGTTTGATTCACCGGTCATTGGATGGCAATTTTTCGCCGAAACCGGTGCGATGATGCTTATTCGAGCACTTGGTTCTTAATTCTCCAGTCCGGAGCCCCAAATCCTTCGGGCCAGGCGTAGACCTCAAGCTGGTTAAAATAGAGCACGCCGACCAAGTTCGGGTAGTCCGCCCGCTCAATCCGGACACGCTCTTTCCACATATCGACGTAGTCCTGCGACCCGACATAGCCCAGTTCGGCCACAACGACCGGCTTGCCATAGCTGGCCGCCCGCTCGTAGCGCGGTGCAAAGATGTCATCGAAATTGCGATCGCGTCCGAATTTGGCCTGATCCCATGCCTGAAGACCGAAGACAGTCAGCCCGATCAGGTCGGCATAGTCGTCGCCCGGATAGTAGTCATCCATGTTCTCGTTGCCGAGAGGCGACCACATAACGGTGATCTCCGGCGCGCTTTCTTTGCAGAGGTCGATCATATGGCGATAGGCCGAGATATAGGTCTCTGGCTCCCACCCGGACCAGATGAACTGACCGGAGAGGTCGTCCATCTCATGCGCAAACCGAAGCGTCACAGGGCTTCGCAATGTGCCGAGCACCTGACAGACGGCGGTCATATTCGCATCGTATTCCCCGCGTTCGATGCCCCGGCGCAAATATTGCGCGGTGTTGCGTTCATCGCGGGACCATGTCCATGGCTCCAGCGTCACAAGCAACGCGCGATTGTAGAGCTGCGCATAGTCGTCCGCATCGTTGAGCGATGGCAGGAACACGTCCTCCCACGGCAGGAACAGGTGCTCGATCACGACCGGGTTTTTGCCGGTGAAATCACCGTCCGGGTCATAGACGCCAAATGGCAAATCCCCGGGTGGCACCTCCACGGGTCCGGCCGTCGCTGGCATGGTCAGACAGGCCGCCATGGCGACAGCCCCAAGCGATGTTCTGAAAAGACTTTTCATGATCCTCCCTCCTCCTCCTGAAAGAACCAGCCGGAGAAATCGGGATCAAAGCGAATATGCACATCGCCGCGTTGCCCTTGCCCGGCACCCGAAGCAATATATTCAACTTTTGTGAGCTGAATGGGTGTGAACCCAATTGCGAGGTACCTGAGGCTCTCCGCTCCTCGTAGTATAACACCAAAGGCGGCAAAAACCATGACGAGGCTCAAACCAGCCGTAAACCCTCTGAAATGCTGAAAATTATCAAGTTTGCGCCCTTGTTTGCGCGCTTCTGTCCTGTGTTTGATCAAGATGACTGCAACCAAGACGATGTAGAACATCGCGTTGAACAAGGAGAGCAGGTAAAAGCCCTGAGCCTCGACAGCGTTTTCCACGAATACCGCGGGCATAATCGCCCCGGCAGACCACGCGCGATAGAGTCCGACCACCGCAACCGGCAAGCTGGCCGTCGCCGCCTCCCCTTTGGGCGTGATGCGGAAATCGACAAAGCGTCCCGTGATCCGGTCGTAAATCGCCATCGTGCAGCCCCAAAGCACCCAGGGCCATTGCAGCAACTCGAACAGAGCCTTTTCCCAAGCCAGCACCTTGGCCCAGCGCGGACGGAACACACCGTCGTTTCTGGCGCGCATATAGATCCACAAGACGATGAAGGTCGCAGGCAAGGCGTGGCCGATGAACGCCGGATAGGTGACATCGGCGAACCGGATGTCAAAGGTGATCGCCAGAATGGGCAGCACATACATCATCGACATTGCGATGGCGAAAAACGCGTACCAGCTTTGGCACAGCAGAAAGAGAAACTTGAGACGAAGCGGCAATTTCGGCAGGTAGTGAAACGTATAGCGCAGGAGCAGGCTCATCAGAGAGCGCGACCACTGGAATTCCTGTGTCACCAAATCGGTGATCGTTGCCGGGCCATCCCCGACCGCATGCGCATCAATCGCATGGACCCCGCGCCAACCGGCGGCGGAAATGAGCATCGTGGTTGAATGGTCCTCGGCAAGTTCCGGACCCAGACCTCCCGCCTCTTTGAGCGCCGTGGTGCGCACCGCGTAGTGCGACCCGATGCACATCGGAGTCAGGATCGCGGAATAGCCCGCCTGAAAAACGCCATGAAACGCGGCCTCTTTATAGAGACGCGTGCGCGCGGCCCAACTGTCGGCGGCATTGGCGGCGCAAACGGACGGCGCGCTCACATAGCCCACTTTTGGGTCGGCAAAGGGGCGCAGGACTTCGATCAGATAGCCGGGCTCTGGGACGTGATCCGCATCGAGCTGACTGACGATGTCATACTCTTCATAGCCCCAATGATCATAGAAATAGGCGAGGTTGCCCTCTTTGCACCGGGTGCGACGCGGCCATTCCTTTTGATGATATTCAGCGATGCCCTCACGTGACGACAGGCGCACCCCATGCGCCGCGCACCATGCGCGCGTTTCCTCGGAGGGGGCCTCATCGGCCAGCCATGTGTCATGCGGATAGTCCTGTGCCAACATCGCTTCGAGCGTTTTGCGGACCACATCGAATGGTTCCGAGGGCGTTTTGGTCGTGATCATCGCCACACGCCATTTGCCCGGCTCCGGGTCCGGCGCGACGGAGCGCACGGCCTGTAAAAACACGACGACAAAATAGGCCAACATGCCCCAGAACCACGCCAACGCGGCCGTGACGATCCAATAGCGCAGCGGCCCTATGACGTGAGAGGGCTCTAACCACCACGCCCAGAAATAGCCGAGCGACAACAGCCACAAAGCCACCAGCGCCCGATAGCGCAAAGCCTTCGCGCCACTCACCAACGGGGCGAGATAGGGACGCGGATCACGGGCGGGGTGTCGACTCATACAGGGATGCCTTCTGGGGCGGTCTGCCGCACATGCCCAAACCAAGGCGCGGCATCCGCAACAATCCGATCCAAACCAAACTCGGTCTCAAACCCGAGAACCTCTTTCGCCCGACGCGGATCGGCAAAAAGCGCGGGCGGATCCCCGGCACGACGCGGCCCCTCGATCAGAGGCACCGGACGCCCGGTGACGCGTTCGATACTGTCCACGACCTCACGCACGGAGGCCCCCTGCCCCGTACCGAGATTGAGCGCGATGCTCTCAGAGCCACGCGCCAAATATTCCAGCGCCAAAAGATGCGCGCGGGCAAGATCGCTCACATGAATATAATCGCGCACACAGGTGCCATCCGCCGTGGGATAATCCGTGCCAAAAACGCCGAGACTCGGCCCCTGCCCCGACGCCGCAGCCAGCGCAATCGGCAAAAGATGCGTTTCCGGATCGTGGCGCTCAGAGGCCTCCCCCTCCGGGTCCGCGCCCGCAGCGTTGAAATACCTGAGCGCGACATGCTTGAGGCCCCAGGCCACATCGGCATCCCGCAGCATCCACTCGCACGCGAGTTTCGAGCGCCCATAAGGGTTGATCGGAATCTGCGGATCATCTTCGGAGATCGGGAGCCGCGCCGGCGTGCCATATGTGGCGCAGCTCGATGAGAACACGATCTGGCGAAGCCCCACGGTATGCATGGCCCCCAAAAGGCCCATCATGCCGTCAAGGTTGTTGTCGTAATAGAGCTGTGGCTCGTGGACGGATTCCCCGACATAGGCCAGCGCCGCGAAATGGACGACGGCCTCAATGCGGTGTTCTTCCAAGGTGCGCGCGACAAGTCCGTTGGTATCGCGCAAATCTCCAACAACCAGAGGCCCCCATTTCACGGCATCGGCATGACCGCGTGACAGATTGTCAAAGGTGACGGGCAAACTGCCCGCCTTTGCCAGTGCTTTGCAAAAATGTGACCCAATATAGCCCGCGCCCCCAGTGACCAGTACGCGTTGTGGCAATGTCATGCGAGATCACCCTCCCGCGCCCGCAGGCCTTTTTGCGCGCGCCTCAACTCACTCCGGAAATATCGGATCGTCGGCTTCAGCCCGTCCTCAAGCGGCACTTTCGGCGCCCAACCCAAAAGGTTGAAGGCCCGCGCCAAATTCGGGCGTCGTTGGAGCGGGTCGTCCTGCGGCAAGGGCCGGTGCACGATCGGAGAATGTGCCCCCGTCAGCGCCAGAACTTTTTCCGCAAGAGACAACATGGTGAATTCCCCGTTGTTGCCGAGATTGACCGGATCATAGATGGTCTGTCCCGCATGCTCGGTTTCCATCAGGGCCATGAGACCGTCCACCATATCGTCGACATAGCAGAAGGACCGCGTCTGTTCGCCGTCGCCATAGATCGTGAGCGGCGCACCGGTCAGGGCCTGAACGATAAAGTTGGACACGACCCGCCCGTCGTCCGGGTCCATACGCGGACCATAGGTGTTGAAAATCCGCGCGATGCGAATATCCACCGCTTTGTTGCGATGCATCTCATAGAACAGCGTCTCCGCCGCACGTTTGCCTTCGTCGTAACAGGCCCGCGGCCCGACGGTGTTCACATTGCCCCGATAGGTCTCCGGCTGCGGAGAGATGTCCGGATCGCCATAGACCTCAGAGGTCGAGCTTTGCAAAATCCGCGCGCCCTTTTGGTCCGCGAGGTCCAAAAGGTTCAACGCCCCGATCACAGAAGTCTTGAACGTGTGGACAGGGTCCGCCTGATATTTCGGCGGCGAGGCCGGACAGGCAAGATTGTAGATACGGTCAATCGGCCACGCGATCGAGAATGGCTTGACGATGTCGTGCAGCACAAAACGGAACCGTGGGTGCGTCAGCAGGCTTTCGATATTTTCCTGCCGACCTGTCGACATATTGTCGAGACAGATCACACGATCTCCTTGAGCAAGCAATTTCCGGATCATATTCGATCCGATAAATCCGGCCCCACCGGCCACAAGCACAGTTTTCCCAAGAGCAGACTCGTCCGGATCAAACCGAACGGTGTAGACACTCCTCCTCATAACTTCCCCCCTTCGATACGCCCCCACGCATCATTAATAGGTCACTCTTAATTATATCTTTTCTCTGCACTGCTCACTTTGATGTGCCACAATTATGTCATAATTATACATGTCATGCGCTAACTTTCTACACAGCTTTAACGCGAGTCGGAGGCCAAAACCTCGCCTAGACACTCGGGCGACAGGTCAAGACCGATGGAAATCCCGCCATTTCTGTAGAACCGAAAGTCCTCGCCATCGAGGCCACCAGCGCGGTCCTCGATCGTGACAAACCGGCCCGGCCGATAGGTTTGCGCCCCGACTTGCACCCGCCTGATCCAAAGGTCGATGTCCCCTGTTTGCCCCTCTCCAGCCCAGGCATCGTTGACGAAGTAGACCTGAAGCTCTTTGGCGCAGGAATCGAGCAGGATCGGAAGGCGCACCTCCATGAAAGCGGCCTCCACGTCTTCCCGCGTTGCGGCGCGCTCTCCTGTGTCGGGGGCCGAGCTCACATCGAACGATCCGACCTCCTCGCCATCGAGGAAGACCCAGGCCTTTGGCGCCTCGCCGAGCGCCGTCCCGGACACAGTCAAAACGACATCCGTTCTGCGCGCGACGGGCTGAGGCGGTGCCTCGCCCGCAAGCACCGCATTGAGGAACCCTTGGTGTGCGGAAACCGCGCGGGACAGCGTTATTTTGGCCTCGGCCAGCCCCTCGGGATCGACCGTCGAGAGATTGGTCGCCTCCAGAGGATCACTATTAAGATCAAAGAGTTGCACATCCCCTGTGTTGGCATTTGTGATCAGTTTTCGATCTCCGGAGCGATAGCCGATCTGAAATCCGTTCCAAGGCGCGAAAAAGAGAACCCCGTCCGGACGCTCCGCCGCAAAGACGGATTTGCCCTCCCATTGCACGGGCGTCGGCAGGTCCAAGAGATCGGTGATGGTGGCCGCCACATCGGAAATCCCGACGATGAGGTCACTCCGCGCGCCCGAGAACAGTTGCGGGTTGATCAGAGCCATCGGGACGTGGACATTTTCTTCATAAATTCCGGCGGCGTGCACATAGGTGCCATGCTCGCCAAAGGCCTCCCCGTGATCGCCCATGACAACGATCAGCGTCTCCTCCATCAGCCCGTTTTCGCGCAAATAATCGAGTAAAAGACCAAAGGCTTCGTCACCGACCCTAAGAGCATTCAGGTAGCGATTGTAGGCCTCGTCCTCGACATAGGCCTCGGGCGCTTCGCCGGGGAAGTAGGGGTAGTGCGTCATCCCGGTTCTGAAGGCGAGAAAGAAGGGCTCCTCTTCCTCCAGATCATCGAGCCAGAGCGTCATTTGATCGACCGTACAGAGGTCAGAAGACGTGTTTCGGAAACGGTCTGTTACGCTTTCGACCTCAAAAACACCCGTTTCACAGGTCCAATCACGGTAATCCACGACGTGCTCAAACCCGATTGAGGAGACGAATCCCTCGGTGTTTTGGAATCGGTTGTCGGACGAATTGAAGAAGGCCGTGCGCATCCCGGCGTCTGCCAAAACCTGTGGCAAAGACGGGAGGCCATCTGCCGTCCCATTCGAGGTCATGGAGGTGCTCGACAGCTCCGGGATGATCCCGGTGAAAGCCGACACGAGAAAGTAATTCGACGCTGGAACATGGGCATAGGCCCGATCAAACGCCAGCCCCTCGCCCAGCGCGGCGGCCAAATTCGGGGTCACATCATAGGGCGCGCCCCATCCCTGCGTCTGTCGCGCGGGGGTGGATTCATAGGCGTAAAAGACCACATTGCGAAGCGGCACGTTGGGCGCTGCGGGCGGCGTCAGGCCGGGCACAGCGGGAAAGGCCTGCACATCGGGCGGAACCACGGGCAGCCCGTTCAGGGCGTCCGGCACTGTACCCGCGCCCATTGAGCGCACAAAGGCCACGAGCGGGTTCACCAGTCGTTCTGACGTCGCCGTCACGGGCGTCGATGCCACGGCCAAGCCAAGGATCACGCTCACGCCATAAAGCGCCATGAGAACAATCGCCCCGCCCGCCCGACGCGCTGCCAACACCCGGCCACCGCCAAAAACAGAGGCCAAGAGGACAAAGACCGCGAGAAGTGCCGTCCCGCTCACCACATGGGGCAGACTGTCAAAAAGCACATCCGTATGAGCGATGTCTGAGTAGGCGACCCAATCCGCCGTGATAGGCGCACCAAGCATGCGAAGCGCCGCGATATTCACCGCGCCCCACAGGATCAGAAGACCGACGCCCAGCGCATAAACGCCCCCCGTGAGACGCCGCAGAGCCGGCACACTCAGCCCCCGGAGCAAAGACAGCACGACATAGGTCAGCCCCAAGAGCAGGAGCCAGTCCTGCCACACGCCCTGTGCAATGAGCTTGGCCATCTCAACAGGGCGCAATCCGTCCAGCTCTGGACGCAGAGCAAGAAGGCGCAGCACAAGGAGGACACCCCCCGCACAAGCGCCCGTCCATAGGACACGCGCGGCTTGCTGCGCCTTGCTCTGTTTCAGGGCCTTTTGACCTGTGGCCGTGTCGTCATCGTCCTCAAACCTCTGGTCGGCCTCATCGACCGCACCGCGCATGTTTTTGTCATGCATCTTCTGTCATTCACCTTTTTACATCCCGGTTAACAATCCCGAGAGAATTTCCGGCCGAAGCACACTGTCGCCACAGGCGGCATTATCCGGCAGGCTGGGGCAGACCCTGTTCAACGCCTTAAGCGTTTTGGGCCCCACGAACCCATCAAGCGGCCCTCTGTAGAGTCCTTTTGCCTTCAAATCGTCCTGAAGCATGTAGACCACGACATTTGGGTTGGCTTGCAACAGGTCACGTGCGAAGGCGGCATTCATGAGGCCGGGACGGCTCTCAACGCTTTCGGCAGCCTTCGCAAAGCCTTCGGGCCGGTTCACACGCGCCGCCTCGAACGTTCGTTCAAACCGCCAGAGATCGTCTTCGGTGAACATCTCGGCGAATTGATCCAAGGCCGCTTTGGCCTCAGTCAGATCACGACGTACATTCATGCCGTTGCCATCGCGGAGAAGACGGATGAGGAAACCGGCGGCCACCTCGTCGCCCTCTTCGGCGGCAGCGCGCAGGGAGGCGACCGTCTCAGGCCCGCTGGCCCGCATGGAGATGCCCCACATCTGCCGCGTGGCATCCAGCACCTCGATCTTGGGCGCATCGACCGCGCGGGCGCGCTCTGCGTAGCCTTCGAACTTGGCCCGCGATTCTTTCCCACCCCCGAGATAGCCATACATGGCCCCTTCCGCGAGCGTGTCCCAAGCGCGCACTTCACCGAGCTCCCCAGCCCGGTTCAAAAGCGCCTCGGCCTGTGCGGGATTCATTTCCTCCCACATCACCATTTCGCCGACCTGCCAGAGCGCCGAACCGCGTCCCTGTTCCGCCGCTTCCTCGGCCAATCTCAGGGCGATGTCGAAATCCTTTTCAACACCTGTCCCGTAGAGATAGAGCACGCTGAGCTTTTCCTTGGCCGCGACATCGCCTGCGGCAATCGCCTCTTGCAAAAGCGCCAAGCCAGCGGGCACATCCCGCGGCAAGGCCCAGCCCCCCACAAGCTGTTCGCCGAGAACACGGCGGGCGTCAGGATGCCCGGCAGCCACGGCCTCATCCAAAAGGGCGCGCGCGCGGGTCAGGTCAACGGGCGCTTCTTCGGTCCACAAAAGGATCTGGCCCAGCGCAAAAGTGGCCTCGACATCACCGGCTTCTGAGGCCTGAGATAAAAGAGAAATCCCCTGTTGCACGTCTTTCGCCTGACCATCGAGGCCATAGACCAAGCCAACCCCCTGTTGCCGTAACTCCTGCGACGATTGCGCAGCCCCCCCGACGACAGATGAGACGACCAAAACGGCAGACAGCGCGGACGCGACTGCCAACCGAGACACGGAATGCATAAAATCAGCCATTTTTTACTCCCCCTGAGCTTCACCTATATCACATTTTTCGATTTTTTTCTTTGATTTGAAGCAAGTACGCTGCAGGCGCAGAAAAACACCCCGCCGCATTGCCGCGACGGGGTGGTCAAAGATTTTGGCGTGAGGGGAGATCAGCTTAGCGGCACGGCCCTAAAGCCCCCGCAAAAGCATCGTCACGCAAAGAGGTTTTCGGCGTGGAACCACACGTGGTCTGCCATGACCGAGGCCACGAAAAAGTAGCTGTGACCATAGCCGTCGAGCATGCGGAAATTGAACGGCTGACGTTTCGCGGCGGCCGCCTGAGCGAGCGCCTCCGGCTTCAACAGATCGAGGAATTGATCCGCCGCGCCCTGATCGACCATCACCACACCCGGATAGCCTTTTTCCGCCATCAGGAGCGACGCATCATGCGCGGCCCAGGTGCTTTCGTCCGCGCCCAAGTAGGCCGAAAGCTGTTTGCGGCCCCAGTCCGACTGGGTCGGGTTGGCAATCGGTGCAATCGCGGAGAGGGATTTGTACTGATCCGGGTCGGTCATGGCGAGGGTCAGCGCCCCGTGACCGCCCATGGAGTGACCGGTGATCCCCTGACGCGTCTCATCGAGCGGGAATTCTTGGAACACCAGCGCCGGAAGCTCCGTCTTCACATAGTCCCACATGTTGAAATGCGGGGCCCAAGGCGTCTCTGTCGCGTTGACATAAAACCCAGCGCCTTGGCCGAGATCATAGGCCTCATCATTGGCGATGTCTTCGCCGCGCGGGGAGGTGTCGGGGAAGATGAGCGCGATGCCCGCCTCGCTCGCGGCCGCCTGCGCCCCGGCTTTGGTCATGGCGTTCTCATGCGTGCAGGTCAGACCCGAAAGATACCAGAGCACCGGCACGGGACCATATTTGGCCGCCGGCGGCAGGTAGACCGCAAAGGTCATGTCACAACCGCAGACCTCGGAGGCGTGTTTGGCGACGATTTGCTCGCCACCAAACGCGATATTCTTGGAAAGGATTTCCATGGATCAGAATTCCACCACGGCACGGATGGATTTGCCTTCATGCATGAGGTCGAACCCGTGGTTGATCTCTTCAAGCTTGAGCTTGTGCGTGATCATCGGGTCGATCTCGATTTTGCCGTCCATGTACCAATCAACGAATTTCGGCACATCGGTGCGGCCCTTGGCGCCACCAAAAGCAGTGCCTTTCCACACGCGCCCCGTCACGAGCTGGAACGGACGGGTGGAGATTTCGGCGCCGGCAGGCGCGACGCCGATGATCACGGAGACACCCCAACCACGGTGCGAGCATTCGAGAGCGTCGCGCATGACTTTGACGTTGCCGGTCGCATCGAACGAGTAGTCCACGCCGCCGATCTGATCAGCGCCGCGCTTGGTCAGGTTGACGATCTCCTCGACAACGGTGCCTTCGATTTTCGACGGGTTGATGAAGTGGGTGAGGCCGAATTTGCGGGCCATGTCCTCTTTGTCATCGTTCAGGTCCACGCCGATGATCATGTCGGCCCCAGCCATGCGGAGGCCCTGTATGACGTTGAGACCGATGCCGCCCAGACCGAACACAGCGGCGGTGGAGCCGATCTCGACGCCTGCGGTGTTGATCACGGCGCCGATGCCGGTGGTCACGCCACAGCCGATGTAACAGATCTTGTCGAAGGGCGCGTCGTCACGCACTTTTGCCAGAGCGATCTCCGGCATGACGGTGTGGTTCGCAAAGGTGGAGCAGCCCATGTAATGGTAGATCGGGGTGCCATCGAGCATGGAGAAGCGCGTTGTGCCATCGGGCATGAGGCCCTGACCTTGGGTGTTGCGGATCGCGGTGCAGAGGTTCGTTTTGCCAGACAGGCAGGACGGACACTCACGGCATTCCGGCGTATAAAGCGGGATCACGTGATCGCCCGGCTTCAGCGTGGTGACGCCTTCGCCCACTTCGATCACAACACCCGCGCCCTCGTGGCCGAGGATACAGGGGAAGAGACCCTCAGGGTCCGCGCCCGACCGGGTGAATTCGTCAGTGTGGCAGAGGCCCGTGGCCTTTACCTCGATCAGAACTTCACCGGCTTTCGGGCCTTCCAGTTCCACTTCCATAACTTGAAGGGGTTCGCCCGCCGCCAATGCAACCGCTGCACGTGTCCGCATGTCTTTATCCTTTGCTGTAGCCGTGTCTCTCGCGTGACAGGAGGAGATGCATGCGCCGCCCCGAGGGCCTGACGCATTCCTCCCTGTGAATCGCCTTTCAGGCGTTGTCCTCTATGTCAAAGCGTAGCACAATCTGGACGTTCGGAAGAATTCGGACAATTCTCCCTCAGATCATGACCTCATCTCCAATTCGGGCCAAAACAGATGCAACACGCCGCTCCTCCAACGCTCCTTCGCGTCGACATCGTGATTTATCCCGGGTTCAAATGTATGGAAGCCGTCGGCCCCGTCAACGTTTTCACGGCGGCCAATCGCTATCTCGCGGCGGCGGATCATCCGACACGCTATGAGCCGCGTCTGGTCACCCCCCTCCCCGGCCCTGTCATGTCAGAGATGTTTCTGTCGCTGGATGCCGACATTGCCCTGGCGGAATGCGTTCCCGAAGACACGGTGATGATCGCAGGCGCGCTCGATATTGAAAGCGCCCTGTCCGAGAACCCGCAGATCGTGGACTGGTGTCGGGACCATGCCCAGACCACGCGGCGCTTTGCCTCTTTGTGTTCGGGCACCTTCTTTCTGGCCGAAGCTGGTCTCTTGGAAGGACGCAAGGCAACCACGCATTGGAGCGTTGCCGACATGCTGCAATCCCGTTTTCCGGAGATCACCGTGGATGCCGACGCGATTTTCCTGAACGAAGGCAATCTCTACACCTCTGCGGGGGTGACCGCCGCGATTGATCTGGCCCTCGCGTTTGTCGAGCAGGATTTCGGGCGTGATCTCGCCCTCTCGGTCGCGCGTGACATGGTGATGTATCTCAAACGTCCGGGCGGGCAGTCGCAGTTCAGCTCGCTCTTGACCGGGCAGATGTCGAGCCGCACGGGGATGGACGACATCCGCACCTGGATTCACGCGAACCTGTCGGAAAAGATCGTGACCGAAGACCTCGCCCAGCGCGCGGGGATGAGCCTGCGCAATTTCACCCGGCATTTCATGCGCGAGATCGGCGTGAGCCCGGCGGACTACCTTGTGAATGTGCGCTGTGAGCGGGCGACGGCGCTCTTGCTGGAAACCGATCTGCCGCTCAAAACCATCGCGCATCAGGTCGGGTTCTCTTCAGACGATCAGATGCGCAAGGTCTTTGGGCGCAAATTCTCGCTGACGCCGCGCGAATATCGGGATCGGTTCAAATCCTCGCATCAGGACGCCTAGTCGCTCTCAGACCCTTTTTGCCCCGCAAAAGAAAAGGCCCCGCTTTCTGGCGGGGCCTTTCTATTCTTTCAGGATGGGAGAACGATTACTCGTCCCCGCCCTCCGGGGTCTCGACGAAGAGCGTATCTTCGACATCGTCGCCCATCACATCCATGGTCGGAGCGGCAAGTTGTGCGGCGGCTTCTGCCTCTGCACGGGCCTCTTCGATCACCACGTTGTCGCGCTCGGCGGCAATGCGGCGGACGCGTTGGGTGGCGCCACCGGTCCCGGCCGGGATCAGGCGACCCACGATGATGTTCTCTTTGAGACCCACCAGCTTGTCGCGTTTGCCTTGGACAGACGCCTCCGTGAGCACGCGGGTTGTCTCCTGGAAGGAGGCCGCCGAGATGAAGGAGCGCGTTTGCAGCGAGGCCTTGGTGATCCCGAGAAGGATCGGCTGACCTTTCGCGGCACGACCGCCTTTGTCCTCGGCTTTCGCGTTGGCTTCGTCGAACTCGACCTTATCGACCGCTTCGCCTTTGAGCAGCGTGGTGTCACCCGAGTCGAGGATCTCCCACTTTTGCAGCATCTGGCGCACGATGACTTCGATGTGCTTGTCGTTGATCTTCACGCCTTGCAGACGATAGACCTCCTGCACCTCGTCGATCATGTAATCGGCAAGCGCTTCGACGCCCATGATGGCGAGAATGTCGTGCGGGGCCGGGTTGCCGTCCATGATGTACTCACCCTTCTGGATGAAGTCGCCTTCAGCCACCGGGATGTGTTTGCCTTTCGGCACCATGTATTCGACGGGCTCCAGCGTCTCGTCCGACGGTTCGATCGAGATGCGACGCTTGTTCTTGTAGTCCTTGCCAAAGCGCACGTAACCATCGATTTCGGCGATGATCGCGTGATCTTTCGGGCGACGGGCTTCGAACAGTTCGGCCACACGCGGCAGACCACCGGTGATGTCCTTGGTCTTCGCACCTTCACGCGGGATACGCGCCACAACGTCACCGGCCTGAATGTCCTGACCGTCCTCGATCGAGAGAATGGCGTCCACAGACATCAGGTAGGTCACCGGGTTACCGGCTTCGTTGCGCATCGGTTCGCCATCTTCGCCGAGGATCAGGATCTCCGGTTTCAGATCGCTACCGCGCGGCACGGAGCGCCAGTCGACCACGATCTTCTGGGTCATGCCGGTTGCATCATCGGTCTCGTCACGCACGGACAGGCCCGTGATGAGGTCGACAAATTTCGCACGACCGGATTTCTCCGCGATGATCGGAAGTGTGTACGGGTCCCACTCAAAGAGCTTCTCGCCGCGACCGACGGACTGACCGTTGGTCACAAAGACCTTGGTGCCGTAGCCGAGCTTGTAGGACGCACGTTCCACGCCGTTGTTGTCCATGATGGCGAGCTGCATGTTGCGGCCCATGACGATCTGTTCGCCGTGACGGTTTTCCAAAAGGTTTTCGCCACGGAATTCGATCTTGCCTTCCTGGTTGGCTTCCTGGAACGACTGTTGACCACCCTGCGCAACGCCGCCGATGTGGAAGGTCCGCATCGTCAGCTGCGTGCCCGGTTCACCGATGGACTGAGCCGCGATGATGCCGACGGCCTCACCTTGGTTCACCAGCGTACCGCGCGCGAGGTCACGACCGTAGCAGCTTGCACAGACGCCTTCCTCAGCCTCACAGGTGAGCGGGCTGCGGATGCGCATGGAGGCAATGCCCGCCGCCTCGATGGCGTCGGCTTTGCGCTCGTCGATGAGCTCGTTCTTGGACACGAGGACTTCGTCGGTGCCCGGCTTGAGCACGTCATCCGCGGACAGACGACCGAGGATACGTTCCGCAAGCGTGGCCACCACTTCACCGTCGTTGACCGCCGCTTCCGCGGTGATCGCACGTTCGGTGCCACAGTCGACTTCGCGCACGATGCAGTCCTGAGCCACGTCAACGAGACGACGGGTGAGATACCCGGAGTTCGCCGTTTTAAGCGCGGTGTCGGACAGACCCTTACGAGCGCCGTGCGTCGAGTTAAAGTACTCAAGCACGGTCAGACCCTCTTTAAAGTTCGAGATAATCGGCGTTTCGATAATCTCGCCCGAGGGTTTCGCCATCAGGCCACGCATACCGCCCAGCTGTTTCATCTGGGTCACGGAGCCACGCGCACCGGAGTGCGCCATCATGTAGACCGAGTTCGGTTCCATTTCGGCACCGTTCTCATCACGCTTGTTGGCGGAGATGGTGTTCATCATCGCCTCGGTGACTTTGTCGTTACACTTGGCCCAGGCGTCGACAACTTTGTTGTACTTTTCGCCCTGAGTGATCAGGCCGTCCATGTACTGTTGTTCAAAGTCTTTCACCTGATCGCGGGTTGCGTCAACGATGGTCCACTTGTTGTCCGGGATCACCATGTCGTCCTTGCCGAAGGAAATGCCGGCTTTGAACGCTTCTTTGAAGCCCATGGACATGATCTGGTCACAGAAGATCACCGACTCTTTCTGACCGCAGTAACGGTAGACGGTGTCGATGACGCGCTGCACGTCTTTCTTCCGCAGAAGCTGGTTGACCAGTTCAAACGGCGCTTTGGCGTTCAGCGGCAACAGAGAACCGAGGCGCAGACGGCCCGGAGTGGTCTCGTAGCGTTTCCAGACTTCCTGACCGTGGTCGTCGATCTGCTTGATCCGCGCGGTGATTTTGGCGTGCAGATGCACTTCACCGGCGTTCAGGGCGTATTCGACTTCTTCGATGTCGGAGAAGACCATGCCTTCGCCCTTCATGCCCTCGCGCTCCATCGTGATGTAATAGAGACCGAGGATCATATCCTGCGACGGCACGATGATCGGCGCGCCGTTGGCGGGCGACAGCACGTTGTTCGTGGACATCATCAGGACGCGGGCTTCGAGCTGAGCTTCGAGCGAGAGCGGCACGTGAACAGCCATCTGGTCGCCGTCAAAGTCGGCGTTGAACGCCGAACAGACGAGCGGGTGAAGCTGAATCGCTTTTCCTTCGACCAGTGTGGGTTCAAAGGCCTGGATCCCGAGACGGTGAAGCGTCGGCGCACGGTTCAAGAGAACCGGGTGCTCGCGGATCACCTCGTCGAGAATATCCCAAACCTCGGGACGCTCTTTTTCGACCAGTTTCTTCGCCTGTTTCACGGTGGAGGACAGACCTTTGGCCTCCAGACGCGAATAGATGAACGGCTTGAAGAGTTCGAGGGCCATCTTTTTGGGCAAACCACACTGGTGCAGTTTGAGTTCCGGGCCGGTCACGATGACCGAACGACCGGAGAAGTCGACGCGTTTCCCCAAAAGGTTCTGACGGAAACGACCCTGTTTGCCTTTCAGCATGTCGGAGAGCGATTTCAGCGGGCGTTTGTTCGCACCGGTGATCACGCGGCCACGACGGCCGTTGTCGAACAAAGCGTCGACGGATTCTTGCAGCATCCGCTTTTCGTTGCGGACGATGATGTCCGGCGCACGCAGTTCGATCAGGCGTTTCAGACGGTTGTTCCGGTTGATCACACGACGGTAGAGGTCGTTCAAATCAGACGTCGCGAAACGGCCCCCATCGAGCGGCACCAGCGGGCGGAGTTCCGGCGGGATCACGGGGATCACGGTCAGGATCATCCACTCCGGGCGGTTGCCGGATTCGAGGAAGGATTCCACGATTTTCAGACGCTTGATGATTTTCTTCGGCTTGAGTTCGCCGGTCGCCTCTTTGAGGTCTTCGCGCAGCTGTTCTGCGGTGGACTCAAGGTCGATGTTGGCGAGCATCTTACGGATCGCTTCGGCGCCGATGTCGGCCTCGAATGCGTCCATGCCATAGAGGTCTTGTGCGTCCATGTACTCTTCTTCGGTCATCATCTGACCGTAGGAGAGGTCCGTCAGACCCGGCTCGATCACCACGTAGTTCTCGAAATACAGCACACGCTCCAAATCGCGCAGCGTCATATCGAGCATGAGGCCGATCCGGCTCGGGAGAGATTTCAGGAACCAGATGTGTGCGACAGGCGCGGCCAGTTCGATGTGGCCCATACGCTCGCGGCGCACTTTCTGAAGGGTGACTTCAACACCACATTTTTCGCAGACAACGCCGCGATATTTCATGCGCTTATATTTGCCGCAGAGACATTCGTAGTCTTTGATCGGGCCAAAAATACGCGCACAGAAGAGACCGTCACGCTCCGGCTTGAACGTCCGGTAGTTGATGGTTTCCGGCTTTTTGATCTCACCGTAGGACCAGCTCAGGATGCGCTCGGGGGACGCGAGAGAGACCTTGATCTCATCGAACGTCGCGGGAGACGCGAGCGGGTTGAACGGGTTGGTCGAGAGTTCCTGGTTCATAGTTTGAATTCCTCAAATTGTCTCGGAGACGAAAGGGGAGAAGGGCAAACGCCCTTACTCCTCACCCTCCGAGTCCAGGAGTTCCATGTTGAGACCGAGGCCCCGGACTTCTTTGACAAGCACGTTGAAGGATTCCGGCACGCCGGCTTCGTAGTTGTCTTCGCCCTTGACGATCGACTCGTAGACTTTCGCACGGCCGGCCACGTCATCCGACTTGACCGTGAGCATTTCCTGCAGGGTGTAGGCGGCACCGTAAGCTTCGAGAGCCCAGACCTCCATCTCCCCGAAACGCTGACCACCGAACTGTGCCTTACCACCGAGCGGCTGCTGGGTAACGAGGGAGTACGGACCCGTGGAACGGGCGTGGATTTTGTCGTCCACAAGGTGGTGCAGTTTCAGCAGGTATTTCACGCCCACCGTGACCTTACGGGAGAATTGCTCACCCGTGCGGCCATCGAACAGGTCGGACTGTGCAGAGGTGTCGAACCCGGCACGCGTCAGCGCGTCGTTGATGTCGGCCTCTTTTGCCCCGTCAAAGACCGGCGTCGCGATCGGCACACCGCGCGTCACGTTGGAGGCCGCCTCGATGAGGTGCTCGTCATCCATGGAGGCGAGACCTTCTTCGTAGACCTCTTCGCCATAGACGAATTTGAGCGCATCGTGGATCGGCGTCATGTCACCGGAACGACGGTACTCACCGAGAGCCTCGTCCACCTGGAGACCGAGACCGCGAGAGGCCCAGCCCATGTGGGTTTCAAGGATCTGACCAACGTTCATCCGCGACGGCACGCCGAGCGGGTTGAGACAGAAGTCGACAGGCGTACCATCCGCAAGGAACGGCATGTCTTCCATGGGAACGACGCGGGCGATAACACCCTTGTTCCCGT
>CAXPTW010000047.1:0-12823 GCA_964220165.1 Abyssibacter sp.
GGACATCATCGTGCGCTCGCACCAGATGATGGGCTTTGACAGCCGCTACGTGCCGGGCTGGGATTGCCACGGTCTGCCCATCGAGTGGAAGATCGAGGACCAATACCGCGCCAAGGGGCTGGACAAGGACGAGGTCGACATCGTCGATTTCCGTCAGGAATGCCGCAAATTCGCTGAAGGCTGGATCGACGTCCAGCGCGAGGAATTCAAGCGCCTGGGCGTGACCGGGACGTGGAACGACCCCTATCTGACGATGGACTTCCACGCCGAGGCGGTGATCGCCGAGGAATTCATGAAATTCCTGATGAACGGCGCGCTGTATCAGGGCTCGAAACCCGTGATGTGGTCCCCGGTCGAAGAGACCGCGCTCGCCGAGGCCGAAGTCGAATATCACGACAAGGAAAGCCCGACCATCTGGGTGAAATTCAAGGTCGCCAATGAGGGCGCGGACCTTGAGGGCGCTTACGTCGTGATCTGGACCACCACACCCTGGACCATCCCGTCGAACAAGGCGGTCGTTTACGGCGCGGATTACAACTACGGCCTCTATGAGGTCACGGGCACGCCGGACGAATGCTGGCTCAAGGTCGGGGAGAAATATCTCCTCGCCGATAAGCTTGCCGCGCAGTGTTTCGCCAAAGCACGCCTCAACGAGGATCAATGGACTCGCGTCCGCGATGTGCCGACCTCTGAGTTCGAAGGTCTCGGCCTACGCCACCCGCTCGCAGGGGCCGAAGGCGCCAATGGCGAATGGGATGACCTGCGTGACTTCCGCGCCGCGCCGTTTGTGACCGATGACGAGGGCACAGGCTTTGTCCACTGTGCGCCGTCGCACGGGATGGAAGAGTTCGAGCTCTACCGCGATCTCGGGATGCTCGAACAGGTGATCACCTATAACGTCATGGACGACGGCAGCTTCCGCGAAGATCTGCCCTTCTTCGGCGGCAAGCGCATCCTGCGCGACAAGCCGAAGAAGGGCGATTGGGAGGGCGATGCCAACGCCGCCGTGATCGCCAAGCTCACCGAGGTGAGCGGTCTCATGGCGCGCGGCAAGATCAAGCACAGCTACCCGCATTCCTGGCGCTCGAAAGCGCCGATCATCTTCCGCAACACGCCGCAGTGGTTCGCGGCTGTCGACCGCAAACTGGACGACGGCATGGGCACTTACGGCGACACGATCCGGGAACGCGCGCTGCGCTCCATCGACGAGCTGGTGAAATGGACGCCGCAAACGGGTACAACCGTTTGTACTCGATGATCGAGAACCGCCCTGACTGGGTGCTCTCGCGTCAACGGGCTTGGGGCGTGCCGCTGACCTGTTTTACGAAAAAAGGTCTGCTTCCGACCGAGGACGGGTTCCTCCTGCGCAACGACGAAGTCAACGCCCGCATCTCCGCCGCGTTCGAGGAGCAGGGTGCGGATGTCTGGTACGAAGAGGGCTTTAAGGAAAAGATTCTGGACGGCATCGTCGACCCGGCGGAGTACGATCAGGTCTTTGACGTTCTGGACGTGTGGTTTGACTCTGGGTCCACGCATGCCTTTGTGCTGCGTGACCGCGAAGACGGCACGCCCGATGGTATCGCCGATGTCTATATGGAAGGCACCGACCAACACCGTGGCTGGTTCCATTCGTCTCTGTTGCAGGCCTGCGGCACCAAAGGCCGCGCGCCCTATAAGAACGTCGTGACGCACGGGTTTACGCTCGACGAGAAGGGCATGAAAATGTCCAAGTCGCTCGGCAACACCATCGTTCCCGAGCAGATCGTCAAGCAATACGGCGCCGACATCCTGCGGCTTTGGGTGGCGCAGACGGATTACACCGCCGATCAGCGGATCGGGCCGGAAATCCTCAAAGGCGTCGCCGACAGCTACCGTCGCCTGCGCAACACCATGCGGTTCATCCTCGGCTCGCTCGCGGATTACAACGAGGCGGATCGCGTCGATGTGGCGGAGATGCCGGAGTTGGAGCGTTGGGTTCTCCATCGTCTGGCCGAGCTGGATACGGTCGTGCGTGAGGGCTATGAGACGTTTGATTTCTCCGGCGTCTGGCAGGCCGTGTTCAATTTCGCCACGGTCGATCTGTCGTCCTTCTACTTCGACGTGCGCAAAGACGTGCTCTATTGCGATGGCGATACGCTGCGCCGGAAAGCCGCGCGCACGGTGCTCGACATCCTGTTCCACCGTCTGACCACATGGCTCGCCCCGATCCTGACCTTTACCATGGAAGAGGTCTGGCTGGAGCGCTTCCCGGGCGATGACAGCTCTGTGCACCTCGTCGATTTTCCGGCGGCCACGCCGGGCTGGCTCGATGGCGATCTCGCCGCGAAATGGGCCGGTATCCGCAAGACGCGCCGAGTCGTGACCGCCGCTCTCGAAGTGCAGCGTCGTGACAAGGTGATCGGGGCCTCTCTGGAGGCCGCGCCGATTGTTCATGTCGAGGATGAGGCCGTGCTGGCCGCGCTGAAAACCGTGAGCTTCGACGATCTCTGCATCACCTCCGGCATCACCCTGACCGCCGACCCTGTGCCGTCTGACGCCTTCCGCCTCGTCGGCGAGGTCGAGGGCATCGGTGTGGTGTTCGAGAAAGCCGAGGGCGAGAAGTGTCAGCGGTGCTGGAAAATCCTGCCCGACGTTGGCACGCACAGCCACGAGGGTGTGTGCGGTCGTTGTGATGAGGCGCTTGGCTAAAGCGGCTTTTGGCCACTGGACCAATGAAAGGGCGCGGCCAATGGCTGCGCCCTTGCTTTATTGAGCTGGTGGCGGAGGGCTTGGGGTCTATTGGGGGCCTAGATGTCGGCCCCGCGCGCTCTTGGATGCGTGGCTTGATAAACATCCAAAAGGCGCGATGTATCGACCGCCGTATAGGCCTGTGTGGTCGAGAGCGACGCATGCCCCAAAAGATCCTGAATCGCCCTGAGATCGCCGCCCGCGTTCAGCAAATGCGTGGCAAAGGAATGTCGCATCGCATGAGGCGTCACCGAGGCCGGGAGGCCCAACTGCATGCGCGCGGCCTCTGTCACCTTCGAAATCAGGCGCGGGTTCAATGCGCCGCCTCGTTTTCCTCGAAACAATGCCTCTTTGGCTGTCATCTCGTAGGGGCAAAGCGCGACATAGTGCTCAACCGCCTCGCGGGCCACTGCCAAAAGCGGCACCACACGTTCCTTTTTGCCTTTCCCGACGATGCGAAGGCTGTCGCCAAGCGGCAGGTCTGCGCCGGTCAACGACAAAGCCTCTGAAATCCGCAGGCCACACCCATAAAGCAGCGTGATCACCGCCGCATCGCGCGCCGCGATCCATGGCTCGTCGTGCTGCATCTCGACAGTTGAGATCATATCTCTGGCCGCCTCTGCGGTGAGAGGGCGGGGGAGTTTGCGCTGAAATTTCGGCGCACGGGTGGAGAGGATCGCGGTCGGGTCGAACCCGTCCCGTTCGGCGAGCCAGCGGGTAAAGGATTTGACCGCCGATAGGGAACGGGCCAGAGAGCGGGGCGCAACGCCTCGCCCGCGCTCATGCGCCATCCAGGCCCGCATGTCGGTGAGTTTGACTGCGCCGATTTTGGCGGGGCCAATGGCCTCACCGAGATGGTGTGCCAGAAAGGCGAGCCAGCCGGACACATCGCGCGTATAGGCCGTGATCGTGTTCTCGGACGCGGCCTTGAGCGCGCGTTCGTGATCCAGCCATTGTGCGAGGCGGTCGCGAAGCCCGTCTGACAGCGCGAGCGTCATCCGAGCCAGCGCCGCAGCATTTTCTCGAACACGCCGGAGAAGAATTGAAGCAGGTCCGTGCCCTGAGACGGGCGGAACAGGTGCGGGTCTTCCGCGCCGAACACCAAAAGCGCGGGCAGGCGGCCCGGACCGAGGTCGATCTTCATCAGCGCCTCAGAGTGAATAAAACCGCTTTCCGCGCCGTAGATCAGATCGGTCTCGGGCGCGACCTGCCGAAGCGTGATCGGGCGCACCGGGACGTTGCGGCCAGAGGTGATGTAGGTGTCGATGAAGCCCGGCTCGGCGGTCACAAGCACATCGCCCAGAACTTTCACAGCCGGCTCGTCCTCCTCAACCTTGGTCTCTAAAATCAGCTTCACAGAATCGAGGCGCAGGGTGTCCGCGATGGGACCAGAGAGCGCTTTCAGAAAGTCGGTGAACTCCACGGGCTCCAAAAGTTGAAGCACGGCGCGGTGGATTTGGTTGGTGCCGGCGAGGTTCTCATAGGCGGCAGCGATGACGCCCCGGTGGGTGTCTTCCAGCCGGTCAAGCCGCTCTTCGAGCCGTTCCATCGCGAGGCCACGCAGATCGACGACATTATGCCCCGACGCGCGTTCATTGGCGGAAATCAGGGCGCGCATCACATCGGGATCGTCCAGCACCATTTCAGGGGTGGAGATGATTTTTTCGCGCAATTCGTCTGCAATCGGGACTGCGGCCCGGGGGGACATCTGGGTGCTCATACTGCCTCGTCAAGTAACTCGATCCGCCGGTTTTCCGGTCGTTGTTTTGACTATGCCCGAAAACACCGCCCTGTTTCAACGGTTCTATCGCCGGGCTGACAAAGCGAGGGCCTCAACAAAGAAAAACCCCCGCCCAATTTGGACAGGGGTCAATCTCATGCGGTGCGACTGGGATCAAACGATCTTGATACCGGCGTCTTCCGCGTCTTTCACGAATTGTGCCAGACCCTTGTCGGTCAGAACGTGGCTCGCCATCGCCTTGATCACGGCGGGCGGGGCGGTGATCACATCGGCGCCGATTTTCGCACAATCCGAGATGTGGTTCACGGTGCGGATCGAGGCGGCGAGGATTTCTGTCTCGTAACCGTAGTTGTCGTAGATCGTGCGGATGTCTTCGATCAGATCAAGCCCGTCGAGGTTGATGTCGTCAAGACGGCCCACGAACGGGGAGATGAAGGTCGCACCCGCTTTCGCGGCCAAGAGGGCTTGGTTCGCAGAGAAACACAGCGTGACGTTGATCTGGTGACCTTCGCCCGACAAGGTTTTACAAGCTTTGAGACCATCGAGGGTCAGCGGCAGTTTGATCACAACGTTGTCGGCGATCTGCACCAACTTGCGGCCCTCTGCGACCATGGCGTCATAGTCGAGCGCGACAACCTCGGCGGAGACCGGACCATCGACGATCTCGCAGATTTCCTTGGTCACTTCGAGAATGTCACGACCGGATTTCTTGATCAGCGACGGGTTGGTGGTGACCCCGTCCACGAAGCCAAGATCGTTCAACTCGCGGATTGCATCGACATCGGCGGTATCAACAAAGAATTTCATGGGCGCTTCTCCTTTCGCCTGACTGTTAGCGCCTACATAATCCAATGTGGGTGAGAGAGAAAGGGGGTCTGGCTTGCCTCATGCAAAACCCCTATCAAAACCTCATGAATGAGGCAGAGTTTTTCCCCGAAGGTGCATTGGTCGCTGTGTTGACCTGTGAACCGCTCGACCGGACGCTGGATTACAAAGCGCCCGAAGGCGGTGTCGGTATGGGCGCTTTTGTCGAGGTGCCTCTGGGCCCGCGTAAGGTTTTGGGCTGTGTCTGGGGCGAAGGGATTGGTGGATTCGATCTCGCGAAAGCGCGGAGCATTTCCACCGTTCTCGATCTCGCGCCGATGCGCGACGAGATGCGGCAATTCTTGGAAAAGGTCGCCGCCTACACACTCACCCCGATGCCCGCCATGCTGCGTTTGGCGACCCGTGCGCCCGGGCTGATGAACCCGCCGGGGATGCGCAAGGTGTATCGCCGGGGCGAGGGCCGTCCGCCGCGTGAAACCGAGGCGCGGACAAAGGTCTTGGAGACGTTGGACGAATATGGTGGGCTGTCGTTCACGCTCAAGGAACTTGCCGACACGGCGGGGGTGACGGCCTCGGTCGTCAAGGGGCTGTTGCCCTCCGGCGCGGTCCTCGAAGAAGATACGCCGCGCGATCTGCCCTATCGGCGTCTGGACGCCAATGCGCCCGGCAAAGAGCTGACTGAGGCACAGAACGCCGCCGCCTCCGCGCTCCGCGAAGATGTAGCTTCTGAGCGCTATTCCACCACGCTGCTCAAAGGCGTCACAGGGTCCGGCAAGACAGAGGTCTACCTCGAAGCCGTCGCGCAATGTCTCAAACAAGGGCGGCAGGCGCTTGTGCTTTTGCCAGAGATCGCGCTCACTTCCGCCTTTCTCACCCGGTTTGAGGAGCGCTTTGGCGCACGGCCGGCCGAATGGCATTCCGGCGTGACGATGACCGAGCGTCGCCGCGTCTGGAAAATGGTCGGCGAAGGCGGCGCGCAGGTGGTGATCGGCGCGCGTTCGGCGCTCTACCTGCCGTTTCAGAACCTTGGGCTGATCGTGGTCGATGAGGAGCATGACGGCTCCTACAAACAAGAGGACGGGGTGCATTACAACGCCCGGGATATGGCGGTTCTGCGGGCCTCGCTGTGCTCTGCGACGGTCGTTCTGGCCTCTGCTACGCCCTCTCTGGAAACATGGGTGAACGCCGAAGCGGGCAAGTACAAGCGCCTCGATTTGGAAAGCCGCTATGGCCCTGCCGTGATGCCCGATATGCATGCGCTCGATATGCGGTCAGAGAAGCTTCCGGCGACTCGGTTCATCTCGGATGCCTTGGTCGGCGCGGTGAACAAGCGGATGGAGCGCGGTGAGCAATCGCTTTTGTTCCTGAATCGTCGCGGCTTTGCCCCGGTCACCATCTGTCGCGCCTGCGGGCATCAGATTGCCTGTGATCATTGTGACGCCCGGATGGTCGAACACCGGTTTTTGAAACGCCTGATGTGCCACCAATGCGGCGAGACCAAGCCGATGCCGGAGGCCTGTCCGTCCTGCGGTGTCGAGGGGCGTCTGGCTCCCGTCGGCCCCGGCGTCGAACGGCTGGCCGAAGAAGTCGCGGAGCGCTTCCCCGAGGCGAAATGCGCGGTGCTCTCTTCGGACCTGTTCGCCTCGGCGCGGGCGCTGAAGGAACAGATCGAGCGGATTGCCGAAGGCGACACCGACATCATCATCGGCACGCAGCTGGTGGCGAAAGGGCATAATTTTCCGAACCTCACGCTTGTGGGCGTGATCGACGCCGATCTCGGTCTCCAAGGCTCCGATCTGCGCGCCGCCGAGCGGACCTTTCAGCTCATGCGACAGGTCGCGGGGCGGGCCGGACGGTCGGAGAAAAAGGGCGTCGCCATATTGCAGACCTATCAGCCCGAGCATCCGGTGATCCGTGCGATCCTGTCGGGCGACGAGGAAGGGTTTTGGCGTGCCGAAGCTGCCGAGCGCAAAATGGCGGGCGTGCCGCCCTATGGCCGCATGGCGGGGATCATTCTGTCGGGGCCGGATTTGGCGGTGGTCTCGGATGTGGCCAACCACTTGTCACGCGTCGCAGGTCCGTTGCAACGCATCAATGCCCAGCTTTTCGGGCCCGCCCCTGCGCCGATTGCCCGTGTTCGCGGGCGGCATCGCATCCGCTTTCTGGTGAAGGCCGAGAAGAGCGCGCCGATTCAGGCGGCTTTGGCGGAGTGGGTTGGGCAGGTGAAGCTACCCAACACGGTTCGGCTCCAGATCGACATTGATCCGCAGAGTTTCTGGTAGGGGGAGGGGCGCTGCCCCTCTTGCGCGATGCGCAATTCACCCCGGGATATTTTTAGACAAAAGAACGCGCATGCCGGTTCAACAGGCACGTTCAACAGGCAAGCGCTGGGTCGGCCTGCCGGTCCACGATCAGGGTCGTCGCAATCGCACCGATCCACATGCAGAAGAGCGCGAGCCAGGCTGTGGCGGCGAAGACGGAGCTGTTTGTCACGCCATTGCCGATGGCGCAGCCGCCCGCGAGCATCGCGCCAAAGCCCATGAGGACCGCCCCGATCATCGACCGGCGCATGACGGGCACCGAGTCAAAGCTTTGCCAGCGGAATTCGCCGGTGAGCATAGCGGCGGCGAAGGCCCCGATCACGACGCCGGGGACGAGGCCGACATCGAATTCGAGGATCGCATTGCGGTCGAGGAAATACATCAGCGTGTTGGCCGAAGGGCCGGAGAAGGTCACTGAGGTCACGGGGACGGGGTCAAAAGCGACCTGCGCCAATTGCCAAGTCAGGCCCCAGCCGACTGCGACGGAAAAGCCGACGCCGGAGGCGAAAATCCACGTTTTCGGGCCGATCTGGTTTTTGATCGCCAGCACAAGCGCGATTGCGGCGAACATGAGGCCAAGCGCGAGGCCGGTGCCATTGGGAAGGTGTAAGGCGCTCAGGAGGTTGATGTTTTCAGAACCGGTAATGGAGAGAGAGGCCAAGCGGTCGCGCAGGGGCGACAGGAGGCCGTGAAGGCTCATTTGCGCGGTGACGGCAAAGATCAGACCTGAGACGACGGAGCGCAGGTTGCCGGTCGAGGCCAGGACGAGCAATCGCCCGGAACAGCCGCGCGAGAGCACCATGCCGACTCCGAACAACAGCCCGCCGATGATCGCGCCGGACCAAGACCCCGGTACGGCCATCGCGCGCGCATCCGCGCCGCGAAACAGGCCGAGCATTTGCGCGCCCTGGACCCAAACGATGGCGGTGGAGAGGGTGAGAAACCAGACCGCGACTTTCGGGCCGAGTTTGCCGTTGGCAAATTCCACTGTGGCTGCGCGCAGGCAAAATTGCGACCGCTGGGCGGAGACGCCGAAAATCAGGCCTGTGATCAGGCCGAACAGGGCGGCGGAGGGACTTTCTCCGATCCCTTCCACAAGGGGCAAAATATCCATGTGCGTGTCTCCTCCCGCGCGTCAAATTTTTGCGATTCTAGCGCGGTCGGTGTCGGGCGCTTTGAGATGGATCACATGAACATGAATATTTGAATGTAGACTTTCACCCGGATCAGGCGAGACACACGGTCGTCGAGACAGGTTTTTTCCGTGCGCGCAGAGGGGCCTGTGCGGGAATAACGGATTTGCGAAAACGATTTTTCGGCCTAAAGGAGGCAAATGACACGCTTGACCCTCACACGCCCCGTTGTTCGCCTCGATGAGGTCTCTCATCTGCCGCTCTGGCGGCGGCCTGAGGCGCTTTTGTTCCTGATGGCCTTTGCCATGCCCGTGGCGTTTGCGACGTGGAATGCGCTGCTGAACAACTTTGTCATCGAGGTGGCTGGGTTCACCGGGGTTGAGATCGGCTGGCTCCACACCGTGCGGGAAATCCCCGGGTTTCTGGCGATTGGTGTGATCGCGCTCATCAGGGTCATTCGCGAGCAGGTGCTGGGGATTGTGTCCCTGATTCTCCTTGGCGTGGCGACCGGGGTGACCGCCATGTTTCCGTCTCTCGGTGGTATTCTCGTCGTGACGATGCTCTCGTCGATCGGGTTTCACTATTACGAGACGGTGAACCAATCGCTTCAGTTGCAATGGCTCCCCAAAGACCGTGCGCCGATTGTTTTGGGGCGGCTGGTGGCGGCGGGGTCGGCGGCCTCTCTCGTGGCCTATGGGCTTTTGGTGCTGACGTGGAAGAGTTTCGATCTCTCTTACAATTTCGTCTATCTCGCTTCCGGGGGCTTTACCGCCCTGATCGCGATCTTTGCGCTCGTTGCCTATCCGCAGTTCGAGGCGCCTAATCCGCAGACCAAGAAAATCGTGCTCAAACGGCGCTATGGTCTCTATTACGCGCTCCAGTTCATGTCGGGCGCGCGACGGCAGATTTTCGTCGTCTTTGCCGCCTTCATGATGGTCGAAAAATTCGGGTTCGAAGTGCATCAGGTGACGGCGCTGTTCCTGATCAATTTCGTGATGAACATGGTGGTTGCGCCCTTCTTTGGCAAAGTCGTGTTCCGAAAGGGCGAGCGCTTTGTCCTCATGTTCGAATACATTGGTCTGACGCTGGTCTTTCTGGCCTATGGCGGGATTTACTGGCTTGGCTGGGGCGTGGTTGTCGCCGCCGTGCTCTATGTGATCGATCATATGCTTTTCGCTCTGGCTTTTGCGCTCAAGACCTATTTCCAAAAGATTGCTGATCCGGAAGACATCGCGCCCACGGCGGCGGTGGCCTTTACGATCAACCATATTGCGGCTGTCTTCCTGCCGGCGCTTTTGGGGTATCTTTGGGTTGTGTCCCCTGGGGGTGTGTTTGCCTTGGCGGCGGGGATGGCGATGGCCTCTTTGGGGCTTGCTGCGCTCATTCCGCGTCACCCGGAAAAGGGCAATGAATGGCGGTTTTTGCCGTGCGTTGGCGCGGTTCGTCCTGCCGAGTGACGGGTCTCGCGCACGACATCAACAGAACGTGGTCTCGCGTGACGCTTGCGCAGATGTCCCGTTGGCCTATCTTTAGGGGGACCAATGTTGCACGGAGGCACGATCATGTTTGAGGCCCTGACGAAGAAACTGACCATGCCGCTCCCGAGCGAAGCACTGCGGGGGCGTCCGGAGGCCATCCCCACGGCGCAGGAGCATTTCGTGTTTCATACGCCCTTGGTGGTGGACCCCGTCGACGGTCAGGAAGAGGCCGTGTTCGGCATGGGCTGTTTCTGGGGCGTGGAGCGGGTGTTTTGGCAACTACCGGGCGTTGTGAACACGGCGGTCGGCTACGCGGCGGGCTATACGCCGAACCCGACCTATGAAGAGGTCTGCTCCGGCAAGACCGGTCACAACGAGGTGGTGCGGGTCATCTATGATCCGAAACAGATCAGCTACGACGCGCTGCTCAAAGCCTTCTGGGAGAACCACAACCCGACCCAAGGCATGCGCCAAGGCAATGATCGCGGCACGCAGTATCGCTCCGGCATCTATTACAAAACCGAGGCACAGCGCGCGGCGGCAGAGGCGAGCCTTGCGGGGTATAACGTTCTGTTGCAGGACAAAGGGTTCGGCGCGATCACCACGGAAATCCTGCCCGCCGGTGAGTTTTACTTCGCTGAGGACTACCACCAGCAATACCTCGCGAAAAACCCGAGTGGCTATTGCGGGTTGGGCGGGACTGGCGTGAGCTGTCCTGTGGGGCTTGGCATGGCGCAGGGCATCCAATGGACGGATGCGGTGGAGCGTCCTGCCTCCTCCTCTGACGATCTTTCGGATTAAGCCCGATTTTTTGGGCGCGCCCCGTGAGGGTGGGGCAAAGGCTTGTCTGAGCGGGTGATGGCGGCTATGGCAGGGATCAACTGACCGGGTTGCCGCCAAAGGATCGCCGATATGCCGACATTTACCGCCTTTACCAAAACTCAGGGCAAAGCCCCCGCCGAAGCCATCGGAGAGGCCTTGGAGTTTCTCGATCCGGAACCGACTGGGGTCGGCGTTTTCGAGATCGAGGATGGGTCTGGCCTTTGGGAGGTCGGCGCCTATTTCACCGAGGCCCCCGATGAAATCGCTCTGGCCCTTTTGGCCAAGGCGCATGGCGCGCCGGATTTCGTCATCTCGGAACTCCCGGAAACCGATTGGGTCGCCAAGGTGCGCCGCGATCTCGCCCCTGTCGAGGCGGGGCGGTTCTTTGTCTATGGCTCGCATGACGCTGATAAACTGCCTGAAGGCAAGATCGGCCTTTTGATTGAGGCGGCGATGGCCTTTGGCACGGGGCACCATGGGACCACCCTTGGCTGTCTCAAGGCGCTCGATGCCCTGCTCGAAGAGGGCAAATCTTTTGAGACGGTGGCCGATATCGGCTGTGGCACGGCTGTGCTCGCGATGGCGGCGGCCAAACTCTCGGACAAACCGGTCTATGCCTCCGACATCGACGAGGTGGCCGTGGAGGTCGCGGAAAGCAACGTCAAAGCCAACGACTTGACCGGGCAGGTGGTCTGTGTCGAGGCCGCCGGGTTCGATCATCCGACGCTCAAGGAAAAAGCGCCTTTTGATCTTGTGTTCGCGAACATCCTCAAAGGCCCGCTCGTCGCACTCGCCCCGGACATGGCCGCGCATGTTGCACCTGAAGGCTATGTGATTCTGTCGGGGATTCTCAATCCGCAGGCGGATGAGGTCGTTGAGGTTTATTCACGCTCTGGCTTCAATCTCGTCAAGCGGCAGGAGATTGTTGACTGGACGACGCTAACGATGCAGCGAACGGACTGAAATTTAAGGAAAATTCCCTGATTTTGCCCTGTTTGCCCCAATTTTGCCACATTTCGCCACGATCCTGACATGGTCGGTGGGGGCCGACTGTCATGAGGAGGCTGCAATGGCGTATGCCGGGTCGCAGCAATTGGAAAAACGTCTCACCCGCATTGAGGCCAAGCGCAAAGCGCTGAGCCGTGGGGTGATCTATTCCGTCAACCAAGACGGCTTGATCATTGCACGTCCACGTCGTCGTGGGTTGCGTCGTCCGTTTCATCTTCTGTTCATGGCGCTTGCCGCAGTTATCGGGTTCAAGGCCGTGCTCTACGCATCCCTTGGGGCGGTGACCTATAATGACCGGATCGCCGAACTGGCCGAAGGCTCCATCGTTGAACGCGCTGGGGCCTGGGTGATGACAGCGGATCAACTCACTGTCTGGCTCGCGACCGAGGGCCAATTGCTTTTTAACTAAGTGTCGCGCTGAACCTAAAATTCCCGCTGGGGGCGGGGCGGCTGTTTCCCAATTGTGCCGCTCACGACCTTTCCACGTCAAAACCCGCACCCCCTCCGGTGTGGGTTTTCGCTTTTTTGATCCTCGCGCCTGTCGGCTCCGGGTGGAGTGGGCTGACCGCCTGGTCATGCGGTCGCATGCCTCGCTGCCTGTGGCAGCGTATCAGCGCTTCGGTGGAAACGAGGCAGTGTAGAAACCAGCCTTGGCAAATGTTCTCGTTTCGTGCTAACTCATTCGTAACGAATAAAACGAGCAGGTGAGACCATGCGTGTGATGGGCATCGACCCCGGGCTGCGCAATATGGGCTGGGGCATCATTGA
>CAXPTW010000048.1:0-11572 GCA_964220165.1 Abyssibacter sp.
CAAACACCAAAAAACAGGCAAAAAAGAACATATCTTATCATTATGACCTCGGAAACGCGTTTTATAGCCTCTGGCTTGATGACAGCATGACCTACAGCTCCGCGCTGTTTGAGACCGGCCAAGAGAGTTTGGAAGCGGCGCAAGAGGCGAAATATGCGTCCTTAATTGATGAAATGGGGGTCAAAGAGGGCGATCATGTGTTGGAGATCGGTTGCGGCTGGGGCGGCTTTGCCGAATACGCCGCCGCCAAGCGCGGATTGCGCGTGACGGGCCTCACCATCTCTGAAGAACAGTTCAAATATGCCGCTGAGCGGATCAAATCGGCGGGCCTGTCGGATCGGGTGCAGCTCAAGCTCCAGGACTACCGCGACGAACAGGCGCGTTATGACGGGATCGCCTCCATCGAGATGTTCGAGGCCGTGGGCGAAAAATACTGGCCGGTGTATTTCGGCAAGCTCAAAGAGTGCCTCAATCCGGGCGCGCGTGCGACGCTTCAGATCATCACGCTGCAAGACGCGCGGTTCGAGACCTACCGTAAGGGCGTGGATTTCATTCAGAAATACATTTTCCCCGGCGGGATGCTGCCGTCGCCCACGGTGCTCCGCGCGCAAATCGACAGCGCCGGGTTGGAGTTCGTTCAAAGCAAGGAGTTTGGCGAAAGCTATTCAATTACGCTCCGGCGCTGGTACGACACGTTTAATGAGAAATGGGAGGCGGTTGCGTCACAGGGGTTTGACGATCGCTTCCGCCGGATGTGGAATTTCTATCTCACCTCTTGCGCGGCGACGTTTCACGGGGGAAACTGCGACGTAACACAAATCACAATGCAAAATCCGAGCAGCTGATCCCATGCCCACCGCCGCAAAACTCGTTGCCGCCGCGTTCTTTGCCATTCTTGCCTGGTTCGCCGCGGAACTCGTCAAATTCCACCTGCCAGAAAGCACGCGGATGGGCCTCATGTCCTATATCGCCGGGTTCTTTGGCCTGTTGACGGGCTGGGTGTTCATGGGGCGACGGGCCGGGGATACAATGACATTCGCCCTGAGCTACGGGTTTTCGGCCTCTGTGATCCTGTCGTTCTGGAGTGTGTTCTATTTCGCCTTTGAGACCATGATCCATCGCTCTCTCGACAAACGCTATAAGGGCGCGACAGACGCGCTTATGGGTATGGTCGATTTGATGCGTGAATACGGTGTGTATCTGTTCAAATGGGACGTGCTGATCGTCTTGGTGGTCGGCGGCTTTATCGGCGGCTGGCTGACCGAGAAGACGGCCCGCAAATGGGCATGAGCGATCCGTTTCAGGCGCTCTCCGTCGATTACGTCCCCGAAGAGCTTGAGTTTCTGCGCGATGTCTTGGACGGCGAAACGCCCGTCCTGACAGAGGCACTTGTCGCCGCCGCCGCAGAAGAGGTGCTGGCCTATCGCGGCACGCGGTCCGTTCAGGATTTGCGCATGATGCGGAATTTTATCCTCACGCGGGCTTGGGCGCGGGTGGTGGCGCAACAGGGCGCGCGCCCCCGGGCCGAGGGCCGTGTGGACATGGGGCGCGAGGATGTCACGCTCTTGAGCCGCAACATCCCCTACAGCTCCTTTTTCGCGCTCGATGATAGTGTGATCACCCACCGCCAATTCGAGGGCGGTGACTCGCGCGAGATGACTCGCGCGGCCTTTCTCATGGCGGATGCGGTGACGGTTCTGCCCTATGATCCGGTGAGAGACCGTGTGCTCCTCATCGAACAGTTCCGCTTTGCGCCCTATGCGCGCGGCGATCTCCGTCCGTGGATGATCGAACCCATCGCGGGGCGCGTTGATCCCGGCGAGGGGACCGAGGAGACCGCCCGTCGTGAGGCGGTGGAAGAGGCGGGGATCGCCCTCGGCAAACTCTACAAGATCGCGGAATATTACCCCTCTGCGGGCGCGGTGACGGAATATGTCACCTCCTATATCGGGATTGCCGACCTGCCGGATGGTTGTATCAGCACGGGCGGCGGGGTCGAGACCGAACATGAGGACATCGCCTCAAGCCTCTACAGTTTGGAGACCTTCCTCGACATGTGCGACGCGGGCCAGCTCGATGTCGGCCCGCTCTATATGTCTGCGCTCTGGCTCTATCGGCACCGTGACCGGATCAGAGCCGATCTGGGGCTATGACGGCGTAAAAAGTCTGGAAAGCCCAGAGTAGATTAGAGTTGATGAATTTAGAGTTGTAATGGGTGAGATGCTAAACTGGAAACCTTTTGCCACTATTGTCGCGGTCGGGGGACTTGCCGCGGCGGTTGTCAGTGTCACGGACGTTCTTCAGATTATTTCCGATCAATTGCATCCTGAGCTCCGTTTTGATGAAGATGTCTGCTCCGTGCCCGATGCAAGTGACTGTTCGCAGGGCGCTTTTGCAGATTTTGTGATGAACAACGTCGGAAACAGTTTTGATGCCGATTTTCGTGTGATCGAACTGACGATCACTGACGATTATTTCTTTTGCAGAGAAGCTCAGGCTGATCTGAAATCCTATTATTCCAAAAATTTTTCGTCGGATAATTCTCTGGTTTTCTTTCTTTCGACGACCCCAAGCGATGATTGTGCGTTAGAGCGCACAATCGTGGAAATCCCCGATGCCGTACTTGTCGACAGCAGAGGGGAACAGGAGGTCTATCGTGTTAAAGGCTCATACCTGATCAGGTGGACACCCGTTGAGGGGCACGGCTTCTACTCCCTCATCAAGGAATAAACCACACAAGAGTATTTGGGCGTCACAAGACTGCTTAGCCGTTTTTCGGCTGCATCCAGAGCCAGATGAGCGCGCCACCGGCCAAGGTGAGCAAGGGCACCATGGCGAGGTTCACGGCGGTCCAGCCGTCTTGCGCGGAGCCCCCGGAACAGTTCATCAGCCCGCCGGAGGCCAAAGAGGCCACGGTCACGCCGCCAAAAACGATCAGATCGTTCATGCCCTGAACCCGGCCCCGCTCGGACGGATCATGCGACGAGGACAACATGGCCGTGGCGCCGATAAAGCCAAAGTTCCAGCCCACGCCCAAAAGGATGAGCGCGACAAAGAAGTTCTCCAAATCGACGCCGAGCATGCCCACCACACCGGCGGCGGCAAGGATGACGAGACCGGTGGCCATGATGCGTTCCACCCCGAATTTCGAGATCAAAAAGCCGGTGAAGAACGACGGGATGAACATGGCGAGCACGTGGGCGGAAACCACATCGGCGGCGGTGTTTTGTTCGAACCCACAACCGACGACGGCGAGAGGCGTCGAGGTCATGACGAGGTTCATGAGCGCGTAGGACACCATCGCCACGATGATCGCCACGGCGACACGCGGGGTCTTGAGCAACTCCATGCGCGAACGTCCGATCAGGTGATCATGGGTCGAGACCGGCGGTTTCGGGATGTCGAGGAAGAGAAACAGGATCGAGCCGACAAGGTTGATCACGATCACCGCAAGGTAGGTGCCGAGGAACGGCACAACCATCGCTTGCGAGGTCACTTTCACGAGCTGCGGCCCGATGATGGCCGAGGCCAGCCCGCCCGCGAGCACGTAGGAGATCGCTTTCGGCTTAAACGCTTCATCGGCTGTATCGGTGGCGGCAAAGCGGAAGAAGCCCTGGGACGATTGATAGATCCCGGTGAACAACCCGCCGATCACAAAGAGCCAGAAGTTCTGCTGCATGAGGGCAAAGGCCCCGATGCCCGCACCCACGGTGCCCGCGCCGGTGCCGATCCAAAACCCGACACGACGGCCATATTTTTGCATCGCGCTCGACAGTGGCGTGGCGGCGAGCATGGAACCAAGAACCGTCGCCGAAATCGGCAAAGTCGCGAAACAGAGGTTCGAGGCCATAGATTGCCCCGCCAGACCCGCGATGGTGAAGATCATCGACATCTGCGCGCCCAAGAAGGCCTGCGCCATGACGAGGATCATCACATTGCGGCGGGCTTTTGAGGTGTCCGTGAAAGGCAGATCGGTCATATGGGTCTCGTGCGCAGAACTTTGAATATGTGTTGCAAAGCCTTTAGCGGTACGGACAGGCTCTGAGAACCCGCGTTCTTGCGGAATTCCTGTGCGAAAACGTCTCAGCGTCGCTCAGAGTCGGTCGATCAGGTGCAGGAAGGAGCCGGACACACTGCCTTGGATCAGGCCCTGTGGCCCAAGGTCCGTCCCCTCGGCGTCCTCGGCAGTAAACAGCGGCGTGCCTTCAGCGCGGAGCGTGGTGGCGTAGTGAAACTCATGCGCGGACCAGCTCCCTTTGAACGGCCCGGCGGTGCCTTGCGCGCTCCGGTAGCCGAGGTGCAGTTTACGTGTCGCGAAAGAGGTCTCCAGGCCCAACAGACCCGCCATCTTGTGCCGCACGCCGTCCTTGTCGATCAGCCCAGCGCCCAAAACCATATAGCCGCCGCATTCGCCGTAGACCTGTCGCCGCGCGGCCGCTTCGCGCAGACCCTGAAGAAAGACATGATTGGCCGCAAGTTTGCCCGCGTGCAATTCTGGGTACCCACCGGGGAGGTAGGTGAGATCACAACGGGGCGGGGCTTCATTCGCGAGGGGCGAGAAAAACCGGATCTCCGCGCCGCCCGCCCGCCAATCGTCCAAGAGATGCGGGTAGGCAAAGGCAAAGGCTTGATCCTGAGCGACGGCGATGCTCTGCGCCGGGGGCGGGATGCGGGGCATCTCAGGGGCGGGGCCGATGTTCTCGGCCAAGGCGACAAGCTGATCAAGATCGAGATGGGTCTCAACCGCGTCTGCCGCCGCATCGAGAAAGGCATCGAGGTCCGCGCGCTCTCCGGCCTGGACGAGGCCGAGGTGGCGCGAGGGCTGTGTCAGGGCCTCAGACCGGGGAAGCGCGCCAATGAGAGGCACTTCCAGAGGCTCCAAGGCCCGGCTGAGCATTTTGAGGTGCCGTTCGGAGCCGACCTTGTTGAGGATGACGCCTGTGATCCGCGTGCGCGGGTCATGACCGACAAAGCCCTGAACGAGCGCGGCGACGGAGCCAGCCATTCGGGCGGCGTCGACCACCAAGATCACCGGCATGTCAAACAGGCGCGCCAGATCGGCACAGGCGCCTTTGCCCTGGGGTGGGGCGCCATCAAAGAGTCCCACAGCGCCTTCGACAATCAACAGCTGATCGGGAGACACGTCGCCGACGGCCAGCGCCCGCAGACGCGCCTCTGACATGGCCCAGGCATCGAGATTGGGGCAGGGGTGGCCTGTCGCGGCCTCATGAAAGCGGGGGTCGATGTAGTCCGGACCGGATTTCGCGCCGCGCACATCAATGCCGCGCCGCGTGAGGGCGCGCAGAATGCCGAGGGTGACGGTGGTCTTGCCAGAGCCGGACCCCGGCGCGGCGATCAACAGCCCCTTCGGATTCGGGTGGGGCATCAGGCCTCTTCCGCCGGTTTGCCGCGCCCGAGCGGGTCGAGGTTGCGTGGGGCCTCGCCGCGCATGAGGGCCTGCCAATCGAGAACCTGACGCATCAGGACCGACTTGCCGACGCAAATGATTGCGGGCGGCTCCATCTCGGTCGCAGCGATGTCCTCGACCAGCCGCCCCAGCGTGGTCTCCAACACCTTTTGGTTCGGCGTGGTGGCTTGGGAGACGACCGCGACGGGTTCATCCGCCGGACGTCCCGCCGTGAGCAGGCCATTTTGAATGACCGGCGCGTGTTTCATGCCCATATAGATCACAAGCACGCCTGCGGATCGGGACAATGCATCCCAATCGAGGCTCCCGGTCGGCCCGCCCGTCTGGTCGTGGCCCGTGACAAAAGTCACCGCCTGATTGACGTCGCGATGGGTGACGGGAATGCCCGCATAGGCCAGCCCGCCGATACCGGCGGAAATGCCCGGCACGATGCGCACCGGCACGCCGCGCTGAATGAGGGTCTGGGCCTCTTCTCCACCCCGGCCAAAGACAAAGGGATCGCCGCCCTTGAGGCGCAACACCCGTTTGCCATCTTTGGCCAAATCCACCAGTTGCAGGGAAATATCCGCCTGCTTCGCCGACGGTTTGCCGCCGCGTTTGCCCGCGTAAATCTTTTCCGCGTCCGGCCGCGCCCAGCTCAGAATATCCTCGGCCACAAGCGCGTCATAGACGATCACATCGGCTTGGCGCAGTGCATTGACCGCATGAAGCGTCATCAACCCCGGATCGCCCGGTCCCGCACCACAGAGCCACACCCAACCGGGCATAAGCTCAGGCCAGTTGCCCGAAGGCAGGGAAAGGGAGGGGGAGCGCGTCGATTCTGTCATGACGACTTTATGACGAAGCGGGCGCGTCTGGGGAAGACCTCGCATGTAATTCCGTCTGGCATCGCTCCGCCGCCTCGCCTATCGTCGCGCCATGACACAAACCCCGCCTGAAACCACCTCCAAACCTGCACAGCCGCTCCGCCGCGGATGGACGACGGGGGCCTGTGCGACGGCGGCAACACGCGCCGCACTGATGGCGCTTTGGGGCGAGGGATTCCCGGAAAAGGTCCGGATCACCCTGCCGAAAGGCGAACGGCCAGAGTTTGCGCTCTCCTACCGCGCCGAAGGGCCGGGATGGGCGGAGGCCGGGGTGATCAAGGACGCGGGCGACGACCCGGACGTGACACATGGGGCCGAAATTCGCGCGCGGGTGACCACCTCGGACGGCGGCGTGACGTTCAAAGCGGGCGCGGGCGTGGGCATGGTGACCAAAGCGGGCCTGCCGATCCCACCCGGAGAGCCCGCGATCAACCCGGTGCCGCGTGAGATGATGACCGCGCAGGTCGAGGAGATGGCGGCACGCCTCGGACAGGCTCCGAATATCGAGATCACCATTTCCATTCCCGGCGGCGACACAATCGCGGAAAAGACCTGGAACCCGCGTCTGGGGATCAAGGGCGGGTTGTCCGTCTTGGGCACGACCGGGATTGTGCGGCCGTTTTCCTGCGCGGCGTGGATCGCCTCCATCCATCGCGGCATTGATGTCGCGCGGGCGGAGGGGCTGACCCATGTGGCGGGCTGTACGGGGGCGACCTCGGAAAAGGTGGTGCAGGGGCTCTATGGCCTGCCGGACAGTGCCATGCTCGACATGGGGGATTTCGTCGGCGGGATGCTCAAATACCTCCGCACGCATCCGGTGGAGCGGATCACCATCGGCGGCGGGATCGGCAAGATCACCAAACTGGCGCAGGGCGCGGTGGATTTGCATTCCAAACGCTCTCAGGTGGATTTTGACGAACTGGCGGCGTGGTGCGGGGACGAGCGGGTGCGCGCGGCGAATACGGCTTTGGAGGCGGTGACATTGGTGCCGGAACTGGCGCAGATTGTCGCCGTGAAAGCCCAAGACAAAGCCCGCGCCATCCTGAAAACAGACGCAGAGCTCGACGTTGTGGTCATCGACCGCGCGGGCAATATTTTGGCGAGAGCAGAGGCATGATTTTACTTTTGGCGGGCACTTCCGAAGCGCGCAATTTGGCGGGGCATTTGGCGCAGGCGGGGATTTCCGCTGTGGCCTCTCTGGCCGGGATCACAAACGCGCCGCTTGAGTACCCGGTGGAGACCCGTGTCGGCGGATTTGGCGGCGAAGAGGGCTTTCGCGCCTATGTGAAAGAGGCGGGGATCACCGGGGTGATCGACGCGACCCACCCGTTTGCCGAGGCGATCACCGCCCGCACGGCGCGGGTTTGCCAAGAGATCGGCCTGCCGTACCTGCGCTATGAACGCGCACCGTGGCGGTCGCGTCCCGGCGACGCGTGGCACGAGGTGGCGGACTATGCGGCGCTGGCCGAGATGATCCCGGAAGGTGCGATCGTGTTTCTGGCGACGGGGCGGCAGAGCCTCGACGACATCGGGCCGGTCTTGCGCAAGCGCCATCTGATCTGCCGGGTGATTGATACGCCGGTCGAGGCCTTTCCTTATGAGGGCGCATGGATCACCGGGCGACCGCCGTTCTCGGAAGCCTCGGAGATCGAGACCTTCGAGGCACTGAAACCCGATTGGCTCGTGGTGAAAAACGCGGGCGGCTCCGGGCGCGGCAAGCTCGACGCCGCGCGACGGTTGGGGATTTCGGTCGCCATGATCGCCCGCCCACCGCAGCCCGACGGGATCGAGCGGCGCGAACAGCTCTTAGATGCGCTCGAATGGGCGGAAGGCTTGGCGCTGCGCTCTGGCGCAATGGTCTAGGACGGTGACACGGATCATCACCTGTGAGGCCGATGTGGCCGAAGGCGCGGCGCATCTCGCCGCCGTGGAACCCCGTTTTGCCGAGGCGCTGCGTCTCACCGGTCCTTTGCCGCTCAGGCGGCGCAAAGACGGGTTCGAGGAGCTTTTGGCCGCCATCGTGAGCCAGCAAATCTCTGTCGCCGCCGCGAATGGCATCTGGAAACGGATGAAAGCCGCGAAACTGACGGGACCGCGCAAGGTGCTTTGGGCGACGGAAGACGAGCTGCGGGCCGTGGGCCTGTCCCGGCAAAAGGTGCGCTATGCCAAGGCGCTGGCCGAGGCGCGGATTGATTACGGCGCACTCCGGGAGGCGCCGACGCAGGACGTTGTCGAGACCCTCGTGACTGTGCCGGGCATTGGCGTCTGGACGGCCGAGATTTACGCGATGTTCTCTTTGGGCCACGCGGATGTCTTTGCCCCCGGTGACCTTGCGCTTCAAGAATCCGTGCGGATGCTTTTTGATCTGCCGGAGCGCCCCAAGGAACGGGTGCTCCGTGAGATGGCAGAGGCCTGGTCGCCGTGGCGAGCGGTTGCAGCACGCGCGCTTTGGGCCTACTACCATGTCGAGAAACAACGCGAAGGGGTGCGCTGACTATGGCCGAATTGACCAATCACAAACGCGACAGCGTGTCGGGGCGCACCAGCTCCGCCGTGATTTTCCTGCATGGCTATGGGGCCGATGGCAACGATCTCTTGGGACTTGCCGACCCCTTGGGCGAACACTTGCCCGACACGATGTTCTTTGCGCCCGACGCGCCCGAACGCTGCACCGGCAATCCCATGGGCTATCAGTGGTTCCCGATTCCCTGGATCGACGGCTCGTCCGAAGAAGAACAGCGCTCCGGGATGCTTCGCGCGGTCGATGAGCTGAACGATTATCTCGACACGATCATGGTGGATTACGGCTTTGAGGCCGACCAAATCGCGCTTGTCGGGTTTTCGCAGGGCACGATGATGTCGCTTCATGTGGCACCGCGCCGCGAGGATGCTTTGGCCTGTGTCGTCGGCTTCTCTGGTCGTCTGATGGAGCCGGAGATGCTCGAAGACGAGATGAAGGTGAAAATGCCCGTGCTCCTGCTTCACGGCGATATGGATGACGTGGTGCCGCCGCAGTCTCTGCCGGATGCGGGGCAGGCGTTGCAGGATGCGGGCTTTGAAACATACGCCCACATCATGCGCGGCATGGGGCATGGGATTTCGCCGGATGGCCTGTCCGTGGCGCTCGCGTTCTTGCGCGAAAAGCTCGGATATGAGGCAGGATAAGGCGCGTTTTTCGTGCGGCGCAGCATGAACAGCGAAAGATCGCCTAAAAACTCACTTTTTCTCGGTACGATTGTGTCAAAACCTTGACCCCGCTTTTGCGAGTGTTACCTTTAAATTGTAATTGGAGGAAACGATCATGGATCTGATGACAGTAAGTGCACTTCTTCTCGCCGCGTTCGGGGCGATGGTGTTTGTCGGGATGAGCTCTCGTCAAGAACGTCAGCCGATCCGTGTGAAAGTGGAAAAGCGCCGGAAGTTCTAAGGAACGGCCGCCAAGGGGAGGATTGAGTGATCCTCTCGTCCATTGAGTTGACGAAAGCTCGCGGTTTTCCGCGGGCTTTTTATTTTGCCTATTAATCGGGCGATGAGTGTCATGTTTGCGTCATCTCACGATGCAATGTTCTGGGCGACATCTTTCGGTGTCACAGAGCATATTTCGGGGGCTTGTCAGGTTTAAGACCCGATATATAGTAGAAGGTATCATATGGGGCGGGGCGTCCCGTCCCGCAAGCCACAGCTTTCGCAGGACAGGGTCGGAGTCGCTACAGAATGGACGGAGATTTCAGGACACATTTCGTCAGGGAGACAGCCGGGGTCAAAAATCACCCGGCCTTGGTGTTGAACGCGGATTACAGGCCTCTGTCCTATTATCCGCTCTCGCTCTGGCCGTGGCAGGAAGCGGTCAAGGCGGTGTTTCTCGACAGGGTCGATATTGTGGCCGAATACGACGACTTCGTTCACAGTCCGAGTTGCAAAATTCGCATCCCGTCTGTCGTCGTCCTCAAAGATTATGTCAAACCTCAAAAGCGCGTGGCCTTCACGCGCTTTAATTTGTTTTTGAGGGACGAATTCTGTTGCCAGTATTGCGGCTCAAAGGGCGAGTTGACCTTTGATCACGTCATTCCGCGCGCCCGTGGTGGGATCACGAGTTGGGAAAACATCGTGGCGGCCTGTGTGCCCTGCAATCTCAAGAAAGGCTCCAAATCCCTGCGCCGCGCCAATATGAGCCTGCGCAAACCGCCGCGCGCGCCCATGGCGGAGGAGTTGAAGAACACCGGTCGAAAATTCCCGCCGAACTACCTTCACGACAGTTGGATGGATTTCCTCTACTGGGATACGGAACTGGAGCGCTAAGCCGTCAGGCGGAGCAGGACGCGCCGCCCAGGACACAGAATTTCGCGCAATGCGGATGATTGAGCGCCACTTCGCCAGACGCCTCTTTGAGGGTCGGGCCGAGATCGAACTCCGGCTCATAGGGCAGGAGGGTGCAGGCGATCACGGAGGGCGCGTCGCCTTTGCGTTTGACCACCATCCGGCTTGAGGCGCACATGACATCTTTCGGGGATTTGTCGAGAATGCCCCAGCAGGCGGTGGTGATTTCCGGCACCTCGGCCGTCAAATCCATCTCCGGGAAAATCACGCAGGCACCGGGGTTCGCCGCATCAATGTCGTATCCACGGTCCGAGAACAGCGCGGCAAAGCCATCGCGCGTGTCCTGATCGCTTTCATGCCAAAGAGACCGCGCCGCCACGGCCATCTGGATGCCCGTATCGCGAAGCCAGTCCATCCCTTCAAGCGTGATCGCAAAACTGCCGACGCCGCGCATCTCGTCGTGATGCGCCTCGGAAAAATGGTCGAGGGAGACGCGGAGCGTGAGTTGGCCGGGGTAGGCAGCGTGGAGCGCCGCGATCCCGTCCTTAACGTTTGGTCGCTGCATCGGGCGCATGGCGTTCGTGAGCACCAAGACCTCATAGCCGCGCGACAACGCCGCCGCCATCATGTCGAGCATCTCAGGGTTCATGAACGGCTCTCCGCCGGTAAAGGCGATCTCCCGCACGGGCCAGCCGAGCGTGTCGATTTCGTCCAGATAGGCGACCATCTCGGCGCAGGTGAGATAGGCCAGCGCGTCATTGGTGGGCGAGCTGTCGATATAGCAATTCACACAGGTGATGTTGCAGAGCGTGCCCGTGTTGAACCAGAGCGTTTCGAGCCGGTCTAAGGCGACCTTCGCGCGGGCTTCGCCCTTGGCTGTGACGGCGGGATCCTGGAATTTTCCGTGATTGGCCAGCGTGGACGCGGATTGTCCGAGGTCTTTCATTGGCGGCAACTCCAG
>CAXPTW010000049.1:0-49073 GCA_964220165.1 Abyssibacter sp.
CCCAGGTCGCGATTCTGCCCTGTGAGGGCGGGTATTTCGCGGACTTCACGGACCCGCGCATTCTCATGCTCTCGGGCGACACCAACCTCTACCGCGTGCTCGAACAGGCCACGGCGGTCTACACCCATAGCGCCGGGTTTGGCGTCGACGCCCTCCTCGCGGGCCACCGTCCCCGCGTCTTTGGGCGGCCGTGGTATGGCGGGCTTGGCCTCACACAGGATGAGAACCCAAACCCCTATCTGACCCGCCAATTGACGCGTGCGCAGTTGATTTTGGCGGCCCTCTTAGAGGGGCTTTCGTGGACCTCTGACGGTACGCCCATACGGCTCGAAGAGGTTCTCGCCCGACTGCAAGCACGAGATCGCGCGCACCTTGAGGACAGTCCGGGCTATGTCGCCTCGAATATTCTCCCGTGGAAACGCCGGTTCCTCCGGCAATATATCGGCGGGCAGCATCTCGACATCACGGACGACCCCGAGAAGATTGCCGAGGCCAAAGCCGCAGGATTCCGCCATGTGATCTGGGGCCATTCCGAGAGCGGGGATGTGCGGATCGAGGACGGGTTTTTGCGTTCTCGCGGGCTTGGTGCCGCACTGGTCCGCCCGATGTCTTTGGTGTTTGATGATCTGGGGATGTATTTTGACCCCAAACGCGCCTCACGCCTTGAGCAGATCATCTCGGACCGCGCCACGCTCTCATTGCATGAAGAGGACCGAATTTCTCGCCTTCTCTCACAGATCAAAGAACTTCATCTCAGCAAATATAACGTCGGCAAGACGACGCCCGACCTTCCCTCCGACCTGTCTGACGCCCCGCGCATTCTGGTCGCCGGTCAGGTCGAGGATGACGCCTCGCTGAGGCATGGGGCGGACGACATCACGACGAACCGCGCCCTGCTCCTCGCCGCGCGGGCGGCGCATCCAGAGGCCTGCCTCATCTACAAACCCCATCCCGATGTCGAGGCCGGATTGCGCAAAGGCCGTGTCGAGGATGCCGAGACAATTGCCGATAGTGTGGCCCGACATGCCGATCCGCTCGACCTCATCGACGCGTGCGACCGGGTGTGGACCATGACCTCCCTCATCGGGTTTGAGGCGCTGATCCGGGACACACCGGTGACTTGCGTCGGGACACCGTTTTATGCCGGGTGGGGGCTGACCACCGATCTCGGCCCCGTCCCCGCGCGTCGCGCCGCGCGACCGACACTGGCCGGTCTCGCCCATGCGACTTTGATCGACTATCCGCGCTATTTCGATCCCCGCACAGGCGCACCGCTTAGCCCGGAAGAGGCCGTGGCGCTCTTGGCCCAAGCGCCGCAAGGGCGCTCGAAACTGATGCAGTTTGGATTGGCAAAGCTGAGACAGGCGCGGGCGGCGCTTTTGGGTCTCAGGTAGGCGTGTCGTCTTGCGCGCTCCAGAGGCTCAGAACATCGGGGCCGATCTGCTCGACCGAGGTCAGATCAAAGCGGGACGCGTCGGCCAAGCGGTTGAGCCCCAACGCGCCGAGACCCGGCAGGCCCTCCGACCCAATCGCGAGCCCCGCAGAAAACACCGCCACCCGATCGACGAGCCGTCCGCGCAACAAGGACGCGGCCAAGGCCCCGCCACCTTCGCAGAATACACGAGTCAACCCGCGGCTCCCAAGCGCCTCAAGACTCGCGCGGGCGTCAAGATGGCCTTGGGCCACAGGCACTTCGATCAACTCCGCGCCCAGACCGCGCCAGGCAGAGGTGAGATCCTCGGACACGCCCGGGCCATGGAGGAGCCAGACCGGAATTTCACCCGCAGAGCGCGCAAGATGGCTGGACAGCGGCAAATCAAGCGTGCGGGACATGACCACGCGCACCGGCTGATGTGAGACGCCCAGATCGCGCACGTTGAGGCTCGGATCATCCGCGCGGGCTGTGCCGCCCCCGACCAGAACCGCATCATGAGAGGCGCGCATGCCGTGGACTTTGCGACGGGCGTCTGGACCCGTGATCCACTGGCTTTCGCCGGTGGCCGTGGCGATCCGTCCATCCCAAGACAGAGCGAGTTTGAGCGTCACCATGGGGCGACCTCTTTGAACTCTTGAGAGAAACCCGACCTGCTGGGCGCGGGCCTCTGCTTCGCAGACGCCTTGGGTGAAGGCGATGCCTGCGGCCCTCAGCTTGGCGAAGCCCTGCCCGTTCACGCGCGGATCGGGATCGCCGAGGGCGCAGACCACGCGGGTCACGCCCGCCGCGATCAGGGCCTCGGAGCACGGCGGCGTTTTGCCGTGATGGGAACAGGGTTCCAAGGTGACATAGGCCGTCGCGCCGCGCGCCTTGTCCCCGGCTTGTGCCAGAGCCATCGCCTCTGCGTGGGGACGTCCGCCGGGCTGGGTCCAGCCCCGTCCGACCACCACACTGTCACGCATCAGGACACAGCCGACCGCAGGGTTCGGCCAAACCCGACCGAGCCCCCGCGCGGCCAGACCGAGCGCGTGGCGCATCACCGCATGATCATCCACGGATCAGGACTCCGGCTTGGTATCCGGGCGCAACTCACTGACAAATTTGTCGAAATCGTCCGCCGCTTGGAAGTTTTTATAGACCGAGGCAAAGCGCACATAGGCCACGGTGTCGATCCGCGCGAGGCTTTCCATCACGATCTCACCGATGGTTTTCGACGGAATATCCGTCTCGCCCATGCTTTCCAGTCGGCGCACGATGCCGGAAATCATCTGGTCGAGGCGCTCTGGTTCGATCGGGCGTTTTTGCACGGCGATCCGAATGGAGCGTTCGAGCTTGTCGCGGTCGAAATCTTCGCGTCGTCCGTTGGTTTTCACCACGACGAGATCGCGCAGTTGCACGCGCTCATAGGTGGTGAACCGTCCCCCGCAGGCCGAACAGAACCGGCGGCGACGGATCGCCACATGATCTTCGGCGGGACGGCTGTCCTTCACCTGGGTATCTACATTTCCACAAAATGGACAACGCATCGGGCGCTCCCTTTTTTCATCACTGCCTCAGTCCCATAGGGTCTTTGCCCTACTTATCCACAGGCACTATAGGGGGAAGCCCAGAATTTGGGTAGCTCAAAAATTCACCGCAAGATGTTGATTGCGTGCAAGCGTCACTTGAGCATTGCCAAAACCCGCCGCACATGCGGACGGTCGCGATGTTCGAAAAGGTAAACTCCCTGCCATGTTCCGAGGGTCATGCGCCCGGATAGAACGGGAATTGTGAGCGTTGTGGGGAGCAGAGCGGATTTGATATGAGCGGGCATATCGTCCGGCCCCTCATAGGTATGGGTCAGATAGGCCATCGAAGGGTCGGTCGTGGGCGGCACGAGGCGTCGAAAAAACGCGGTGAGATCAGTGCGCACTTCTGGATCGGCGTTCTCTTGGATCAACAAAGAGGCAGAGGTGTGTTGCACCATGAGCGTTAGAACGGCCTCCATCGCCCCTTCCCCCGCGACCCACCGGGCGAGATCGGCGGTGAATTCGTAAAGGCCCGGGCCATGGGTCGCGATCTCAAATTGGCGGTGGCTCATTCGCAGACCTCTTGCCAACGGTCTGCCTCAAGGTTCCAACAAAACCCCGCCGCTTCATAGGCATCGAAAAAGCCAAAAGGGGTGTAAACCACTCCGTTGGGGGTACAGTCGAGCTGTGCCAGCTCCTCGCCGTCTTGCTCGACGACAATGCCACCCGTCTTTTCATGCGCCTCTGTCATCCGGTCAAACGCGCCCCAAATCCGATAGGTGACATCGCCATTCGAGAGCGCCAGCTCTTCCCAAATCGACCCGCCAACGCCGTTCCACGGGCTCACAGAAACGTCCTCATAGTCGCGAACCAATCGCAATTCTGGCGCGGCGTGAGGTGGTCCGAATTCGTAGATCAGCGCGGCGTCTCCCGCGGTCACGGTCACCAGTTTTCCGTTTGGAAAAGGACATTGGAACAGGGGCTCGGCCTGGGCCGAGGCACTTACGGGCGCGAGCAAGGGGGCGCACATCAGCGCACCCGCGACATAGATGGAAATACGCATAAACATAGCGCCACATTAGGGCGGTGTCGGGGGCTTGGAAACGGGGAAAAGCCGCCTGTTCCGATCATGCCTCAGAGGGCGATGTCGTTATTTGGCGACACAGGTGACCTCAGGACCGCGCTCTTCCGGGGTCAGAGAGATGGATTGCACTGTGGCTTCCGTCACCGGACCCAAAAACACCTGTTCCAAGGTCGCGATACAGCGTGCCAAGTCCTCTTGCGGAACTTCGATCACGATGGGTTCGGGGGCGAGATGGTCCTCGGTCAGGGGCACAAAAGGAGAGGCAACGGCAGCACTCGCCCCGATGAGGGCCAAAGCGGTGACGAATTTGGTGGCACGTTTCATGGTGTCTCTCCTCTTTCGGTTTCACCAAGCAAACGCGCCAAATCTTAAAAGAGTTTCAAAAGGAGCGGCACTTTTTGCCTTATCCCCTAAGCCTGATCAAAATTTGCGCGGGCTTTTTCGATCTCCGGCATATTATCATCGGCCCAACCGATCATGAGATGCAGCGGCCCCAAAAGGGAGCGTCCGAGCGGCGTCAGACTATAGAGCACAGAGGGCGGTTTGGTGTTGAACACCTCCCGAGATACGAGGCCATCGCGTTCGAGATCGCGCAGCGATTGGGTCAGCATCCGCTTGGAAATATCCGGCAGCGCGCGGTTCAAGGCATTGAACCGTTTGGCCTCGGCTTCAAGCTCCAGGAGGATCAGAATGGTCCATTTCGCCGCGACATGATCGAGTACCTGACGCACCGGGCAGTTGTTTGGATCAAACCCCTGGAGTTTCCACGCCTCAAGGCGGCTCATTGGAATATCGCGCATCAGACGGTTCCCTCTCTGTAACCTTGTCCCGAAAAAGTGCCTCCTTTCGCGACTCGCGAAAGGTCTCTATTTGAGACCTATACACAAAACGAAACCGTAAGGACAGTCACATGACCACCTATCTCGTTACCGGTGCCTCCGGCCAGCTTGGCCAGCTCGTCGTCGATCACCTCGCAACGCTCGTTGCCAAAGACGACATCCTCGCCCTCGTTCGCTCGGATGCCGCCGCTGACGCCTATGCCGCCAAGGGTATCGCGACCCGTCGTGGCGATTACACGGACACCGCCACGCTCGAAGCCGCCTTCGCCGGGGTCGACCGCCTGCTCCTGATCTCCTCCTCTGAGGTGGGCCAACGCGCCGTCCAGCACGGCAATGTCATTGCCGCCGCCAAGTCCGCAGGCGTCGGCTTTATCGCCTACACCTCGATCCTCAAGGCCGATACGGGCAACATGGCCCTCGCCGAGGAACACCTCGCGACTGAGGCCGCGCTCAAGAACAGCGGCATTCCGCATACCCTTTTGCGCAACGGGTGGTACTCTGAGAACATCACCATGACGCTGGGTCAAGACCTCGAACTCGGTCAGCATTTCGGCGCGGCCAAAGACGGCAAATTCGCCAGCGCCGCCCGCAAAGACTTTGCCGAAGCCGCCGCGATCGTTCTCGCGGGCGGTCATGATGGTGAGGTGTTGGAACTCGCGGGAGATGAGGCCTACACGCTGACCGAATACGCCGCTCTCGTGTCCGATCTCTCCGGCAAACCGGTGAGCTACACCGACATGCCTGAGGCGGCCTTTACCGAGGCGCTTGTAGGGGCGGGCCTGCCCGAGGGCTTTGCCGCAATCCTCGCGGATTCGGATGCGAAAGCCGCCGAAGGCGCGCTGTTTGATGACAGCAAGACGCTCTCAAACCTCATCGGCCACCCGACGGAGCCGATCTCTGAGACGATCAAAGCCGCGCTTTAAAGAAAATAGGAGCGGTTCCGAACGGGACCGCTCACTCAATGCGGGACAAAGGGCTGCGTCATCCAAGCGTGTTCCGGGCGCATGTCGTCAAGAAACCGTGCGCGCCAGTCTTTGGACAGGCTATCGGACTGCTTCTGCGTCCGCTCCGATGGGGCGGGCGTGACGGTGCACTCCGGTGCGAGGAAATCGCGCACCTCCGTGAGCTTTGTCTCCGGGTCGGAGATCAGCTCTTTGTAATCCAATTCCATCACAGGGCACGACGTCTGTTGCTTGAAATACCGACCCCACGCGATGTTTTGCGCCCGGAGGTTTTCACCGGCGGAGACGATCTTGTCATAGCGATAGACCGCCTCGCCCTGCGCGGGCGCGCCACTGATCCATTGGCCGGTCTGGAGCGCCTTATCAAAGGAAATCGCCTGTCCCAAAAGGTCGGTGCGATAAATGTGGATGATGTGGGTGAAATCGCCCAAAGGCGCGATTTTGTCGGTGCCGAGAAAGGGGCGGAACTGCGACCAATGCGCCTTGATCCCAAAGCGGCCAGAGGGGCTTGTGCGGTGTCGGATGATGTCCTGCAACAGGGCCGGCAGACGTTTGTTGCCAAAGCGCGCTTTCCAGCCTGCGAAATTGCCCTTGTTGAGATATTCGAGCGGCACGCCGAACTCGCCCATCTCCTGCAAGGCATGGCCGAGAAAATGGCTCCCGCAGCGCGGGGTTGAGGCGATCAGGTAGGTCTGTGGCGTGCCCTCAAAGAGCGACAAATCCATGTCTGGGGCGAATTGATCCGGGTAGGCAAAGACCTGATCCGCCGCCGATTGCGCCGCCTCAGTCAAACATCGCCTCCCCCATCTGGTCGATGAAAATCTGCGCCTTGTGCACCGTTGCCACGATTGCGTCCTCCTCAGAGGCAATCGTATCGGCCCGGATCATCAAATGGCTTTTCATCTCGCCGTCGATCTCTTTCTCGATCCGCGCCGCAATGCGGTAGCCACTCGCTTCTTTGATCGGCTCGGGGTAGATCAGAAAGTCATTGGCGTAGAGCTCAGGCTTGGTCTCGGCTTTGGGCGCGCTGTTGGTGTTGGCCTTGCCGCCAAAAAGTTTTCCGAAAAGGGACATAGGGGCCTCCTGTTTGGGAGGCAGTTTGGAACGCTGGGGGAGGAAGTGCAAGCCGCGGATCGCCTGACCGGTGGATGGCGATGAAACGGGTGACTTGGGCGCTTTATGACCGCCAAATCTGTTGTACTCTTGTGCGAAGTGTAGCGCTCACAAAATCGCCAGACCGCCGGACATGCCGGAGGCATGCTTTGAGTATGACGGATGCGCGGTGGCCTAGGGCCGCGCTAAGCCAGGGGCGGCCATCAAATCAAATACAGAATTGACATCGCCTGTATATCTGATACATATCTGATATATGGCAGCTTGAGGATGTGAAGATGAAGTCTATTGAGATCGAAGACGATGATTTTGAATACATGAAATCTCTGGCGATCCCGCTTGAAGACACGCCTGCAAGCATAGTCTCAAGGATCTTCACTCAGCACAGAGAGTTAACCGCGACACATAACGCAGCAGTACGAAAGCCAATGGTCTCAGCTGAATTTCGCACTGAAAACCTTCCAAATGTGAGCTTCACCAGCATCAAATCAGCTTTTATATCCGATATTCCATGCCCGTCCTTGTACTGGAATGACATTCTGCAAAGCATGCTTTCTAGAAGCAAAGGGCATTTCACTACTGAGGAACTTAAAAAGCTTCTAACACTTCAGCTCAGAGAGGGGCGGCATTCAGAGAATGGGTATAGGTATATCGAATCCCTAAACCTTTCATTTCAAGGCGTCGATGCGAGAAGGGCGTGTTACAATATCCAGCTCTTAGCAAAGGAGCTCGATCTACCTGTGAGAATTGTCATCCACTGGAATGAGAACTCAAAAGCGCAATATCCGGGACAAACAGGGACGCTTATTTTCCCCTAGAAATAAGCCCCCTTTCGGGGGCCTATTTTTTTACTGATCCAAGAACGACCGCAACTTCCGCGAGCGGCTTGGATGCTTGAGCTTCCTGAGCGCCTTCGCCTCAATCTGACGAATACGTTCGCGTGTCACGGAGAACTGTTGGCCGACCTCTTCGAGGGTGTGGTCGGTGTTCATCCCGATGCCGAAGCGCATGCGGAGCACGCGTTCTTCACGCGGCGTGAGGGAGGCCAGCACGCGGGTGGTGGTCTCTTTGAGGTTTTCCTGGATCGCCGCATCGAGGGGCAGAACTGCGTTCTTGTCCTCGATGAAATCGCCAAGCTGGCTGTCTTCCTCGTCGCCGATTGGCGTCTCCAGAGAGATCGGTTCCTTGGCGATTTTCATCACCTTGCGGACCTTTTCGAGCGGCATTTGCAGCTTTTCGGCCAATTCTTCCGGCGTCGGCTCGCGGCCGATTTCGTGAAGCATCTGACGACCAGTCCGCACCAGCTTGTTGATCGTCTCGATCATGTGGACCGGGATACGGATCGTGCGCGCCTGATCCGCGATGGAGCGGGTGATCGCCTGACGGATCCACCACGTCGCGTAGGTCGAGAATTTATAGCCGCGACGGTATTCGAATTTGTCCACGGCCTTCATCAGACCGATGTTGCCTTCCTGAATGAGATCTAGGAATTGCAAACCGCGGTTGGTGTATTTCTTGGCGATGGAAATCACGAGACGCAGGTTGGCCTCGACCATTTCCTTCTTGGCCTGACGGGCCTCTTTCTCGCCTTTTTGCACCTGTTGCACGATGCGACGGAATTCGGAAATGTCGACACCGACGTACTGACCGACCATGGCCATGTCAGAGCGCAGCTCTTCGACCTTGTCGGCAAAGCGTTCGGAGAACATCTGCCAGCCACGGCCCGGCTTGTCGGACATGCGCTCCATCCAGGTCGGGTCCAGTTCGGCGCCACGATATGCCTCGATGAACTCGCGACGGTTGATGCGCGCTTGGTCGGCGAGCTTCACCATGGAGCTGTCGATGGACATAACCCGTTTGTTGATGCCGTAGAGCTGGTCGATCAGCGCCTCGATCCGGTTGTTGTGGAGGTGAAGCGAATTCACCAGCACCACGATCTCCGAGCGCAGCTTCTGATACTCGGTCTCATCCGCCTCAGAGAACGAGCCATCCTCGTTGAGCGTCGCAGACATCCGCAGATCCTGCATCTCGGACAGGTTCGAGAAGTCGTTGGAAATACGCTCCAACGTCTCAAGCACCTGCGGCTTGAGCGCGGCCTCCATCGCGGCGAGCGACATGTTGGCCTGTTCGTCCTCATCCTCGTCGTCGTCAGACTGGATCGGATTGCCGTCGGCGTCGTATTCCTGTTCTTTCTCTTTGGCCTCAGAAGACGAGGCGCCAGAGTTCAGACCGCCAACGACCGGCTCCTCCTCGTCGCCATCGACACCGCCGCCAAAGGTGGCCTCAAGGTCGATAACGTCGCGCAGGAGAATGTCCTCGGACAAAAGTTCGTCGTGCCAGATGGTGATCGCCTGGAAGGTCAGCGGGCTTTCGCAGAGGCCCTGGATCATCGTGTTGCGACCGGCTTCAATCCGCTTCGCAATCGCGATCTCGCCCTCACGGGACAAAAGTTCGACAGAGCCCATCTCGCGCAGATACATGCGCACCGGGTCATCCGTGCGGTCGAGCTTTTCGGTCTCGGACGCGGCCATCGCCACTTCGCGCGAGCCAGAGGTGGCGACCAAGTCACCGCCTTTGCCACCGGCTTTTGAATCGGTGTCGTCGTCGTCGACCTCTTCGTCTTCGATGACGTTGATGCCCATCTCGGAGAGCATGGACATCACATCCTCGATCTGCTCGGAGCTCACCTGTTCGGGCGGGAGCACTTTGTTGAGCTGATCGTAGGTGATGTAGCCTTTTTCACGCGCCTCCGAGATCATCTTTTTGACCGCGGCCTGGCTCACGTCGAGCATCACGTCCTGGTCCTGATCGTCGGTCTTGGAGTCGTCGTTGTCCTTTGCGGCCATACGGCTCTCCCCTTAGAAACGGCTCACGCGTGTTCCCCAACACGGGTGCGCCTTGAGAAATCTTGTCTCTGTCGACGTGTCGCGACTCTGTCGCGACTCAACAGCTTTCACGGGCTGCCCGACTCGATTCTCCGAATCATGTCATGCGAATCAGAGATTCGCCACCCGAATACCCTTATTTCCGTTCACATCTGACGACCAGAGCCTAACAAATCGCGACATCTGCGGCCTGAACGCAACGGGTTTGGTGACGGGCTTAGCCACCAGCGTCCCGATTCGGTGCGATCCGGTCTAAAAGCGCCCGAAAGGCATCGCGTTCTGATCGGGACAATTCGAGGCCATTCTCGGCCGTATCAAACTCCGTCTTGTCTTCTGCCTCGGCCTTGATCGCGCGGTTCCGCGCCTCCGCCGCCTGCTTTAAACGCCATGTAAGCTTTTCGTCGTCCGCTGCAAGGAGGTCTTCGAGACTTTCATTGAGTTCGGTCTGATGCCCACGACGGGCTTTGAGTTTCGCCAGCTCTTCGGTCAGGCACATTTGCGCCACCTCGTGATCGGGCTTTCGGACCGGGGGCGCGATTTGAACATGGGGATGCGAGAACAGCCGATCAAGGGGGGCCTGCCCCACTCGGTCGGCCACGGCCTCGCGCAGCTCTGCCGGGTCGGTCAGATCGAGGTTGATCAAAAGCGCGGAGAGGATGGCTGCATGCTCCTCATGATGCATGTAGAGCGCTTCGAGTTGTGAAAGATACTCCAGCGCGACACCTGCGTTGGTGAGACAGACCGCCAGAACCACCGCTTCGCGCATGACATCGGCCTGCGTCGCATCGCCTGTAACGAGGAGAGAGGCCTTGAGCCCCTCGGTCGGCGCGGACACGCGTTTGCCAAAGCCTCCTCGCCCCGGCGTCCAGGCGCGGCGCTCGGCGGCTTCGGGACGTTTGCCGCGAAACAGCTCCCGGCGCATGTCGTTGAGGATTTCGCCGTAGTGGCGTTTGATCGACGCGTCCGTGATGGGCCGAATGGCGTCCTTTAAGGACTTGTCCAGCGCGGCGCGGCGCTCGGGGCTATCGAACACCTTGCCCTCGGTCTCCCGTCGCCAGAGAAGCGCGACCATGGGCAAAGCGCCGTCGAGCACCTCTTGCATCGCTTCCGGGCCTTTTGCCTTGATCAACTCATCCGGGTCTTGCCCCTCCGGGAGGATCGCAAAGCGAAGCCCCTTCCCGGCCTGCAAGAGCGGCATCGCGAGATCAATCACCCGAAACGCGGCGCGAAGCCCCGCTTTGTCCCCATCAAGCGCGATCACCGGCTCATCAGACATCCGCCACATGAGCTGCAATTGCCGGTCGGTGATGGCGGTGCCCAGCGGCGCGACCGTGGCCTCGAACCCGGCCTCAGAGAGCGCGATGACATCCATGTAGCCCTCGGCCACGACGAGCGTCTGGCCCTTGCCACAGGCGGCGCGCGCGGGGCCGTGGTTGTAGAGCGCATTGCCCTTGTCGAACAAAAGCCGTTCCGGGCCGTTCAGATATTTCGCCCGCGCATTCGGGTCCATCGCCCGCCCGCCGAACGAAATCAGCCGTCCACGCGCATCGCGAATGGGAAAGACGATCCGATCACGGAAAAAATCATAGGGGCTGCGCCCATCATCGGGACGCGCCGCGACACCGGCCTCGATGGCCATGTCCTCGGAAATGCCTTGGTCTTTCAGCGCGCGAAGCAACGCGTTGCCAGACGGCGCAAAGCCGATCTCGAACCGCTCCCGTGTCTCCGGCTTCATCCCGCGTTTGTCGAGATAGGCGCGCGCCTCTCCGCCGCCCTGCTGGCTCAGAGCCAGTCGGAAAAACCGGTTCGCCGCCTCGTTCACATCGGCAAGCTCCGACCGCTTGTCCGCATGCTTTTGCGCCTGCGGATCGCGCTCCGGCATCGGCAAACCGGCCTCTTGGGCCAGAATGCGGATCGCCTCCATGAAATCGACGTTCTCGGTTTCGCGCACAAAGGAAATCGCATCCCCTTTGGCGTGACAGCCAAAGCAATAGTAATAGCCGTCCTTGTCGTTGACGTGGAAAGAGGCGGTTTTCTCGTGGTGAAACGGGCACGGGGCCCACATGTCGCCTTTGCCGGGATTGGATTTGCGCTGATCCCACATGACTTTGCGCCCGACCACATCGGTCAGCGACAGGCGGTTGCGCAGTTCATCCAAGAATCCGGGGGGCAATGACATAGGCGCAGTATTCTCTGAATGCGCCCCAAGGTCCAGAGGGCGCGCGCCAATCAAAAGCACCCTGCGCCGCCCAAAAATGCGACGCCAAAGCATGAGATTCCGGTCTGTCCGGCATTCCGCCTCAAAATGGCCACACCTATCGGAACGCGAATCAAAACGTGGTTAAGTGGTAAGGCACAGACTGAAGTCCTGCGGCCAATCGCGGCAAAATCGTGGCAGAGCGTTTCCGAACACCCTATCCCAGAAGAGCTTTCATACCAATTGTATCGAAAAAAACGCCTTTCGGCGCCCAATTGAGGCCATTTTATGGCAGCCCTCCGTCATGCTTTACCAATCGTTAAAGAACCCGCAAAATACCGTTGTGTGATGTGCGCTCGGAAGCTTGCCCGGCGCCACGCTCAATACTGGTAGGGGGCACCACCTCGTGAAAGAGACGGTGTCATGTTGGGTTCAAAATTTGAGAAGAGCGGCGCAATCGCCCTCTTTGCTAAGGGCCGCGCATCTGCGCGCCCCGATCTGTTCCATATCTGGAAGCAGCACGCCCGCGATGAGCAAGGCTCTCTCGCGATTTTTGGCCTGTTCACCTTTGTCGTTATCATCATCTTGGCAGGGATGGGCATCGACATCGTGCGCCAGGAAACGCTGCGCTCCGAGCTTCAGAACACGCTGGACCGGGCCGTTTTGGCGGCAACCAACCTCGACAACACGAATGACCCGAAACTCGTGGTCGAAGACTACTTTGCGAAAGCAGGCCTGAGCCAATACCTCAAAAACGTCGATCCGGTGACCAAGGGCGACAGCCGCAAGATCACCGCGACGGTTGAGGCCACGATCCCGACCTATTTCATGAAATTCGCGGATGTGCCGACGCTGTCGCTCAAGAGCGAAAGCGTTGCCGAACAGGGGCTCTCCGGCCTTGAGATTTCGCTTGTGCTCGATGTGTCCGGCTCCATGACCCGTTACAGCCGCCTGACCAACCTCAAGGCCGCGGCAAAAGAGTTCACAGAAACCATTTTCACCAACGCGGAAAGCGACGAGGTGATGATCTCCGTCGTGCCCTACGCGACGCAGGTGAATGCCGGTGCCGGCATTCTGAGCAAGTTGCACCTGCTGAACGCCCACGACGTGTCTCATTGCATCAACTTTAGAGCCTCCGATTTTGAGACCGTTGGCCTTGAGTATATCGATGACGACACGACCCGATATTACGACCAGACCATGCATTTTGATGCCTTCTCCAGCGATTGGAGCGATCTGGATATGGGGCTTGTGTCCGAGACCTGTGCCCCGGAAACCGCGCGTGAAATCCTGCCGTTCTCGAACGACCAGGCCAAAATCGACAGTTTCGTCAACGCTCTCCAAGGTTACGGCAACACCTCGATTGATTTGGGGATGAAATGGGGCGCGGCCCTCTTGGACACGAGCGCTCAGAACATCTCCGGCACGAACCAGCCCAAAGCCGCCTCGGACGCGCAAAAATACATCGTGGTGATGACCGACGGCTCGCACACGAACCAATATTACATCCCTGATCCCTACCGGGACGACGACGAAGAGACGGGCGTGTTCAAGGATAAGAACGGCTATGTCTATGTCCGCGAAGATCGCCGTATCTGTAATTATTACACCTGTTGGTACGAGAAACGCTACACACGCATCCAGGACAATGTCGTCCTGACGGACATGCCCTACCCCTTCCCCTCTGAGAACCTCACGCAACTGACCTGGTCGGAAGTCTGGTCCACGATGACCGTCTACAACCACGCCTATGCGCGTTACTTGGCCTCGAACAATTCGAACACTTACTACAACTGGCGCAATGCGACGCGCAAAAGCTACAACACGACGACCAAAGACGCGCGTCTTCTCAAAATCTGTAATGCCGCGAAAAAGTCCGGCGTGATCATCTTTGCCATTGGATTCGAGGCCCCCGAAGCGGGGCAACAGGTGATGCAATCCTGCGCCTCCTCCGACGGGCATTATTACGATGTGGACGGTGTCGAGATTTCCGAGGCCTTCTCCGCGATCGCCGCCAAGATTACCGAGCTGAGGTTGGTGCAATGAGTGTGCTCAAATCGCTTCGCCGTCTGACCCGCCGCCATGCGCGCGACGAGGACGGCAGTTCCACCATCGAATTCGTTCTGGTCTTTCCGGCCTTCGCCTTTCTCATCATGGCCGCCTATGAGATCGGTTACTATACCGTGACCTCCGCCATGCTCGACCGGGGCTTGGATTTGGCCGTGCGTGACGTGCGCCTCGGCAACAACCCGGATGTGACGCTTTCCTCGCTCAAGATGGCGACCTGCACCTATGCGCGCTACGTCCGCAAATGCGATGAAAACATCCACATCGCCCTCGAACCGGTCGACGCCCGGAACTTTACCCGCCCAAGCTATATCGCGGAATGCATTGACCGGAGTACGAATGTGGCCCCGGCGACCGTGTTCAGCGACGGCGATGAAAACGAGCTGATGCTGGTGCGGGCCTGCGTGAATATCGACCCGATTTTTCCGACCACCTACATCGGCTATCACATCCAGAGAACGCCGGGGGCGGGCTATGCCCTCGTCTCGACCTCTGGGTTTGTCAACGAGCCCAACAGTTAAGAGATGCCCAACATGAGACAGTCACGTCATACGCTTGGCCAGCTCGCCCGCCGTTATCTCCGCCGAGATGAGGGGACGGTGGCCGTTGAGGGGATCATCGTCGCACCGATGCTGATCTTTGCGCTGATGTTCTGCTACACATATTTTGCCGCGTTTCAGGCCAAATCCGCCGCAAACCGCGCCAACTATATGATTTCAGACTATGTGTCGCGACAGACCGACACCATCGACCCGACCTTCATGGCCGGTCTCGGCGATGTTTACCGGTTCTTGAACAACGACGGCGACATCAGCCTGCGGGTCTCCTCAGTGAAATTTGTTGTCGATCCGGTGACCAGCGAAGAAAGCCACGAGTTGGTGTGGTCTTATGCGGAAGGCAAATACGAAGCGCTGACCAACGAAACGATCGCGGCGATTGAGGCGCGCATCCCGCTTTTGGCAAATGGCGAAGAGGTCGTCGTTGTCGAGACGGAACGCGGGTGGATGCCGTTTTTCCGCGTCGGTCTCTCTGAGCTCGCTTTCGCGGATATCGTGACCACCAAACCGCGCTTTACCAGTCAGGTGATCTATGACGACGGGACAAGCGTGCCGAGCGATGCGACCCATATCGACTCGAATGACAGTGACACGAGTGTCGACGGCACACAGACCGGGACCAACACCTCCGGCTAAGCCGTTGTGGTATCAGGCAATTCGTCCAAGGCCAGCGACGCGCGAAGCGAGCACATCGGCCATCGCCTTACCCTCCCCGGCGGCCGTCACACCGCCGACGCCAATCCGTGAGCCGAGCCGCCACCACACCCCCGGCACCCAGGCCCGCGTGCCCGGTGTTTTCAGGCGGATGAGAAAGCCGTTCGACGGCTTGAACGCAAAGGTGCCCCGCTCCACCTTGTCGATGTCGTCAATGCGGCACAGGACGCGCTGACGTTCGCCCGTGGGATCGTCGAGGTCGCGTTCGGCCAAAACCTCCTCGGTCAGAACAAGCCGGCAGGCGGATTTGCTCCAAACCATCCAGCTCATGTAAAGCGACCCACCGCCGAGGATCAGCAAGAAGAGACGCCAAAACAGGGTCGGCCCCTCTGGGCGCAATCCGACCCAAAGGACCAACACCCCCAAGAGGCCCAGCATCATGGCCCCGGAGACACGTCGCATCAGCGATGGCGTCAGGCTTAACTCGGTTTGGGTGGGCGCGGTCATGGGATGCTCCTCCTACAGGCGTCCCCAAGTCTTTACCCGGACCACGGGCAAAGAGGAACCCGGCATAGAGAAATCTGGGGGAACGCGCCCTCAGGCCGCCTGCACCCAGTTGTCCCGCCTCGCTGACACGCGTAAGGTCGCCCGCACTGAGTATGATGAGGCCTCCTTTGCCGATGTTGACAGTCATCCCCTTGCCCTGCCGCCAGCTCTTTGCGCGCCGCGCCGCGGGTCGCCTTTTGAGCGCTGCGGGTCTCCTTGCCCTCGCGGCCTGCGCCAACGTGCCAGACGTCTCAAACAGGATCGGCCCCGAGGCTGCGGAAACCGAGTGGCCCCGTCTTTTGCCGCAAAACGATCTCCTTCCGGCGACGACTGTCGACACAGAGGCGGAGGCCGCGCGGCAACAAGAACTCATGGCGCGCACAGAGGTGCTTTTGGCGAAACCCAGCCTGACGGCGGCAGAGCGCGCGGAGTTGCGCCGCATCCTTGCTGCGCTTGACACTCGGGCCTGACCATTCGGGCCTAACCACTCGGGCCTGACCATTCCCCCAGTTGCGCCCTCGCGCGTTCAGGGCTATCAGGGCGAGCGAAATTCTCACATGGAGCCCCTCATGTCCAAGTCACCGTCTTCCCAAGCCCCCCTGCGCCTCGGCATTGCAGGTCTCGGCACCGTCGGCGTGGGCGTGATCAAAATCATTCAGCGCAAAGCGAACCTTTTGGCCCAACGCGCCGGTCGTCCGGTGGTCATCACCGCCGTCTCCGCCCGCTCGCGTGACAAGGATCGCGGCGTCGACATTTCGGGCTTTGCTTGGGAGGACGATCCCGTCGCCCTCGCCCTGCGCGATGACGTGGATCTCTTTGTCGAACTGATGGGCGGCTCTGACGGCCCGGCAAAAGCCGCCACCGAGGCCGCGCTTGCCTCCGGCAAAGATGTCGTGACCGCGAACAAGGCGATGCTTGCGCATCACGGTCAGATGCTCGCGGAAAAAGCCGAAGCCAAAGGCGCGGTGCTCCGGTTCGAGGCCGCTGTCGCAGGCGGCATTCCGGTGATCAAGGCGCTGACCGAAGGCCTCGCGGGCAACCGGCTTGAACGGATCATGGGCGTCATGAACGGCACCTGTAACTACATCCTCACCCGCATGGAAAACGAGGGCCTCCCCTATGATGAGGTGTTCGAGGCGGCCAAAGCGCTTGGCTATCTCGAAGCCGATCCGACCCTCGACGTGGGCGGCATTGATGCGGGGCACAAACTCGCCCTTCTGGCCTCCATCGGGTTCGGCACGCAGGTCGATTTTGACAACATGGTTCTCGAAGGCATCGAGCGGATCACCATCGAAGACATTCACCACGCCGCTGACATGGGTTTCCGCATCAAACTGCTGGGCGTTGCCCAGATGACCGGGCGCGGGCTGGAACAACGGATGACTCCCTGTCTCGTTCCGGCGCTTTCTCCGCTCGGCCAGTTGGAAAACGCCACGAACATGTGCGTCCTCGAAGGCGACGAGGTCGGCCAGATCGTCCTCCGTGGCGCGGGCGCGGGCGAAGGCCCCACCGCCTCCGCCGTCATGTCCGACGTCATGGACATTGCGCGCGGCATTCGCCTTCCCACCTTTGGCGTGCCTGCCGATGTGCTCGAAAAATCCACCCCGGCTGTCGCGGCCACACCCGCGCCCTACTACCTGCGCATGTCGCTTTTGGACAAACCGGGCGCGCTCGCCAAAATCGCGGCGGCGCTTGGTGATGCAGGTGTCTCCATCGACCGGATGCGCCAATACGGCCAGGATGCAAACCCGGAGATCGCGCCCGTTCTGATCGTCACGGACGCGACCTCGCGCTCCGCCTTGGACGCCGCGATTGAGGGCATGACCCAGACCGGCGTTTTGGCGATGGACCCCGTTGCCATCCGGATCGAACACGTCTGATCCGACACGCCAAAGAAATTGAGAAAACCGGTCAGGGCCCAGGCTTTGGTCGGTTTTTCTTTGGAAATCTGCTCCGGGGCCAAGATCGGCGTTCAAAGCTTTGGTCCATATCTCCCCCGCCTCTCCCCTCAGATAGTCATCGCCCTCGCGGCCTCCAGGAGGCGTTAGCGCAAATATTGCGCATGTTAGCGCTTTGAGCGGCGCCCTGCTCTTGCCCGCACACAGAACATATGTTCTTGAAGAAGGGCAAATTTCTTGTCCGCGCAAAAAGGACCACTTACGCCATGTCGCAATCCCCCACCTTCTACGACCGTATGCTCTCTCTCGGCCTCGCCCGGGTCGCCGAACAGGCCGCCATCGCTTCCGCCGATTACGTCGGGCACGGCGATGAGAAAGCCGCCGACCAAGCCGCCGTGAATGCGATGCGCGACCAGCTCAACCAGCTCGACATCCAAGGCGTCGTGGTGATCGGCGAAGGCGAGCGCGACGAAGCGCCAATGCTCTACATCGGCGAAAATGTCGGCACCGGCAACGGCCCGGCCGTGGACATCGCCCTCGACCCGCTCGAAGGCACCACCCTCACCGCGAAAGACATGCCCAACGCCCTCACCGTGATCGCCATGGCGCCGCGCGGCACGCTCTTGCACGCCCCCGACGTCTACATGGACAAACTCGCCATCGGCCCGGGCTACCCGAAAGATGTGGTCTCTCTGGACATGACCCCGACCGAGCGCGTCGAAGCGCTGGCCAAGGCCAAAGGCGTCACCCCGAAACAACTCACCCTCTGCGTTCTCGAACGTCCGCGTCACGAAGAGATGATTGCCGAACTGCGCGCGACCGGCTGTGCCATCCGTCTGATCACCGATGGTGACGTCGCCGGTGTCATCCACTGTGCCGAGGCCTCCACCGGCATCGACATGTACATGGGTTCTGGTGGTGCGCCGGAGGGCGTTCTTGCCGCCTCCGCGCTCAAATGCATGGGGGGCCAGATGTGGGGCCGTCTGTTGTTCCGCAACGACGACGAACGGGGCCGCGCCGCCAAAGCGGGCATCACCGATCTCGACAAAATCTATTCCCGCGACGAACTTGTGACCTCTGACGTGATCTTCGCCGCCACCGGCGTGACCGACGGCTCCATCGTTCCGGGCATCAAACGCACGCCGACGCATCTGACCACGGAAACGATCCTGATGCGCTCCAAAACCGGCTCTGTGCGGCGCATGACCTACACCAACCCGATCAAAAAGTGATTGGTCTGGACATGACTTTGAAAGGCGGCCCTTTGGCCGCCTTTTTTGTTTTGATCTCTTTCGTATTTGCATCCGTCCGACGCGCGGGCGATATAGGGCCATGAGCGATTTTCTGAATGTGTCCGCCTCTCTCACAGGCCGCCGTTGGGTCGGCCCGACGCCTGAGCTTCAACGTCAGGCCGAGCTTTTGGCGCAGCAGACCAGCCTCCCCGTCTCCCTGTGTAACATCCTCGCGCGGCGTGGCGTCCCCGCCGAAGAGGCGGCCGGATTTCTCGACCCGAAGCTCAAAGACCTTCTGCCGGACCCGCTGTCGCTCAAGGATATGGACACGGCGACAAAACGCTTTCTCGCCGCTGTCAAACACCGTCAGCGTATCGCGATCTTTGCCGATTACGACGTCGATGGCGGCACCTCCGCCGCACTTCTGATCACATGGTTGCGCGATATGGGGCTGGCCGCGACGCTCTACATTCCCGACCGCATTGACGAGGGCTACGGGCCGAACGAACCCGCCATGGAAGGCCTCGCGCGCGATCACGACCTGATCATCTGCGTCGACTGCGGTACACTCTCGCATGACGCCATCGCGGCGGCCAAAGGCGCGGATGTGATCATTCTGGATCACCACTTGGGGGGCGAAACGCTTCCCGAGTGCGTCGCGGTGGTGAACCCGAACCGTCAGGACGAGAGCGGCGATCTGTCGCATCTCTGCGCCGCGTCTGTGGTGTTTCTCATGCTGGTCGAGGCCGGGCGGCAATTGCGCCGAGACGGCGTCAAAGGCCCCGACCTCATGGCAATGCTCGATCTTGTCGCCCTCGCCACTGTCGCCGATGTTGCGCCGCTCATCGGGGTGAACCGCGCCCTCGTTCGGCAAGGGCTCAAGATCATGGCGCGGCGCGACCGGATCGGGCTTCGCGCGCTGGCGGATGTCTCCCGGATGGACAGTGCGCCGACCTCCTATTCCCTTGGCTTCCTCTTGGGACCACGGATCAACGCCGGAGGCCGGATCGGCGCGGCGGATTTGGGCGCGCGGCTCCTCTCGACGACCGACATGCATGAGGCACAGGCCCTCGCCGAACGTCTCGACACCCTGAACACGGAACGCCGCGATATTGAAAACGCCGTGCGCGCCGAAGCCCTGACACAGGCGGAGGCACGCGGCGTAGACGCCCCTCTGGTCTGGGCGGCGGGCGACGGCTGGCACCCCGGCGTGGTCGGCATTGTCGCCTCCCGTCTGAAGGAGGCCACGAACCGCCCCGCCATCGTCATCGGCTTTGACGAGGATGGCATCGGCAAAGGCTCTGGGCGGTCGATTTCCGGCGTCGATCTCGGGGCCTCGATCCAGCGGCTGGCCTCTGAGGGGCTACTCCTGAAAGGCGGCGGGCATAAAATGGCGGCGGGGCTGACCGTCGAACGCGAAAAGCTTGAGGCGGCGATGGCCCGGCTCAGTGAGCTTTTAGAAAAACAAGGCGCAGGTCAGGCGGGACCATCGGACCTGAAACTCGATGGTCTGTTGATGCCGGGGGCCGCAAGCATTGAGTTGATCCAACGGTTTGAAGCCGCCGGACCTTATGGCGCCTCGGCCCCGGCGCCGCGATTTGCTTTTCCGGAGTGCGCGATTCACTTTGCCCGTCGGATCGGCGAAAGCCATCTCAAAATCAGCTTTTCCGATGGAACGGGTCCCCGCCTTGAGGCGATTTGTTTCGGTGCTTTTGACGGTCCGCTCGGCCCTGCTCTGGAACGGCATGGTGGCAGCAGATTTCATCTGGCCGGACGTCTTGAAATCAACACATGGGGTGGGAGGCAGTCGCCGCAACTGCGCCTCGAAGACGCCGCGCCGGCGGATTGAGAAAAAAAGCGCAAGAGGTGCAGATTCCCTCTTGCGAAGGCGCGCGGGTTTTTCTAAACACCCGCTCACACCAAGCGCGGTCCGTTCGTCTATCGGTTAGGACGCCAGGTTTTCAACCTGGAAAGAGGGGTTCGATTCCCCTACGGACTGCCACTTTCCCCTGAGATTTTCAACTTGATGCCTACGGGCTTAGTGCGCGCGTTGGCGGTTCTCGAAATGGCTTTACGGCTATCGAGCGTAACCTTGGCTGAGCTGAATCTCTCATCTGCTTTCAAAGCCGATTTTTGGGGAAGGATGCGCTCAAATATTTCGGAGATGTTCTCCCGAGTGCAAACGTTGCTTTGAGATGCGTGTATCTACCGTCAAAGGGGGAACACAGACGGGATGAAGCGTTGCTTCGAGCGGGAAGTCCATGATGGCGACACAATCAAACTCTCTGCGAAAGATTCTGCGGTCAGCTGAGCACACAGGACATGCCAAACACGCGACAAAAAGCACGAAGGTCCTGTAATTTTCGGAGAAAAGTGGCAGTCCGTAGGGGAATCGAACCCCTCTTTCCAGGTTGAAAACCTGGCGTCCTAACCGATAGACGAACGGACCGCGCTTGGTGTGAGCGGGTATGTATGAGATGCGGCCAGCACGTGCAAGCGCTTTTTCACGAAAAGATCATTTCCGTGTCGTATGGAGTCACATGGGCAGGCTGGCGGCGCTGTTTGCTTTGCGAGACGTATCCATAGAGAGGGGGCACCCCTCTTGTGACCCGGTTTAGCGCCGCGCGGCGACCTCCGGCGTTTCCTCAAGGGACGTGTAATGATGCGTCGGGTCAAAGAGGGTCGGACGCCCCCGCCCCTCATGTTTCGAGCTATAGAGCGCCAGATCGGCATCATGCATCATCGCGTCGGCATTCGGCTCAGTGTAGAAGTCCGTCGTGGTGATGCCGATAGAGCCAGAAATACGACAAAACGCGTCCTGAAACGGGATCGGAACTTCGAGCCGGGAAATCAGACGCGCAGCAGTTGTCAACAAGCGGGCGTGATCTGTCATCCGCGCAAAGATCAGGATGAACTCGTCGCCACCAACCCGCGCGATTCCATCGCCCTCGCGGGTTTCTTCGTTCAGAACCTGCGCCACCCGCTGCAACACCGCATCGCCCGCAGCATGGCCCAGCGTGTCATTCACCGATTTGAAGTAATCCAGATCAAGATGCATTAGAGCGAAGGGAATGTGGGACCGCAGCATCCGCGACAGCATCTGATCCATCGCGCGGCGATTTTTCAGCCCGGTCAAGGTGTCGGTAAAGGCCTGTTCCTCTGCGGCGGCTTTCGCGTTTTGGAGACGGGCGTTGAGCTGTTTGGTTTCTTCGAGGACCGCAGATTTCGCCTCGACGAGATAGAGCATTTCAATCGCGAGATCGGTGTGGGCAAAGTCGCCAGAGGTAAAACGATAGTCGGCCACGGCATCGACAATCGAAATCCCGAAGGACAGGTTCAGAATGTTGAGATCCGTCCCCTCGACCGGCATGGCCATCCCTTTGAGCGGTGTCGACATACCGGAATGAAACGTAATGTAGAGCTTAGATTTCAGGGGGATAGGCCCCTCCCCGACCCCGCGCCCATCGTCGCGGACAGCAAACACGGACTCGAGCGTGGAGCCCACCATCGGCACCGTCCCCTGCATTTTCGCCAAGGTCGGCCCCACATGCAGGATCGTACCCTTGCCGTCATACACGAGGTGCATCGGCATGAAAGTGTCCAAGAGACCGGATTGCAAAATCGGAACGTTCATCTCATTCACCCAATCCGCTCTGAAAGTTCAAAGCTCCGCCCCTCTGCGTAGGCGGTTTCAAGCACGTTGATCGTGATGATCTCTTCGCCGGAATCCTTCCACCCCTCATGTTCGAGAAACACCAAAGCGCCGAAATCATCTGCCATCGCGCGCATCACCCCGACCATCGCATATCCAGCCCCTGGCATCGAACTGAGACAGCTCAGGCGAAAGGTGCCGCCCTCGGCATGTTCGACGCGGAGCGTGGGCATCTCCAGATCGGGCAAGGCAAGCTTGGCCCGCCCTTCCAAATCGTTGAGAGAGAATAAAAACTCGGTGAAGTTCTCCCCACCGAACCGCAACAGACGGCGAATGGCCTCCACATTGGGATGCGACACAAGATAGGTGCCGAGATCCTCTAAAAACGTCTCGACAGGTTTTTTCAACACGCGGGCCGCCTGCCCCAAGACATCAAGGGTGACCTGATCGGAATAGCTCAGCATGGCCTCGAAATTGTCGAACCCGAGGTCCGCACTTTCCGCGACCCGGTCCCATGTCTGTGTGCCATAGGTGTCTCGCATAAAGCATTGTATGGCGCGATTGATCATCCCGTGCATAACTCAGCCGTCTCCCACATCGTCGGACACAAATGTAGCGGGATGACCTTAAGAAATTACCAATTCCGGCATTCAGGCGGGCTCAGAACATCTAAAATTATCAGCAATTTAGGTGACGAGCAAAGCGCCCTTATGTCTGAGCCACTCCGGGAGTTCGGCGACACCGGGCAAAACGGCATCGGAAGAGGGCGCCAAAACTGCGTCCGCGACCAGACCGGACGACACCGCGACACAGATCATCCCTGCGGCCCGCCCCGCGTGCATGTCGTGCAAACTGTCCCCCACCATCACGCAAGCCTCCGGCCCAACGCCCAAAGCCGCCGCCGCCCCCAGACACGGGCCTGGAGCCGGCTTGCCGCCAAAGCCGCTGTCATAGCCAATCACCGTGGCGAAATACTCGGCGAGGCCCATCGTTGCGAGATGCTCCTTGGCTGCGGCCTCGAAATCATTGGTCACCAGCCCGAGCATAATCCCCTGTGCGCGCAAGAGACGGCAGGTCTCCGCAACGCCGTCCAGCATCGCGGGCGCAAAGTCGCCCGGGTGCACCGCGAGCCATGCCAAAAGCTCCGCCTCAGACGCATCGGGAAACAAGGGGGATAAAAGAGGAATGACATCGTCCGGTGTGCCCGCGATGGCCGGGCTGCCGGGGAGAAACTGCGCGGTCCTGAGATCAAAGCCCAGAGCCTCGGCCACCCGGGTCTCTAACAGGTCATCCGCGCCGCACATCCGTCGGATCACCTGCGCGGCCCACGGCCCCCAACTCCGTTGAAAATCCAACAGGGTGCCGTCTTTGTCGAACAGAACCGCTTTGATCGGACTGGCACGCCCCGTCATCGACATGTGCCCTTATGTCCAGTGGATGTCCGCCCCACCGGGCAAGGCCTGTCGCGCGCGCATCGGATCTTCTGGTGCGAGACCAATGGCCTCGGCGCAGTCGCGCACCCAAACATCGTCCATGGTCAGAAAGTCTAACACCGCAGCGAGCACCTCTGTCTCCTGTGCCCGTTGGCGCAAATCATGCTCAGAGAGGCCCGTTGATCCTAAAAAGACCGGGAAAAGCTCTTCATTCGAGGCCAGCCAAGCCAAAACTTTCAACCCTGTGATCTCGGCGGTTTCTTGCTTCATGGGTCGTGGGCCTCGGTGTTTGGACGGCGTTTGGAAACGGTTTCTTAACCTTTGTGACCGTATTTATTAACCAAACACAACAGTGATAGCGAATGTAAATCATGACGGACGGATCAGAGCACCGTCTCAGAGAGGATACGATGGCGGGCAGGATCCTGATTGCAGATAATGTGCCGACCAATCGCATCATTCTAAAGGTGAAATTGGCCGCTGCGTTTTATGACGTCAGCCAGGCTTCGACGGGGTCTGAGACGCTCAAACTGGCGCGGGAGACCGACCCCAATCTCATCATATTGGACCTCAACCTCGGGGACATGTCCGGGCTGGAGGCCTGTGCCGCTCTGAAAGCCGACCCGACAACCGCGCATATCCCGATCGCGATCATCACCAACTCCTGCGACAGCGAGGCGAAGATTGCCGCGCTCAAGGCCGGGGCGGATGAGTTCCTGACCAAGCCGCTCGATGAGCTGACCCTGACCGCGCGGGTGCGGGCGCTGATGCGCGCCTCGGCCACGACCGAAGAGCTGCGCCGACGCAATGAGACCGCGCAGACATTGGGATTTGCGGAGGCGGCGCAGGTGTTTGAAACGCCCGGTCGCATCACCTTGATCGGTCATGACATCGAAGAGGCCATGAGTTGGCGCGCGGGTCTCAAGGGCATGATCCACGACACCATTGTGATCGAGCGCGCCGAGCGCCTTCTCGAACGGATCTACAAAGGCGACACCGCCGACGTCTACGTCATCTCCGCCCGCCCTGGAAGCGACGGGTTGCGGCTCATTTCCGACCTGCGTGCCCGCGAGGCGACGCGGCACGCGGGCATCGTCGTGGTGCACAATCAACAGGACCGGCGCGAGGCGCTCATGGCGCTCGATCTCGGGGCCAACGATCTCATCCCGCGCGGCGCGGACCCGGAGGAATTGGTGCTGCGCCTGCGGACCCAGATGCGGCGCAAACGGGAAAGCGACCTGTTGCGCCAGGCGGTGGATGAGGGGCTGCGACTGGCGTCCCGCGACAGTCTCACAGGGCTGTTCAATCGCCGCTATGCCTTTCCGCATCTGGAAAAAATCGCCCAAGAGTCAAGCCGCTCCGGCCTTCACTTCGCGCTAATGCTGGTCGATCTGGACCGGTTCAAGGCGATCAACGACACCTATGGACATAGCGTCGGGGACCGCGTTCTTGTCGAGGTCGCCGACCGGCTGCGCGACAACCTGCGGGGGATGGACCTTGTCGCGCGGTTCGGGGGGGAGGAATTCTTGATTTGTCTGCCCATGACCACGTTGATGGAGGCCCGCGCGGTCGCTGAGCGCATTCGCACCGCCATCTACAGTGTGCCGGTTGCCCATACCGCGGACGGTCAGGCCATCACCATGTCGGCCTCGATCGGACTTGCCATGGGCGGGGCATCCCACGAGCCTGAGATGGCCATCCCCGAGCTAATCGAGATTGCCGACCGGGCGCTCTATGTCGCAAAATCCGAGGGCCGCAATCAGGTCACGCTTGGATCACACGCGGCCTGAAACGGACACACTGAAACGCGCCAGCTGACATGAAAAGAGCCTCCGCTCAGGGAGGCTCTCCTAATTTTCACCGCGTGAGCGCGTGCGTATTAATTCCGATCCGCGCCATGCGGCGGTTTGCGGTCGCCGGGACGCACGGGCGGACGTTTCAAAAGATCGTCGAGTTTGTCAGCATAGGCCATCCGGGCCTCGGGGCTCATCTCTGAGATTTTCGCGATCATGAGACGTGTGCCGATTTCCTGACGGTCCGCGAACCCGGATTGCAGGGTCAGGAGATGCGTTTCAAACTGAGCCGCATCAAAGGGATCGCTCCGCAACAGGCCCAGCATATCCTCAAAGAGCCCCTGCGCCTCTTGCCGGGCCTCGCGCGGGTTGCCCGCCGAGCGCGCGAAGGCACGGCCAAGTTCGCGGCGTTGTTCCGGCGCAAAGGCCCCCATGAAAGGCCCGATGCCGATGTCGCGTACCTGAACCGTCCGCACATGATCGCGCCCCTTGTCCCAGCGCAGCGCCGCGCCACCGACAATGCCGAGCACCACGATATTCAGGGCCAGTGACGCGACAAGAACAACGCGGCTCCACCGGATACCTTCGGATGTCTTTTGCTCTGTCATCGCTTATCCCTCTGCCGCCAGCGCATAGAAACTCGGGACCAGATCATCGAGCCCGTAGCCATTTGCGGCGTCTTCATATCCCACATCTGAGTAGCCCGCGACGAGACTCGTGACGGCCCCCGGCGCGCCCAGCCCGATGGCCAGCCCGGTCACACCCGCCGTCGCAAGACCCGCAACCGCCCGCCAGCCGCCAAGCGCCGCAACAGCGGCAGCCACCCAAGGGTGACGGCCTCGTGGGCGCCGAGCTTCACTCAAGGTCGCGGCCTCCGTCGCACGCGTGTCCAGCGCCTGACCCGCATCCGACAGGATACGCGCGATCAGCGCGTCAGGCACCACCGCTGGCGTCTCACGCATCTCGGCAAACAACGTGTCCAAGGTCTGATCCATATGTCTGTCGTCACGATCCGTCATCTTCGAACCCCAATCTTTCGCGCTCCGAAGCCAAAGCTTTCGCAAGCGCCCGTTTGCCACGTGCGGTCAGGCTTTCGACCGCCTCAATGCTGATGTCGAGCACTTCGGCAATCTCAGGATTGCCCAGACCCTCGATATGGCGCAACACCACCGCCTGTCTTTGCCGTTCCGGCAAACTTTCCAAGGCCTGATCCAGCGCGTCCATGCGCTGTCTCTGCATCAGGATCGCGTCCTGTGAGGGGCGATCATCTTCTGGCTCGGCCACCTCATCCAACCCCGTCCCACGCGCTTTGCGCAGACGGTCGGTGCAGAGGTTGGTCACGACCCGGTAGAGCCATGTGGTGACCTTCGCCTCGCCCTGACGCCAGTCCGGCGCGATCTTCCAAAGCCTGAGCATCGCCTCTTGGGCCACATCTTCGGCCTCGGCCCGATCTCTGAGCATCCGCGTCGCGTAGCCCAGAACTTTTGGTGTCAGCCGATAGGTCAGCGCCGCCGCAGCGGAGCGATCCCCATTGCCAAAGGCAACGAGCAAAGCTTCATCCGAAACATCGCGAAGGGCATCCAAGGGCATCTGCATTACCGGCTATGACTATCCGAAAGCCTATCAAGCGTCTATTGGTCGTTGGCGGTCGTTGGGGAGGGCGCCCCCTCCCCTGACCAAAGCTTAGTTGGCGTCATCCGCCACAGGCGGCATTTGTCCGTTCATTTGGCCCTGCATTTGGCCTTTCATCTGACCCTGCATCTGCCCGTAACCGGCTTTTCCGGCGTGATACCCCTGCATCCGGTCGCAATCGCCCATGCGGCCACCCATTTGGCGCGCCTGCATGTCACCGTTCATGCCCATTTTACCGCCGCGCATGGTGCCTGGCTGTTGCATGCGGTGCTGACGGGCGGCGGCCAATTCCTCTTCGGACAGGGCCCCGTCATTGTCAGCATCGAGACGATCAAACATGGACATTCGCGGTTGATGCTGAAGCTCACTCTGGCTCAGAACCCCATCGCCATCGGTATCGCGGGACGCCAACATCTGGCTTGCCCGCGCTTTCTGGCGCTCAATGCGTTGCGCTTCCTGATGGGCAAAAAGCTCATCTGCATCGACAGTCCCGTTCCCGTCGGCGTCGATCTCCGCAAACCGGGCCGCTTTCATGGCGTCGATCTCGTCTTGGGTGATCTTGCCATCGCCATCCGTATCCACGGTCGCAAAGTCGAAGGCGGGGCCAAAGGGCATGCCGCCCATCCCCGCGCCCTGCATCATGTTTTCACGCATCATGCCAGCGCGCAGTTCGCAGCCCTGCTTTTGACCAGCTTGCATTTGACCGGCCTGCATTTGACCGGCCTGCATCTGGCCCTGCTGGCCCATGCCCTGTTGCGGGCCTTTGGCCTGCGCGACGGCGACACTCGTCCCGCCGATCACAGCAATAAGAGCGAGCGCGGAGACAAAAGCATTACGTTTCATTTTACTTACCTCATTGATCAGTCTTTGGCGCAAGCACTCCGATCTGTCGGGCCCCGCGCTTTGATGGTCTGTAAACGGGCGGCGGCGGGGTTTCCGTCGCGATCTGCGCAAAAAAACGCAGGGATCAGGTCACAAAACCATCACGGACTTGGCATCTGGGACGGCAAAAGGCATAGTCGCGGCAAAGGTTGCGACGACCGAACCCTCTGCGGGTCTGCGCGCAAGAGCGGTCCATCGCGACATCACGCCGCACGGACAATCTGCACAGCTTCGCACTAGGTCATCGCGACGTAAAATGACGCCCAGATCCGCACGAGAGGCGATGCACATATGACCGATTATACTCCGGGGCTGTCTGCCTCATCTTCTTCCGCGTCCGACGCGCCGGAACGCGAGCTGCGCCCGGCTCTGTTTCGCGGGTGGAAACGCCGTTGCCCGTCCTGTGGCGGGGGACCGATGCTCAAGGGCTATCTCAAAGTGCGCGATGAATGTCCGGTCTGTGGCGAGGATCTTCATCACCACCGCGCAGACGATGGTCCGGCCTATCTCACCATTCTGATCGTCGGGCACCTGATGGCCCCGCTTTTGGGCTGGGCCTATATCGAGTTCCGTCCCGACCCGCTCATGACCATCGCGATCTTTGCGACCGGATGTGTGGCGCTGTCGCTCTATCTCTTGCCCCGGCTCAAGGGTATGATCGTCAGCTTTCAATGGGCCAAGCGCATGCATGGCTTTGGCGGCGAAGAGAGTTAAATCGCTTTCTCATAGTGAATACGGGCGTACCCATCGCTGTCTCCGCGATGGGTCTCTGTGTACCCGAGCTTTGGATACATGACCTGCGGGCCGGTCATCACCGCATTGGTGTAGACCCGCATGAGGGATGCCCCGTGCCCGCGCGCGTCCCGCTCGGCGTCCTCGACCAGCACTCGCGCAATTCCGCGCCCGCGTGCAGCATCAGAGACCGCGAGCACGTCCAGCATCACCGCGCCGTCAGGCTCGGGGTAGGTGTAGATCACCCCAAGCATATCGCCGTCATCGACCGCGACCCGCACCCGCCCCGTCGCAATCAACGCGGCATAGTCATAAAGCGCGGGCGCGGGAAGTTTGCCGATCTCAGCCTCATAGGGGGTAAAAGCCGCGACGACTAATGTCGTCACGGCGTCTGTCTCATCCGCGCGGGCGGATCGAATCTGTGGTACGGTCTCCGTCATGCGGAAACTTTAGACCCGCGCCAAAATTGCGCGAGGTGTCAGGCCCCGTTTTTGCCGCGACGCGTGCCAGGATGGAGCGCCGTGCCCAAAATATGCTCAGATTTATGCACCACATGCCCCGCATGCCCGACGATAAGCGGGTCCGGCTGGCCAATCAGATCCATGTCCTTGTCGGGATAATCCACCGTCGACAGGAAATGGCGCATACAGTTGATCCGCGCGCGTTTCTTGTCGTTCGACTTGATGATCGTCCAGGGAGCATCTGCGGTATCAGTGTAAAAGAACATCGCCTCTTTCGCCTCGGTGTAGTCGTCCCATTTGTCGAGAGACGCCTTGTCGATGGGCGAGAGCTTCCATTGCTTGAGCGGATCGGTTTCGCGCGCGGAAAAGCGGCGCTGCTGTTCGGCTTGGGTCACAGAGAACCAATATTTGTAGAGCCGCACGCCCGAACGCGTCAGCATCCGCTCGAACTCCGGCGTCTGACGCATGAATTCGAGGTACTCGTTCGGCGTACAGAACCCCATCACCCGCTCGACCCCCGCGCGGTTGTACCAGGAGCGGTCATAAAGCACGAATTCGCCGTTGGTCGGCAGGTGCTCGATATAGCGTTGAAAGAACCACTGCCCCTTTTCCCGCTCGGAGGGTTTGTTGAGCGCCACAACACGCGCATGGCGCGGGTTCAAATGCTCCATGAACCGTTTGATCGTGCCGCCCTTGCCCGCTGCGTCACGCCCCTCGAACAGGAGGACGAATTTCTCGCCCTGTTCTTGTGCCCAAAGCTGTGCCTTGAGCAACTCCGCCTGAAGCGCGACCTTGGTGTTTTCATACTCCGTGCGCGTCATCTTTTTGCGGTAGGGATATTTGCCGCTCTCGAAAGCCGCACGAATTTTATCCGGGGTTACAGTCGGAAACTGGCTCGGCCCGCCATGAAGCTCCGTTTTCGGCGCAGAGGTCTCCGCTTTCGGCGCGACAGGGGCAATCGACGTCACAGAAGAGGTGTTGGCGGCGGAGGTGGGTGCGGCGGGCTTCGGGGTCGTCGTCATGCGGGCAAATCTCCATGGGTGGCAGAAACCGCCAAATGCGGCTGTCATGGATGTGTTACATCAGAAATGCTGCAGTCGCCTTGATCTGAGGCAAGAAAAACGCCCTTTGCGCCCCAACAGCTTGCGCCTCTTTCGCCCCAATGGTCTAATCCTTGATCAATCGACAGCCACAAGAATCGAGCGTTCCCCCATGTCCGACGACCTTCTCACCGGTGCCACCCCAACCTATGACGCTTCCTCTATCGAGGTTCTCGAAGGGCTGGAGCCTGTTCGCATGCGTCCGGGCATGTATATCGGCGGCACAGATGAGCGGGCCTTGCATCACCTTGTGGCGGAAATTCTCGACAACTCGATGGATGAGGCCGTCGCGGGTCACGCGAACCGGATCGAATTGATCCTGCACGCCGATTATTCCGTCACCGTGACCGACAACGGGCGCGGCATTCCGATTGATCCGCACCCGAAATTCCCGGACAAATCCGCGCTCGAAGTCATCCTCTGTACACTCCACGCGGGTGGCAAGTTCTCAGGCAAGGCCTACCAAACCTCCGGCGGTCTGCACGGGGTGGGCTCCTCTGTCGTAAACGCTTTGTCCGATCTGATGGTCGTGCAGGTCGCCAAGAACAAGGAACTCTTTGAGCAACGCTTTTCCCGTGGCATTCCCGAAGGCCCGGTTGAGAAAATCGGCGCGGCGCCCAACCGGCGCGGCACCTCGGTCAAATTCCACGCCGATGAGCAAATCTTCGGCAAGCTGCGGTTCAAACCCAAACGCCTCTTCACCCTCGCCCGGTCCAAGGCCTATCTCTTTTCCGGCGTCGAAATCCGCTGGAAGTCCGAGATCGACGATGGCGAGACGCCGACAGAGGCCACATTCCACTTCCCCGGCGGTCTCTCGGATTACCTGATCGAGACGCTCGACAAGGCCTCCACCTACGCCGACCGCCCCTTTGCGGGCACGGTCGAGTTCCAGCCGCGCTTTGGTGTGCCGGGCAAGGTGGAATGGGCGATCAACTGGACCCCGTCGCGCGACGGTTTCATCCAGTCCTACTGTAACACCGTGCCGACCCCCGAGGGCGGCACCCATGAGGCCGGCTTCTGGGCCGCCATCCTCAAAGGCATCCGGGCTTACGGCGAGCTTGTCGGTAACCGCAAGGCCAAGGACATCACCCGCGATGACCTGATCACCGGCGGCTGTGCGCTTGTCTCCTGTTTCATCGCGGACCCCGAGTTCGTCGGCCAGACCAAGGACCGCCTCGCCACGACCGAGGCCGCGCGCCTTGTCGAGAACTCCGTGCGCGACCACTTTGACCACTGGCTGTCCTCTGACACGAAATCCGCCGGTGCGATCCTCGATTTCCTCGTGCTCCGCGCCGAGGAACGGATGCGCCGCCGTCAGGAAAAAGAGACACAGCGTAAATCCGCGACCAAGAAACTCCGCCTGCCGGGCAAACTCACCGATTGTACCTCCAAAGACCGCTCCAACACCGAGCTGTTCATCGTGGAGGGCGACTCCGCCGGTGGCTCCGCCAAAGGCGCGCGCAAACGGGAGACCCAGGCGCTTTTGCCGCTCAAGGGCAAAATCCTCAACGTGCTCGGCGCGGCGTCCAATAAGCTCACGTCAAACCAGGAAATCAGCGACCTCTGTGAGGCGCTCGGCGTCGGCATGGGCACGCGGTTCAACGTCGAAGACCTGCGCTATGAGCGCGTCATCATCATGACCGACGCGGACGTTGACGGCGCGCATATCGCGTCGCTCCTCATGACCTTCTTCTACACCCAAATGCGCCCGCTCATCGACCAAGGCCACCTGTATCTGGCCTGCCCGCCGCTCTACCGCCTGACCCAAGGGGCCAAGCGGGTCTATTGCCTCGACGAGGCGGAGCGGGACGAGTGGCTGGAGAAAGGCCTTGGCGGCAAAGGCAAGATCGACGTGAGTCGTTTCAAGGGCCTCGGCGAAATGGACGCCAAGGATTTGAAAGAAACCACGATGGACCCCGCCACGCGCAAACTCATCCGTGTGACCATTGACGAAGACGAACCCGGCGAAACCGCCGATCTCGTGGAACGCCTGATGGGGAAAAAGCCGGAGCTTCGGTTCCAGTATATTCAGGCGAACGCGAAGTTTGTTGAGGAATTGGATGTGTGATGAGGGTTCTCGAAAGTGTTACTTTCGAGAAGGGGGATGGATGGAGACGATTAAACTCTACAAGTTCTTATCAAAAACATGGGCAATGGAAGCAATTAAGAAGAAGCGCTTAAAGGCGACGACATTAGACGATATCAATGACCCTTTCGAGTTCAACAACGTTCAATTACCAGACGCCTTTACAAGAGGCTTGTGGCGCCAAATGCGCAAGAATATCTTTGGTAGCACCGGGATCTTGTGTCTAAGCGACAGTTGGTCAAATCCAGTGATCTGGAGCCATTACGCTGACAATCATAAGGGCGCTGCATTAGAATTCAGATGCACCCGACATATCAAGCCACATCCAAATCTATTTAAAGTTCGTTATCAAAACAAATTAATAGAGCCAGACACACATCAAAATAAATTAATAGAGCTAGACGCACCCCTTACAGAGCAGATGCGCGCAGTTGCATATACAAAATACAAACATTGGCAGTATGAGAATGAATGGCGCATCATTCAACAAAAGGTCGAACTAGAAACTGAGAAAATCGATGGAAAAGATTTATTCTTCAAACCCTTCAATCAAGACTTTCGTTTAACCAGAGTTATAATCGGCGCGGAGTCTGGATTGACGACAAGCCTGATACATACGCTCCATGGAAATGATCAATTGCCCGTCGACACCGCTAGGTTGTCTTTCAAAAAATTTAAAGTAGTCCGCCAAAAGGCACCACATCTGCAAAAATAGCCGAAGCGTTCTGCCCCTGGTGGGGTGCACAAACATGCCTCTAAGCACCCACTCGTGCTCTCCCCCCTCGGCACCCTTCCGCCCATCCCCAAAAACCGCGGAACACTTCCCTCGCCCCATCCGTTATCTTAGCGAAATACAGATCGGAGGCAGGATATGTCTAAGTTTACAAAACCCCTTCTCGTCACGCTCGTGACACTTATGGCTGTGCCGGCGGTGGCGAATAACGGGAATGGCAACGGGAAAGGCCCCAAGGACAAGGGGCCGAAGGTGCAGGAGAGCGTGACCATCACCCCGAACGTCTATGTCCCGCCGGGCTGCACGCTTCCGCCGGGGATTCAGAAACAGATCGACAGCGGCAAGCGGACGACGCTTCCGCCGGGGATCGAGAAGAACTGCATCGAGGGCAAAGGCTTTGCCAAAGGGGACACCCTGCCGGACGGCTATGTCATCATTGACGATTGGGCGCGGTATGGCCTCGATGCGCCGGACGGCTACCGTTATGCCGTCTCGGACGACACGCTCTACAAGATCGCCCGCGACGCGGCCATCGTGATCACCGTGGTCGGGATCGCCAACAACATCATGGCGGGCTACTAAGCCGAAAGCATGAGATCAGCGGGCGGTGATCCGCCCCTGATCCAGACGGAGCACCCGGTCCATCTTGGCCGCAAGCTCCATGTTATGCGTCGCGATGAGGGCGGAGAGCCCCTCGTCCCGCACAATCTCCATCAGCACATCGAACACACGGTCCGAGGTCTCCGGGTCGAGGTTGCCGGTCGGCTCATCGGCGAGCAAGACGCCCGGCCGGTTGGCGAGCGCGCGGCAAAAGGCGACGCGCTGTTGCTCGCCCCCTGACAGAGCGGCGGGACGGTGCGTGGCGCGATCCGCAAGGCCGACCTTGTCGAGGAGGTAGAGCGCGCGCTCTTTGGCCTCCCGCTCCGGCGTCGCATTGGCGAGCTGGGGCAGGACGATGTTATCAATGGCGGAGAATTCCGGCAGAAGGTGGTGGAACTGGTAGATAAAGCCCACCCCCGCGCGCCGCATGGCGGTCCGGGATTTGTCGCCCTCTTCGGCCATTTCGTGATCCGCGATCCGCACGGAGCCGCTGTCCGGCTGATCCAGAAGCCCCGCAATGTGCAAGAGCGTGGATTTCCCCGCGCCAGAGGGCGCGATGAGGCCCACGACTTCGCCCCGCGCAAGCGTCAGATCGACGCCGCGCAAGACGGCAATCTCGTTGCGCTTGCCGCGATTGTAGACCTTTTCGACCCCGGAGAGTTTCAGCATCTCACTCATAGCGCAGCGCCTCCACAGGGTTCATTTTTGCCGCCCGACGCGCGGGCAGGATGGTCACGATAAAGGACAGACCGAGGGAGAGCGAGACCGCCTTAAGAATATCCGCCGCACGAAGCTCCGCAGGCAGTTCATAGATGCCTCGAATTTGCGGATCCCACGCGCCGCCCCCGGTGAGCCAGTTCACGGCGGCGAGGATGTGGTCGATGTAGATCGAAAAGAGCGACCCGAGGATTACGCCCGCGACGGTTCCAATGACGCCCGTGAGCGCACCACAGATGAAAAAGACGCGAAGCACGGAGCCTTGGGTCAGCCCCACAGTGCGCAGGATGCCAATATCGCGGCCCTTGTTTTTCACAAGCATCACGAGGCCGGAGACGATGTTCATCGAGGCCACGAGGACGATGACGGAGAGGATCACGAACCTCACGTTGTCCTCAATGTCGAGCGCCCGCAGGAACGCCCCCGAGGCATCGCGCCAGGTCCAGATGAGGCCACGATCCCCGACGGCTTGGAGGAGCGGCACGGCCATATCCTCCGCCTTGTCAGGATCAGAGAGCATCACCTCGATCTCATCGGCGCTGCCGTCACGGTTAAAGAACCGCTGCGCCTCGGCAAAGGGCAGATAGGCGCGGGTGCGGTCGATGTCGTAGCGTCCGGCGGAAAAGACATAGACCACCTCATAGGAGGACACCCGCGGGCTTGTGCCGAACGCGGTTTTTGCGCCCTCGGGGGACACGAGTTTGATCCGATCGCCGACGACCACGCCCAACTCGCGGGCAACACCGGAACCGATGGCAATGCCCTCCTCAAAGCGGGCGACATCGCCATAGGCCTCATCGGGCGTTTGCGCCACGCGGGGGATGGTCATGAAGTCGTCTTGCGCGATGCCAAAGACCTCGATCCCGGCGTTGGCGCCGTTGTAAGAGGCCATCACCTGACGCCGCACGAGCGGCGCGGCACGGGTGACACCGGGCACGGCGGCAAGGCGCTCGGCCCAGCCCTCGTAATCAGGGATGGCCCGCGAGGTGGTGCCCTCGTCTGTAGCGTAGACGGTCGAGTAGACCGTCACATGGGCGTTGGCGCCGAGGATCGTGGAGACGAATTCGGAGCGAAAGCCCGTCCGCACCGCAAGCGTGATGATCAGGGCGGCCACGGCCAAGGTGATCCCGACGAGCGAGATCCATGTCATCACCGACACGCCCCCCTCCTCGCGCCGCGCGCGCAGGTAGGCAAAGGCGATCTTCCACTCAAAGCGGGAAAAGGGCTTGGTCGTTCTGGCCGCGTCCAATGGGCTGCTCCCTCAAGGATTTGCCAGACCATCTCTGTTGACCGGGGAAAGGTCAAGCTGACTTGCGCGCTCGTGAGGGGCCGCGATCAAAAGGTGAGGCCCGCCTTTTCCTTGCGACGGCGGAACGGCCAGCTCATGAGCGCCAAGAGGCCCAAGACGAGGCCATAGCCCGCGAAATAGCCGACAAAGCCGGAGAGCATGCCTTCGACGGAGAAGGGCAAGGCGGGCACAAAATCATCATAGGTGGCCTGCGCGAGCGCGGTGTCCGTCACCCGATGCGGCATGGTCAGGCGCTCCAGAGGGCTCGCGTCCCGCAACACGGTCAGGTCCGTGACCAGACGCTCATGACGCGAGATGGTGTTACGCATATCCCGGCGACGGTTTTCGAGAAACACGGAGCCGCCCATAGAGGCCAGAGCCTCTTCGCGGGTCATGTCGGAGGCGCGGGCGGAGCGGTCGAAATCCGCGATCACGGTCTCTAACGCCTCGACCTGACCGCCGAGACGCTGGGTGTATTGCTGGGTAAACTCAGGAAACTGGGACACAATAGCAGCCCCGAACAGGCCACCGGCAAGGGTGAGTACTCTCAACATATCTGCCTCTTTTCCGTCTTTTGCGGAGTTTGATGAGAGGAGCCTAGGGGGATTCGGGGAAAAGGCTCAAACGGCCAATCTCTCGGCATCCGAATTTGTGCGGGTTTTCGCCAGCCAGGCTCAACGCAGCCAGCCGAACAGAAGAACACTCGAAGAACATAGGCCCTTTGGAGGGCAAAGACCCTTTTAGCGCTCATTCTCACGTGCGGATCACATCGCCGTTACCCGCAAATCCACGCGCTCGACCACCGCGTAACGAGAGCATCACAACCACGGGAGGATACCATGAACGCACTGAAATCCACGGCCACTGCCGCAGCTCTTGCCTTGACCGCGACCGCCGCACAGGCCGACTCGATTGTCGAGATTGCCTCGGCAGATGAGCGCTTTTCCACGCTGGTCGCCGCTGTCCAAGCCGCCGGCCTTGTCGACGCCCTCGCTGGCTCTGGCCCCTTTACGGTCTACGCGCCGGTGAACGAGGCTTTCGCCGCGCTACCGGAGGGGACGATGGAGAGCCTGCTCATGCCGGAGAACAAGGACCAGCTGACCAACATCCTGCTCTATCACGTGGATGATCGCAGTCTGCCCGCTGCGAATATTCCGACGGGCTCCAACTACTTCAAGCCCATGTTGGAGAGCGAACGCCTCTGCATCACCAAGAATGCCGATGGCGTCATGATCGCGGACGGCACGGGCGAGATGGCCAACGTCGTGATCGCGGACATTCAGGCCGACAATGGCGTGATCCATGTGATCGACAAGGTGCTCCTGCCCGGCGACCGTCCGAGCTGTCACTAAGCCTGTCACGTCAAGACGTCGCTTCCCCCCCAGTGACGGCACCATATGACAGCCTCAAGTGACCCAAAAGCCCCCGAAGCGACCTTCGGGGGCTTTCCTATTTCAGCAATCTCTCAGATCAGAGCGACGCGTAAATCTTTGCGATCTTCTCGACGGCCAGTTCCGGCGTCATCTCTTCGCTCTCGCCGGTCTTGCGGCTGGTCACTTCGACAACGCCGTTCTTGAGGCCGCGCGGACCGACGGTGATGCGCCACGGCAGGCCGATGAGATCCATGGTGGCGAATTTACCGCCTGCGCGCTCATTGCGGTCGTCGTAAAGCGGCTCAAGGCCCAGCGCCTCGAAGGATTTATACAGGCTCTCACAGGCCGCATCCGCGTCTTCGTCGCCCTGTTTCAGGTTGACGATGCCGACATGGAAGGGCGTCACGCCCTCCGGCCAGATGATGCCTTTGTCGTCGTGGCTGGCTTCGATAATCGCGCCCAAGAGACGGGACACGCCGATACCGTGCGAGCCCATGTGGACAGGCGTCGGCTTGCCATCCGGGCCTTGGACAGTCGCGCCCATGGACTCGGAGTATTTCGTGCCGAAGTAGAAAATCTGACCGACCTCAAAGCCGCGCGCGCTGCGGCGGCGCTCTTCGGGCACCTCGGCAAAGATCGCTTCGTCGTGGGTCTCATCGGTGCGGGCATAGCGTGAGGTGAATTCTTCGAGCACGGCCTGGCATTGTTCGACACTGTCGAAGTCGATCTCGCGGTCGCCGAATTTCAGATCGGTGATCTCGCTGTCATAGAACACCTCAGACTCGCCGGTTTCGGCCAGCACGAGGAACTCGTGGGTATAGTCGCCGCCAATCGGGCCACCGTCCGCGCGCATCGGGATCGCCTGAAGGCCCATGCGCTCATAGGTGCGCAGGTAGCTCACGAGGTGGCGATTGTAGGCATGAAGCGCGTCGTCCATGGTCAGGTCGAACGTGTAGCCGTCTTTCATAAAGAACTCGCGGCCCCGCATCACGCCGAAACGCGGGCGGATCTCGTCGCGGAATTTCCACTGAATTTGATAGAGAGTCAGCGGCAGGTCTTTGTAGGACTTCACATAGCCACGGAAAATGTCGGTGATCATCTCTTCGTTGGTCGGCCCGAAAAGCATATCGCGACCGTGGCGGTCAGTGATCCGCAGCATCTCGTCGCCATAGGCATCATAGCGCCCGGATTCACGCCACAGGTCCGCCGATTGCATCGTCGGCATCAGCACCGGGATGTGGCCCGCGCGCTGTTGTTCTTCGTGCACGATCCGCTCGACATTCTTGAGCACCTTGTAGCCCAAGGGCAGCCAGGAATAGATCCCGGCGGATTGCTGACGGATCATCCCCGAACGGAGCATCAGGCGGTGCGACACGATCTGTGCCTCGGACGGGGTTTCTTTCAAAACCGGAAGAAAGTAGCGCGACAAACGCATGGGGGCAGCCCTCAAGTGATCAGTGTTTGCAACGGTCTAAGCGATCACAACGCACCGCACAAGCCGCAGACAGGGCGAAATACGCCCCTATGCTGGCTCTGCGTCCCTCTTCCCCTTGAAACCCGTGTCCCCTCGGGCGATATGGAAACCAATGACTGACCGAACCGCCCGCTGACCGACCCTAGGGAGCACGCCATGGCCTTGCCCGTCCGCGATCAGATGAAATACTGGGGCGTCGCCGCAGTCACCTTTCTCGCCCTTCTCTGGTTTCTCGGGGATGTCATCTTGCCGTTTATCCTCGGCATGGCGGTCGCCTATATGCTCGACCCGGTCGCGGACCGATTGGAGCAATGGGGATTGGGCCGGGTGGCGGCCACCGTCGTGATCACCATCGTCGCGGTCGTCCTCTTCGTGGTGACGGCGCTTTTGATCATTCCGACGTTGATCAAACAGGCAACAGACCTCGTGAATGTCGCACCACAACTCGTGGACAATCTCGAAACCTTCCTCACAGAGCGGTTCCCCTCTCTACTCGACAGCGAAAGTCAGTTGAGCCAGAGCCTCATTCAAGTGGGCGAGACGATCCAATCGCGCGGCGGCGAGCTGCTTTCGAGCGTTCTCGCCTCGGCCATGTCGCTGGTCAACGTGGTGATGCTTTTGGTGCTCGTGCCTGTGATTACCTTTTACCTCTTGATGGATTGGGACCGTATGGTCGCAAAAATCGACGGGCTTTTGCCGCGCGATCACGCGCCGATCATTCGCAAACTCGCGGGCGACATCGACAAAACGCTGGCCTCTTTCATCCGCGGCCAAGGCACCGTCTGCCTTATCCTCGGGACGTTTTACGCCACGGGCCTCATGTTGGTCGGGTTGAAATTCGGTCTCGTGGCCGGGGCCATCGCGGGGGCTTTGACCTTTATCCCTTATGTCGGTGCCATCGTGGGCGGCGTTCTTTCTATCGGGTTGGCCCTGTTTCAGTTCTGGGGCGAATGGCATTGGATCGCGGCCGTGGTCGCTGTGTTTGCCGTGGGCCAGTTTGTTGAGGGCAACATCCTCACGCCGAACCTTGTCGGCTCCTCCATCGGCTTGCATCCGGTCTGGCTGATCTTTGCGCTCTCGGCCTTTGGGACCATGTTTGGCTTTGTCGGCATGCTGGTCGCTGTGCCCGTGGCCGCCGCTCTCGGCGTTGTGGCCCGTTTCGGGATCGACCAATATCGCCAAAGTCGGCTATATCGCGGGCTCTCGACAGATGCACCCTCTGCCGAGGCTGTCCGAACGTCCGACGAAAGCTAAATTTCTATGGCCAAACAACTTGCCTTTGACCTGCCGAGCCGCGAAGCGCTCGGGCGTGATGCCTTTTTCGTCGCGCCCTCGAATGCCGTGGCTTTGGCCACTTTGGACGCTTCAGAGAATTGGCCCTCTGGCAAACTGGTGCTCGTTGGGCCCGCCGGTGCCGGCAAGACCCACCTGGCCCATGTGTGGGCCGCAGAGCGCCGAGCCGAGATCATCCACACCCGCGACCTGCCAGAGGCCGACATCCCCGCCCTCGCCCGCAAAGGTGCGATCGTGGTCGAGGACGCGGACCTGATGTCCCAAATGGCGAAACCTGAGCCTCTTGAAGTCGCTCTGTTTCACCTCCACAACCTGACCTTGGCCGAAGGCGGCCGTCTCCTGATCACCGCCCGGAGCGCCCCCAACCACTGGGAATTGCACCTGCCCGATCTCGCCTCCCGGATGCAGGCCACAACGATTGCCCGGATCAATGCGCCGGATGATGCCCTTTTGGCCGCGATGCTGGTCAAACAATTCGAGGATCGGCAGATCACCGTCCCCACGGCGCTCATTCCGTGGCTGGTCAAACGGATGGAACGGTCCGCTGCCGCCGCACGTCACGTGGTCGATCAGCTGGACCGCGAAGCTTTACGTCAGGGCAAGCCGGTCTCCCGCAAACTCGCCGCACAACTCCTTGAAGGCGAGGAATAATTTACACCGCGGCGGACGACAGATCACAAAGTGAGATTGACCTTGAGTGAGCAGTTTGGCACTGTCGAGGCCGAATAAGGGGATGAGATTTGCCTGAGATTTCTGACGCTGGACCGACGGACATGGCGCATGTCGACTGGGGTGTTTTCGGACGCCCGCTGTTTCTCGATGAAGAGGCGCGTGCGCTGTCGCGTGTCGGCGTGGTCGATGTCGGCTCCAACTCCGTGCGCCTCGTGATTTTTGACGGCGCGACACGAAGCCCCGCTTATTTCTACAACGAAAAGATCATGTGCGGCCTTGGTGCAGGCCTTCGGGAAACCGGTCGGCTGAACCCAGAGGGCAAAATCCGCGCGATGTCCGCGATCAAGCGGTTTCAGAAACTCGCAGAAGGCATGAACATCCCGCCGTTGACCGCCGTGGCCACCGCCGCCATGCGCGAGGCCGAGGACGGGCCGGAGTTTCGCGCCGAGATCGAACGGGAAACCGGCCTCAATCTCTGGGTCATTGACGGTGAAGAAGAGGCGCGCCTCTCTGCGCAGGGGGTGCTCTTGGGTTGGCCGGAGGCTGATGGCCTTGTGTGCGACATCGGCGGTTCTTCCATGGAGCTGGCCGTCGTGTCGAATGGAGCGGTTGGCAAACGCATCACCTCTCCGCTTGGCCCACTCAAGCTTCAGGGCCTGAAAGGCGGACGCAAAGGCATCAAAGAACACATCGCCCCGATCATGAAAGATCTGGCCGAGACCATGGGCACGGAGCACAAGCGGATTTACCTCGTTGGCGGCTCGTGGCGGGCGATTGCCCGGATCGACATGGAGCGTCGGAACTACCCGCTCCACGTCCTCCACGAATACCGGATGTCGAGCCGGGCGGTCACGGACACGATCAAATTCATTCGCAAAAGCGATATTGCCGATCTCCGGATCAAAACCGGGACGTCGTCTGCGCGGATGAGCCTCGTCCCCATCGCGGCGGAAGTGCTCCGGCAACTGGTGCGGACCTTCCATCCGAGAGAGATTTGCGTGTCCTCCTACGGCATTCGCGAAGGCATGCTTTACGAGCAAATGCCCGAGAGCGTGCGGCAGCGTGACCCACTGATCGAGGCCTGCCGGTTCTCGGAACAAAAAGACGCCCGCCTGCCCGGCTTTGGCCGGAACCTGCACGACTTTATCGCCCCGATTTTTCGTGCCACGCGCTATGACAAAATGCGGCTCATTCGCGCCGCCTGTCTTTTGCATGACGTGACCTGGCGCGCGCACCCGGACTATCGGGCCGAGGTCTGTTTCGACAATGCGACCCGCGCCAACTTGGGCGGGTTGACCCATAACGAACGAATTTTCCTCGGTGTCGCGCTCTTGCATCGCTACAAGAACTCGCGCGAGAACACGCCCTTTAGCGACATCATCGCCATGCTCACAGAGCGCGAGGTTCAAGAGGCGGAAGTCCTCGGAAAAGCCATGCGGTTTGGCGCGATGTTCACGGTGAACCGCCCGCAAGACATGGCGCAACTGTCCTTTTTCCCAAAGAAAAAGCTATTGCGGCTCACGCTTCTCCCGGATGCGCGGGATTTGTTCGGCGAGGTCACGGAAGCGCGATTCAAATCCCTCGCAAGCAGCCTCGGCGCAGACGCCGAAGTTGTGCAGCGCTAAAGCCACAGATCAGAGATCAATCGAGTCGCCCTGCTCGTTTTCGGGCGGCGTTTCTTCGGGGGCGAATGGCTGATCCGGTTTGCGACGAATGAGAATATCACCGTTCGGCAAGATCACGGGCGCTTCATAGGCGTTGAGGTCCACAGCGAGGTCTTGCAGGTCTTCTAAAAGCGGCCCCAACTCCTCCAGCATCGGCTCCACCTCATCAAAGAACTCTTCGAGGAGCAAGCGCCCGCCTTCGCGCAGCAAATCCCAGCCCTCCTGATCCTCAGAAGTGTCCTGCGCCACGGTCGGTGACGCGACGGGCAAGGCCAAACAGGCGATGAGCAAAACAATCGGTTTCATAGGCTCAATATAGCGCCTCAGACAGCGTTTTTCACCCCGGAAGCTCCAGATCGACCGAGACCGGGAAATGATCTGAACCGACCAGCAAGGCGCGCTGAAGTTCCGGCGTCGCGAAACAAACCGGATCATCAAACGGATGCCAAATGCGCCAAGTGGCATTCGGGCGCAGATCTTGCGACACCATCACGTAGTCTAAGAGCGCAGAAAGATAGCGTTTTTCCGTATCGATATAGAAGCGCGCCGAAGTTGGTCCCTGATTGCCACGCCGACACAGCGCCTCCGCCGCATGCGGATCATAGAGGCGCATGTCCGCCGGCACATCCGGGTCTTCGCGCCCCATCACAATCTCAACACCCGAGCGGCCAAACAGCTTTTCATACTCATCGAGGCCGGGACCATCGTTGAAATCACCCAAGACAATCGTCGGCTCGCCCGCGCGCAGATGGCCCTCCACCCGTTCCCGGAGCCAAATACATTGCGCGAGTTGCTTGCGCCGGTTCTCAATCGAGATACGGATCACGTCATCGCGGTTGCGGGCGCCATGGGGGGCCTTGGATTTGACATGCACCCCGATCATGCGAAAGGCGAAATCTGTCTCTCTCACCTTCATGGCAAGCTCTAGAGGCGGCTTCGAGAACCGCACCTCTTCGCGGTCCCGGTCGGTGTCGAGATCGAGGCGATAGATGGAATTGAAGGCGGGCGGCTCGAACCGGTCGCCAAGGTCCGCAGGCGCGCCAATCGGATCGTGCTCCGCCGTCAACACCAACGGGTCGTAGAGAAGCGCAATCTCCTGCTGCGTCTCATTCACAAAGCCCATCTCCACGGCCATCGTCCGAAGCCCCGCCCAATCGGCAAATTGCTCCAGCGCCCGCACCGTGTCCCGGCGACGATTTGTGTCGGGGGCCTCGATGATCATGATCGCATCGGCATCGAGCGCGTTGAACACGATGCCCAACGCCTCCAACTGCATCTCACGCGTCACATTGTGCCGGGACGACCATTTTCCATCGGCTTGGGGGAGGCCTTTGCGGTCAAACAGCGCATCAAACCACTCGACATTATATGTGGCGATGCGGAGTTTCACGCGGCCCGCTCCGCTTCGATCTCTTCCCAGGCGGCGTTGATCTCGACCAGACGATCCGAGGCGAGCTGTACCGCCTCTTCCGGCACCCCGCGTGCGATCATACGATCCGGGTGGGTTTCGCGGACCAAGGCACGATAGGCTTTCTTGATCTCCTCGGTGGACATGGTCGGCTCGACGCCCAGCACATCATAGGGATCGCGCACCGCATCGGGGACGTAGCGCGCGCGCAGAGCGCGAAAGGCCCGCTCATTGACGTCAAAGATTTCCGCCACCCGCGTGAGAAACGCATCCTCGCCCGGGTGATATTCCCCGTCGGCCATGGCGATGTGAAACAGCCCGTCCATGAGGTCCATCAGAGGACGGCATTCGTCGCCATACATCTTTTTGACGCTCTTTGCGTAGTCCTCAAACCCCGCCACGTCCTGACGCGCGAGGTTAAAGACGCGCGCGGCGGCGGCCTCGTCCTCTTTGGCGATCTGGAACACTTCGCGAAAGGCCGTGACTTCGTCGCGCGTCACCAACCCATCCGCCTTGGCCATCTTGGCTCCCAGAGCGATCACCGCAATGGCAAAGCCCACGCGCCGTTCCGGGTCCGAGCGAAACTGCTCAAACACCTTGGCGAGGCTTTCACCACTGCTGAGCGCCTTGAGCGCTTCGAGGATGCGGGTCCAAATCGACATGCGCCCAGCTTACCCCGAGACGGTGATCAAGTCCCGTGGCAATCCTGTGAGATCAAAGGAATTTTTGCAGAAAAAGCACATCAAGCCAGCGCTCGAACTTAAACCCGGCTTGCGGCACACGTCCGGCCTCGTGATAGCCGAGGCGGGCGTGAAACGCGATCGACCCCGCATTGTCGGCATCGACCGCCGCAATCATCGAATGGTGCCCCGCCGTCCGCGCATGGTCTTCGAGCGCCTCCATCAATTTGCGCCCAACGCCATGCCCCTGCGCCGCGTCACTCAGGTAGACGGAATGCTCCATCGTGAAGCGGTAGCCGTTGTTGCCGGGCCGGAACTGATCATAGGTGGCATAGCCCACGACCGCGCCCTCGATCTCCGCCACGATAAACAGGCGTCCACGCGCCTGCCGGTCCGCAACCATCGCCGCCCAAGCTGCCTCGTCGCGTTCCTCTGAGGAAAACGAGGCCGTCGACCCCGCGATGACCGGGGCCATGATCGCCTTGAGCGCGGGCGCATCTGTCGCGCGGGCGTCGCGCAAAATCACGGGTCCACTCATGACAGCCAAATCTCCCCAGAGTCCGTGCCGATTTCTGCGGTCATGCTCGGCGTTTCCGCAGGGACGATTCGAACATTCTCCATCGCGGCGACAAAGGGCGACAGCGCGGCGCGCAATCCGTCCGGGTCCGGGTGTGAGATCTTCAGCCGCCGAAACCGCAAACCGGGGTCCGGCAAGGCCGGTACGGGCGTCTCGGAATGCCACTCGATCAGCGCAGGAAAGCAATTGTCATAGGGCAAGAGGCCCGTTTCCGGGACAATCATCCGCCAAGCATAGGGCCCACGCCGAAACGACAGGATTCGCCCGACATCCGCAGGGGCGCGTTCCCAGGCCTCCTCCAGATCGGGACAGGACACCACCCAATTGGTCAGCCTCGGCCGACCACCAAAATTGTCCAGATCGAACCAACGCGGATACTCGGGCTTTGGGGCCAGCGGGTCCGGTGCGATCACTTCGAGATAGGCTTTCTCGCCATCCGGACGCGTCATCGCGACCAAATGGTTCTCTGTGCCCATATCGACATGTTCGCCACGCGGGCCAAATTCGACGCCCAAAAGCGCCTCGGCCCAGTCTCGTCCCGCCGCCAAATCCGCGGCAGAAATCACCAGATGATCAATCCGGTAGGTCATTCATCTTGTCCTTATTGAAACGGGCGTGAAAAACCCCATCTGCATATAACGCACCTCTACATCAACTTTTAGGAAAGAACAGAAAAAGACAATGCTCCTGCGCAAATTGGAACAGTTCTTCGACAGTGAGATTTCGGGCGGCATCGTGCTCATGGTGGCCGCCGTCGCTGCCATGTTCGTGGCCAATTCCTCGCTTTATCCCTATTACGATGGCGCTCTGTCCTCGTATTTCACCGTTCAGCTTGGCGAGAACGGGCTCTCCAAACCTCTGATCCTCTGGATCAACGACGGTTTGATGGCCGTGTTCTTTTTGCTCGTGGGGCTTGAACTCAAACACGAGCTGATGGAAGGCAAGCTCAAGAACCCGCGCGACGTGGTTCTGCCGGGTATGGCCGCCGTGGGCGGTATGTTTGTCCCGGCTGCGGTTTATTTTGCCCTCAACATCTCCTCACCTGAAACGCACAGCGGCTGGGCGATCCCAGCGGCGACCGACATCGCCTTTGCCCTCGGCATTCTGGCGCTTGTGGGCGACCGCGTGCCGTCGTCGCTCAAGGTCTTCCTGCTGACGCTCGCGATTCTCGACGACTTGGGCGCGATCCTGATCATCGCCTTCTTCTACACCGCCGAGTTGCACCTGGATTACCTCTTCCTCGCGACCATCCCGCTGTTGATCATGTTCTTTCTGAACCGTGCGGGCATTCACCGCATCGCGCCGATCATCCTTTTGGGGACGGTGCTCTGGGTTCTGGTATTGAAATCCGGTGTCCATGCGACGCTCGCGGGTGTGATCACCGCCTTCTTCGTGCCGATCAAAGACAAATGGGGCAAGTCGCCGCTTCATGCGCTTGAACACGCGCTCTCGCCCTATGTGTTCTTTCTGATCGTGCCGATCTTTGCCTTCGCCAACGCGGGCGTTGTGCTTTCTGGCGTGACCTTGTCCGATGTCTTTTCTCCGCTGCCGCTCGGTATCGCTCTGGGCCTCATCGCGGGTAAGCAGATCGGCGTCTTCGGCATGACCTGGCTTTTGGTCAAGATGGGCGTGGCTAAGAAACCCTTCGGCGCGACCTGGCTTCACATCTATGGTGTCGCAGCGCTGGCGGGCATCGGCTTTACCATGTCGCTCTTTATCGGTGGCCTGTCCTTTGACGACGCGTTCCACATGAACGAAGTCCGGATCGGCGTGCTCTCTGGCTCCGTCATCTCTGCGATCATCGGCTTTACCGTGCTGAAACTGGCGCCCTCTGCCGACAAGATGCCGGTCAAAACCGCTGAGGAAAAAGACGCAAAAATCCTTCCTGACGCAGGGCCTGTTCAACAGAACTAAGCTTTCGTCGACCACAAAATGAAAGGGCCGGAGGAGAAATCCCCCGGCCCTTCTTCTTGGCTCAAATACTTGAAATCCGCGATCAGGTGGTCGCGATCAGATCAAGGATCTGACGCGCCGCAGCCGGGATGTTGGTGCCCGGGCCAAAGATCGCCTTAACACCCGCGTTGTAGAGGAACTCGTAGTCCTGCTGCGGGATAACGCCACCACAGATCACGATGATGTCCTCAGCGCCCTGCTCTTTCAGAGCCTCAATAAGCTTCGGTGCGAGCGTCTTGTGACCGGCGGCCTGCGAGGAAATCCCCACGATATGCACGTCATTGTCGATGGCGTCCTGAGCGGCCTCTTCCGGGGTTTGGAACAGCGGACCCACGTCCACGTCAAAGCCGATGTCGGCAAAGGCAGTGGCGATCACTTTCGCACCACGGTCGTGGCCGTCCTGACCCATTTTGACGACGAGCATGCGCGGACGACGCCCGGCTTTTTCGGCAAAGGTCTCGACGTCTTTCTGGATTTGGGCAAAGCCCTCGTCCCCCTCGTAAGCCGCGCCATAGACACCGGCGAGGGTTTTCACCTCTGCGCGGTGACGTCCGAATGCTTTTTCCATCGCCATCGAAATCTCTCCCACGGTTGCACGGGCACGGGCGGCTTCGACCGCCAGCTCCAGAAGGTTGCCCTCACCGGATTTCGCAGCGGCCTCCAACGCGCCGAGGGTTGCCTCGACCTTGGCGGCATCACGGCTGTCTTTGATCCGGTTGATCCGGGCGACTTGGCTTTCGCGCACGGCCACGTTGTCCACGTCGAGAATGTCGATCGGGTCTTCTTTGTCCTTGCGGTACTTGTTGACGCCGACGATGACTTCCTCACCACGGTCGATATTGGCCTGACGTTTCGCGGCGGTTTCCTCGATCCGCAGTTTCGGCATGCCAGAGTTGACGGCCTTGGTCATGCCGCCCATCTCTTCGATCTCTTCCATGAGCGCCCAGGCTTTGTCGGCGAGCTCTTTGGTGAGGCTCTCGACGTAGTAAGAGCCAGCGAGCGGATCGACCACATTGGTGATGCCGGTCTCTTCCTGAAGAATCAACTGTGTGTTGCGGGCGATGCGCGCCGAGAATTCGGTCGGAAGCGCGATGGCTTCGTCCAAAGCGTTGGTGTGCAAGGACTGCGTGCCCCCCAGCGCCGCCGACATGGCCTCATAGGCCGTGCGGATCACGTTGTTATAGGGGTCTTGTTCTTGCAGAGACACGCCCGAGGTCTGGCAGTGGGTGCGGAGCATTTTGGATTTTTCGAGCTTCGGCTCGAACTCGTCCATCACACGAGACCACAACAGACGCGCGGCGCGCAGTTTCGCGGCTTCCATAAAGAAGTTCATGCCAATCGCGAAGAAGAACGACAGACGCCCCGCGAATTTGTCGACATCCATGCCCGCCTTGATCGCCGTGCGCACATACTCGCGCCCGTCAGCGAGGGTGAAAGCCAGCTCCTGGACGAGGTTCGCACCCGCTTCCTGCATGTGGTAGCCGGAGATCGAGATGGAGTTGAATTTCGGCATCTCGTTCGAGGTGTACTCGATGATGTCTGCGATGATCTTCATCGACGGTTCCGGCGGGTAGATGTAGGTGTTGCGCACCATGAACTCTTTCAGAATGTCGTTCTGAATGGTCCCAGCGAGCACGGATTTGTCGTGCCCCTGCTCTTCGCCCACCACGATTAAGATGGCGAGCACGGGGATCACCGCGCCGTTCATGGTCATGGAGACAGAGACCTTGTCGAGCGGGATGCCGTCGAACAGGATTTTCATGTCGTCCACGGAGTCGATGGCCACACCGGCCTTGCCGACATCGCCGACCACGCGCGGGTGATCCGAGTCGTACCCCCGGTGCGTCGCGAGGTCGAAGGCCACGGAGACGCCCTGCTGACCGGCGGCCAGCG
>CAXPTW010000050.1:0-12866 GCA_964220165.1 Abyssibacter sp.
CGTTCTTGTCGTTATGACCAAACCGCCCACATATCTCTTCGTTCATATATCAATGTCAAAGAGCAAGAGACAAAAACCAGACCAGTGCGCCCTAAACTAAACGGCGCGCCCGCCTAACTCTGCCTCAGATGTTGTTCCGAACCGTCTTCCGTCGCATCCGCTCCGTCGTCCCGTCCGTCCCGCCGTGCGCTGTCTGCGCCGCCGGTGAAGGGGGTTTTAGTCCCAGTGATCGGAGGCCGCAAGCGCTTTTTTCAGAAAAAGATAAAAACTTATGCTGTTAGCGCTGAATCCCCATGTTTTAAGGACTTAGACGCATAATTTTTCCGCGCCAAAATGCATCAACAGCCCCCTCCCCGCCCCTCACTCGCGCCATTTGCCCCGAAATGAGTCCCGTAAGGGGGCCAAATCCGCCGCTGAATCGGCAAATCAGCTCGTTAGAGAGGCTGAATTGCGCCCCAAAATTCGCGACTCCCACCTCTTGAGACCCAAACCGCCGTCCGACTCGCCCCGAAAACGCTCCTGAATCGGCTCTCCCCTGCCCGAAACATGAAAAAGGGCGAGGTCTCCCCCGCCCTTTCGTCTCTATATATGTGTGCAATGCGCTCAGGCGTAGCGAACTTCGTCCTCGCCGTCGCTCTCAAGCGGCTTCAGCGCGTTGATCGCATCGTCCAAGGACACGGCTCCAAGCGACTCGCCGCTCCGGGTCACCACCGGGCAGGTGTGATCCGGGGCTTTGGTCAGTTTCGGCAGCGCCTCTTCGATCGACATGCCGCCGCGCAGGGTCTCCCCCTGCCCCGTCGCGCCTTTGCGGGCGATGGAACGCAGGCGCACGACCTTGGCGCGGTTGATGTCGCGAATGAAGTCGGTGATGTAATCGTCCGCCGGCTTCATGATGATGTCCTGCGGATCGCCCGACTGGATGATCTGCCCATCGCGCAGGATCGCAATCGAGTCGCCGATATTGAGCGCCTCGTCGAGATCGTGGGTGATGAAGATGATCGTCTTGTGCAGCTCTTCCTGCAATTCGAGCAGGATCGACTGCATATCCGTTCGGATCAGCGGATCGAGCGCAGAGAAGGCTTCGTCCATCAACAGGATGTCCGCGTCCGTCGCCAGAGCGCGGGCCAGACCCACACGCTGTTGCTGACCGCCCGACAATTGCGAGGGATATTGTTCGCCAAACCCCGCAAGGCCGACACGGTCGAGCCACTTCTGCGCCTTTTCCTCGGCCTCCTTGGCGGCGACGCCCTGAATTTCCAGCCCGTACATCGCGTTTTCCAACACGGTGCGGTGCGGCAAAAGGCCGAATTTCTGGAACACCATCGACATTTTGAACCGACGCAGGTCACGCAGTTTTTCCGGCGACATCGCCAGAACATCCTCACCGTCGATCCAGATCTCGCCAGAGGTCGGCTCGATCAGGCGGTTGAGGTGACGGATCAGCGTCGACTTGCCAGAGCCCGACAGGCCCATGATCACCTGAATGCCCTTGGCGGGAATATCGAGGTTGATGTTGTTCAGGCCCAGAGCATGGCTGTGCTGGTCCATAAGCTCCGGTTTGCCCATACCGCCTTTGACATGCTCAAGCGCGCCTTTGGGGTCCGATCCGAAGATCTTATAGAGATTGCGGATGGAGACTTTCACATCGGCATTTGGCGATTGATCAGCCATGACCTCTCTCCCGATAAGCTTGCAGGCGTTTGCCGTAGGTCTGGCTCACGCGGTCAAAGATGATCGCCAGCGCCACGATGGCGAGACCGTTCATCAGGCCGAGCGCCAGATATTGGTTGGAAATGGCGCGGAGCACCGGCGTGCCGAGGCCTTTGACCCCGATCATAGAGGCGATGACCACCATAGAGAGCGCCATCATGATCGTCTGGTTCACACCGGCAAAGATGTTGGGCAGAGCCAGCGGGATCTGAACGCCGAACAGTTTTTCACGCGCAGAGGCGCCAAAGGCCTCAGCCGCCTCCATCACGTCTTGATCGACGAGACGGATACCGAGGTTGGTCAAACGCACGATCGGCGGGAGCGCGTAGATGCACACGGCCAAAAGACCCGGCACTTTACCGATGCCCAAGAGCATCACCACCGGGATCAGGTAGACAAAGGAGGGAATGGTCTGCATCACGTCGAGGATCGGCGTGACGATGCGTTGCGCGATATTCGAGCGCGCCATCAGAATACCGATGGGAATGCCGACCGCGATACAGACGAATGTGGCGACGGAAATCATGGCGAGCGTCGCCATGGTGTCTTCCCACATGCCGAAATATCCGATCACAACAAAGGCGGCGATGGTGCCAACGGTGATTTTCCAGCTGCGCGAGCCAAGCCAGGCCAAAAGCGCGATGGCCCCGATCACCAGCGGCCAAGGCGCATTGGTGAGCAGGTTTTCAAACCAGATCAGAAATTTGAGCAGGGGGGAAAAGAACGCTTCGAGACTTTCCCCAAAGGTGCGGGAAAAATTCAGGAAGCCTTCGTCGATGGTTTGCCGGAACGTAGAAAGATCGCGACGTCCAAGCGACGGGAATTCGATAAGCCAGTCCATATGAGATGTCCTTATGCGATGAACTTAGGGGCCGCACCTTGGTGCGACCCCCTCAGAAAATTGCGAAAAGCCCTTAGAGAGCGTCTTTCACTTTTTCAGCAACATCGGCCGGAACCCATTTCGTCCAGACGTCCTCTTTGGTGGCGAGGAATTCATAGGCGGCGTCTTCGCCGGTGGCCTGGTTGTCGTTCATGTAGACCAGCATGGCGTTCATCTCGGCACCCGGGAACACACGGTTGGCGAGATAGCCCATGGTCACCGCATTCTCTGCAGCAAACTCAGAGGTCACGATGGAGTGCACCTCGGACTCGGTCCAGGCGGTCGGCTGCGGATCGGCACAGTTGTCCACGGATTGCGCGATGCACCCGTCCCAGTTCTCAGCCCCGGCAAATTCCACCTCGAACGGCAGCATCTGCAGGTCGTATTTGCCGATGATGGCGGTCGGGGACCAGTAATAGCCAAACCAGGCTTCGTCCCGGTTCACAGCTTTGGCGATGGAGCCGTCGAGACCCGCGGCGGAACCCGGATCGACCAGCACCCAGCCTTTTTCTTCCATGTCGAACGCACGGAACAGGTTGGCGTTGGTCAGCTGACAGCCCCAGCCCGCCGGACAGCCCATGAAAGCGCCTTTGCTTTCGTCCTCGACGTAGGGAACCAGCTCAGGATGGGCGAGCATTTTCTCGACCGTGTCGATTTCCGGGTGCATTTCGGTGAATTTCTTCGTCACCCACCAGCCTTCGCCGAGACCGGTGATCGGCCCGTTGAGGGCGGAGACGATGCGACCGTCTTCAATCGCGGCGTAGAGCGGCTCGCGCACACCGTTGGCCCAAAGCTCGGGGGCGAGGTCCGGCTCGCCTTTTTCGCTCATAGAGGTAAAGGTCGGCGTGGTGTCACCAGAGATGATGTCCACGTCACAGCCGTAGCCTTCTTCGAGAATGATGGCATCAATGTTGGCCAGAAGAGAGGCCGAGGCCCAGTTCATCTCTGCAATGGTGACGCTGCCGCACTCGTCAGAGGCAAAAGCGGCGCCAGCCATGGTGCCCAGCGCCAGAACACTCGTCGCAACGACATTGGACGCAAAACGTTTTTTATTTTTCATAAGGGGAGCTCCCGCTTATTTGTAAAGTTAGCCAGCCTGAACCTATGTGGCTTCTGAGGCCGGTCACCGCCCCGATTTGGGCGATTTCTCCGCGCTTGTTATCGTCTCTCTTACGGTGTAACAGGCGCCCGGCTGTCCTCTCCCTGTTGAGGCATTTTCGGGCACGATCCGGCGGAGCGTGGGCATAACCCAACATATCGACCCCAGTGTTGCAACCGGGTTAGGGAATTGCCGCAAAAGATGTGACGCATATATCCTCTTGAATATGTCGCAAACCTCCGAAATCAACGGATAAAATGCCCATTTTCCACGCGTTTCCCTACCGTAAGGCCCAGAATTGTTGCACCCCGTGGGGCAGCGGACTATCAGTCACCCACTCAAACAGCGCACTCTCTCTATATATAAGGACAGGACATGGCCGCCGACCGCACACTCACGGATGCCGCTGAACGCGAGAAATCGAAACGCATCGGCGCGCTGGCAGAGCTCTGGCCCTTTATCCGCCCGTACAAAGGCCTGATGGCCGCCGCCCTCGTGGCGCTCGTTGTCACCGCCTGTATCTCGCTCATCCTGCCCTTGGCCGTCCGCCGCGTTGTCGACGGGTTCCAGAGCGCGGGTGTGGTCCTTCTCGACCAGTATTTCGGGGCGGCGCTCATGATCGCAGGGCTTTTGGCGCTTGGCACCGGCATGCGCTATTACCTCGTGACCCGTCTGGGCGAACGCGTCGTGGCCGACATCCGCAAAGCCGTGTTCGACCGTATGATCCGCATGTCCCCCGCTTTTTATGAGAAAATCATGACCGGTGAGGTGCTCTCGCGCATCACCACAGACACCACTCTTATTCTCTCGGTCATTGGCTCCTCCATTTCCGTCGCCTTGCGCAACGCGCTCATTATGGTCGGCGGGCTGATCCTCATGCTCTTCACCTCGGCGAAACTCACCGGGCTTGTCCTGTTGATCGTGCCCGTGGTGATCGTGCCGATCATCGTGCTGGGCCGCCGGTTGCGCAAACTGTCGCGCGAGAACCAGGAATGGATCGCGTCGTCGTCGGGCACCGCCTCCGAGGCGCTCCTGTCCGCCCAGACCGTTCAGGCCTTTACCGGCGAAGCGCAACAGGCCGAGCGCTTTGACGCTGTGACCGAGAAAAGCTTTGTCTCCGCCCACACCCGGATCAAAACTCGCGCCGCGATGACCGTCATCGTGATCGCGCTGATCTTCTCCGGCGTGGTTGGTGTGCTCTGGATCGGCGCGCGCGATGTCCGCACCGATGTCATGACCATCGGCGAGCTGGTGCAATTCGTGATCTATGCCATCATGGTTGCGGGCGCGGCGGGCGCGCTCTCTGAGATTTGGGGCGAATTGCAACGTGCCGCGGGCGCGACCGAGCGCCTCGTCGAACTCCTGTCCGCCAGCGATCCGGTCAAAGACCCGCTCGACCCGAAACCCTACCCCGAACCCGCCAAAGGCGCGGTCACCTTTGATAAGGTCCGCTTCTTCTACCCGTCGCGTCCGACCACCCCGGCCCTCGATGGCGTGTCCTTTGACATCAAGCCTGGCGAAACCGTCGCGCTCGTCGGCCCCTCTGGTGCAGGCAAATCCACGATCATCCAACTGCTGCAACGCTTCTATGATCCGCAAGAGGGCGTGATCTCTGTCGATGGCCTGCCGATCTCGGACATGGCGCGCGCTGACTTCCGCCGTCACATCGCGCTTGTGCCGCAAGATCCGGTGATCTTCGCCGCCTCTGCCGCCGACAACATCCGCTTTGGTCGCCCCGAGGCCACGATGGACGAGGTGATCGCCGCCGCCAAAGCCGCCGCCGCGCATGAGTTCCTCTCCAAACTGCCCGAGGGCTACGACTCTTATGTGGGCGAGCGTGGCATCATGCTGTCCGGTGGCCAGAAACAGCGCGTCGCCATCGCCCGTGCGATCCTGCGCGATGCGCCGATCCTCTTGCTCGATGAGGCCACCTCCGCCCTCGATTCCGAGTCTGAGCAGGCCGTGCAAAAAGCAGTCGAGGACATGGCCCAAAGCCGCACCACCCTCATCGTGGCTCACCGCCTCGCCACCGTGAAGAAAGCCGACCGCATCTTTGTCTTTGAAGACGGCCAGATCGTCGCCACTGGCACCCACGAAGACCTCGTGGCCCAAGGCGGTCTCTACGCACGTCTCGCAAAGCTTCAGTTCACCAACGGCGCGTGATCACGGGGAGAAACCGGCGAAATTCCCGTTTTCTTTTCGTCACATTGCGCGGATAGTCTCAGTCAAACCCAAAACAGGAGTGATGAGATGGGACTGTTCAGCTTTGTGAAAGATGCCGGCAAAAAGGTTTTCGGCAAAAAGGACGAGGCCCCCAATGCCGACGACCTTCTGGCCGAGATCCAGGCCCTTGGCCTTGAGGCCGAAGGCGTCGAAGTCTCCGTCGATGGGGACAAGGTCGTCTTGGGCGGCACGGTCGCCTCTCAGGAAGTCAAAGACAAAATCATCATGGCCGCTGGCAACGTCGAAGGCATCGCCTCTGTTGAGGACACGCTCGAAGGCGCAGAGCCCGTGTTCCACGAAGTGAAAAAGGGCGACACGCTGTGGGGCATTTCCAAAGCCGCGCTTGGCGATGGCAACCGCTACATGGAAATCTTTGAGGCCAACAAACCGATGCTGTCCCACCCGGACAAAATCTATCCGGGCCAGATGCTCCTCATCCCGCAGGGCTAAGGTCTTTGACCGCTGAAAGATCAATGAGGGCGCCCATCGTGGCGCCCTCTCCAATTTGCACAGGCGACGGGCAAACCGTGCCGGACTGCGCATAAGGGCGACAACCTTGTGCTGGAGGGTCAATTGTTTGCCCATTGGAAACAATCAGATGGCTCTAAAGAAAGTGACGCGTTAGCCTGTGCGTCAGATGGGTGACGAGGAATCGGGTTAGCGAGTTTGTCAGCGGGTCGACATCAGCAAAACAGACAAGACCGCTATGAGAGCGGGCTGAGCGAGCGCCTGTTGATCGAGGGCGACACGCCCTATGAGGCGCTGCATTGGCTGATCTCACAGGCGCCCGCGCCCAATCCCATGGATGCCGTTTTCGCACTCTGCACCGTGGCCGCCGATATGCGCGGATGGCGGGAACCGGGCCTGCAACAGCTCTCAGACCGCTGTTTCGACGACGCCACCCTGTTTCTGTGCGAACTCTGGAGCAAAGGCTACCGTCTGACGTCCCCCTCCGATGGAGTTGATCCGGCTCCACACGCCGCTAAATAAACTCCAGACCAAAGAAAGCGGCCCCATGTTCGACGTCCTGAGACTCCCCGTCCTGTTGTTTCGCAGGTATTATCACGCGCTCTGGCTCAGGGTCTGTCTCTATGCGCTTCTGTCTCTGGTCATTTCCCTGATCACCTTCGTGTTGCGCCGCGCCTTGCCGGAGACCCTGCTCGGGGGCGTCGATGCGGATGCGGTGATGCCGGTTCTGACCATCCTCGCCTCGTCGATGTTGGCGGTCTCGACCTTTTCCCTCAACGTGATGGTCAGCGCCCACCGCGCCGCGGCCTCCGCCTCGACCCCGCGCGTCCACCGGTTGCTATTGCAGGACACCACAACCCAATCGGTGCTCTCCGCCTTCATCGGCGCGTTCATCTTTGCCCTGACGACAATCATCCTGTTTCGCGCCGGGTTCTACGGCGATGAGGAGGCCATCGTCGTCCTCGCGATCACCACGGTCGTTGTGGCGATCATCATCGTGGCCATGCTGCGCTGGATCGGTCATCTGAGCCACCTCGGCAGCCTCGACAACAGTCTCGATGTCGCCGCAAACGAGGTGCGCCGCAGCCTGAGCGCCACGCGTCGCCGCCCCTGTATCGGGGCCACGCCTCTCACGCCGGAGACCGTTCTGCCCGAAGAAACCACGCCAATCCTTGCGCCGCGCACCGGCTATCTGCAACTCATCGACATCGCGGAGCTGGCGAGCTGCGCCAAGTCCCACGGCGCTGTCTACGTTCTCAAACGGCCCGGCCAGCTCGTGTTCAAAGATACGATGATTGCGCAGGTCGCGGGCACGCTCCCCGACGGCGTCCGGGACAAACTGTCCTCCGCCTTTGTCATCGGCACGGACCGCACCCATGAGCTGGACCCGGAGTTTAGCCTGCTGACCCTCTCTGAGATCGCGTCCAAAGCCCTCTCCCCCGGCGTCAACGATCCCGGCACCGCCATCGCCGTGATCAACCGGGTGACCTCTCTCTTTTGGGATGCGCTCGATCAGTCTGTCGAGGCCCCGAAACACCCCGAGGTCTTCATGCCCGCGCCCGGGGCCGAAGACCTGATCGAGGCCGCCTTTGCCGCCGCTGCCCGCGACGGGGCCGGTCAGATCGAGGTGGCCGAGGCACTCCGGCGCAATCTTTTGCAACTCGCCTCGTCAGACGACCCGGACATGGCCCGCGCGGCCACCGCCATGGCCGCCCGCGCGCTCGCCTATGCGGAAGAAGCGCTCACACTGGAGCAAACCCGCGACCGCCTCCGCGCCCTCACCCGTGCGGATCAGACCTTCTCCACCACCACGGAGCCGACCGAGTAACCCGCCCCAAACGAACAGATCAGCCCGAGATCGCCCGCGCGCATCCCGTCCTGATGCTGGGCAAAGGCGATGATCGACCCGGCTGAGGAGGTGTTGGCGTAGTCCTGTAGGATGTTCGGCTGTTCTTCGGGGCGCGGCTCGCGGCCCAGCACCTTTTTCCCGATATAGTCATTCATCGACTTGTTCGCCTGGTGCAGCCAGAGGCGCGTGAGACCCGCCGGGTCTTGTCCCTCATCGGCCATATGCTGGGCGATGTGCTGAGACACCAGCGGCAGCACCTCTTTGAACACCTTGCGCCCGTTCTGCATGAACTGCATGTCGCGACGGTCGTCCATCTGGTCATGCGCGCGGCGCAGGAATCCGTTGTTATTGCGGATATTGTTCGAGAATTGCGTGGCACAGCGGGTAGAAAGCACTTTGAATTGCGCGTTTTGTGCAACCTCTTCGGCCTCCAGCAACACGGCTGTCGCCACATCGCCAAAGATAAAATGACAGTCCCGGTCGCGCCACTCCAAATGCCCCGAGGTGATCTCCGGACACAGGACCAGCGCGCGTTTGATCGACCCGGCCCGGATCATATCCGCCGCCGTCTGAATCCCGAAGGTGGCCGAGGAACAGGCGACATTCATGTCAAAGGCAAAGCCCCCCGCCCCCAAAAGCGCCTGAATCTCCACCGCCATCGCTGGATAGGCGCGCTCCATGTTCGAGGCGGCGCAGAGGATGAGATCAACGTCAGAGGCCGCGACACCGGCCTGAGAGAGCGCTTGCCCCGCCGCATCCACGGCCATCTCCGCCATCATCGAGGGCGCATCATCCGCGCGCGGCGCATAGCGCGGGCACATCCGGGTCGGGTCAAGAATGCCGTCTTTCTCCATGACATAGCGTTGTTCGATCCCGGACGCCGCCAGAATGAACTCGGACGAGGACGGCGATTTGGCCTCAACGTCGCCCGCCGCGATCGCCTCCGCATGCTCCGCGTTGAACAGGTCGACATAGGCGTTGAACGCCGCGACCAGCTCGTCATTGGTAATCACACAGGGCGGCGTAAAAACCCCGGTGCCACTGATCACAACCTCATTCATCGGAAACTCCCGCCCTCTGCACTATTTCCCGGGCAACGTAAACTTGCCGGTCAGAAGCGTCCACACACAGCGCGGAAATATCGCCGCAAATGACGTGGCGTCCCACTTTCACCCGTTCAGAGATGACGCTGCGTTTTGGGCCTCTTGGCCCCCTGCCGCACTCTTGCGCGCCCTTCGCTTTGACCGCAAGATGGGGTTGGGAGAGCCTGGGAAAACCCCCACAAAATCCATAGGGTGCACAGGCAACGGACCCGACCACCGCGTCGGGTAAAGGGAGGATGACATGCCATCAGATTTTAGCTCTTTGAGCGCACGCCATGCGATCGACGCGGAGATGCCGTGGGAAGAGCGCGACGTCCCCGTCACGATCTATCAGCGTCTCTCCGAGACCACGGACAAATTCCCGGAACGCCCGGCCTTTACCTTTCAGCTGACCTCCGGCCCCAAGGACAAGGCCGAGACCCTCACCTGGGCCGAGACCCATCAAAAGGTGACTCAGGCGGCCAATATGTTCCGCGCTCTGGGCGTCGGCGAGCAGGATGTCGTGGCCTTCATCATGCCCAACGCCAATGAAACCGTGATCGCCTTTCTCGGTGGCATGGTCGCGGGCATCGTGAACCCGATCAACCCGCTCTTGGAGCCGGAACAGGTCGCCGCCATCCTGCGCGAGACCAAGGCCAAGGTCGTCGTCACGCTCAAATCCTTCCCGAAATCCGATGTCGCCCAAAAGGTCGCCGAGGCCGTGCGCCACGCGCCACAGGTGAAAACCGTGCTGGAAGTCGATCTCTTGCACTATCTCACGCCGCCAAAGAAATGGATCGTGCCGTTCATCCGTCCGAAAAACCCGGACGCCGTGGCCCATCACGCCGATCTTCTCGATTTCAACACGGAGCTGGCGAAATACCCCTCCGATCATCTGACCTTTGAGGACAGCACCTCGGACCGCGTCGCCGCCTTTTTCCACACCGGCGGCACCACCGGCATGCCGAAAGTGGCCCAGCACAAATATTCCGGCATGATCTACAACGGCTGGCTCGGTTCTCGGCTCCTGTTCGACGAAACCGACAGCATCATGTGTCCGCTCCCGGTGTTCCACGTCTTCGCGAGCCAGGTGATCATCCAAAGCCAATTGGCCTCTGGTGCGCATGGCGTCTATCCGACGCCCGCGGGCTACCGCGGCGACGGAGTGTTCGACAACTTCTGGAAACTCTGCGAGCGCTGGAAAACCTCGTTCATCATCACCGTGCCCACGGCGATCTCCGCGCTGATGCAGCGCAAGGTGGATGCGGATATTTCCTCTGTGCAAATGGCCTTCTCCGGGTCCTCCCCCCTGCCCGTCGAGCTTTACAAACGGTTCGAACAGGCCGCTGGCGTCGAGATCATCGAGGGCTACGGCCTGACCGAGGCCACCTGCCTCGTGTCCGTGAACCCCATCGGCGGCGAAAAGAAAATCGGCTCCGTCGGCATCCCCTTCCCGCACACCGATGTCAAAATCCTCCGCACGACCGAGGATGGCCCCGTCGAATGCGGCGTCGATGAGATCGGCGAGATTTGCATCGACAGTCCCGGCGTGTTCGAGGGCTCGACCTACACAGAGCAGGACAAAAACCACGACCTCTTCCACCATGACGTCTATCTGCGCACCGGCGATTTGGGCCGGATCGACGCGGATGGCTATCTCTGGATCACGGGCCGCGCCAAAGACCTCATCATCCGGGGCGGTCACAACATCGACCCCGCCGAGATCGAAGAGGCGCTTGCGGGCCATGAATCTGTCGCCGTCGTCGGGGCCATTGGCCAGCCGGACGCCCACGCAGGCGAGCTCCCCTGCGCCTATGTCGAATTGGTGGAGGGCGCCTCCGTGACCTCGGACGAGCTCATGTCCTATGCCCGCGTTCATATCCACGAACGCGCCGCGATCCCGAAATATGTCGAGGTGATGCCGGAGCTTCCGAAAACGGCCGTGGGCAAGGTCTTCAAACCCGAGTTGCGCAAAATGGCGATCACCCGGATCTACAATGCCGCCCTCGAAGAAGAGGGCCTCTCCGCCCGTGTCACCCACGTCATTGATGACAAAAAACGTGGTCTCGTGGCCCAGATCGACCCCGCCGCCAAAGCCGAGGAAGAGGCCCTGGCCCGCGTCCTCGGACAGTTCACCCGGCCTTGGGAATGGGCGACGTCGTAATCCAACCCGTCGTCAAACACGACCTCACACGCCCTGCACCCACCGGTGCGGGGCGTTTCTTTTGGCCGCCTCAGGCACGCCGCCAAAATTTTTGCGCCACGATTTACCCCGATTTAACCCCTCTGTTGCCATGAATAGTCCCAGATTGCCGCCCTATAGAGGATCAATGCATGTCGCATTCCGTTCCAGAGGACCAGATTATGATCGTTGCCCTGCTTGCCATCGCCTTGTGTTCTGCCACCTGCCTGACCGGCCTCGCCACGCTCTTGGGCATGCCGCTCTGGGGCGGCCTCATCCTCTTCCCGATGACCGGGTCCATCACGCTCCTCTTGGCCGCGACCGTCATCTACGGGATGAAAGCCCTGTCCGACGCCCCCCAAGACGGTGTACCGCAAGATCACGCTCTGGTCTGATCACGCTCTGGTCTGACGACCGGCACATCTGGCAAGGACGCTCAAAACGCGTTCAAAAGCTGGTATTTGCATCGCTTTCGACCCACTATGTGTCCAAACGGCTTTCACGAAAGGATCAGAAAGCAATGGGCGCGCAGGAAGGGTGCACGTGATGCTTAGGGCGTCTGACGTTCGAAAACAGCTTGCCAATCATCTCAAAGGCACCGACTGGACCCCCGTCGGACGCTTGGGCGCGCTGCCTTTGAACCGCGCCCTGCACAAGGAAATGGCCCCGACACATCTCTTGCGCGGCCAATCCGTCACCGCCGTCGCCCGTCAAATCGGCTCTGACACTGTCCTCTACCTGACCGGAAATGGCCGCTTGGCCGAGGTTCATCTCACCTGGTCCCGCCAAACGGTCGCGAATTGGCCATCGACCACCTTTTACGACACGATCGAAGATTTCCTCGCGGCCGCCCGGTCAGAGGCCCACTATATCGCGGCGATGGAACTGTCTCTCTCCTTAGGGGCCGCGCATCCGGAGGGCACACTCCTCTGCACCCTATGCGGGTCCGACTGGGGCCAAGGCGACTTCGGCGACACCTGCCCCCTCTGCGGCGGCGGCGCCCTCGCCCGCCCCTGCCCAAAATGCGGCGGCACCTGCGGCGCGCTCTGGACCCGCGCGATAATAGACAGCGTCGATCAGGGCGAAGCGGTCTGGATCGGAGCCTGTAAAACAAACGACGCCGTCACGCCGCACCAATAGCGCAACTCCCCACCAATCCAGCACCGCGAAATCCAACCGGAAACAGCGTCGAAATCGCTGCAATTTTGCAGCGTCCTGCTCAGTTGTCTTCTGAATTAAAATGGTGCCCGGGGGCTCCGTTTATCTCATGTGGTTCCCGTTACAGGCACCGGCTCAGCTGGTAACTCCAGTAAAACAAGGGGTATCAGCGACAGCCCGCCCAGGTCAACAGGCACCATCTGGTCTACGGTATG
>CAXPTW010000051.1:0-11975 GCA_964220165.1 Abyssibacter sp.
GGAAACGCATCTGTTGGAAAAATAGCGGGAAACGCAGGCTATCTTGTTCATTTGCGCGCATCCGTCTATGACGCGCGCAACTGTCAACGACAAAGCAAAGGGCCTGCCGATGATCCCCCGCTATTCCCGCCCCGAGATGACCCAGATCTGGGAACCCGCCACCAAGTTCAAAATCTGGTACGAGATCGAGGCCCACGCCTGTGACGCTCAGGCCAAACTCGGCGTGATCCCGCAGGAAAACGCGGACGCAGTGTGGAAAGCCAAGGACGTCGAGTTCGACGTGGCCCGCATCGACGAGATCGAAGCTGTCACCAAACATGACGTCATCGCCTTTCTGACGCACTTGGCCGAACATGTCGGCTCGGAAGAGGCTCGTTTCGTCCACCAGGGCATGACCTCCTCTGACGTCTTGGACACCTGCCTGAACGTTCAGCTCGTGCGCGCCGCAGACATCCTTTTGGCCGACCTCGACAAAGTGCTCGCCGCGCTCAAAACCCGCGCGATGGAACACAAAATGACCGTCCGCGTCGGGCGTTCGCACGGCATCCACGCCGAGCCGACCACCATGGGCCTGACCTTTGCCCGTTTCTACGCCGAAATGGACCGCAACAAAGCCCGTCTTCTGGCGGCCCGCGAAGAAGTCGCCACCGGCGCGATCTCCGGCGCGGTCGGCACCTTTGCCAACATCGACCCGGCGGTCGAAGAGCATGTGTGCGAGAAAATGGGCCTCAAACCTGAGCCGATCTCGACCCAGGTCATTCCGCGCGACCGCCACGCCATGTTCTTTGCCGTGCTCGGTGTGATTGCCTCCTCGATCGAGAACGTCGCGATTGAAATCCGCCACATGCAGCGGACCGAAGTGTTGGAAGGCGCGGAGTTTTTCTCCATGGGCCAAAAAGGCTCCTCCGCGATGCCGCACAAAAAGAACCCGGTTCTGACCGAGAACCTCACCGGTCTCGCCCGCCTCGTGCGCATGACCGTTGTGCCGGCGATGGAGAACGTCGCGCTGTGGCACGAGCGCGATATTTCGCACTCCTCTGTCGAACGCGGCATTGGCCCGGACGCGACCGTGACGCTCGATTTCGCGCTCAACCGCCTCGCCGGTGTGGTCGAGAAAATGCTGATTTTCCCGGACAACATGCTCGACAACATGAACAAATTCCCTGGCCTCGTGATGTCCCAGCGTGTGCTTTTGGCGCTGACCCAAGCCGGTGTGTCCCGCGAAGACGCCTACACGATGGTGCAGCGCAACGCCTTGAAAGTGTGGGAAGATCGCGTCGATTTCCGCGAACAGCTTTTGGCCGACGAAGATGTGGTCAAGGCGCTTGGCGTCGACGGCATCAACGAGAAATTCGACATGGATTATCACACCAAACATGTCGACACGATCTTTAAGCGGGTGTTTGGCGAGTAAGACAGCAACAGGATTGGATGGCGCATTTTTGCGCATTTGGGCCCACAGGCCCCGCCCAAACCTGCTTCGCCTGCGAAAATCGCCCGTTTCATGCTATGATCTCCCGGAAGCCACCGCTTTCGGGAGATTTCTTATGGTGAAACGCACACTTCTGTCCCTCCTCTTCCTCGCGCAGCTCGCATCCCCGGCCCTCGCACAAGACCCGAGCTGCTCCCACGAGCAAAAGATCTCCTGCGCCGAAGGCTCCACATGGGATGACAGCACCAAAACCTGCGTCAAACAGGTCATCGGCTGAGCGATTTTTCCCTCTGAAACTCGCCGCTTGGTCACGATGCGTTAAGGCTCCTGACCGACACTGTCCTCATCGGCGGGTGACTCGCCGCGACTGACAGTGCCGGGACACACCCCGGACAGACCGGGGACAAACCATGAGGGCCGCGTGGACGGAGCATCACATATCACGGACGACGGAACCGCCCTGCCCGATCTCGGCGCGCTTGGCGGCATGAACGCGATGGGCGACGACGCCTTCGGGATGGAGGCGTTCGGCGCACCGCTCTCCAAAATGCCCGTGCGCCTGTCGCAACGCACCAAGGCGGCGATCATCGTCAAATTGCTCGCCGCGCAGGACGTCAAACTCAAACTCCACAGCTTTACCGAGGAGCAACAGGTCGAGTTGGCCCATCAACTCACCGAGCTGCGCTATATCGACAAAGACACGCTCAGCGCCGTCATCGAGGAATTCCTCGCGGAGCTGGAGGCGGTCGGCCTGTCCTTTCCCGGTGGGCTTGAGGGCGCGCTTGGGGTGCTCGATGGGGCAATCTCCCCCACTACCGCCTCGAAACTGCGCTCCAATGCCGGGTTCTCTCTCACCGGCGATCCGTGGGAACGCATCGCGGGCGTCGAACAGGCGCGCCTTTTGGCGATCCTCCAGGAGGAAAGCGTCGAAGTGGGGGCCGTCCTCCTCTCTAAACTCAAGGTCTCCAAAGCCGCCGCGCTCATGTCCATGCTGCCCGGTGACCGTGCCCGGCGCGTGGCCTATGCGATTTCGCTGACCTCCGGCGTGTCTCCCGAGGTTGTGCAACGCATCGGCCTTTCGATCGCCGCGCAAATCGACGCCCAACCGACCGCCGCCTTTTCCGAGGAACCGCCCGAGCGCGTCGGTGCCATCCTCAACTTTTCCTCCTCCAACACCCGCGACGGCGTGCTCGAAGGCCTCGATGAAACCGACAAGGCCTTTGCCGAACAGGTGCGCAAGAATATCTTTACCTTCGCCAATATCGCAAACCGCATCGACCCGCGCGATGTCGCCAAATTGGTGCGGGCTGTCGAACAGGACCAACTCATCACCGCGCTCGCGGGCGCGACCGGCGAGGCCGCCGCCTCGACAGACTTCATCCTCTCCAACATGTCGAAACGCATGGCGGATGGGTTGCGCGAAGAAATGGAAGCCATGGGCAAGGTCAAAGACAGCGATGCCGAGGCCGCGATGAACGCGGTGGTCGCGGGCATTCGCGATCTGGAGGCGACGGGAGAAATCTTTTTGCTCACCGGAGACGATTGACCCAGAGGGTCACGCAACCGGATCATGCTCGCCCCAGGCCGGGGATCTCGGCCCGCTGTAGGGCTGAAGATTGACGCAGAGCTGATAGACCGTCTTGCCCTCTGTCATGACCACGAGATGCTTTGTCGCAAAGACGAGATAGCGGATCGGAGCCTCCGGCGATCCGATCCGCCCCACACCGTCGAGGCGATCCCCCACCCTGATCGTCAAACCGCTCGCCAACGCTCAGCGGCATGAAGGGACTCTGTGATCGAAAAATTACGACCGGCTTATGGTCCCCGGAAATATCGCACAGAATGAGTTCGTAAACATCGGGCATGAAACCGGGCCTCCTCAAATCCCACCGAAGGTGCCGGACAGGGACCGAGAAGACGAGCACACCGCCCGTGCATTTGATCATCTGGACAAAAGAGGCGCCCCCTCATAGCGTCGCCGGATGACGTGGTTTTCCCGCCTTCCCGTGCAATCGCGCGGCATTCTGTTCATGATCACCTCCGTGACCGTGTTCTCGGCCATGGACATGTTGGCGAAGATTCTCGGCCAGCATGTCGATCTCTCTCAGGTGCTCTGGGCGCGCTATGGCGGGCAGCTTCTCATCTTGTGCGTGCTCTTTGCCCCCCGGCTGCGCGGTGCGCTCCAGACGCATCACCCCTGGCTGCAACTCCTGCGCGGGCTGATGCAACTGGCGGCGGCGGCGTGTTTTTTCAAAGCCTTACAGACCATCGGACTGGCCGAGGCCACCGCCGTCGCGGACCTCGCCCCGGTCCTCATCACCCTCGGCGCCGCCTTTGTGCTCAAAGAACGCGTCGGACCGCGCCGGGTGGCCGGGATCACGGTCGCTCTTATCGGCGCCTTGATCATCATCCGCCCCGGCTCCGACGTGTTCCAACCCGCCGCGCTCTGGCCCCTCGGGTCTGCGACCTGTCTGGCGGGCTATGCGCTCGCCACGCGCCATATCGGCGTGAAGGAAAGCCCCGTCACGGGCCTTTTGTATTCCGGCCTGATCTGCACCGGCATCATGAGCCTGATCGCGCCCTTTCGCTGGGTGACCCCGGACGCAACGGCCCTCCTCATCATGGCCGTGATCGGGGGCTTCGGCACCCTCGGCCAGATGTTGATGATCCGCGCCTACCGCGAGGCCGACGCCTCCGCCATAGCCCCGTTTTCCTATGCGGGCCTCTTGGCCGCCTCCGGCTGGGGGTTTCTCGCCTTTGGCACCATCCCCGACAGGGCCACGGTCTTCGGCGCTCTTGTGATCGTGGCGGCGGGGCTCTATGTCTGGCACCGCGAACGGCAGAGCGGTATGACCGCCCCCCTGCCACCAAAAGAAATGGGGCAGCCATGAAGATCAAGCGCGGCGAGATCGAAGGAACATTTGGACAATATCTCCAAAACCTGATCATGCGCGGGCTGCTCAAGGCCGCGCTGACGCTCCCCTATCGCACACGGGTCAACATGATGGGCTGGCTCATGTCGCGCGTTATGGCACCGCTGGCGGGCTATTCCAAACGGGTGCGCGCCAATCTCGCCCATGTCATGCCGGAGCTGCCCGAGGCCGAGGTCGCGCGGCTCGTGCGCGAGGTGCCTGACAATGCCGGGCGCACCCTGATCGAGATCTATTCCGGTTCGGAATTCATCGCGCGGATGAAGGACATCGAATTTCATGGCCCCGGCGCGGAGATCCTGCGTGAGGCGCGCGATTCCCGGCGTCCGGTGATTTTGCACACCGGCCATTTCGGCAATTACGACGTGCCGCGCGCGGCGCTCATCGCCCATGGCTATGATGTCGGCTCGCTCTACAACCCGATGAAGAACAAATTCTTCAACGCGCATTATGTCGACGCGATCGGCACCATCGGCAAACCGCTGTTCCCGCGTGGGCGGCGCGGCTATGCGGAATTGCTCAAACATCTGAAATCCGGCGGGATGATTGGTTTTCTGTCAGATGTCTACGTGCAGCGTGGCACGGTTTTGGATTTCTTTGGCAAACCCGCCCGCACCTCTTTGGCGGCGGCGGAATTGGCCCTCAAATATGAGGCGCTTTTGATCCCGATTTACGGCATCCGCCTCGACGACAAGTTGAATTTCAAGGTCCAGGTGCAGGCCCCCGTGCCGCATACCACCGCCGAAGACATGGCCCAGGTGCTCAACAGCGACCTGGAGGAGATCACGCGCCAGCACATGGAACAATGGTTCTGGATTCACCGGCGTTGGAAGCCGGAGCGTCTCACAAAAGAAGAGCTTGAAAGCTACGCGGAAAACTTCGGCAAAGACGCGTCTTAATCGGCGCGCACAGCCGCGAGGATCGGCCCCGGTCCACCCGGCGTGATCGCCTGAAGGATGACCGCTGTGCGGGCCTCCCCGGAAAGATCGAGCGTGATGGCGAGCGGCCCTTTGCCGTCCCAGTCCATCACAGGAAGCCATTCGGTCACGATATTCGTGTAATCGACTGTTTTCCCGGCATTTTCACCGCGCTCGATCATCACGCGCTGATGCGGATCGAAGCGCACGAGCTGAAGGCGCATTGCCTCGGGCAAAGCCCCCGACGAGACCGCAGAAATCATCAGCCGATCCCCCGCGCGCGTCGCGCCCAAGGTCACAGGGGCCGCATCTTGCATCCGGTGGCGCATCACGGTTTCGGCCAGCCGCATGGGCTTGACCCCCACCACATGCTCGGCACCTTGCACGATCATCTGCGGGGTGTAGATGCTCCGCTTGCCCGCCGCATGCGCGTAGGCTTTCTGGCGCTGGGTGAACTGCGGCTGGGCGAATTCATCACGCCAGCCGATGTAATCCCAGTAATCCACATGCAAAGAGAGCGGCAAAATCCCCTCCCGCGTGGCCAGCTCCGCCATCATTGCGTCAGCGGGCGGGCAAGAAGAACAGCCCTGGGAGGTGAAAAGTTCGACAACCACAAGCGTATCCCCGGAGGCCTGCGCCAGAGCGGGAGACACGGTCAGAGGAGAGGCCGCTATGATAAGCCCCGCGAGGAAGCGGGAGAGAACTCCGCGGCGAGGGATTGAAAAGGCGGCATCGGTCTGTCGCATGGTGGCTCCGTTGATTGCCACTCATATCTAAGCGGTTTGCGCGTTTCTGGCCAATCAAGGAATTGCGAGAAGCTGTTACAGGACGCTGAACGTGCCAAGGGGGTCACATGGGGTTCTCACGATGCGAGGGGCGTCGGGGGAGGCCAAGCCCCTCCCGAGGCCACGAGGATCACCGGATGAGGCGCGCGAGGATGTCCGCGGTCAGATCGACCTCGGCATAGCTGGCCGCAAGCGGTGCCATGATTGCCGCATGCACCATCTCGGAGGGCACATCGACGCCACCATGCGAGACATTCGCGGCGGCGCAGGCGTCCTGAGCGACGGTGACCTTATAGCCGAGATCCACGGCGGCGCGCACCGTCGCATCTACGCACATCTGGCTCATGGCCCCGCAGACGATCAAGTGATCAACCCCGGCGTCGCGCAACAGCGCGTCGAGCCCCGTGCCCACGAAACTCGACGGTCGGGCCTTTGTGACCACCGTCTCGGAGTCCAGCGGCGCGACGCCTGCATGAATCTCGACGCCCGGCGTGTCGGGGATAAAGAACGGCGCGTCTGACGACGGCATAACATGTTGGATATGCACGACCTTCATCCCGCTGTCACGTGCCGCCGAAAGGAGCTTGGCGGCCTCTTGCACCGCCGCATCCATGGCCGGAAGCGGCATTTTACTGTCCGGGAAACTTGGGAAGTAATCGTTTTGGATGTCGATCAGAATCAGGGCGGATGTGGTCATCTGGGCCTCCATGGGGAAACGGGTGGAAATGCGTCTGGTCGTGCTGGTTTACACGCGACTGAGGCGGCTCTACGATTGGCACATATGACAAATGATATGCCAAATACGCCAACAGTTGCCCTCATCGCCTACAACGGCGCGCAGCAATCCGCCCTGCATGGGCTTGGGGAGATGTTCGACGTGGCCAACCGGCTCGCCGACTCCTCCCCCGCGCGTCAAATCAGTCACCGGCTCATGGACCCCGCCTCATTGGACGAGACGCAGAGGTTCGACGCCGTGATCCTGCCTCCGAACCTGACCGGGGTCCGGGGCGAAGAGGATCACCCCTTGCACGACTGGCTCAAACGCCAACATCACGCGGGCACGATCATGTGCTCGGCCTGTGCGGGCGGATACTGGCTTGGCTATGCGGGGATTCTCGATGGCCGCCCGGCGACAACGCATTGGGCGCTTGAGGCGGATTTCCGGGCGACATTTCCCCAGGTGACGCTCACCCCAGAACGCATTCTCGTGGACGACAACGATGTCGTGACGGCGGGGGGCATCATGGCCTGGGTCGATCTCGGGCTGCATCTCGTGGGGCGCTGGCTGGGGCCTGCGACGGTCTCGCGCACCTGTCGTCAGATGTTGATCGACCCGGCGGGACGGGAACAACAGACCTATCGCCGGTTTAGCCCGAACATGAGCCACACCGACCAGAGCATCCGCAGCCTCCAGCTTTGGATGGAGAGCCACACCGGGGAGGATTTGTCGGTGAGTGCGCTGGCCCAACGGGCCGGAATGTCCGAGCGCTCCCTGCATCGCCGGTTTTCCAAGGCGACCGGCCTGACCATCAACCGCTATGTGCAGGAATTACGGGTGGAGCGTGCCAAAGGGCTCTTGGAACTGACATCCTTACCCGTGACCACGATCTGCTGGCAGGTCGGCTACCACGATGTGCCCGCCTTTGCCCGCCTGTTCAAAACCGCCACGGGCGTCAGCCCCGGCGAATACCGCCATCGGTTCCAGATCGCGGCGTGATCCACGAAAAAGGGCGACACCTCAGGTGCCGCCCCTTTTGAATTCTCATCTCTGACGGATCAGAAATGTGCGGATTTCGCGGTTGCCGGGACTTGGAGCGGCGGTGCGAATTTGGTCAGGTCGATGCCTTCCACCGCGTGCTTGTACTCGTCGAGCGTCGGCGTCCGGCCGAGGATCGCGGAGAGCACCACGACAGGCGTCGAGGCCAAGAGGCTTTCGCCTTTCTTGTTCTCGCTGTCTTCCACAACGCGGCCCTGGAACAGGCGGGTCGAGGTCGCCAGAACGGTGTCGCCCTTGGCGGCTTTCTCCTGGTTGCCCATGCAGAGGTTACAGCCCGGACGTTCGAGGTAGAGCGTGTTCTCATACTCGGTGCGCGCCTGCGCTTTCGGGAACATGTCGTCGAACTCAAACCCGGAGTACTTCTGGAGCACTTCCCAGTCACCCTCTTCCTTGAGTTCGTCGATGATGTTATAGGTCGGCGCGGCCACCACGAGCGGCGCTTTGAATTCGACCTTGCCGGTCTCTTTCTCCAAGTTCTTGAGCATCTGCGCGACGATTTTCATGTCGCCCTTGTGCACCATGCAGGAGCCGACAAAGCCCAGATCCACCTTTTTCTCGGCCCCGTAGTAGGAGACCGGACGGATGGTGTCGTGGGTGTAGCGCTTGGACACGTCGGCGTTGTTCACGTCCGGGTCGGCGATCATCGGCTCGTCGATCAGGTCGAGATCGACCTCAACCTCGGCGAAGTATTTCGCGTCTGCGTCCGGGGTCAGAGCAGGTTTCTCACCGGATTTGATCTCGGCGATGCGTTTGTCGGCTTTGTCGATCAGGCCCTGAAGCGTCTTCGCCTCGTTGTCCATACCCTTGTCGATCATCACTTGGATACGGGATTTCGCCAGTTCCAGCGAGCCGATCAACGTGTCGTCGTTGGAGATACAGATGGAGGCTTTCGCCTTCATCTCGGCGGTCCAGTCGGTGAAGGTAAAGGCTTGGTCAGCGAGAAGCGTGCCGATGTGCACTTCGATCACGCGGCCTTGGAAGACGTTGTCACCACACTGTTTGAGCATCTGCGCTTGGGTGGCGTGCACCACGTCGCGGAAGTCCATGTAGTCTTTCATCTGACCCTTGAAGGTCACTTTCACGGACTCGGGGATCGGCATGGTTGCCTCACCGGTCGCCAGAGCCAGAGCCACGGTGCCGGAGTCGGCGCCAAAGGCCACGCCTTTGGACATACGGGTGTGGCTATCGCCGCCCACGATGATGTCCCAATCCGACACGGTGATGTCGTTGAGCACTTTGTGGATCACGTCGGTCATGGCGTGATATTCGTTCTTCGGGTCACGCGCGGTGATCAGACCGAATTTGTTCATGAAAGACATGAGTTTGGGGATGTTGGCCTGAGCCTTTTTGTCCCACACAGACGCGGTGTGACACCCGGACTGATAGGCGCCGTCAACAGACGGGGAGATCACGGTCGCCGCCATGGCTTCGAGTTCCTGCGAAGTCATGAGACCCGTGGTGTCCTGCGAGCCAACGATGTTGACCTTCACACGCACGTCGGACCCGGCCAGAAGCGGCTCTTTCGCCAAAACGCCCACGGCGTTGCGGTTGAAGATTTTCTCAACGGCGGTGAGGCCCTGCCCCTCTTTGGTGATCTCTTTCGACGGCGCAAAGACCAGCGGCGCTTCGACGCCGAGGGTTTCGGCAGCGATGGTCTGGAGTTTCTTGCCAAAGACGACGGCGTAGGAGCCACCGGCTTTCATGAACTCGACCTTTTGCGGCGTGAAGGCGGAGGAGACGTCAGCCAGCTCGGTGCCATCAGCGTCGTAGAGTTTTTTCTCCTTGGTGTTGATGGTGAGCACCTTGCCGGTCTCGACAGAGTATTTCTGCTCAAGGATCGGGTCGCCATTCTCATCAAGCACCGGCTTGCCGTCGGCATCGAGTTTCTTGACCCAGTTTTTGAGGTCGAGGCCAATACCGCCGGTCACGCCCACGGTGGTGAGGAAGATCGGCGAGATGCCGTTGGTGCCCGCGACAACCGGCGCGATGTTCACAAACGGCACATAGGGGGAGGCTTGCTTGCCGGTCCAGAGCGCCACGTTGTTCCCGCCGGACATGCGCGAAGAACCGACGCCCATGGTGCCTTTTTCCGCGATCAGCATGACGCGGGCATCCGGGTTGGCTTTTTGCAGCTCTTGAATTTCGGCTTGGGCCTCGGGCGTGATCATGCATTTGCCGTGCAGCTCACGGTCAGAGCGGGAGTGCGCCTGGTTGCCCGGGGACAGAAGGTCGGTCGAAATATCGCCTTCGGCGGCGATGTAGGTGACGACTTTGATTTCTTCTTCGACTTCGGGGAGCTTGGTGAAGAATTCGGCCTTCGCGTAGCTTTCCAGAATGTCTTTCGCGACCGCATTGCCGGCCTCATAGGCGGCTTTGAGGCGATCGGTGTCGGCCTCGTAGAGGAACACTTGGGTTTTCAGCACTTCGGCAGCCTGCGTGGCGAGCGCGGCGTCATCACCCAGAGCGATGTCGAGCAGCACCTCAACGGACGGCCCGCCCTTCATGTGGGACAAAAGCTCAAAGGCGAAATCCGGGGTGATCTCGGCCACGACGGCCTCGCCGAGAGCGATCTTTTTGAGGAATTTCGCTTTCACCTCAGCGGCAGGCGTGGTGCCCGGCAGGGTGTTGTAGATGAAGAAGTTCAGAGCCTCCGTGCGGTGCTCGTTGCCTTCGTCTTCGATCAGGGAAATCAGCTCCGCAACCAGCGCGCCATCGTCGATGGGCTTCGGGTGGAGACCCTCACCTTTGCGCGTTTCGATTTCGGATAGGTAGTCGGTGTACAAGCTCATGACGGTCCCTGCGATTTGGAGTGCGAGTTGATGACAGAACGGGCGACAACCGGGCCGCAAAAATGCTGTGTGACCCGACTCTCGAATTATTTGTATGCAAAAGTATACTAACCGATTTGCGGTTGCAAGTTCTTCGGCAGCGCGATGTTCAAATCTCTTCTATCGGCTCGCTCACGCGACTGTCCACAGAAAGCGCGCCCTGCGATGGACAAGAGACGAGAAAGCGCTAAGACTTTAGTCGTGCCACGCTGGTCTGAGGCAGTTTCAGGCCGCGCAGTTTTATACCAACCGGAGGCCACCAAATGACTGTTGTTGTCGGTCAAGACACCGCCAAAACCTGCCGCACCCTCGACGTGAACGGCAAAACCCTCGCCTATTATTCGATCCCCGCCGCCGAAGAGGCCGGTTTCGGTGAGTTTTCCAAACTCCCCGCCGCGCTCAAAGTGGTCTTGGAGAACATGCTCCGGTTCGAGGATGGCGGCTTTTCCGTCTCTACCGATGACATCAAGGCCTTTGGTAAGTGGGCCGAGAACGGCGGCCAAAACCCGCGTGAGATCGCCTACCGCCCGGCCCGCGTGTTGATGCAGGATTTCACCGGCGTTCCCGCCGTGGTTGACCTCGCCGCCATGCGAGACGGGATCAAGGCGCTGGGTGGCGATGCCAAGAAAATCAACCCGCTGGTGCCCGTCGATCTCGTCATCGACCACTCGGTGATGATCGACGAATTCGGCAACCCCCGCGCCTTCCAGATGAACGTGGACCGCGAATATGAGCGCAACATGGAGCGCTACCAGTTCCTCAAATGGGGTCAGACCGCCTTTGAAAACTTCCGCGTGGTCCCGCCGGGCACCGGGATTTGTCACCAGGTGAACCTCGAATACCTCGCGCAGACCGTTTGGACCGACACGGACCCGGACGGCGTCGAGGTGGCCTACCCCGACACGCTTGTGGGCACCGACAGCCACACCACCATGGTGAACGGCGCGGCTGTGCTTGGCTGGGGCGTTGGCGGGATCGAGGCCGAAGCCGCCATGCTCGGCCAGCCGATCTCCATGCTGATCCCCGAGGTCGTGGGCTTTAAACTCACCGGCGAGATGGTCGAGGGCACCACGGGCACCGACCTCGTTCTCAAAGTCGTCGAAATGCTGCGTGAACATGGCGTGGTCAGCAAATTCGTCGAATTCTACGGCGACGGCCTCGACAACCTGCCGCTGGCGCAACGTGCGACGATTGCCAACATGGCACCGGAATATGGCGCGACCTGCGGCTTCTTCCCGATTGACGCCGAAACCCTGCGCTATCTCGAACAAACAGATCGGAAGAGCACACGTCTGAACTCCAGTCA
>CAXPTW010000052.1:0-64861 GCA_964220165.1 Abyssibacter sp.
GCGTTCCAACAGGCCACAGCGCCCATACGGTCGGTGAAAGACCCGCCATCGCGCACTTCGCCCGCTTGCGCCAGAACGTCGCCGGTCGGCGAGGTGATGACGTCGGTCGCGGCTTTGCCCTCGAACCAATAGCCCCACTCGTTTTCCGTCATGAAGTTCTTGGAGGTTTCCGGCACAGCGGAGTAGTAACCCTGACGCATCAGGTAGCCGCCGACCCAGCCGGAGAGATACCAGTTGATGTATTCATAGGCCGCGTCCAACTCCATGCCGGACAGGCTGGACGACAGGCCCAAACCACCGCCCCAAGAACGATAGCCCTCTTTGAGCGGCTGGTAGACGCACTCGATGCCGCGCGATTTCACCGCGGTGATGGCCGGGGACCACATCGACTGGATCACAACCTCGCCGGACGCCATGAGGTTCACGGATTCATCAAAGGTCTTCCAGAAGGCGCGGAATTGGCCGTTCTTTTTCGCCTCGGTGAAGATCGCGAAGGTCTTGTCGATCTCCTCTTTGGTCATGTTGCCTTTGTCGCCGTATTGGATTTCACCCATGGCTTCGCAGACCATCGCCATGTCCATGATGCCGATGGAGGAAATGTCGAGAATAGAGGCTTTGCCTTTGAATTCCGGGTTCAAAAGCTCGGCCCAGGTGTCGATCGGACGGCCGATGAGGTCGGGGCGGATGCCCAGCGTGTCGGCGTTGTAGATCGTCGGGATGAGGGTCATCCAACCGGTTTCTTCATCGGCGAAAGAGGTGCCGCCCGGGCCGTCGACAAAGCCCACGGAATGCGGGGCGGTGCCCTGTGCGATGGTGGAGTCGGGCGTCAGTTTGCCGTCACGGAAAATGCCGACAATCTTGTCGTAATTGGCGATTTTCGAGGTGTCCATGGCCTGAAGGTTGCCGGTCGGCCAGACTTTTTTACAGATCCAGTACTCGATGTCGGCGATGTCAAAGCTGTCCGGCTGGGTCGCGGCGCGCTGTGTCACGGAATCGGAATCGAGCGCGGTCATCTCAAGCGTGAAGCCGAGGTCTTCTTTCACCTTGGTTGCCACATCGTTGAGGTTCGACACGCCGGTGCCGAATTGGCGGAGGGTGATGTCCTTGATCTCCTGCGCCCAGACCATCGGGGCGGGGAGGGCAGAGGCGGCAACTGCCGCAGCACCGCCTTTAAGCACGGCACGGCGCGAATAACGCATTTTCGACATGTGGTTTCTTCCCTTGTTGGATTGGATTTTCTGGTGTTTCAGGCTTGGAGGCGGTGTAGCCGCCCCTCGTCCCAAGCGAGGCTCACGGCATCGCCCGGATTCTTGGGATTGGTGAAAAACGTCTCTTCCGGCACGAGGGCGAGCACCTCTTCGCCCGCCTCCGTCATGGAGGTCATCGCGACATGCGCGCCCTGATATTCGACGGCGGTCACGGTGGCGCCGAGACCTTGATCCCCGAGACGCACCTCATCAGCCCGAAGCGCCACTTTGGCCCCATTCAGGCTGATGACATTATGTCCGCCCATGAACCGTGCCACGAATTCGGTGCGCGGCGCGCTCCAGACGTCGCGCGCGGGGCCGGCCTGTTCGATGACGGAGTTGTTCATGACCACCATCTCATCGGCGAGGGCCAGCGCCTCGTCCTGACCATGGGTCACGTGCAAAAAGGTGATGCCCAATTCGCGCTGAATACGTTTGAGCTCTGTCCGAACCTTGACGCGCAGGAAGGGGTCGAGCGCAGACAGAGGTTCGTCCAGAAGCAGCACCCGCGGCTTGGTCACAAGCGCCCGGGCGAGGGCAACACGCTGTTGCTGACCGCCCGAGAGCTGGGCGGGCAGGCGGTTGGCGAAATCGGACATATGCACGAGTTCGAGCATCTCATCGGCGGCGCGGTGACGCTCTGCCTTGTCGACGCCTTTCATGCGCAGGGAAAAGGCCACGTTGTCGCGCACAGAGAGGTGCGGGAACAGGGCGTAGCTCTGGAACATCATCGCGGTGCCGCGTTTGGCGGGGGGCAGTTGCGAAATGTCGAACCCGTCCAAAAGGATCGAGCCGTCAGACACGGTCTCATGCCCGGCGATCATTCTGAGCGTTGTGGATTTGCCGCAGCCCGACGGACCCAAAAGGCACACGTAGCTGCCGTTTCTAAAACGGTAGTCGATGGCATCCACGGCAACGGTCTGTCCGTAGCGCTTGGTGAGTTTCACCAGTTCGAGATCTTTTCCGGAGCCCATGAGTCACCTGTGCGTTGGCTGTTGTCCCCTCACGCTGAGAGTAAAATCTCTCCGGGCTTAAGTTTTTTTCGCATTTGCAGCACGCGCGGGCATGAATTGCCTGCGCTTTGGGCGTTTTGTACATAAGAGTGCATTATTTATGCGCTATTTTTGTATACAACTTTGTAGACGATTTTATTTCTCACAAAGTCTTGAGAATCACGCGCAGCGGTTAAAGGTGGTCTTTATAAGAAAAGGATAGAGCGCATGTCGGCTTCGGCAGATCATAAAGACACGGGACACCATTCTGGCCAGAAAGAGAGCGGCAGCACGCGTGTCGCGGAAAGTCTGGCGAAAGCTATTCATGAACACCGCCTGTCTCCGGGCATGAAATTGAACGAAGATGAAGTGGGTGAGATTTACGGCGTGAGCCGCACCGTGGTGCGTGCCGCCCTTCAGCATTTGTCACATGACCGTCTTGTCGAGTTGAAACGCAATCGTGGTGCCTTTGTCGCCCAGCCTTCTGTGCGCGAAGCCCGCGAAGTGTTCGAGGCCCGCGCATTGTTGGAACCTCGGACGGCCCATTCGGCGGCGGAACGCGCGACGCCTGAGGACATCGAGATCCTGCAACGCCACATCGACGAAGAACACGCCGCCTTGGAAAAGGGCGATACGGGCCGTGCGCTCCATCTTTCCGGCATGTTCCACATCGAAATCGCGCGCATCGCGGATCAGGCGACCATCGCCGATTTCATCGCGCAGCTCGTGTCCCGCTCGTCCCTGATTATCGCGCTCTATTGGCAACGCCGCGCGGCGCTCTGCGAAAGCCACGCCCATGATGCTCTGATCAAGGCCTTGGCGCGCAAAGACGGCGCCGCCGCCGAGGAATTGATGAAACACCATTTGCTCGACCTTTTGACCTCGCTCGATCTGCGCGATCAGCCTTCTGTCGCGAAATCGCTCAAGGATGCGTTGAATTGATCTTACGGACTGCCACGCCCGCCGAGGTCACGCTCATGCTCGACTGGGCGGCGGACGAAGGTTGGAACCCCGGCCTTGACGATGCGGCGGCCTTTCGGGCGGCGGATCAGAGCGGCTTTTTCGTCACCGAACTGGATGGCGCCGTTGTCGCCGCAATTTCCGTGGTCAACCATCATCCGAATTTTGCCTTCCTCGGCCTCTATCTTTGCCGCCCGGAGTATCGCGGGCGAGGCCTTGGTTATGCGCTGTGGACCTATGCCTTGGATCATGCCGGCCCGCGCACCGTCGGTCTCGACGGCGTTGCCGCGCAACAGGCGAATTATGCCAAGTCCGGGTTTGTCCGCACCGGCGCGACGGCCCGGTTTGAGGGCGCGCTGTTTGAGGCCCCGTCTGTCGCGGGTCTGCGCCCGTTTGCGGCGGACACGGATCTTGTACAGGTGTCCAAGCTGGACACCGAGAGCAACGGTTTTGCGCGTCCGGCGTTTCTGTCGGCGTGGCTGACCCACCCCACAGAGACCCGCAAAACCGTGGTCCATGAGGCAGGCGGAGAGGTCAAAGGGGCCGCCACCGCGCGGCTCTGTCGCGATGGCTGCAAAGTCGGGCCGGTCATCGCGCCCGATCTGGAGACCGCGCTTGGGTTGGTTCTCGCGGCCGCCAAGGCGGTTGGCTCCAATCAGCTCATCGTGGACGTCCCCGACACCCAGCCCGCGTTTCAGACGCGGCTCACGGAGCTGGGCTGTGTCAGCACCTTCGAAACCGCCCGCATGTACCGTGGCACCCCGCCCAAACCCGCGCGGCCAGAGACGCTCTTTGGCATTGCCACGATGGAGTTGGGCTAGGAGAATTGGGGGAGGGGAGCTGGGCTAAGCCCTGCGGATCATCTGAACCAGATTGGCCACCACGAAAATAAGCGCCGCGACCGTGACAATGGTCGGCCCCGTGGGCGTATCGAACACAAACGCGCTCTCAATCCCGCCGAACACAGACACCATGCCAATCCCCGTTGCGATCAACGCCATCCGTTCCGGCGTCCGCGAAAACGGCCGTGCACTCGCCGCCGGGATCAACAGCATCGCCGCGATCAACAGCGTGCCCACCACCTTGAGCGCCACCGCCACCACAAGCGCCAGCGCCAGAGACAGGATCATCTGCTCCCGACGCGGTGACAGCCCGGAGGCCAGCGCCAGATCGGGGTTCAGCGTCGTGGTCAAAAGCCCCGACCACCGCCAATAGAGCAACCCCATGACCAAACCCGCGCCGCTCCAGATAATCGCCAGATCGGTCTTGCTCACCGCAAGGATGTCGCCAAAGAGATAGGCCATGAGATCGACCCGCACGCCGGGCACAAAGGACACGGCGACAAGGCCAAAAGCCAGTGAGCTATGCGCCATGACGCCCAACAACGTGTCCATCGCAAAGCCGCGCCCCGACAGTGAGGACACCGTCATCGCCATGATCAAAGCCACGGCCAAGACCCCGGCAAAGATCGAGATGTTGAAGGCAAGCGCCAAAGCGACACCGAGAATGGCGGCATGCGCCGTCGCATCGCCGAAATAAGCCATCCGCCGCCAGACGACGAAACACCCCAAAGGCGCCGCCGCCAGAACCACACCGAGACCGGCCAGAACCGCGCGCACCAGAAAATCGTCAAGCAGGGTCATGCGTCCTCCTCGGACATCTGGGCGTGGCCATGGTCGTGATCATGCGCGTGGTCATGATCATGATCGCAATGATCGTGATTGTGGTCGTGCCGATAGAGCGCCAAGGCCCCATGGGTACCCGTCCCAAACAGCGCCCGGTATTCGGGCGCGGAGGCCACATGCTCCGGCGCGCCGTGACAGCACACATGCCCGTTGAGGCAAATCACCCGATCCGACGTGGACATCACCACATGCAGCTCATGCGACACCATCAGAACGGCCATGCCCTTGTCCTGGCGCAGGCGCTCGATCTGGGCATAGAAATCGGCGGAGCCGGTCTGATCAAGCCCCTGTGTCGCCTCGTCGAGGATCAACAGCGTCGGCTCCGTCAACAAAGCCCGCGCCAAAAGCACGCGCTGAAATTGCCCTCCGGAGAGGTTGGTCATCTGATGATTGCACAGATGCCCGGCCCCCGCGTCATGCAGCGCGGCATGGGCCGCCTCGTCGCTCACCCGTTTCGGCAAGGACAAGAACCGCCGCACCGTAAGCGGTAGGGTCGGGTCGATATGAAGCTTTTGCGGCACATAGCCGATCTTGAGGTCAGCCCCGCGCACAATCGCCCCGCTGTTCGGTTTGATCGCCCCGATGAGCGTGCGCAACAAGGTGGACTTGCCCGACCCGTTCGGCCCGACAATCGTCACGATCTCTCCCGGTTCAATCTCAAGAGACACATCGTCAAGCACGGTCCGCCCGCCAAGGCGCACCGTGGCATGATCCGCCGCCAAAAGACTCATGACGCCTCCTTGGCACGGCAGTTCGGGCAAATCCCCTCGGCCTCCAAAACCGCGCGGGTGATCTTGAACCCGGTCTCTTCGGCGATCTGGCTCATCAGGCTGTTCGACGGATCGGTCTCGGCCTCCGCCACCGCGTGACATTGGGTACAGATGAGAAACGCCGGTGTGTGTCGGTCGCCCGGATGGGCGCAGGCGATAAAGGCGTTCAGACGCTCGATCTTATGCGCCAGACCGTGTTTTTTGAGAAAGTCGAGCGCGCGGTAGGCCACCGGCGGCTGGGTCCCGAACCCGTCTTCTGAGAGGCGCGCGAGCACGTCATAGGCCCCCAAGGCCCGGTGCTCTTCGAGCAAAATCTCCAAGGTCCGCTGGCGTACGGGCGTCAATTGCACGCCCGCCTCGCGGCACATGGTTTGCGCCGCATGCACCGCGTCATCGACGCAATGGCTGTGATCGTGTTTGGCAAAGCCGATCGGGTTCGAGTCCATTTGGATATGATCCTGCTGTGAGGCGGTCAGGTCGGGGGTCTGCGACCGGGTCTGATCCTCGAGTCGCGATTGGCTCTTGATATGTTATGTCATCACATGTATCAAGTCCGCCATGTAATAACATAACACTCTCGTGACGTGCTCTCCTGTAACGACTTCTGAAAGACCCCTATGATTTTCCGTTCCTCCCTGTTCTCCGCCTCTGTTCTTGCGCTTTCTTCCGCCCCGGCTTTTGCCGAGGTGCCCAATGTCGTGGCCGATATGGCTCCCATCCACTCCCTTGTCGTTCAGGTCATGGGCGATCTCGGGACGCCCGATACATTGATGCCCCAAGGCACCTCGCCTCACGGCTATGCGCTTCGCCCGTCCGAAGCCCGCGCCTTGCAGGCGGCGGACATCGTTTTTTGGGCCGGGCCGCGGGTTGAGCCGTGGCTGGACGAGATGATCGACTCGGTGGCGCAAGACACCCGCTCTGTCCCGCTGTCTCTGGTCGAGGGGACGGTGCTTTTGGAGGTCCGCGATGGCGCAACCTTTGAGCGTCACGATCATGATGATCATGACGATCATGCGGACGAGGGCCATGACGACCACGATGATCACGATGACCATGACGACGATCATGCGGACGATCACGCCGAGGAGATGCATGACGATCACGGCGCAGACGACCACGATGACCACGATGATCATGACGATCACGGGGATGAACACGGGGACGACACCATCGACGGTCACACCTGGCTCGACCCGATGAACGCGCATCTCTGGCTTGGGGTGATCGCCGACGAACTCTCCGCGCTCGACCCGGACAATGCCGCCACCTACGCGGCCAATGCCGCCTCCGCCCAAGCCGCTCTGGAGGCCAAGATCGCGGAGATCGAGACGCAACTCGCGCCGCTCTCGGATCTCAACTTCATCGTTTTCCACGATGCCTACCAGTATTTCGAAACCCGGTTCGATCTGGACGCATCTGGCGCGATCTCTCTGAGCGACGCCTCCGCGCCCAGCCCTGCGCGCATCCGCGAGGTGCAGGAGCTGATCGCCGATCAGAACGTCACCTGTGTGTTCTCTGAGCCGCAATTCAACGCCGGTCTCGTGGACACCGTGCTCGACGGGACGGCGGCCAAAACCGTGGTCATCGACCCGCTGGGCGTCTCTCTCGCCATGGGGGCCGGGTTCTATACGGATCTGATGGACGAGCTGGCCGGGGCCTTCCTCGCCTGTGAGGCAAACTGAGCCTAAAACTCAGACATCCTAAGAAAATGGTGCGGGGCATGGCCCCGTGCCCTTGTTTGTCGGGGGGGCGCACTTTACATCCCAAGGCATGAACATGCGCATCCCCTTTCGATCCAAGGCCCCCTGGGTCAATGTCATTCGCCTGAACGGGGCGATCATGACCCGCTCCGGCTCTCTCAACGACCAAAGCCTCGCGCCGGTGATCGAGCGGGCGTTTCGCAAAGGCAAGCCGGACGCCATCGCGCTCTCGATCAATTCCCCCGGTGGCTCGCCGGTGCAATCCTCGCTGATCGCCGCGCGCATCACCCGGCTGGCGAAGGAAAAAGAGCTCCCTGTCTATGCTTTTGTCGAGGATGTCGCCGCCTCCGGCGGCTATTGGCTCGCCTGTGCGGCGGAAAAGATTTACGTGGATCATAGCTCCATCGTCGGCTCCATCGGCGTGATTTCCGCAAGCTTCGGACTGGATCAATTCATCGCCCGCCACGGGATCGAGCGCCGCGTCTACACCTCCGGCAAATCGAAAAGCCAGTTGGACCCGTTCCGCCCGGAAAACCCCGACGACATCGCGCGGCTCAAAGGCCTCCAAGAGGACATCCACCGCGCCTTTATCGCCCATGTGCAATCCGCGCGTGGGGAACGTCTGAGCACAGAGGTCGAGCTGTTCGACGGCTCCTTCTGGACCGGTGAGACGGGGGTGAACCTCGGTCTGGCCGATGGCATCGGCCATCTCGTCCCGGTGATGCAGGACATCTACGGCGACAAGGTCCGGCTCTCTGTCTTTGGCCCGAAACGCTCCATCCTCAAACGCTTCGGCGCGGAACTGGCCACGGCCATGACCGACCCTCTTGAAGAGCGCGCGCTCTGGGCACGGTTCGGGCTCTGACGTCATGCTGTTCAAAGTCATCTTCGGATTTCTGATCTTTATGATGGTGCTGGCGCTCTTCGGGCGCTGGCGCTTTCCCGGTCAGCAGAAACTCCAGGATATGAAATGCCCCAACTGCGGGCGCTACCGTATCGGCAAAGGCCCCTGCGCCTGTAGAAAAGGCAAACCCTGATGGATTTCGTGTATGCAATCGCCGGTCTGGTGCTTTTGCTCGTCGCGGGCGACGTGCTCGTGCGCGGCGCGGTTAACCTCTCCCTGCGCATCGGTGTGCCCGCGCTCATCGTCTCGCTGACCATCGTCGCTTTTGGCACCTCCGCGCCGGAGCTTTTGATCTCCGTCTCCGCCATCCATGAGGGTGTGCCCGGCCTTGCCCTCGGCAACGTCATCGGGTCGAACACCGCGAACGTCCTCTTGGTTCTCGGCATTCCCGCGATGATCTCGACGCTGCATGTCATCGACAATTCCACCCGGTCCTCGTTCCTTCAGATGATCGGCGCGACCGCGCTTTTCATCCTCTTGGCCCTGCGCGGCACTTTTGACTGGATTTCCGGCGTGATCCTGCTCGCCGCCCTCGCGGCGATGCTGGCCCACGCCATCTATCAGGCGCGCTGTCACCGGACGGCGGCCAAGGAAACCGTAGTTGAGGAAGACGACCTCGAAGGCGTCGATCCCGATATGCCCTGGTGGAAAATCGGCGTTTTCCTCGCTTTGGGTCTCATCGGCCTGCCCCTCGGGGCCGAAATCCTCGTTGAATCCTCCACCAACATCGCCCGCGCCTTTGGCGTCTCTGACACCGTGATCGGCCTCACGCTCGTGGCGCTTGGCACCTCGCTGCCGGAACTTGCGACCACCGTCATGGCGGCGCTCCGCAAACAGGCGGATGTGGCCTTTGGCAACGTCATCGGCTCCAATATGTTCAACCTTCTGGGCATCATCGGCGTGTCGAGCCTCGTGGGCCAACTTCCGGTCGACACCGAGCTTATGCAGTTCGACATCTGGGTCATGCTCGCCTCCTCGCTTCTCCTCGGTCTTTTCGTCCTCAAACGCATCGACATCACCCGCCTTTGGGGGATCGTCCTTTCCGCCCTATATGTGCTCTACGTTTTGGCTGTTCTGAGCTAAGGAGACATCATGGTACAGGCGTTGGTGACGGGCGCGGCGCAGAGATTGGGCCGCGCTATGGCGCTGTCTTTGGGACAATCCGGGTTCGATGTGGCGGTGCATTGCCACCAGTCCGTTGACGCCGCCGAACGCCTCGTGGCGGAGCTTCGGGCCATGGGGCGGCGTGCAGAAGTGCTCCAAGCCGACCTGCTCGATGAGGCTCAGGTGGAGGCCCTCGTCCCCCGTGCCGTCGAGACCCTCGGCGGGCCGCTCACCCTCTTGGTCAACAATGCTTCGATCTTTGAGGACGACAGCGTGGAGACCGCCACCCGCCAAAGCTGGGATCGCCATTTCGAAAGCAACCTGCGCGCCCCCGTCGTCCTCACCCAGAGCTTTGCCGCCCAAGTTCCCGACCCCGTACCGGGACCGGACGGACGCCCCATCGCGCAGGGTCTTGTCGTCAACATGATCGATCAGCGCGTGCGCAAACTCACCCCGCAATTCATGTCCTATACGCTGGCCAAGTCCGCGCTGTGGACCTTTACCCAAACCGCGGCTCAGGCGCTGTCTCCGCGTGTGCGGGTCAATGGCATCGGGCCGGGACCGACGCTTCAGGGCGCGCGCCAGTCGTCTGAGGACTTTGCGCGTCAGCGGGAGGTCACCTTGCTCCGCCGGGGCGCTGGCCCCGAAGACATCTGTGGCGCGCTCCACTATCTGGTCTCCGCGCCCTCGCTGACCGGCCAGATTCTCTGTGTCGATGGGGGACAACATCTTGCGTGGGAGACGCCCGATGTCACCGTGCGTGAGTAAGCTGTTTGCGTGTGACACCGCAAAGTTGTGCACTGTCACCTGACGCCGGGTCATTTTGTTACCAAAATGTAAATAAATTCAATGATTTGAAGGTGCTGAAAATATTTTCCATTTCAAATCAATAAGTTACAAAATGGCCTAATTATTGTGCAACCACGAGAGGTCATAAGAAAACAAGGGAAATTCCGGGTTCACGAAAACTTATCAGCAAAGTTATCCACAAAAACAGTGGATGAGTTTGCTCTTGTGTTCAGGGCGCTAAGATTGCAGGCCCTAGGGGAATCAGAGGCAAGGCGATGAACGAGCAGGTTGATCAGACGGCAGAGACAGAAAAACACGCGGATGTGCCGCGCGGTCACCGCGTGATCGAGGGCTATGTCAAACAGCTCGATGGCTCCCCCGGCGTTTACCGCATGCTCGATCCGGAGCATAACGTGCTCTACGTCGGCAAGGCGAAGAACCTGAAAAACCGGGTTTCGAACTATGCCCGCCCGTCCGGTCACTCGGCCCGCATCGCCAAGATGATTTCCGAGACCTCGCAGATGATGTTCCTGACCACCCGGACGGAGACAGAGGCGCTCCTTCTGGAACAGAACCTCATCAAACAGCTCAAGCCGCATTACAACGTGCTGTTGCGGGATGACAAAAGCTTTCCGAATATCCTCGTGACCCATGATCACGAATTTCCGCAGATCACGAAACACCGTGGCGCGCGCAAACGCAAAGGCGCTTATTTCGGGCCCTTCGCCTCCGCCAGCTCCGTGAACCGCACGCTCAATCAGTTGCAAAAGGTCTTTCTTTTGCGCAACTGCTCTGACCCGGATTTCGCGTCCCGCACGCGGCCCTGTCTTCAGTATCAGATCAAACGCTGCACCGCGCCCTGTGTCGGCAAGATTTCAAAGACGGATTACGCCGCCCTTGTCGATGAGGCGGAGCGGTTCCTGAAAGGGCAGCACTCCAATCTGCAGGAACGCCTCGCGTTGGAGATGCAGGAGGCCTCGGACGAGATGGAGTTCGAAAAGGCCGCCGCGCTTCGCGACCGTATCCGTGCCTTGACCCAAGTCCAGACGGCCCAAGGCATCAACCCGCGCACCGTGGGGGAGGGTGATGTGATCGGTCTTCATATGGAGGGCGGTCAGGCCTGTGTTCAGGTGTTTTTCATCCGCGCGCATCAGAACTGGGGCAACAAGGATTTCTATCCGAAAACCAACGGCGCCGAGGCCGAAGAGGTCTTGGCCGGGTTCATCGGTCAGTTCTACGAGAACCGCGAACCCCCGCGTCAATTGATCCTGTCGCATGATCTCTCGGAACGTGAGCTGATCGCAGACGCCCTGTCCGAGAAGGCCGGGAAAAAGGTCGAGCTGCTCTTCCCGCAGCGGGGCGAAAAGGTCGAACTCGTCGCCTCCGCCACCCGCAACGCCCGCGAAAGCCTCGGCCGGAAAATGTCCGAGTCCGCCGCCCAGAGTAAATTGCTTGAGGGGCTGAAAGAGTCCTTTGATCTGCCGCGCGTGCCCGCCCGGATCGAGGTCTACGACAACTCCCACATTCAGGGGGCTCATGCCGTCGGCGCGATGATCGTCGCGGGGCCGGAGGGCTTTATCAAGAACCAGTATCGCAAATACGACATTCGCGGCGACGATCTCACGCCCGGCGATGACTTTGGCATGATGAAAGAGGTGCTCACCCGGCGCTTCAAACGTCTGATCAAGGATGACCCCGACCGCTCCAAAGGTCTTTGGCCCGATCTCCTGCTGATCGACGGCGGCGCGGGTCAGGTCTCCGCCGTGCATCAGATCATGACAGAGTTCGAGGTGACCGAGATCCCGATGATCGGTGTGGCCAAGGGCATCGACCGCGATCAGGGCAAAGAGGAATTCCACCGCATCGGCCACCGCCCCATGGCGCTTCGGCGCAACGATCCGGTGCTCTATTTCATCCAACGTCTCCGCGATGAGGCGCACCGCTTTGCCATCGGCACGCACCGGGCCAAACGCTCTAAGGCGATGGGTCTCACCAAACTCGACGAGGTTCCCGGCATCGGGGCCGCCCGCAAACGCGCGCTTTTGGCGCATTTCGGCTCGGCCAAGGCGGTCTCAGGCGCAAACCTCGCCGATTTGCGCGCCGTGGACGGAATTTCCGAGAAAGTGGCCCAGACCATTTACGACTTCTTCCATGAGAACGGCTGAGGCGCTATTGACTGCACTATGACTTGGAACCTGCCAAATATCCTGACTGTCTTCCGGCTGCTTTGCGCGCCGGGGGTGGCGCTCGTTTTTCTCGTCCTGCCGCGCCCGCTCGCGGATTGGGTCGCGTTGATCCTCTTTATCGGAGCGTCGCTCACCGATTTCATCGACGGCTATCTGGCGCGCAAATGGGACCAGATGTCGAAATTCGGTGCCATGCTCGACCCGATTGCCGATAAGGCGATGGTGGTAACGGCCATCGCGGTACTGACCATGCTCCACGGTGCGAATGCTCTGATCGTCGTGCCCGCCGCCTTCATCCTGCTGCGCGAAACCTTTGTCTCCGGCCTGCGCGAATTCTTGGGCGACACCGCCGGTACGCTCAAGGTCACCAAACTCGCCAAGTGGAAAACCACGGCGCAGATGACCTCTATCGCCATCCTTTTTGGCTACGGCGCGCTCGGCTCCGCTCTGCTCTTCCCCCTCGGCATCCTGATCTTCTGGATCGCGGGCCTTCTCACCGTGATCACCGGCTGGGACTATCTGACCAAAGCCATGCCCTACCTGCGAGACAGCCATGAAGATTGATGTGCTCTATTTCGCCTGGGTCCGTGAACGCATCGGCCTTCCGCGCGAAGTGGTGGAGACTGAGGCCGCAACCGTCGCCGACCTCGTCACCGAGCTTCGCGCCCGAGAAGAGCGCTATGACCTCGCCTTTTCCGATCTCAAATCGCTCCGGGTCGCGCTGGATCAGGAGCTGATGGACTTTGACGCCGCCCTCGATGGCGTGCGTGAGGTCGCCTTCTTTCCCCCGATGACCGGGGGCTGAGGACGGCTAACATGAAAATCTCCGTCCAATCCGAGGATTTCGATCTCGCCCAGGTGCTCAAGGACTTTGGCAAAGCACTCAACACCGGCGCGACCGTGTCCTTCACCGGGCTTGTCCGCGATGACACCGGCACCTTGGAGCATATGGAGATCGAACATTACCCCGGCATGTGCGAGGCCGCGATCACCCAGATCGCCGAGGAGGCCGCCACGCGTTGGTCCCTCTCCGATTGCCTCGTCATCCACCGTTACGGCAATCTCAAACCGGGCGACCAGATCATGATGGTCGCCACCGCCGCCCGCCACCGGGTGGAGGCCTTTGAGGCCGCCGAATTCCTCATGGACTACCTGAAATCCCGCGCGCCGTTTTGGAAAAAAGAAGTGACACGCGACGGGGCCGATTGGGTCGCCGCAAAAGACGCCGACGAAGACGCCCTGAACCGCTGGTAAGACCCCGATTTTGACCACCCCGAGACACAACCGCTACATCAACCGAGATAATCCCCATGACCAAACGTATCGCCCTCTCAAGTGACCACGCCGCCATCGAGCTGCGCCAAGCGATTGCCAAACACATCACCGAGATGGGCTATGAGGCCGTCGACATTGGCCCGACCACGCCCGAGAGCACGCATTACCCGAAACACGGCCAAGCGGCGGCGGAGCTTGTGGCCTCCGGCGAGTGCGATCTGGGCATCATCCTCTGCGGCACCGGCCAAGGCATCATGATGGCCGCGAATAAGGTCAAAGGCATCCGCTGCGGCGTCTGTTCCGACACCTTCTCCGCCCGGATGATCCGTATGCACAACAACGCCAACATGCTCTCCATCGGTGCGCGTGTGGTCGGCGAAGGCCTCGCCCTCGACATCGTTGAAGCCTATCTCTCCGCCGAATTCGAAGGCGGCCGTCACGCCACCCGCGTGGACATGATCGAGTAAGCTCTCTCAAAAAATCTCTGCCACCGGGATCGCCCCCGGTGGCGGAGCGCTTCCACCCCCCTCCCTCACATCCGTGCTTTACCCGCTGTTGCCAGCTCACCCAATGGCGCAGATCAAAGACCTGCGGCCTTCCAGCATCGGCGGAGCCACCGCGAAAGAGAGCGCCGCAGACATCACCGCCGTCGGGGGGGCGAGGCCGTCTATCCGGTCGTCGACGTGACCAAGGAAGAGGACAACGCGGCCATCGTGGCGCTTGCCAAGGAAAAATTTGAACGCGGGCACCATGTCGGAGTTCCTCGCTCAGAAGTCCGGCCACATCCTCTCCGTTTCTTCCGTTGCAGGTCTCTAGGCCGACCCCGGCTCCGCGATCTATGGCGGCACCAAATGGATCGTCCGAGACGTCATGGAAGCGCTCCGGATCGAAGCCGCGGTGGAAGGCACCAACAGCCACATCCTCACCGCTCCGTCCGGCGGCGATCAACACCGACCTGTTGTGCCCTCGATCTGCCTGAGAATGTGACGGTCAACGAATTTACGGTCGGCCCGGCGAACCAGCCCGCGTAAGCCGTTTCAGACCGAGAGGGCGCTTTGCTCCCTCAAAAGAGAACCTGGCGTGTGGAGCGCCGGGTTTTTTCCTGTTGCGTTTGATGGTCACCGGGCGGGCGCAGGATCTGACAGGTGTCCGACAGATGTCCGACAAAAGTCCGACGCTTTGCCGACAGCAAAAAAGCGGGGATTAGCCCGCGTTCACCCGCTCGATGTAGGCGCGCAATTCTTCGGCTTCTTGGCGCGCTTCTCTGAGGCCATCCATCGCCGCGCGGAGTTCTGCCTCGGTCTGATTTTGCTGGGTCGTCATCTCGGATTCACGCTGCTGGTAGTAGGCGATCGCCTGTTCCCGCTGCTCTTCTGCCTCGTGAAGCTGTTGTGCCATCGTGTCGAGATCGCTCATCTCGCCCTGGCCCACGCGCACGAATCGGTGGATCAGCCAATGGGCAAACCACCCCATCAAAAAGGCGATGAAAAGCACGATCGCCGTGGCGATGATCAATTCGATTCTGTTCATTGCGTGTCCCCGTCCGCATCGTCCGACGTCCCCGCCGTCTCATCCATTCCCTCGCCCGTTTCCTGGGCTTGTTCGTCTTCGTTTTCGTCTTCTGCGCCGATCAATTTGAACTCGATCCGGCGGTTTGCCTCGCGGCCGTCTTCGGTCTCGTTGGAGGCAATCGGTTGGCTCTCGCCATAGCCTTTTGCGGTGAAATCCACCCCGGCCACACGGCGCATCAGCAGGCCGTCGAGCACGGAATTTGCGCGTTGGTTCGACAGCGACAGGTTGGTGGTTTCACTGCCTTGGCTGTCGCTGTGCGCGCCGATTTCCATCTCGATTTCTTCACAGTTTTCAAGCACATCGGCCACCTGATCCAGTGTCGCATTGGCGGCAGGGTTCAGCTCGACGGAGCCGGGATCAAAGGTGATTTTGGACTCGGCCAAGACGGCATTGGCGGCGGCGACGCACTCCGCGCCGCTGAGCGTGGTGTTTTCCGGGACGAGCAGCTCCTCATAGGTGACGTCGATGGTGTAATCGGCGCTCTCTGAGAGCTTGTCGGACAGGATGCCGGCGATGACGGCTCTGGCGTCCGGGTTATGGGTCATGCCCCGGATTGTGAGCGTGTCCTCGGTCATCGTCGCGGCGCCGTTTTCGAGCACGGCAAGCGCCTCAATGGCGGCCACGGTCCGGGTTGCCCAGCCCTGCGGCAGGTCTTCGTCGATGCGCATGGCTGAATAAACCGTGTGCGCCCCGAACGCTGCACGGGCGAGGGCTTCGGTCGCCAGTTTGCTGCGCTCATCTGCGATGCGACCGCGCAGCTGGGTTTGTCCTTCGGGGGAGCGGATGGCGATGAACTGTGCCTGGGTCTCTTCGCTCGCCTCGGCCTCGACCTCGGGCAGCGTGGCGTGCAACGTGAAGGCGGGCGGCAGGTCGGCCTCAAGCTCGCCCACAACCTTGTCGAACACCGCGACAGATGTCCCCTCCTGCGCAATCAAACTCACATCCCCATCCGAGAACGTCACCGTCCCTTGCCCCAATTCCTCCAGCGCCCGCATCCCGGTTTCCACCGCCGCCGCCCATTGCGCGGACGGCGCGCCGAGGCCGATGGTGCAGGTCGGATTTTCGATGCCGATGGCTTTTGCGGCGGCCAAAAGCCGCGTGTGGCCGCTCTCCGTTTCCGCAACACAGGCATCGAAATGCGGACCGGTTTCATCAATCACAAGCCGCGCGGTGAAGGGCGTAATCACCGGGCGCGGGGCGGCCACATCGATGGCGACAGGCAGCGTATCCGGCAGGGCTTTGATCAAGGCGCGCTCAAAGGTGGTTTTCTGCTCCCGGCTGTCAGCCAGGGCGGTCAGGGTGATCCCGTCCGCCGCGATGGAGATTTTGGAACGCGGCAAAAGCCCGATGGCTTCGCGCCCAAATTCCGTCGCATCGTCCCAGTTCTCCGGGATCGCGTAATCGGCCTGTTCCATCAGGTCGGCAACGGACCCGGTGCTGCTTGCCTTTTTCAGTGCCTCGATAAATCCCTCACGATCCCAGTCACTCGGCACGAGCCCGATCAGGGAAATGCCACTGTCGTTGCGCAAAATCTCGATGGAAAAGCGGGGGGCGGCAATTGCCTCCTGCTGCACCACGTTCATGACGTTGATTACGCGGGCCGGATCGACCACATGCCCTGCGGCGCGCTGCGCGGCGAGCTGGGTCTGTTCGTCCGGCGCAGTGCCCGTGAGGACGATCTGCAACCCGTCGCCCTGAACCGTGACGAACTCATAGCCGCGTAGGTTCATTTGGTTGCTAACGGCCTTGGTCGACGTGCTCTCAATCACCCGCGCTCCGATGGTTGCGCCCAAAAGGCTCAGAACCGCGCCAGCGAGAATAGCGGCAAGAACGGGCAGGAATTTCGTCATGGTCATGCGAACAATCGGGCCTGTATTTTGAAGTTGCCCATTGTCTTTAGGGGGTTCTGGGTTTGGTCGCAATCAAAGGAAGATCGCGATGGCAAGAAATAGCGCAGCCAAAAGCCCCGTGTCCCGGTTCGCACGAAAAAGGCTCAAGCAAACATCGGGATTATCCGTGTCAAGCCGGGACATCTGCCATGTCATATGAAGCCCCATCGCCCAAGGCGCGCCGAGCGCCACGACCAGCGCGAGAACGGAGCGATCCGCCAGCGCCTCGATGATGCCTGCGGCCATCAAAATGACGGTCAGGATCAAAAACCGTTTGAGCCAGCGCGGGGTCTCGGTGCCAAAGCGAAGTGCGGTGGATTTGATACCGATCAGCGCGTCGTCGTCCTTGTCTTGGTGGGCATAGATCGTGTCGTAGAAGATCGTCCAGGCGATGCCCGCGAGGTAGAGAAACACGGGGGCCATGGTGAGCTTCCCTGCCACGGCGGCATAGGCCAAAAGCGCGCCCCAGTTAAAGGCAATACCGAGGAATACCTGAGGCCACCACGTGAAGCGTTTGGCAAAGGGATAGATCGCAACGGGCAAAAGCGAGAAGATGCCCAACAGGATCGCGAGCTTGCCGAAGGTCAGGAGGATCGCAAAGGCAATGAGGCTCTGGACGATCATCCACGTTGCGGCCTGTTTCACAGTGACCTGCCCTGAGGGGATCGGTCGGCTTTTGGTGCGTTCCACCTTGTCGTCGAAATCGCGGTCCGTGATGTCATTCCACGTACACCCCGCCCCGCGCATGAGCCACGCGCCCATGGCGCAGCCGATGACGATCCAGATCGTGCGCAGGCTCAGGGTGCCGGCCTCAGCCGAGGCCAAAAGCGCGCCCCACCAGCAGGGGATGAGCAACAACCATGTACCCACGGGCCGATCCGCCCGCGACAGACGCAGGTAGGGGCGCGTGGCGGGGGGCGCAAGGCGGTCCACCCAATTGCCCTTCACCGCATCGGCCACTTGTCCGTTCATCTCTGGTGTTGGCTGCTCATCGGTCATATGTAATGTCCATGGTTGAAGCGAAAATCAGGCTCTATGTAGATCACCCGCTGGCTGTGGGGCAATCCATTCCTCTGGAACGGGATCAGGCGCATTACCTTTTTGGCGTGATGCGTCAGGCGGAGGGCGCCTTTGTCGCGCTGTTCAATTCGCGGGACGGCGAGTTTCTGGCGGAGGTGACGCAGGCTGGAAAACGCGGCGGCGAGCTGACCTGTCGGGAAAAGACCCGCGAATTGCAGATGCCGCCCGATCTCTGGCTTTTGTTTGCGCCGATCAAAAAGGTGCGCACCGACTTCATCGTTGAAAAAGCCGCCGAGATGGGGGCGATGCGCATCGTGCCTGTCGCGACCGATTTCACCAACTCTGAACGTATCCGGCAGGACCGGTTGCAGGCCCATGCCGTCGAGGCCGCCGAGCAATGTGGCGGAACCTATGTGCCTGAGGTCGCTGATCTGGTGAAACTCGACCGGCTCTTGTCCGATTGGGATGCCGAGCGGCAGATCATGTTCTGTGACGAGACGCTTGTGGGCGCGGCCGAGGCTTTGGGTGATGTGAAGGGCGGCAAATGGGCCATTCTCATTGGTCCTGAGGGCGGGTTTTCCGAGGCCGAGCGCAAACGGCTCCATGCGCTTCCCTATGCCCATGCCGTCTCCCTCGGCCCCCGTATCCTTCGTGCCGATACCGCCGCGGTCGCCGCGCTGACCGTCTGGCAACAACAGCTCGGAGACTGGTCGTGAGACCGGAAATCAAAGCGATGCTCTGGCGCTGGCGCGAGGTGATCATCGCGCTCGTCTTCGTGGCGCTTTTGGCATGGTGGGCCACGTCGTCTTATGGCGTCATGCGCTACATCACTTGGACGCTCACAGGGATCGCCGTGATCTTTGCCTTTGCCGCGGTGCAACGCGCACGCTTTGCGCAGGGGGGAGGCGGCTTTGGCGCGGTCGAAGTGGATGAGGGCGTCGTCTCCTTTTTCTCCCCGCTCACGGGCGGTCAGGTCGAAATTGCCGCTCTGAGCGAAGTCCAACTGATCCCCGGCCCAAAAGGCCACGCCCACTGGCATCTCGCAGCACCAGGGCAGGCCCCGCTCATAATTCCGGTTAACGCCCATAACGCCGATGCGCTCTTTGACGTGTTTGTCGGGCTTGAGGGGTTAGAGACCGAAAAGATGCTCAGAGTCATGAAAACGCACCCGTCACACCCCGTCGTGATCTGGCGCAAACGCACAGCGGTTCTGCACTGAGGCAAATGCGGTTTCATTGACTTCCCCGCCCGCTTAGACCAACTCTACCGAACGAAAATTAAACTTCCGGAGCACTCCCGTATGTCCATTCCCCAATCCGGCGGCGGCCTGATCGAAAGCTATGACGATCTCGTGAATTATTTCGCGAGTGGTTGTAAGCCGCAGGATCAGTGGAAAATCGGCACGGAACACGAGAAGTTCGGCTATTGCGAAGACACGCTCAAGCCGTTGCCCTACGCGGGGCCGCGCTCGATCAAGGCGATCCTTGAGGGGTTGCAGGATCGCTATGGCTGGAACCCGATTTTCGAGGGTGAGCACCTCATCGGGTTGGAGCTCAACGGGGCAAATATTTCTCTCGAACCGGGTGGTCAGTTGGAACTTTCCGGCGCGCCTTTGGACAACATCCACCAGACCTGTGACGAGGTGAACGAACACCTCAAAGAAGTGCACACCATCGCAGACGAAGTGGGTGCGCGCTTCATCGGTCTCGGTATGGCGCCGAACTGGACGCATGAAGACATGCCCTTGATGCCCAAGGGCCGTTACAAGCTTATGGATTCCTACATGGCGACCGTGGGCGAGACCGGCAAAGACATGATGCGCCGCACCTGCACGGTGCAGGTGAACCTCGATTTCGCCTCCGAGGCCGACATGGTGCAGAAATTCCGCACCGCGCTGGCGTTGCAACCCGTCGCGACGGCACTCTTTGCCAATTCGCCCTTCAAAGAGGGCAAGCTCAACGGTCACAAATCGTGGCGCTCGCGCATTTGGCGTCATCTCGACGCCTCGCGCACCGGCATGCTGCCGTTCGTGTTCGAAGATGGCATGGGCTTTGAGCGCTACACGGAATACGCCCTCGATGTGCCGATGTATTTCGTCTACCGCGACGGCAAATATATCGACGCGCTGGGCATGTCCTTCCGCGACTTCCTTAAGGGCGAATTGCCCGCGCTGCCCGGCGAAAAGCCGACGCTCTCCGATTGGGCAGATCACCTGACCACGCTTTTCCCCGAGGCGCGGATCAAGAAATACATGGAAATGCGCGGAGCTGACGGTGGCCCGTGGCGACGTCTCTGTGCGCTTCCGGCCTTCTGGGTTGGTTTGATGTATGACCAGAACGCGCTCGATGCGACATCGGACTTGATCAAGGGCTGGACGCCCGAGTTCCGCGAAGAGCTGCGCGTGGCCTCCTCTGTAGATGCGCTTCAGGCCGAGGTGGGTGGCGTCAAAATGCTCGATCTCGCGCGCGAGTGCGTGTCGATTGCCGAAGCCGGACTGAAAGCCCGTGGTCGCGAAGGCGCGGGTGGCATGATCCCGGATGAAACCCATTTCCTCAACGCGTTGAAAGACAGCATCGAAACCGGTCATTCCCAAGCGGACGAATTGATCGAACATTTCGAGACCGATTGGAATGGCGATGTGACCAAAGTTTTCGGCGAATATTCCTACTGACCTCTCGCGTTAGCCTGACATGAAAAAGGGGCCTTTGGGCCCCTTTGTTTTTGCGCTGTTTGGCGGTTACTTGCGGCCCACCGTCGGGATCGCGCTTGCGCTATAGCTTTCCGGCCCCGCGTCGCCGGTGATCGGATCGGGGCCAAAGCGGTTCGCGCCCTCGGTGCCGCCTTTGAGCGCCCAGTAGAGCAGGATCACCCAGCCAATGAGCGGGATGAGGATCAACCATGCCCACCAACCAGACTGATTCACGTCGTGAAGGCGACGGACCCAGACCGAGAGACCGGGCAAAAAAGTGACAAGAGAGAAAAGGCCTGCGGTCGGGCCGGTCACTTCGGGCACGCCAAAGAACACCGTGTCCGTGACGCCGAAAATCGCGTTGCCGATGATCGTGAAGAGCACCCACCACCAATATTCCGCCCGCCGCGCACGACCGGAAAAGGTGACGTATTTGGAAAAACAGGTTTTGACGGCTTCGATAAACGACATGCGACCTCACAGGGAAAAACTGACACGATTAATCTTTGTGGACCGGGATCAGGTCAAGCCTTATCCCTTTTGCCCGATCTTGCTCTCGGTTCCTGCGCGCAGGCGGGCGATGTTTTCGCGGTGTTTGTAAAAGATCAACGCGGTGAGGATCAAAACCAAAACCGCGCCGTGCAGGTGGTAGAACAGCGCGGTGTAGATCGGCGCCATGAGCGCGGCGATGAGGGCCGATAGGCTAGAGTAGCGCGTCACTACGGCAACCAAAAGCCACGTACCACAGGCCAAAAGGCCGACGGGCCACGACAGGGCCAAAAGCGTGCCGAGGAAGGTGGCGACGCCTTTGCCGCCTTTGAACTTGAGAAAGATCGGGTAGAGATGACCCAACATGGCAAAGAGCGCCGCGATCCCTGCGGAGGGTTCGCCGAACACAGCGCGCGCGATGAGGACCGCCGCCGCGCCTTTGCCGCTATCGCCCAAAAGGGTGAGAAAGGCGGCGAATTTGTTGCCGGTGCGGAGCACATTGGTCGCGCCGATATTTCCCGACCCGATCTGGCGCAAATCGCCGAGGCCGAACACCCGCGCCATCACGATACCGAATGGGATCGAGCCGAGCAGATAGGAGATGATCGCCGTCACGAGCATGAAGATCAGTGTCATAGCTTAGCCCTCATAGACCCGAAGGCCGTTGACCCATGTGCCTTTGACCTTGCCCTGCATCCGCGCGCCGTCAAAGGGGGTGTTTTTCGATTTCGAGCGAAGTTTGAACCGGTCGAGTACAAAGGGCGCATCCGGATCAAACAGCACGAGATCGGCAGGCGCGCCATCCGAGAGGCGACCGCTGTCGAGGCCGATACGTTTGGCCGGGTTCAGGGCCATGGCGCGGAACAGCTGCGGAATGGTGAGCTGACCGGCGTGATAAAGGCGCAGCGCGGCGGGCAAGAGGGTTTCGAGGCCCACTGCGCCAGAGGCGGCCTCTTCAAACGGGAGACGCTTGCTCTCTTCGTCCTGCGGCGTGTGCATGGAGGAGATGACGTCGATGAGACCGGAGGCCAGCGCCTCGACCATGGCAACCCTATCTTCCTCAGACCGCAGCGGCGGTTTGACTTTGAAAAAGGTACGATAGTCGCCCACGTCCAATTCATTGAGCGTCAGGTGGTGGATCGAGATGCCTGCGGTGATGTCGAATCCGTTCGCCTTGCCGCGCTCAAGCGCGGGGAGGGCGCGGGCCGTGGTGATCTGGTCGAAGTGATAGCGCACGCCGGTCATCTCGACCAAAGCAAGGTCGCGGTCCACGCCCATGCGTTCGGCCATCGGCGACACGGCAGGAATGCCGCGCAGGGCGGCGAATTTGCCGGAGGTGGCCGAGGCGCCCTTGGTCAGGGTCGGTTCCTGCGGGTGGCCGATGACCAGCGCGCCACAGGATTTCGCATAGGTCAGCGCGCGTTGAAGGACTTTCGTGTCCTCGACAACATGATCGCAATCGGTAAAGGCCACCGCGCCCGCGTCCCGCATGAAACCGATCTCGACCATTTCGCGACCCTCGCGGCCTTTGGTAAGCGCGGACATATGTCTGACATTGACGATGGTGTCGGAGGCGGCGCGGCGTTGCACAAACTCCAGCACTTCGGGCGTGTCGATGGCGTTGATCGTGTCCGGGCGGGTGATGATCGTGGTCACGCCCCCTGCGGCGGCGGCGCGGCCGGCAGAGGCAAAGCTTTCCTTGTGGCGTTCACCCGGCTCGGACACTTTCACACCCAGATCGACGATCCCGGGGGCAAGGCACATCCCGCCGCAGTCGATGTGTTCGCCCATGGGTGGCGTGCCTGTGCCGCGCTCGGCGATGACCGATCCTTCGACACGGAGCCAGCCCAGTTCATCGCTCTGGGCTTCGGGGTCGATCAGGCGGGCATTGGTGAAAATGGTCATACGGAGCCTTTCTGAATATCGCGGATCAGCCCGTAGACTTTGCGGGCATCGGGGATGAGGGCAAACGCGGGCGCGCTATCGAACTGGTTGCCGACAATCGGTTCGGCGCGGGCGTGAAAGCTAATGGTGCCGGGGGACTGGCCATCGAACTCCACGCTCAGAGACGGGCGCAGGTCGAGAGCCAAAAGGGTCTTGCCGGAAAACGGCATGTCGCTGGCGAAAAAGGCGCGGCGAGAGCTCAGCGAATACCAAGTGCGGCGCGCGATGAAGGGGCCGAGGAGCAGCGGGGCGAGCGCCACAAGGACGCCAGTAAAAAACTGGAACAGGCCGAAAATCCAGAACCCGCCTGCCACGAATGCGTTCACCATCCAGAAGAGTGCAAAGCCAGCAAAAGCCAGACCGAAAAACGCAAACGGGAGACCGGGGCCGCGCCATTGGATGCGGCTGTCAGGCTGACCCTGCCAGATCACCCGCTCGCCGGGAAAGAGAATGGTGTCCCACCCCTCTGTCATCCACCGATCCAGACGAAAGCCGCCACGAAGATGGCGAGGAAGACGAGGACAATCGTGGCCACCATGCCCGACATGCGAGCCTGAGAGGTCGGCGGTGCACCTTGGGGCAGGACGCCATCGGCGCTTGCCGTTTCGATCCCAGTGATCGGGGGAAGCTCAATCGGTGTGCCGTAGCGCCCGACGAGGGCAAAGGGTGGCTCTGGCGCCAGGCGGCTGTCCTTTTCATTGAACGCGCTGGAATAGAGCAAAAGCACGGGGCCTGTGAGGGCGTTCAGCTCTCTGCTGTCCTCGCCCAGATCGAACCCGCTGGCCTCCGACAGGTAGCGGGAAAAGCCGTAGTCCGTGAGTGTCGAGATGTCGAAACGCTCGACCCCGCTCATGTCCGGCGCGCCCCAAAGGCCGAGGGCCTCGGAAAGCTCTTCGGCGGAGAGGGCGTTTAGCGCGTCACTTGGGCCGTCATAGGAAAAGACCCAGACATGGCGGCCGGATTGGGGAATATCGAGAGGGTCGGTCATACGAGAACTCCTGCGTTTGTCTCCCTTTCCAAACGCAGGTTCCGGGCCAAAAGATCCATCGCGGCCATCCGCACAGCGACCCCCATCTCCACCTGTTCCTGAATAACAGAGCGGTTGATGTCGTCGGCGATGGTGCCGTCGATCTCGACCCCGCGGTTCATCGGGCCGGGGTGCATCACGATCGCATCGGGTTTGGCATGTGCGAGTTTTTCGGCGTCCAAGCCATAGCGATAGAAGTATTCGCGTTCGGACGGGATGAACCCGCCATCCATGCGTTCCTTTTGCAGGCGAAGCATCATCACCACGTCGACATCCTTGAGGCCTTCGGCCATGTCGTCGTAAATCTCGCAACCAAATTCGCGGAATTGTTGCGGCACCAAGGTGGGCGGGCCAACGAGGCGCACACGGTTTTCCATCTTGCCCAACAGGATGAGGTTCGAGCGCGCGACGCGAGAATGTGTGACATCGCCACAGATCGCGATGTTGAGACGGTGCAACCGCCCCTTGGCGCGGCGAATGGTCAAGGCATCCAAGAGCGCCTGTGTCGGGTGCTCATGTTTGCCGTCGCCCGCGTTGAGTACGGCACAGTTCACCTTTTGCGACAACAGGTCCACGGCGCCGGAATGCGGGTGGCGCACGACCAAAAGATCTGGGTGCATCGCGTTCAATGTCAGCGCGGTGTCGATCAGGGTTTCGCCCTTTTTGATCGAGCTGGCCTGCATCGCCATGTTCATCACATCCGCGCCGAGCCGTTTGCCAGCCAACTCGAACGACGCCTGCGTGCGGGTTGAGTTTTCAAAGAACATGTTGATCTGGGTGAGGCCCTTGAGCGCGTCCGAATGTTTGTTGGCCTGACGGTTCAGGTCGACGTAGCGGTCGGCCACATCGAGGACGGTTGTGATCTCATCGGGATGAAGCGGCTCGATCCCCAGAAGGTGTTTTTGCCGGAATGCCATGTCGCCTCCTCTCGCGCCGTTTGTCTTGCTTATAGAAAAGGGGGGCGGGGCGGGCAATGCGCGTTCTGCGTCTCTTTCGCGATTTAAAGGGGTGATTTACCTCTGCCGCGCGGGCCTGTAGCTTGCCAGCATGGAGACTCAGATCGACTATTGGGACGCACACGCTCTTTTGGAGTGGCAGATCGAGCTTGGCGCAGCCGAGGCGATCGCGGAGACCCCTGTGAATCGCTATGAGTTGCTCGATCAAAAGCCGCCTGCGCCTGTCTCCGCTCAGCCTGCCAAAGGCCGGGCTGCACCGCCGCCGCCCGTGGCCGACGAACCCGATGCCGCCGCAGAGGCGCTGCGTCTCGCGCAAGGGGCTGCAAACCTCGATGCCCTGCGGGAGGCTTTGGCCGGATTCGAGCATTGCGACCTCAAACATGGCGCGCGCAATCTCGTCTTCTCCGACGGCAATCCGAAAGCCCGCGTGATGATCGTGGGCGAGGCGCCGGGTCGAGACGAGGACATTCAAGGCAAGCCCTTTGTCGGTCGGTCCGGTCAGCTTTTGGACAAGATGTTTGCCGCTATCGGCTTGGGCCGCACCTCGCCCGATGCCGAAAACGCGCTCTACATCACGAACCCGATCCCCTGGCGTCCGCCGGAAAACCGCGACCCGACCCGCGATGAGATCGCGATGCTCAAACCGTTTCTCATTCGACATATCGAGCTGGCTGACCCGGATGTGCTCGTGCTTATGGGCAATTGGGCCTGCACGGCGCTATTGGGCAGGGCCGGGATCACGCGCCTGCGCGGCAACTGGCAAACGGTGTTGGGCAAGCCCGCCATGCCGATGACCCATCCCGCCTATCTGCTCCGCAATCCGATGGCCAAACGTGAGGCTTGGGCAGACCTTCTCGACATTCAAGCCAAGATACAGAGGCAAGGGTAAGAATTTTCATGAGCCATATCGACGAAAGCCTTGAGTTCATCCCCGTCCGCATCGCCGTTCTGACCGTGTCCGACACGCGCAGCTTTGAGGACGATAAATCTGGGGCCACTCTGGTCAAGATGATCGAAGAGGCGGGACATGTCGTTGCGGATCGCAAGATCGTCACCGACGATCGCCCGCTCATTCGCGACACGCTTCAGGCGTGGATCGACGACAAAGAGGTGGATGTTGTGATTTCCACCGGCGGCACCGGCCTGACGGGCCGCGATGTGACAGTCGAGGCCCATCGCGATGTCTACGAAAAGGAAATCGACGCCTTTGGCACCGTGTTCACCATCGTGTCGATGCAAAAAATCGGCACCTCCGCCGTGCAGTCGCGGGCCACGGGCGGCGTGGCGGGCGGCACCTATCTTTTTGCCCTGCCGGGGTCGACGGGCGCCTGCAAAGATGCTTGGAACGAGATCCTGAAACTCCAGCTCGATTACCGTCACAAGCCCTGCAATTTCGTGCAAATTTTCCCACGACTTGAAGAACATAAGCGCCGGAAGTGACACAATTTCGTGAAGCGTCAAATTACCACGACGGAATTTGTTCGCCGGACCGTTAAACTTTTTGATCTATGATATGCTCGCGGACGTAGCTCCTATGTCCTCCCTGAGCCCGTGCGACCCGGACCCATCGAGGCCAGATTAAGGCCAGAAGACTTAGGTAAGACCCCGTATGAGATTTCTTCGCCGTTCCCTGACTGGACTGTTCCTCGTCTGTGTGACCCTCGCGCTCTTGGCCGGGGCGGGTATCAAAATGACCTCCGCGTTCCAGGCGCGCCAAGCTGCCGATGCCATGCCGCAACAGGCGCGGGAGCGTCAGTTCACCGTGAATGTGGTCGAGATCACGCCAGAGACGATCACCCCGGTTCTGACCAGCTATGGACAGGTGCAGGCGCGGAAAAGCCTCGAACTCCGCGCGCCGGAGGCCGGGCGCGTCATCGAGCTACATCCTGCGTTCGAAGAGGGCGGGATGGTCAGCGCAGGTGAAGTCATTCTCAAAATCGACCCCGCCGACGCAGAAGCCGATGTGCGGGTCGCAGAGGCCGATTTTCTAGAGGCAGAAGCCGATCTGCGCGATGCCGAACGCGCCGCCGAAATCGCCGCAGACGATTTGGAACAGGCCCGCTCTCAGAATGCGTTGCGACAAGCCGCTTTGGAGCGCCAGCAAAGCCTGATCGAGCGCGGGTTTGGGAGCCAGAGCGGCCTCGAAGACGCGCAATTGGCGGAGGCGGCCGCGGCGCAGGCGGTGCTCTCAAAACGCCAGACCCTTGCCGATAAACAAGCCGCCGTGGAAAGCGCCCGCACTGCCGTGTTGCGGGCCGACATCGCGCGGGATGAGGCGCGGCGCAGCCTCGCCGATATGACCGTAACCGCCGCCTTTGATGGCGTGTTGAGCGACGTGTCCGGCGCGCTTGGCACGCTTTTGAGTGGCAATGAACAATTCGCGACCCTGATCGCGCCGGGGGCATTGGAAGTCTCCTTCCGCGTCTCGACCGAACAGTACGCCCGCCTGATCGAGGGCTACGATCGCCTGCCGCAAATGGAGGTCTCTATCTCCCTCGATGTGGCCGGCCTCGATCTCGTGTCGCGCGGTCAAGTCGTCCGTGAAAGCGCCGCTGTGGCCGAGGGACAAAGCGGGCGCACGCTTTATGCTCATCTGGACAACGCCAAAGGGTTTCGTCCGGGCGACTTCGTGACGGTCCGGTTGGAGGAACCCGAGTTGACCGGTGTTGCACTTCTGCCCTCGACGGCAGTGGGTGGCAACCAGAGCGTCTTGGCCGTGACCGAGCAAAGCCGGTTGGAAGAGCTCCCGGTCTCAGTCCTGCGTCGCCAAGGCGATGACGTCATCATCAGCGCGCGCGATCTGGCGGGACGTCAGGTCGTCTCAGAACGCTCCCCGCTCTTGGGCGCGGGCATTCGGGTGCGGATCAACGCAATGGGGGGCGGAGAGGCCGAGGCGCCGGAGATGGTGCCCCTCACGGAAGAACGCCGCGCCGAACTCATCGCCTTTGTCGAAGGCAACACCAAGATGCCAGAGGAGATGCGCACCAGCGTTCTCGAACAGCTCAAGCAGGATCAGGTCTCTGCGGATCTCCTGAGCCGCCTTGAACAGCGGATGGGAAGTTAACCTATGGCTGCGGGACTGGAAAAAGCTCGGGGTATTCTCTCGTATTTCACTCGCCACCGGACGGCGGCGAACCTTGTTCTCGTACTGCTCTTGGCCGCCGGTCTGGCCGCGCTCCCGAAAATGCGGGCGCAATTCTTTCCCGATGTGGTCGTGGACAGCGTGCGCGTTTCTGTTGCCTGGGAGGGCGCGGGACCGGAAGAGGTCGACAATGCCATCGTGCAAGTTTTGGAGCCCACACTCCTCGCGGTCGAAGGCGTGCTGGAAAGCAGCGCGACCTCTGTCGAGGGGCGCGGTTCGATCACGTTGGAATTTGAGCCGGGCTGGGACATTCAGCGCGCCGCAGACGATGTGAAAGCGGCGATCGACACGGTGACGGAACTCCCGGATGATGCTGAGGACGCAACCGTGCAATGGGGCGGCTGGACGGATTCCGTGACCAGCGTGGCGATCACCGGACCTGTTGGATTGGACCAGCTTGCGCGCTTTGCCGATGAACTCGTGGTCCGACTCTTTGCGCGCGGCGTGACGCAGACGACCATCTCCGGCGTCGCCGCGACGGAAACCATCGTCGAAGTGCCGACCCTGAGCCTCATCGAACATGACATCTCCATGGCCGAGATCGCCAGCGCGATTGCCGCAGAAACGGATACCAGCCCCGCGGGCAACCTCGGCTCCGGTGCGCGTGTGCGCACGGGTGTGGAAAAACGGCAGGCGTCTGATTTGGCCGGGATCGTCCTACGCACCAATGACGATGGATCGCAGTTGACGATTGGCGATGTGGCGACCGTGCGGGTCAATGGCGTGGACCGCGACGAGGCCTTTTTCGTAGGCGACAATTCGGCGGTCTCGGTCCAGATCGCGCGCTCGGATCAGGGGGACGCGATTGAGATTCAGGGCATCGTCGCGGACGTCACAAGCGAGATGCAATTGACGCTCCCAGAGGGCGTGACACTCGACCTGTTCCGCACCCGCTCCGAGGCGATCAAAGCACGTTTGGACCTGTTGCTGACAAACGGTGCGATGGGGCTTGGCCTCGTTTTGACCCTGTTGTTCCTGTTCCTCAATGCCCGCACCGCGATCTGGGTCGCGGCAGGGATTCCGGTCGCGATGCTCAGTGCGATTGCGCTCATGTTCGCGGCGGGGATCACGCTTAATATGATCTCGCTTTTTGCGCTGATCATCACGCTTGGCATCGTCGTGGACGATGCGATTGTGGTGGGGGAGCACGCCGATTTCCGTGTCAGGCGATTGGGCGAAAGCGCGGTTCAGGCCTCTGAGAATGCGGCCAAGCGGATGTTTGCCCCGGTGTTTTCCTCGACCGTGACAACCGTGATTGCGTTCTTTGGACTGACGGCCATTTCGGGCCGGTTCGGGGATATGATTTCCGACATTCCCTTTACGGTTATCGTGGTGCTGATCGCCTCTTTGGTGGAATGTTTTATCATCCTCCCGAACCACCTGAGCCATTCTTTGGCGGCGCATGCGCGCACGCATTGGTATGACTGGCCGTCGCGCCAGGTCGACAAGGGCTTTCGCGTGGTGCGGGATCGGGTGTTCCGACCTCTGGTGATCGCGGCGGTGAAACTGCGCTATCCTCTGGTCGCTGCCGCGATCCTGCTTTTGTCGTGGCAAGTGTCGCTGTTGATCAGTGGTCAGGTGCAGTGGCGGTTCTTTAACTCGCCCGAACAGCCCGTGATCTCCGGCAACTTTGCGATGGCCCCGACGGCGGAGCGGAGCGACTCCCTCGCCATGGTCGAAGAGCTTCAGCGCGCGACCGAGGTCGTTGCCGCCCGATATGAAGAAGAATACGGCACCAACCCGCTGTCCTATGTGATTGCGCAACTTGGGTCGAACACGGGGCGGGGCTTGGCCGGGACCAGCACGAAAGAGGACTACCAACTCGGCGGTGTGACCATCGAATTGATCGACGCCGATCTGCGGCCCTATTCTTCCTACGCCTTTGTGGGCGATTTGCAGCAGGAAGTGGTCAATCATCCTCTGGCTGAAACCGTGTCCTTTCGCCGGAACCATTTCGGGCCAGGGGGCGATGCGATTGATGTCGACCTCTATGGGGCCGAGTCCGAGACCCTCAAAGCCGCCGCTGAGGCGTTGAAAGCCCGTCTGTCGCGGTTCCCGGAGGTCTCGGCCCTCGAAGACAACCTCTCCTACGACAAAGAAGAGTTGATCCTTGAGCTGACCCCGCAAGGGGAGGCGCTCGGCTTTTCCATCGACGCTTTGGGCACCGTGCTCGCGCATCGACTGGGCGGGATCGAGGCGGCGAGTTATCCGGAGGGCGTGCGCACCGCGACGATTCAGGTCGAACTCCCGGACGAAGAATTGACCGCCGACTTTCTGAACCAGACCATGATGCGGGCGGCCTCCGGCGCCTTTGTCCCGCTCTCCGACATCGTGACGGTCGAACGGCGTGTCGGGTTTTCGACCGTGCGGCGGGAAAACGGCCTTCGGATTTTGACGGTGAGCGGCGATTTGAGTGAGGACAATCCCGCCCGCGCCAGTGAAATTCAGCAGGAGATTTCCGAGGTGATCCTGCCGCAGATCGACGAGGATTTCGGCGTCACGCACCGTGTGTCCGGCCTCTCGGAACAGGAAAACCGCTTCCTCTCAGACGCGATGCTGGGTCTTGGGGCCGTCTTGGTCGGGATTTTCCTGACGCTCGCGTGGATTTTCTCAAGCTGGACGCGGCCCATCGTGGTCATGTCGGTGATCCCCTTTGGTCTCATCGGGGCGATTCACGGCCATGCGATATGGGAGGTGCCTCTGTCGATGTTCTCGGTTGTAGGTCTCATCGGGATGACGGGGATCATCATCAACGACTCGATCGTGCTCGTGTCGACGGTGGATGACTATGCCCGCGAACGGGGGATCATCCCGGCGGTCATTGATGCGGCGACGGATCGTTTGCGGCCGGTGATGCTCACGACGCTCACGACGGTTCTGGGCCTTGCCCCGCTGTTGTACGAAAGCTCCCGCGATGCGCAATTCCTCAAGCCGACGGTCATCACGCTCTCTTATGGGTTGGGCTTTGGCATGTTCATCGTGCTGTTTCTGATCCCCGCCATTCTCGCGATGCAGCTTGATGTCGGGCGGCAAGTGGCCGCTCTGCGCCGAGGCCTTGGGCATCCGAAGCGTAGCCGCACCGTCGGCTCCGCGCTTTGGGTCGCAGCTGGGTTTGCCGTGCTGTGGTTTGTGCTGACCTTGGGACCGAAAATCCTGCCAGAGATCGTGCCTGCACTCCTCGCGCCCGAGGGCGTCGGGGCGGCGATGGGGCTGTTCCTCGCGGGGCTTATCCCGGTCTTTGTGGGGATTTATATCGTCGTGGGCTTGCGTCGAGGTGCGCGCGTGTCGGCGTGAACCGGGGTCACCCCCCGGAGCACCCAATGGCCTCATAGGCCGTGCCGCCGCCCACCACCGTGATGATCAGCTCGGAGCGGTTGAGGAAAAACGGTTGCGCGTCCGCCGGGACCAGATCGCTTTCAACGGCAAGAGATTTGCCGGTCCGCGTCAGGTTGGCCTCAGAAATCCAGATGGATTTGTCCGGGTGCTCGATCACGGCCACTTCGTGCTCCGCGAGCGCGGGCAGGGACAATGACGCATTGAGACGCAGCCCGTCGGAGATCGGTTCCGCCGCACAGGTCACATTCTGAAGACGGCGTGGGCGGTCGGCCAGCGCGGCTTCGATCGCCTGAGTGGGGGCGGCGTTCCCCGTTGAGAGATCGGCCCGCACATTGGCGCTCATCGGCACGCAGATGTCGCTACAGACGCCGAACTCCAACGTGCCTGAGAGGGTGATCGGCCCCTCAGAGGCCGGGGTCAGCTCCATCGGGAGCACCAATTCATCCTCGTAGCCCAGATACCACATGCCGTTGCTGACATGGAGCTCCGGCGTCGGCCAATGGAGGGTGAGGCCCGCGAGGTTGTCGGAGCCGCGCACATCGAGCTGAGGCGGGATGCCCGCCTCGCCCGGCGCGCGCCAATAGGTGTGCCAGCCGGGTTCAAGCGCGATCCGCAGCGCGGCCATGTGATGACCGTTCTCCATCTGCCACCCCGGCAAAATCTCGACACGCGCCATATCTCCGGGATCCTGTGCGGTGACAGGACCGGTTCCAAGGGCGCTCAGGCCGAAAAGGGCGAGGACAGACAGAGAGTGTTTCATACTAGGGTATATAGGGAGGCATCGGAGATGTGAGAACTCACATTTGCCGGAGACGGGCGTGATCGCAGGGTTGTGTTGCGACATGTCTGCGTTTTTTGTCTTCTGAGGCTTGCGTCCCCTCTGTCGCCGGGAGAGAGTCATCTCATGAAAACGCAGTCTTCCGATTTGACGGGTAAACTTCTCATCGCCATGCCGGGAATTGGTGATCCACGTTTCGAGAACGCGGTGGTGTTCATGTGCGCGCATTCCGAGGATGGTGCCATGGGGCTGATGATCAACAAAGTCTCCGCAGAGATCTCTGTCTCCGATGTTTTCGAACAGCTGGAGATTCGTCCCTCCCCGGACATGGGGCCGCTGCCGGTGCATTTCGGCGGGCCTGTCGAGGTGGGGCGGGGTTTCGTTTTGCACTCCACGGATTACGAGACGGATCATGCCTCGATGAGTGTAACCCCCCAGTTTGCCATGACGGCCTCGCGCGGGATATTGCGCGATATGGCAGGTGGTGCCGGACCAAACGAGCGTATATTGTGTTTGGGCTATGCAGGGTGGGGGCCCGGTCAGCTCGAAGGAGAGATCGCCGAAAACGGGTGGCTGTCCTGCGATGCTCTGCCGGAAATCGTCTTTCAAACACCGGATGCTCAGAAACGTGAAGCCGCACTCTTGTCGCTAGGGGTCAGCCCGGCACTTTTGTCGGGGGATGCCGGTCACGCGTGACGCAGCGTTTGGGCTTGGGAGGGATCGGGCGCTTCGCTACTCTGCGAGAGAACGACATGAGTTTTACCTCGCGGACCGCCCTGTTCGCGATTGGGAGGAGACACAATGACCTATCGCGCGCCGGTTTCGGATTTCCAGTTCATTCTCGAAAAGATTGTCGATTTCGACGCCGTGCTGAGCGCGGGTCAATTCCCCGATCTCGATATGGAAACGGCCATTGCCATTCTCCAAGAGGCTGGGAAACTGACGACCGATGTGATCGCGCCCTTGGACCGTGCGGGCGATTTAACTCCGGCCAAGCTGGTCGACGGCGTGGTCAAAACCTCTCCGGGCTTCGCAGATGGGCTTCAGCAAGTCGCAGAGGGCGGTTGGATTGGCATGTTGGCTGCGGAGGAGAACGGCGGGATGGGCCTTCCGCTCTCTGTCGCGACGGCGGTGAATGAGATGATGTCGGGCGCGAACCTGTCCCTGTCGCTTCAACCGCTCATGACCCAAGGCCAGATCGAAGCGCTCGAACATCACGCCTCTGATGAAATGAAAGAGCTCTATATCCCCAAGCTGATTTCCGGCGAGTGGTGCGGCACGATGAACCTCACGGAAAGTGGGGCTGGCTCCGATGTCGGCGCGCTCAGAACCAAGGCGGAGCGCAATGGGGACGGCACCTATGCGATCACCGGGCAAAAGATTTTCATCACCTGGGGTGACAATGATTTTTCCGAGAATGTTTGCCACCTCGTGCTTGCGCGCCTGCCCGATGGAGTGCCGGGGACCAAAGGGATTTCGCTCTTTATGGTGCCGAAATTCATTCCGAATGAGGATGGAACCGTCGGCGCGGCCAATAGCCTCAATGTGGTTAGCCTCGAACATAAGCTCGGGATTCACGGCTCTCCGACCTGTGTGATGCAATATGACGGGGCCAAGGGCTGGCTCGTTGGCAAAGAGCACGAAGGCATCAAATGCATGTTCACCATGATGAACAACGCGCGTTTGGGCGTGGGGGTTCAGGGCGTGGGCGTGGCGGAGGCCGCGACGCAAAAGGCACTCGCCTATGCCGAGGATCGCGTCCAAGGGGCGTCGCCGACCGGGCGCGAAGGCGCGGGCATCATCGACCACGCCGACGTGCGCCGGATGGTGGCCGTGATGAAGGCGGATACCTTTGTGGCCCGCTCCATCGCGTTGGCCTGTGCTGTGGCGCTTGATCTTGGAAAAACGGACGCGGACCAACAGGCGCGCGGGGCCTTTCTCATCCCGGTTGCCAAAGCATTTTCCACCGACATCGGGCACGAGATTGCCCAGATCGGCGTCCAGGTCCATGGCGGCATGGGCTACATCGAGGAAACCGGCGCGGCGCAATATGCCCGCGATGCGCGGATCACCTCGATCTATGAGGGCACGAATGGCATTCAGGCGATGGATTTCGTCGGGCGCAAATTGATGGATGGCGGCGAGGCGGCCTTTGCCCTGCTCGACGAGATCGAAAGCTTTGCCGAAGAGGCGCGTGCGACGCTTCCGAACCGGGCCAAGGCCGTCTGGAGCGCCGCGGAAACCCTGCGCGAAGGGGTTGAGGCGATGCTCGTTCTGCCGATGAATGACCGCTTTGCCGGCGCTGTGCCGTTCTTGCGGGCCTTTGCGCGTGTGCTTGGAGGGTATTACCACCTCAAGGCGGCGATTTCTGAGGGCGGCGAGGGGCCGCGCTCTCGACTTGCAGCTTTCTACATCAACCGTATGCTGCCCGAATACGGCCCGCTTTTGGCACAAGCCCGTCTTGGGGCCGACGATATTTACGCGCTGACACCTGAGGACTTAGCGAACTGATGACCGACCCGATCCGCACGCCGTTTGAGCCACCAGAGCCAGGAGGCGTTGTCGAGATCGCGCAGGGTCTCTTGTGGTCGCGCATGCCCTTGCCCAAACCGCTGGGTCATGTGAACGTCTATGCGTTTGACGAGGGCGATGGCTGGACCGTGGTGGACACGGGTGTCGACACCGCAAAGACGCGCGCGCTTTGGACGGGGTTGATCGACGGCCCGTTTGGCGGGCGTCCGATCAAGCGCGTGATCCTCACCCACCACCATCTCGACCATGTCGGCCTCGCCGGGTGGTTCATGCGGGAGTTCGGCGCGGAGCTGGTCGCGACCCGCACCAGCTATCTCATGGCGCGCATGCTCCAGCTCGATGTGCAGGACGAGGCAACGCCGGAGATGCTCGCCTTTTGGCGCTCCTGCGGGATGTCGGCGGAGGTCTATGACAAGCGGCTAAATGAGCGCCCGATGAATTCCGCCGATGTGGTGCACCCGATCCCGCTTGGCTACACGCGGATCAAAGACGGCGATGTGATCAAGATCGGCACGCGGTCCTGGGATGTTCGCACGGGTGACGGGCACGCCCCGGAGCACGCGACGTTCTGGAGCCGCGATGGGGCCTATGTCATCGGGGGCGACCAGCTTTTGGGCGGAATTTCCCCGAACCTCGGCGTTTCTCCGACAGAACCCAAGGCCGACCCCGTGGGCGATTGGCTCCGGTCCTGCAAAAAGTTCCAACCCTTTGCGGCGCGTCAGCTTGTGTTGTCCGGGCATAAGCTCCCGTTCACCGGGCTCCCGGCGCGGCTTCGGCATATGATCGAGAATCATGAGCATGCTTTGGAGCGGTTGCTGGAACATCTTGAGACGCCGCTGACCGCCTGCGACTGTTTCGACATTCTGTTCCTGCGTCCGATCAAACCCGGTGAATACGGGCTGGCGATGGTGGAGGCGATGGCACATTGCCGTCACTTGGAACATCGCGGGCTGATCTCTGGTCAGAGGCGCGAAGATGACGCTATCCTGTGGCAAAGACGGGAGGCGACATGACCGAGACGCGTGACGAGATCAGCACAACTGCGGAGGCTCATGAGCGCGCCGCCATGCCGCAAGCGCGGGTGTCCCACGCCGACCCAGCGGTGAGAACGGCGGAGCAATCGCCCCTGCCTGACGCCGTTGCCCGCAAGCCGTTGGAAGATAAAAGCCCGGCGGACTGGGCCTATGAGCGGTTGATCCTCTATATCCAGAATTTCGAGGAACAGCTCGACAGCGAACATGAGATCGCGATGGGGTTTGCCGGGTCTGACTCGGGCGTCATGCGGATCGAAGGCATCGGTTTTTTCGAACCGGACATCGTGACCTTTTACGGCACAGACGAAAACGGGATCAAAACCCAGCTCGTCCAGCATGTAACCCAGCTCAACGTCATGCTCCGCGCTCTGGCGAAACCGAAACTGTCAGAGCCGCCCGCCCGGATCGGATTTCGTCTTGTGGCGGATCTCGAACGCGACCATGCAAACGGAACGGTCACTGAAACGCCCTCCGAAACGCATTCATAAGGGTGACAGGCGATCCTGAATCGTCTAATTCAAACTCAAATAACCTAAATGGGAGACGCACAATGTCGGAACATAAACACGGCGAGATGGACATCTCGGTCCAGGAGAAAACCTTTGAGGGCTTCATCAAATGGGCCACATGGGGCGCAGGCATCTCGATTTTCATCCTGATTTTCCTCGCGATCTTCAATAGCTGAGCCAAGACCGGAGCCAGACCTTGTTGCGTATGTTTCGAGCCGTCTGGCTCATGTGTCTTTTTGCTCTGACCGCCTGTGGCGCAGCAGAGCCGATCTGGGCCCCCGATGCGGAAGTTGCGCGCTCTCGCTACGTGCATGGGGCCCCGTATGAGATCACGCTGTTCACTGTGATCAACAACAAATCCGGCAAGGGCGGCCATAGCGCGCTCATGGTCAACGCGCCCTCGCAGCGGGCGATTTTTGATCCCGCCGGAACCTTTTATCACCCGCATTTGCCGGAACGGAACGACGTGCATTTCGGCATGTCTGACGCTGCAGTGGAATTCTACAAAGACTACCACGCGCGCATCACCTGGCATGTGGTGGAACAAACCGTCACCGTGAGCCCCGAGGTCGCGACGCTCGCGCTAGCGAAAATTCAGGCCTACGGCGCGGTGCCCAAGGCCATGTGCGCCAAAAGCGTCTCTGACATCCTGAACGATCTGCCGGGCTTTTCGGGCGCGCCTCAGACGCTCTCGCCGAAAAAGCTGATGTCTTGGTTCGGGGAATTGCCGGGCGTGACGGAGACCAAGTTCTACGACGACAGCCCGGATGAGAACGGCCAGCTTGTGCAGGCGCCGGGGCTTTTGTTGCCGGGCGCGGGTCTCTGACGTCCGCGGGTTAGCCTAAGACAGCGCTGAGCGTGAAAAACAGGCCAAGTCCGGTCAGGATGGCCCAGAGCACGCTTCGTGTCCAAACACCGACGATCAAAGTGGCCGCCGCGCAAAAAAGGCGCAGCGGATCGGTTTCCGCGTTGGGTCCCAAAAGCATTGGGGCGAGCACCGCAGGAAGAACCGCGACCGGCGTGTAGCGCAAGAGGCGCAGCACCCATGCGGGGAGGGGGCGGTCTCCCACCATGCCGAGAAATGAGAAGCGGATCAGAAACGTGCCCGCCGCCATGGACAGGATCACGATCCAGATGTCTGCCGTGCTTGCGTCTGTCATGCCGCGTCCTTTCGCTTTTCCATCCAAATTTCGACCTGAGCGCCCACCACCAATGCGCAGAGCGCGGCCACGAGCAGGCCCGTGCCATAGGGCATGAACCCCAAGGCCAGAACCAATACGACGGACGTAAAGGCTGACGCCACATGCGCCAGAGTGCGGAGCATCGGGGCGACGACGGCGATAAAGGTGACCGGAACGGCAAAGTCGACGCCCAAGTCAGGCGGGATTTGTTCCGCGAGCAAAGCTCCGATCAATGTGAGCGCGTACCACCCGACGGCAATCGGAATGGCGACGCCGAAAAAGTACCCAAGCTTCTCTGATGTGCTCAGCTCGGGCTCTTGCTCGAACTTGATCGAGGCGATGGCATAGGGCTGGTCGTAGAGCATATAGGCGGCGAAGGCGCGGGTCAGCAGCGATGTTTCCCCGAGATGCGGGGTCATCGCCGCGGAATACATCCCCATCCGAAGGTTCACGGTCAAGGAGGTGATGATGACGATCAATGTGGGTGCGTTGTCAGACAAGAGCTGAACTGCGGTCAATTGGGCTGAGCCCGCAATGACCAAGAGGGAAAACCCCATCACTTCTACCACATTCAGACCGGTTTGGGTCGCTATTGCCCCGAAAATCGCGGCAAAGGGCCAGATCACGAGGTGAAACGGCAAACCGTCCTTGGCCCCTTTGAGAAAATAGCGGGTCGCAGGTGTCATTGATGTCTCAAGTCCAAAACGCTCTGAAAATCCGGGCCAACCTACGCGGTCAGCCCAGCCTCGGCCAATGTCGATTTTTGAGGATGGGGGTGTCAGAAATTGAACGGTCAGTCAAATGTGTAGGTTAATCAAATGTGCCTGTGACGCGCCCGAGCAGCATAAAGCCCCGCGCCGTGCGGGTATCCGTCAGCGCCGCGATTTCCTCGTCGGTGGCGGTTTGTTCGAACTCGGCAAAGGTCTTGTCGAATTTGCGCAGGAAATGGTGCACGGCATCGCGGAAAATCGCGTCCTGTTTCATCCGGGCGGAGGCCAGAGCGAGGGAGGACCGATCCCGAACCCCACCCAAAAGCGCGATGGAATGGCCGCGCTCTCCTTGGGCAAAGCGACGCCAGACCTCGGGCTTTGCACGGTCGGGACGCAGGTCGTCCATATAGATGCCGTCCTGAGACAAAAGCGTCAGCACGTCTTGTGCGGCGTGGATCAACTGGCTGACTTTGCGATCGGACAGCGCGCGGCGCAGGGCGCGGAAGCCCTCTTTATCCTCTGCGGTTTCCGGAAAATTCATCGCCTTGATGAAATCGGCGACCGACAACGGTGGCGCGAGGCTCTCGGAGGGCGTGCCCAGAGCCAGAGAAGCCTGTTCCTCGACCAGAGCAGGGGCCGGGATCGCGAGTTTGTCCTCCGGCGGGGTTTGGCCCGGCCGGATGGAGGTAAACATTGCCAGCGTATGTTCGGTCTTGCGTTGAGCGGCCGCAATCTCTTCGAGCTTTTTCTCGACGCTGGTCGCGGTGGAGCTACCGGATTGCTGCGACAGGTAGGATTGGCGCATGGCGGAGATCGCGGCCTGAAGGCGGCGGCTCTCTTCGCGCATGGTACGCGACGCCCGGACGGCCAGCGCACCAACCCAGATCATCGCGACGGGCATAAAAATGGCGATCAGCATCATGACAAAGCGGATTGAGTCGAACTCGCCCGTGCCTTTGCCCATGATCAAAAAGAACCCTGCGGTTATGGCGAGCCAGACAAGCGAAAGCCCGGCGGCGATCACTTCGGTCGCCGTGACCTTCGGTTCGTCATCCGGGCGCTGGTATACGCCCAATTCAACTTTTCTCGGGCTGTCGTCTGCCACTTTGGCCTCCAAGACCGCGTTCTAATTTCAGATATACGCGATCTTGAGGATTTCGTAGCTTTTTTCGCCACCTGGGGTGCGAACTTCGACGCTATCGCCTTCGTCTTTGCCAATCAGGGCGCGGGCGAGGGGCGATTTGATGTTCAAAAGCCCACGTTCGATGTCAGCCTCATGCTCACCGACGATCTGATAGGTCTTTTCCTCGTCCGTGTCCTCGTCAACGATGGTGACGGTGGCGGAAAATTTGACCGTGCCGGAGAGGGTTTTCGGGTCGATCACGTCGGTCAGGGACAAGACGCCTTCAAGCTCCTTGATCCGGCCTTCGATAAAGCTCTGTTTTTCACGAGCGGAGTGGTATTCGGCGTTCTCGGAGAGGTCGCCCAATTCGCGCGCCTCTGCAATCGCCTGGATGATCGCCGGACGCTCCACGGATTTGAGGGTCTTCAACTCGCTGCTCAGCGCGGTGTGACCCGCGCGGGTCATCAAAATCTTTTCCATCTGGCACTCATCTGCACGAAAAAAGCACTGCAGTGACCGGTCGGGGCCTCCGCGTGCTTGGGTTTGTTTCAGTTTGTCGACCTACCTGACCCGGAATGGGTGTGATTTTCAAGAGGGCGTTGCGGGCTTTTGTTTCCCGATTTCGCGAAATTCTCCGGCTGTGGTCGCATTTGTGCCCAAAAGCCCGGGCATGATGCTTGGAACGCCAAATACCAAAGGGGCTGGGTGTGGTCGGCTTTGCACGGTTCTCATTTGTCTTTTTCCTGTTCGCCCTTGTGGCGACAGTGCTGATCCGTGGGACAACGGCGCATATTCCCGGCATCCTGGGCTTTGCGGTTTCGACCGTGGCCTATATGGGCGCGGGGCCTTGGGTGATCTGGACCCTGCCGCTTTTGGCCTATTTCGCGTGGAAACATCCGAAACGCCTCGGTGAGGCGGGGCTCGGGTTCATGGCGACGATTGCCCTCGTGTCGAGCTATACGCTGTTCAAAGCCGTCATCCCGAGCCTTGTGCCATTCTGGGCGGATCCGATGCTCGCCGATTGGGATCGGATGCTCCATGGCGGGCGTGATGCCTGGCAGGTGGCGCACGATCTGCGGGCCTGGATCGACACGGATGGGGCGGCATTTACCTATTCGGGGCTTTGGGGTGCGTTTGCGTTTTCCTTCCCGGTGCTTCTTGCGCTTGGCGATAGCGATCCTCTGCGCAAGACGCGCTATCTCGCGCTTTATGCCCTCTCTTGGGTCGTTCTCGGCAATGTCATGGCGACAGCGTTTTCCTCGGCGGGGCCGATCTATGCCGATCTTTTGTCTGGTGGCGATCACTTTGCGCCGATGATGGCCTCCTTGTCGGATCTGACCTTTCCGGGCACCTCTGTCGACCGTGTACAACAGGCGCTTTGGGCGGAATATGCGGCGGATGGGGGCCTGCAACTCGGGGGCTCTGGGATTTCGGCTTTTCCGTCGATGCATGTCGCCATCGCGACTGTCTGGGCGCTTTATGTGAGCGAGCGTTCGCGGCTCTATGCCCCCGTCGGGATCGCCTTTGCGGGGACGATTCTGTTCCTCTCTGTCTATACAGGGTGGCATTATGCGGTCGATGGCTACGCATCCGTGCTGGTCGTTGTCGCAGTTTTTGCCTTTTTGCGAGTTTTTATGCGTCGTGAGGCCCCCAAGACGTCACGAAAGCGCACTGCAGAAATTGACCAAGCCCTTGCATAGAGGTTACTTAGGCCCTCAAACGCCGCAAGTGCCAGGGGAGAATGAATATGTCGCAAATCGAGCGTGAGACGATGGAATATGATGTCGTCATCGTAGGGGCAGGGCCGGCTGGCCTGTCTGCTGCGATCCGGCTCAAACAGCTGGACGCCGATCTGAACGTCGTCGTTCTGGAAAAAGGCTCCGAAGTGGGCGCACATATCCTGTCTGGGGCTGTGCTTGATCCGGTTGGGATCAACGCCCTGATTCCGGATTGGAAAGAGCGTGGCGCGCCGATCACCACCGAGGTGAAAGAGGACCAATTCCACATCCTGGGCGAAGCTGGCTCGATCCGCATCCCGAACTTCCCGCTGCCGCCGTTGATGTCGAACCACGGCAAATACATCGTGTCGATGGGCAATGTCTGCCGCTGGATGGCGGAACAGGCCGAGGAACTGGGCGTCGAGATTTTCCCGGGCATGGCGTGTTCCGAACTGGTCTACGGCGAGAATGGCGAAGTCAAAGGTGTGGTCGCCGGTGTCTTCGGTCTCGAAGCGGACGGCACCATCGGGCCGGACACCGAGCCGGGGATGGAACTGCACGGCAAATACGTTCTGATTTCCGAAGGTGTGCGCGGGTCTCTCGCAAAAGAGGTCATCGCGAAATTTGACCTCCAAAAAGGCCGTGACGCGCAGAAATTCGGCCTCGGCATGAAAGAGATCTGGGAAATCGACCCGGAGAAGCACAAAGAGGGCAAGGTCTGGCACTCGATGGGCTGGCCGCTCGGTTCCAACGCAGGCGGCGGTGGCTTTGTCTACCATGCTGAAAACAACCAACTGTACCTCGGTTTCGTGGTCCACCTGAACTACAAGAACCCGTACCTCTTCCCCTACATGGAGTTCCAGCGCTTCAAACAGCACCCGCTGGTGAAGGAGCTGCTGGAAGGCGGTAAACGCGTCGCTTACGGCGCCCGTGCGATTACTGAGGGTGGCTATCAGTCGATGCCCAAGGCGGCTTTCCCCGGTGGCGCACTCCTTGGCTGTTCCGTCGGTCTCGTCAACGTGCCGCGCATCAAGGGCAACCACAACGCAATGCTCTCTGGCAAGGCGGCGGCGGAACATGCCTTTGCCGCGATCCAAGAGGGCCGTTCCGGCGATACGCTTGAGAGCTACGAGAAAGAATTGCGCGACGGTGCGGTGGGCAAAGACCTCAAGCGCGTGCGCAACGTCAAGCCGCTCTGGTCCAAATACGGCCTCACCGCGTCTCTGGCGCTTGGCGGGTTCGACATGTGGACCAACCAGCTCTTTGGCGGCTCGCTCTTCGGCACCGTGAAACACGGCAAAACCGACGCGCAATCGACCGGCAAAGCCGACAAGTTCAAACCGATCGACTATCCGAAACCGGATGGTGTGATTTCGTTCGACCGTCTGACCAACGTGTCCTTTGCCGCGACGAACCACGAAGAAAGCCAGCCCTGCCATTTGAAGCTCAAAGACCCGCAGGTCGCGATTGATGTGGATTACAAGGAATTCGGTGGCCCGTCTCAGCGCTATTGCCCGGCTGGTGTCTACGAATACCTGACCGAAGAGGGTGAAGAGCCGAAGTTCGTGATCAACTTCCAGAACTGCGTGCACTGCAAAACCTGTGACATCAAGGAAACCAGCCAGAACATCACCTGGACGGTTCCTCAGGGCGGCGACGGCCCGAACTATCCGAACATGTAAGCCTCTCACGGCAACGTGTGTGCAAAGTTTGAAACGGGGGCCGATCTGGCCCCCGTTCTCGTTGCAGCTCAGGCCTTTGGCGGATAGGCTCCGGGCACAATAAACCGTCAGGAGTGTTCAGGTGACAGACCGCGCAGGCCGCATCATTTCCGTTTTCACCGCTTTCGGTCTTCTCGTGGGGGCCAGCTATGCGCCCACCGCTGCACAGGCGGATGCGGGGTCTTATCTCGCCGCACGTCAGGCCACGATGGACCGCAGTTTCACGGAATTGGCGGGCTATGCCGTCCGGGCTTTGTCGACCGACCCCAAGAACCCTGTGCTGTTGGAATCCGTTCTCTCCGCGCAAATCTCTCTCGGAGATTTCGACGGGACGCGGGGCTATGCGCTTCTGTTGGAACAGATCGAGCCGGGCAATCAGCTTGCCGCAATGGCGACGCTGACCCGTCTGACGCGGGATGAGGATTATGCGGGCCTGATCGCCGCCTTGGAAGATGGGCAGAGCATCAGTTCCGTGGTCGATGGGTTGATGTTGGCCTGGGCCTATGTGGGGCAGGGCGATGTGAGCCGGGCGCTTGAGCTGTTTGATGACAGCTCGGACGCGGGACAAGGGTTTGAATTCTTTGGGCCGTATAACAAGGCGATGGCGCTTGCCATGGTGGGGGATTTCGAGAGCACGGTGGAAATCCTCTCGGACCCCGACACGCCGCAGACCCGCTCCGCCGTGATCGCGAAAGTCGAGGCGTTGAGCCAGTTGGAGCGCAACGATGTCGCCCTGGCCTTTTTTCAGGAGATGTTCGGCGAGGAGGGGCTTGATCCCGAATTGATCGCGCTCCGCGACGCTTTGGAGGCGGGCGATACCGTGCCGTTTTCGGTCGTCGGCTCCGCGCGTGAGGGGATTGCCGATGTGTTTTTTGCGGTCGCCTCGGCGCTCGATGGCGGACTCGATGATGCCTACACGCTGCTCTACGCCCGGATCGCTCAGGTGCTCCGCCCCGAGAATGCGGAATACAATCTGACGGTCGCGGTCCTATTGCAGCGGCTGAGCAATTACGATTTGGCGACAGAGGCGTTTGATCAGATCGCCTCAGATGATCCGGCCTATGCGCAGGCCACCCTTGGCCGCGCCGCCTCTCTGCGGGCAGCAGGCAAGGAAGAGGCGGAACTCGAAGTGCTCAGCCAGCTCGCCAAGTCGCACCCGGAATTGGACGATGCCTATACGGCCTTGGGCGACGCCTATCGCCGTCATGAGCGCTATGAGGAGGCCGTCGAGGCCTATTCTGTCGTCATGGATCGCTATCCCGAGCCGACCCGCGCGCTCTGGCCGCTCTATTTCACGCGCGGGACCGCCTACGAACGGATGGGCGTTTGGGACAAGGCCGAGGCCGATCTGCGCATGGCGCTTGAGCTAGAGCCGGGGCAGCCGCGGGTGCTCAACTATCTCGGCTACTCCTTCCTCGAAATGAAGACCAACTATGACGAGGCGATGGATATGATCCGCGCGGCGGCCGAGGCGCGTCCGATGGACGGCTATATCGTCGACAGCCTCGCTTGGGGCCTCTATCGCCTCCGCCGCTATGAGGAGGCCGTGGAGCCGATGGAGCGCGCGGTCGAGCTCATGCCCGTCGATTCCATCGTCAACGACCACCTCGGTGACGTCTATTGGGCCGTGGGTCGCGAACGCGAAGCCCGGTTCCAGTGGCAGCGCGCTTTGTCCTTTGAACCCGAGGACGACGAGGCGGCCCGCATCCGCCGAAAGCTTGAGATCGGGTTGGATCGTGTTCTGGTCGAAGAGGGCGAGGAGCCGACGCGGGGCCTGAATGACGGTTAAGATTTTCGCCCCGGCCAAGATCAACCTGACGCTCCATGTTACGGGTCAGCGAGAGGATGGATACCACCTCCTCGACAGTCTCGTGGCCTTTGTCGATGTCGGGGATCAGATCGTGGCCGAGACGGCCAGCGAGACCTCGTTAGACGTTGCTGGACCGTTTGCGGACGGGGTGCCGGCCGATGGGAGCAATCTGGTCTGCCGGGCGGCTGAGCTGTCGGGCCAGCCGATGGGCCTCACGCTCCACAAACATTTGCCGCCGTCCTCCGGGATTGGTGGCGGCTCTGCGGATGCGGCGGCCACTCTTCGGGCGGCGGCGCGTCTCGGTGCTCCGATGGCCTCTCCTGACGACGTCCTGCGCCTCGGGGCCGATGTGCCTGTGTGCCTTGGGGGCAAGCCTGTCCGCATGCGCGGGATCGGCGAGGTGATCGAGCCGCTGCGCATTCCGGCGCTTCATATGGTTCTGGTCAATCCACGGGTCGAGGTGTCGACACCCGACGTGTTCCGACGCCTTGAGCGCAAGGATAACACCCCGATGCCGGATGTTTTGCCCGCCTGGCCGGATAGCCTTGCCTTTATTGATTGGCTCGGCACACAGCGCAACGATCTCCAAGACCCCGCCGCCAAACTCGCGCCGGAGATTGCCGCCGCTCTTGTGGCGCTCTCTCTTTTGCCGGGGGCGCAGATGGTGCGGATGTCCGGGTCCGGGGCGACCTGTTTCGCCCTGTTCGACGATAGGTTCAAAGCCGACGCAGCCGCCGCGCAACTGGCAGACGGAAACCCATGGTGGTGGGTCCGCGCAGCGAGCACACTTCCGGCCTAAGCGCTCATTTTGAGATGGAAAAGGCAGGCACGCCCCGCGTGCCTGAAATCGGTTAGCGCAGGCGCGCGACCACGTAATCGGCGATGTTGGACAGCATGTCCTTGATCTCGCCGTCTGGCACATCGGACAGCGCCGCTTTGGCCGTGTCCGCCCAGGCGAGCGCGACCACACGGGTGTCTTCGAGCGCGTTGTGCTTGTTCAACAGCGCAATCGCCTGTTCGAGATCGCCATCTTCCTGTTTGCCTTTTTCAATGGTGCGCACCCAGAAGGCGCGCTCCGTCTCATCGGCCTGAGACACGGCTTTGATCAGCGGCAGCGTGAGTTTACGCTCGCGGAAATCATCGCCCACATTCTTGCCGGTCTGCTCCGATCCCCAATAGTCCAGAAGATCGTCGACGATCTGGAAGGAAATCCCAAGCGCATCGCCGTAGTCATAGAGCGCTTTGACGGTGCTCTCGGGCGCGCCGGCCAGCACGCCGCCGACCTCTGTGGCCGCAGAAAACAAGGCGGCGGTTTTGCCGCGGATCACCTGCAAATAGATGTTCTCATCCGTGCGCAAATCCTGCGCGGCGGTGAGTTGAAGCACCTCGCCCTCGGCGATGGTGGCGGAGGCGTTCGACAGGATTTTCAGAACGCGCATATTGTCCGCGTCTGTCATCAACTGGAACGCGCGGGCAAAGAGGTAGTCACCCACAAGCACGGAGGATTTGTTGTCCCACAACAGGTTGGCGGTCGGACGGCCTCGGCGTTGCGCACTTTCATCGACCACATCGTCATGCAAAAGCGTGGCGGTGTGGATGAACTCCACCGTCGCGGCGAGATGGATGTGATACGGACCGTCGTAGCCACAGGCCTTGGCCGCAGCCAGAGTGAGCATCGGGCGGAGGCGTTTGCCCCCGGCTTCGATCAGGTGAGCCGTCACTTCGGGAATGCGGGGCGCGTGTTCCGAGGACATGCGTTCCCGGATCAATGTGTTGACCGCGTCCAATTCAGGCGCGAGGGCGTTGGCCAGTCTTTCGTGCGGCTTTACGACAGCTTTCTCGAGTCCCATTGTGTCCCCTGTGTCCCCTCGGCTCGACAAACCCCTCGGTCTGTCCTTAGATCATTCTTATGAAACTGCTTTTGCGAACCACCGACCCAACACAAATCGTCTATGCCAAAGCGCTCCTGTCCGGTGAGGATATAGACTGCTTTGAAATGGACGTCCATATGAGCGTCCTTGAGGGCAGCATCGGCATATTGCCGCGCCGCTTGATGGTGCCCGATGACGATTTGGCCCAAGCGCGGCGTATCCTCGCGGACAACGGCTTTGAGCTGGAGCCTCTTTGAGCGTGACTGAGTATGACCCTTTGGAGTTGACCCGTGACGCGTTCCTCGGCGGACGGGTTCATGCCTATCAGCCGCGCCATGGCTATCGAGCGGGCGTTGATCCCGTGCTCTTGGCTGCGGCCACACCGGCGCGGCCGGGGCAACGCGTGTTGGAGCTTGGCTGTGGGGTCGGGGTCGCATCCTTGTGCCTCGCCGCGCGCGTTCCCGATCTCTCGATCACGGGGGTGGAGCTCCAGTCGGACTATGCCGAGCTGGCGCAAAGAAATGCCACAGAAAACGGGAGTCCGATCGAAGTCGTCCGGGCGGATTTGCGACGCTTGCCTGCGGAGCTCAAAGCGCGCCATTTTGATCATGTGATTGCCAATCCGCCCTATTATGAACGCCATCGCTCTACCGCCGCCCATGACGCAGGGCGCGACATTGCTTTGGCGGGGGATACTCCTTTGACGGACTGGATCGACATTGCGGCGCGTCGCTTGGCACCGAAAGGCTATCTGACGATGATCCAGAAAGCGGATCGGTTACCGGAGATGTTGGCGGGCTGTGCCGGGCGGCTTGGGTCCCTGCGTGTGCGCCCGATCCAGCCGCGTGTAGGCCGCTCTGCGGAGCTGGTCTTGCTTCAGGCGCGGAAGCTGGGGCGGGCGGAGTTTCGGCTTGATCCGCCGCTGCTGATGCATGACGGCGTTCGGCATGAGAGGGATGGCGAGAGCTACACGTCGGAGGTCTCGGACATCCTGCGGACTGGCGCGAATTTGCCGTGGGGATCTTAGGGTTTTGGCAATATTTCGCAAGCGCCGTTAACTGCGACATTAAATTTCAAAACAAAGCCGTGACACGACTCGGAATCTATGGTGCACTCGTTACACAGCTTTTACAAAGTTGCCACAACAGAGAGGAAATGCCATGAACTTGACGTCCCATGTCCAGGAATTGAAGAGAAAGCACAAATCCCTCTCCGAAGCCGTCGAAGAGGCGCAGCGTTCGCCCAGCACGGATGGCCTTCGGATCGCAGATCTGAAAAAACAGAAACTTCGTCTGAAAGAAGAGATTTCCCGTTTGACCACATCCTGACGTGGAACATCACTCGGTTTGGCGGCTCGCGATAGCGGCCAAACCGGCCCCGGCGGTGATCAAAACAGCCGAGAGGATGAGAGTCATCCGAGGCTCTGCAATCCCAGCTATCATGAGGACCAAAGTGGACAGCAACGGCGCGGCATAGGACGCGGTTCCCAAAATCTGAATGTTGCCCCGCTTGACCCCAATATCCCACACATAGAACGCTAGTCCGACCGGCCCGAGGCCGAGGGCAAACATGCTGACCCAGCCGAGCGGGCTCTCAGGCCAAGTCGTTTGTTCGAGCATGAGATGCATCCCGAGGGACAAGACGGCAGTCGCGAGGCAATAGACCGTCACGACCATGCTCGAAATCGCCCCAAACCGCCGCGAGATCACCGAATAGCTCGACCAGGTGAGCGCACACGCCAGCGCGAGCAGATAGCCGAGACCATTGCCTGAGGAAAAGCTGGCCCCTTTCGCGACAATCAGCGCCGCGCCCATGAACGAAAGCGCCGCGCCGGCTATATGGAGTGCGCGCAGGCGTTCGCCGGGCAGAAAGCCAGAGAACAACACGATCAGAAGCGGCCAGAGATAGGCGATGAGACCCGCCTCGGCGGGCGGAGCAGCGCGCAGGGCTGAGAAATAGAGAAAGTGATAGCCAAAGAGGCCAAGGGTGCCAAAGGCATAGACCGACAGGGGCACGCCCCGCAATTCGCCCCAGCGCCCGCTTGCCGTCGTCCAGATCGCGCCAATCGCGCCCCCAATCGCGAAACAGACCGCATTGAGCTGGAGCGGAGGCACGCCCTCTGCGCCCACGGTAAAGAGGGCCAGAAGGGCCCAGAGCAATACGGCGATAAACCCGGTGAATGTGGCGCTGCGACGTGTCATGGGGCGATTTAGCGAGACGCAGACCGTGCGCGCAACGAAAAAGGGGCCGCGAAAATCGCGACCCCTCTGATATGATTTCGCAGAGTTTAGACGAAGAACTGCCCGCCGTTTGCGGAGATCGTCGATCCGTTGATGAAACCGGCGTCGTCAGAGGCGAGGAAGGCCACGCAGCGGGCGATCTCTTCCGGTTCGCCGAGGCGACCGGTGGGGATTTGACCGATGATGGATTCGCGAACTTTTTCCGGAACCGCCATAACCATTTCCGTGGCGATGTAGCCCGGGCAGATCGCGTTGGCGGTGATGCCGGCGCGCGCGCCCTCTTGGGCCAGAGATTTCACGATGCCAAGGTCACCGGCTTTGGTCGCGGCATAGTTCACCTGAGCGAACTGACCTTTTTGGCCGTTGATCGAGGAGATCACGATGATGCGGCCAAATTTGCGCTCGCGCATGCCCGGCCAGATCGGGTGCACGGTGTTGAATACTCCGGTGAGGTTGGTGTCGATCACCTGGTGCCACTGCTCCGGGGTCATTTTGTGGAACGGCGCATCGCGGGTGATCCCGGCGTTGGCGACGACGACGTCGATCGGGCCCAGATCGGCCTCGACCTGTTCGATCCCGGCTTTGGAGGCGTCGTAATCGGCGACGTTCCATTTGTAGGTTTTGATGCCGGTTTCTTCGGTGAATTTCGCAGCGGCTTCGTCATTGCCCGCGTAGGATGCGGCAACGGTGTAACCTTGCTCTTTCAGCATTTTCGAAATGGCAGCCCCGATACCGCGCGACCCACCGGTCACAAGTGCAACTCTGGACATAAATACTCCTCCTTTTAAGCTCTTCTCTTGGCAATCTTATTATCCAGTATATTTTGCAAGCGCAACAATATTACTGTGCGGATGCAGCAATACTCGACCAATTGCCCCCCTAGTGTGTCCCATGTCAGGCTGTCTGGGGCGCGGGATCAAGTGAATTTTCTCTGAAAAGAGACAAACTTATCCTTTTTAAAGAAAAAGGGCGCCGAAGGGCGCCCTTTGTGAGAGTCTCAAGATGTAGGTGTTAGTCGCGCTCAACGCAGAGCGCCACGCCCATACCGCCGCCGATGCAGAGCGTGGCGAGGCCTTTTTTGGCATCGCGGCGCACCATTTCGAACAGCAGCGTGTTGAGGATACGGGCGCCAGAGGCCCCGATCGGGTGACCGATGGCGATGGCACCACCGTTGACGTTCACGACGGCCGGATCCCAGCCCATGTCTTTGTTCACGGCACAGGCCTGAGCCGCAAAGGCTTCGTTGGCTTCGACGAGATCGAGATCTTCGGCCTTCCAGCCAGCTTTTTCGAGCGCCTTGCGGGAGGCATGGATTGGACCGACGCCCATGATGGACGGGTCGAGACCAGCGGTCGCGTAGGAGGCGATGCGGGCGAGCGGCTGAATGCCACGCTTTGCGGCGTTGTCGGCGGACATCAGGAGGACGCCAGCAGCACCGTCGTTGATCCCGGAGGCGTTGCCCGCGGTCACAGAGCCTTCGCGGTCGAACGCGGGGCGCAGTTTCTGCATGTTCTCGATGGTCGCGCCGTGACGGATGTATTCGTCGGCGTCCACGATGGTTTCGCCACGACGGGTTTTCACCGTGAAGGGCACGATCTCATCCGCAAACTTCCCGGCTTTTTGGGCCGCTTCGGCTTTGTTCTGGGAGGCAAGCGCGAATTCGTCCTGCATCTCGCGGGAGATCTGCCACTGGTTGGCAACGTTTTCTGCGGTGATGCCCATGTGATAGCCGTTGAACGCGTCCCAAAGGCCGTCTTTGATCATGGAGTCGATGAACTTCATGTCGCCCATTTTGTGGCCCGCGCGCAGGTTGGCGACATGGGGGGACATGGACATGTTTTCCTGACCACCGGCACAGACGATGTCCGCATCGCCGAGCATGATGTGCTGAGCGGCAAGCGCCACGGTACGCAGACCGGAGCCACACACTTGGTTGATGCTCCAGGCGGCGGATTCTTTCGGAAGACCGGCGTTGATATGCGCCTGACGGGCCGGGTTTTGGCCCTGACCGGCGGTCAGCACCTGACCGAGGATGGTCTCGGACACTTCGCCCTTTTCAATTCCGGCGCGTTCCACGAGTGCTTCGAGTACACAAGCGCCGAGGTCATGCGCGGGGGTGTTGGCGAAGGAGCCGGAAAAGCTGCCGACTGCCGTCCGTGCTGCAGATGCGATAACAACGTTGGTCATGGTGATAATCTCTCTCCCTATGAGTCGCTGGGGAGATTGCCCAAATCGCGAGATTTTTGCAACAAAGTTGCGCGTCTCCCCGCTGGACAGTTATGCTGCATCTGCAGAAAATGCAACAATTATCCGCGAGACAATGGTCGCATGTGCCATTACCCGGCCTTTTTCTTCGATGCGGTTTTTCTCCAGATCGGATCAATGGTCGGAACGCCGAAATAATGCCCCTGCATACAGTCGATCCCAATCTCGAGGAGATATCGCGCGTCATCCGAGGTCTCGACAAACTCGGCGACCGTATACATGTCGAAATGCTTGGCCACGGAAACCAGAGCCTGTGTCAAAACCTGATTGTCCGGATTGGTCGCAATGCCGCGGATGAAATCCCCGTCGATTTTCACCATGTCGAAATAGAATTCCTTGAAATAGCGAAAGGCCGTGTAGCCCGCACCGAAGTCATCGAGGGCAAAAGACACGCCCATGGATTGCAATTCGCTCATAAAGACAGAGACGAGATCGGGCATCACCATGGCGGAGCTTTCGGTGATTTCGAGAATGAGGCGTTCCGCGATGGTGAAATCGTGGGCCAAGCCGCGATTGAGGGTTTCACGCCATTTCGGATAGCCGATGGAGCGCGCAGACATGTTGATGGCGAGCCGCAGATCAGGGTGTTCGGCCAGCGCTTCCAACCCCATTTCCAAGGCAAGGCAATCGAGTATGCGTCCGGTCTCCGTCGTTTCGGCCACATGGATAAACTCGCGCGCGGGAATGACGCGCCCGGTCTTATCGAGCACCCGAATAAGGCCCTCATAAAACGCGGGGCGGTCGGGGCGTCGCGACTGGACGACGGGTTGATAGGCGAGGAGGACGTTTTTGCGGCGAAGGGCCTCCAGAACCATGTCCATCGTGTCGCGATCACGCTCCGCGATCGCGGCGGAAAGCGGGCTTTCTGGCCCCATGTCGCCGTTGTGTGTTTCCATATCCCATCACCTTTATCGCAAGCTCGATGCGACAACTTTGCCGCATCAGCAATAACGCCGGGTAAATTCGAGAATTCGTCTAAAAATTGGTCCGGTTTTTCCTAAAACAGAGAAAGCCCTCTCTGGATTGTGGTTTTCGAGGTGAGGCTCAGAAACGGGCGAAACCCCTAAGGTTTTCAGACAATTGTTGTTTGATTTTCAATGAGGTCTTTTATGGTTCAAATTTCTTCACCAATACGACGCTCCGCTCCAGTCTGCCCGCGATTGTGAGATGCTCTTAACCAGATCGAAAGCAACCTCTGTTTGAGTGCTCGGGATATTGCCATAGCAGGGCCCGAAGTATGTCGATCCAATTTTCAGGTGCAAATTTCGCATCTTCTCGCGATGAGGTGCAGTTCGATGTGGAGGAATTGTTTTTCTCCCGGACGGACAAACGGGGGGTGATTGCGGCGGGCAATGAGGTGTTTCGCCGAATCTCCGGCTATGACTGGGAAGAACTCGTTGGGGCGCCGCATAAGATCGTGCGCCACTCGGATATGCCGAAGGGTGTGTTTTATATCCTGTGGGAGCGCCTTCAAAAGGGGCTGGCGACGGGGGCCTATGTCAAAAACAGGACCAAGGATGGCCGATCTTATTGGGTCTATGCTGTCGTTTCGCCCGTCACCGATGGGTATGTGTCGGTCCGGCTGAAACCGACCTCAGCGGTTCTGGACACCACGCGCGCAATTTACGCGCGACAGCTCGCGCGCGAGGCTGAGGGGGGTGTCTCGCCTGAGGAGAGCGCTGCAGAGATTCGGGCGGCGCTTCGAGACTTGGGGTATCCGAACTATGGCGCGTTCAGTTCCTATGCAATAGCGCAAGAGGTTATCTCCCGGGATCAGGCACTTACGCGAACCAAAGACAGTCGCATGCAGGCCATGCAGAATCTGTTGCCAACGCTTGAGAAAATGGCGGTCGAGCAAGAGTATCTTTTTAAATCGTTTGAGAAAATTCGTGGCATTCCCTCAAACATGCGGATCGTGGCCTCGCGTCTCGAACCGGCTGGCGGACCGATTTCCGCGATTTCGCAAAACTACCGATTGATGTCCGATGAGGTGACAACCCATCTCGGCGGGTTTCGCACCCAAGGCGGCTCTCAAAACATGTCCCAGTCCGTCCGGGAGCGCGTGTTTTTCGGCCTCTTCATGATGTCGGCGTCCCGCTTGCAGCGCGAAGTGAAAGAGGTGGCGCAAGGTTCATTGACGCGCGGTGCGGAGCGCGAGGGATTTCACGATGAGGTCGATGTTCTTGCCCACCTCCTCGAAGACTACGCCTTGCAGTCCGGAGGGATTCTCATGTCGGTGTATGACGATGTGACCCGGCTGACCCGGTCGGCCAAGGATTTGCGGCAACTCGTGACGGGGCTCGATTCGATTCGCGTCTTATGCCGTGTGGAAGCGGGCCGTCTCGGAACTGGATCTTCGGCCCTCTTGCCGGTCATCAATCAACTGGATGCCTTCCACGTCGAGATCGAGAAAACGCTGGAGCGGATCATGCATATCGCGGAGGAGATCAAATCCCTCGTGGGGATCGCGATGCCGCGTTCATACAGCGGGATCAAGAGTGAGGGGCTTTTCGCCTCAGTTTGAGCCGAAATAGTTTTGGGTCAGTTCCGACACGATGGCCTGCGCCGAGGGTGAAAACCATTCCGCATCTCCGATGAGGGTCGCGATGACCTCGCCCTCCGGGGAGATGATGAACGACGAGGACAAAGCGCGCACGCCCATGGCGGCAGCGAGTTTTCCGGTCGGCTCGACCCGGATCGGGAGGTGTTCAATGTTTGCCTGCTCGTAAAAGCGTTCGATGGCCGGAACCGGATTGTGGCCGGTGGCGATGGGCAGGACGACGACATTCTGATCGGCGAAGGCAGCGGAGAGCTGATCAAAGGCGGGCATTTCCTCCCGGCAGGGGAAGCACCATGTGGCCCAGAAATTGAGAATCACCAGCTTGCCGTTGTAACTCGCCAGCGTCTCAGACGTGCCCTCAAGGTCCGTGAAGGCGATGGTTTCAACCGGCTTCGGGGCGTCCTGGAACGTGAGCTTTCTCAAATCCCCTTCGCGCAACGCGTTCAGCGTCTCCGTATCAAGCGCGGCTGCAGGAATTGCAGTGAGGCTCAGGGCCGTATAAAGGAGGGCAGAACTCAGAATTTTAAGCATGCGGGACACGTCCATGACCGATAAGAAATCCAACGCGATGTGGGGAGGGCGGTTTGCCGCCGGGCCCGATGCCATCATGGAAGCCATCAACGCCTCCATTGATTTCGACAAACGGCTGGCCTCCCAAGACATCGCAGGCTCGCGCGCCCATGCCGCGATGCTCGCGAAACAGGGCATTCTTACCGATAAAGATGCCGAAGCCATTCGGGAAGGCCTGCTCACGGTTTTGTCAGAAATCGAAAGCGGGTCGTTTGCCTTTTCCAAGGCGCTCGAAGACATCCATATGAACGTCGAATCCCGGCTCAAAGAGATCATCGGCGACGCCGCAGGCCGCCTGCACACGGCGCGGTCGCGCAACGACCAGGTGGCGACGGATTTCAAACTCTGGACCCGGGACCAGTTCGATGCCGCCATCTCGGGCCTCGACTCCCTCATCCGTGCCCTCATTGCGCAGGCCGAAGAGGGCGCCGATTGGGTCATGCCTGGCTTTACGCACCTCCAAACCGCACAGCCGGTCACTTGGGGCCACCACATGATGGCCTATGTCGAGATGTTCGGTCGCGACATGTCCCGGTTCAAAGACGCCCGTGCGCGGATGAACGAAAGCCCGCTTGGCTCCGCCGCGCTGGCGGGCACGGGCTTCCCGATTGATCGTCATATGACGGCAGAGGCGCTGGGCTTTGACCGTCCGACGGCGAACTCGCTCGATGCCGTTGCGGACCGTGACTTTGCGCTCGAATTCCTGTCCTGTGCCTCGATCTGTGCCATGCACCTGTCGCGCTTCTCCGAGGAGCTGGTGATCTGGTCCTCCGCGCAGTTCCGCTTCGTCGCGCTGTCTGATCGCTTCTCCACCGGGTCGTCGATCATGCCGCAAAAGAAAAACCCGGATGCCGCCGAGCTGATCCGTGCCAAAATTGGCCGCATCTTTGGGGCCAATGTCGCGCTGATGACGGTGATGAAGGGGCTTCCGCTCGCCTATTCCAAGGACATGCAGGAAGACAAGGAACAGGTGTTCGACGCCGCCGACAACCTCATGCTCGCGCTGGCCGCGATGACTGGCATGGTGTCGGACATGACCGCCCAGACCGACAACCTGCGCGCTGCTGCGGCCTCTGGGTTCTCGACCGCAACGGACCTCGCCGACTGGCTCGTGCGCGAGGCCGGCTTGCCGTTCCGCGATGCGCACCATGTCACGGGTGCTTTGGTCGCGATGGCGGAGAAAAAGGGCTGCGACCTGCCCGACTTGAGCCTTGAGGACATGAAATCGGTACATGAATCGATCACGGACGGCATTTACGACGTCTTGACGGTTGAAAACTCGGTCGCTTCTCGGACAAGCTACGGGGGCACGGCGCCGGTTCAGGTCCGTGCTCAGATAGCCCGTTGGAAAGAGGTCCTCGGATGAAACCCGCACTTGCTGCTCTGCTCGCCCTTTTGACATTGACCGCCTGCGGTGTGGACGGCGAACCCGTTCCTCCGACCGTGGGTGTGTCCACAACAGTTGGCGTAAATAGCAACAGCGGCGGTTACACGGATACATCCATCAGCATTCATTTCCCGTCGTCCTGACGCGCTCACGACGCCCTTCTCAGACACAAAGAGACCTCCATGGATCATTTCCTCTATCGCAACGGCGTGCTGCACGCCGAAGATGTCCCCGTGCCGGAGATTGCCGCCGCCGTGGGCACGCCGTTCTACGTCTATTCCGCCGCGACTCTGACGCGCCATTTCAAGCTCTTTGATGAGGCGCTCGACGGGACCGATCACCTCGTGTGCTTCGCGATGAAGTCGAATTCCAACATGGCTGTGCTCAAGCTCATGGGTGACCTCGGGGCGGGTATGGATGTGGTGTCCATCGGGGAATATCTGCGCGCCAAGGCGGCGGGTGTGCCCGGCGAGCGGATCGTGTTCTCCGGCGTCGGCAAGACGCGCGACGAGATGCGGATCGCGCTTGAGGGTGGCATTCGCCAGTTCAACGTTGAAAGCGAGCCGGAACTTGAGGCCCTCAACGAGGTTGCCACCTCCATGGGCGTCAAAGCTCCGATCACCCTACGCGTGAACCCGGATGTGGACGCAAAAACCCATGCGAAAATCGCGACGGGCAAATCCGAGAACAAGTTCGGCATTCCGATTGCCACCTGCCGTGAGGTCTATAAACGTGCGGGCGCAATGGCGGGCATTGATGTCATCGGCGTCGATGTACACATCGGCTCGCAATTGACGGAGCTGGAGCCCTTTGAACTGGCGTTCAAGAAAGTGGCAGAGCTGACCGAAGCTCTGCGCGCCGATGGCCACAACATTCGTCGCCTCGATCTCGGCGGTGGGTTGGGCATCCCTTACGAGCGCTCCAACGCCGCGCCGCCGCTGCCGGTCGAGTATGGCGAGCTGATCAAGCGCACGGTCGGGCATCTCGGTTGTGAGATCGAGATCGAGCCGGGGCGTCTGATTTCCGGCAACGCGGGGATTCTCGTCTCCTCCGTGATCTACCTGAAACAGGGCGAAGGCCGTGATTTTCTCATCGTGGACGCGGCGATGAACGATCTCGTGCGCCCCTCCATGTACGACGCGCATCATGACATCGTGCCGGTGATCGAACCCCTTGCAGGCGCCGAACAATCGCCGCTCGATATCGTTGGGCCGGTTTGTGAAACGGGCGATACCTTTGCCAAAGCGCGGCAAATGCCGGGTCTCGGCGAGGGCGATCTCGTCGCGTTCCGCTCCGCCGGGGCCTACGGCGCGGTGATGGCGTCGGAGTACAATTCCCGCCCGCTGATCCCCGAGGTTCTTGTCCGCGACGATCAATTCGCTGTCATCCGGGCCAGACCGACCTTTGACGAGATGATAAACCGGGATACCATTCCGGAATGGATCTGACACGGGGTGCCGCTTTGGCCGCGTGAGAACGGGCCGGGTGCGCATGGATACGGAACCACAGAGTGACAAACGCAAACCGCTGCACGCACCGCGCGTGCGGCGGGCGCTTTGGCTGACGTGGTTTGGCCTTTTGTTTGAACGGGTTGGGCTTGCCTTCTGGCCCGCTGTGTCCCTCATCGCCTTCGTTTTGGGCCTCGCGCTTTTGGGGCTACAGGCCGCGATTCCCGTGTCGGCTTTGCGTCTGACTTTTGTCGGACTTTGCGTCCTCCTTTTGCTGACATTGGCCTATGGCGCGTGGCGCTTTCGCCCGCCGACCCGTGCGGAGGCGCGGGCGCGGGTGGATGCGACGCTCAGGGGGCGGCCGCTTCAGGCCCTCGAAGATCAGCCTGCCGTTTTGGGTGACGCGGCCTCGCAGGGTCTGTGGCAGGCGCACCTTGACCGGATGCGGGCGCGCCTCAAAGACATTGCGCCCGTCGCGCCCGAACTGCGCCTCGCTGGACGCGATCCCTTTGCGCTTCGATTGATGGCTCTTACGACGCTCGGCCTCGGCCTGATGTTCGGCTCCTTTGAACGGACACGCGATCTCACGCTCTCGGATGCGGGCGGCGCGACCCTGGCCTCAGGTCCGATGTGGGAGGGCTGGATTCGGCCCCCGGCCTATTCCGGCAAGCCGACGCTCTACCTCGGCGATCTTGATCCGGATTTCGAGGTGCCGAAAGGTTCCGATGTCACCTTGCGGTTTTATGGTGAAGACGGTGTTTTGAGCCTGCGCGAAACCGTGTCTGGCGATGATGTCAGTGCGCTCGATTTCGCGGTGGAGCGGTCGGGCGAGATCGAAATTGACGGCCCCACCGGGAAACTATGGTCCGTCGCCCTCCAGCCCGACCAAGCCCCCGTAGCGGAACTTGTCGATGAGATGACCCGCGCGCCGTCCGGTGAGGCGCGACAAGAGTTTCGCGTGAGTGACGATTTCGGCGTGACGCGCGCCGTTCTCACGATCACGCGCGACCGGGACGCGATCCCGAGCCGCTATGGCTATATTCTACCGCCGGAACCCCGCCCTGCGATTGAGATCCAAGTCATGCTACCGCAGACCGGGGACCGGACCGAGATCAAGGGCCGGATCGCCGAGAACCTCGCGCAGCACCCCTTTGCAGGATTGCCGGTGAAACTGGACCTGACGGCCTGGGATGCGTCGGGCCAACAGAGTGCGCCCGCCCTCGAAGACGCCATTTTGCCCACACGCCGCTTTTTCGATCCGCTGGCCGCCGCGATTGTCGACCAGCGGCGCGAGTTGCTTTGGAACCGCGAAAATGCCCCGCGCACGGCGCAGGTGCTCCGCGCGGTCTCCGCCGATCCGATGGTCGTGTTTGACACGATGGAGACCTTTGCGCGTCTGCGCGCCGTTGTCGGCCAGATCGAGGGGCGCAATGGCCTTTTGACCGATGAACAGGTCGATGAGATCGCGGCAGCGCTTTGGGATATCGCGCTTGACCTCGAAGATGGCGAACTCAGGGACGCCTTGGACCGTCTGCACCGCGCGCAAGAGCGCCTGTCGGAAGCGATGCGCGATGGCGCGACCAAAGAGGAAATCGCCCGCCTGATGCAGGAATTGCGGGAGGCGACGCGCGACTACATGCAGCAGCTCGCCGAGCAGCAAGGCCCGCAAGACGACGGGACCGATACGCCGGATCAGGGCGAGCAAGGACAGCAGATTACGCAGGATCAACTCCAACAGCTCATGGATCGCATTCAGGAGCTGATGGAACAGGGCCGCATGGCCGAGGCACAGCAACTCATGGATATGCTGGCCGAGATGTTGGAGAACATGCGCGTGACCCAACAGCCGGGGCAGGGCCAAGGCGAGGGTCAGCAAGGCATGCAAGGTCTCCAAAACATGCTGCGCGATCAGCAGCAGTTGAACGATGATACCTTCTCCGATTTGCAGGAGCAGTTCGGGCAAAATGGCCAATCACAAAACGGCCAGCGTCAGGGCGGGCAACCTCAAGATGGTGCGCCTCAAGACGGCCAAGAGGGGTCTCAGGGTCAATCTGATCAGCCCGGCCAAGAGGGGCAAAACGGCCAATCGCTCGCAGAGCGGCAAGAGGCCCTGCGCAACCAGTTGCAGCAACAGAGGGATGGCATTCCGGGCGGAAATGCCCCCGGTGAGGACGGTGTTTCCGGCGCGCTTGAGCGGGCCGACCGCGCGATGGAAGAGGCGGGAGAGGCCCTGGAAAACGGCGATCTCTCCGGCGCGCTCGACAGCCAGGCGGAGGCGATGGAAGCGCTCCGCGAAGGCATGCGCCAGATGGGCGAGCGTCAGCAGCAGGCCGAAAACGACCCAGAGGGGGCGGACGGATCACAAGCCGGTCAGGGCGGCCCAAGCGGCGAACGCCGCGACCCGCTGGGCCGAAGCATGGGCGAGGACGGGCAATATGGCTCGAATGATCCGCTTTATGAGGGCGATGACGCGAGCCGCCGTGCCGAGGAACTGATCGACGAGATCGAACGCCGCGCAGAGGATCGCACACGCGAGGCCGAGGAGCGTGACTACCTCAACCGCCTGTTGGATCAATTCTAAGGGTCAGATGTGAGAGCGATCAGCCGCCGTTGAGCTGGCCCAAAAGGCCGTTCAATCGCATGCTGGCACCGCTGAGCAACTGGTCGAGCCACGCCCGGAAATCATTCGCCGCAGCCACGTAGACCTTCATCACCGGCGCGAGCGCGGGGAGTTTGGTCGCGATCAGAGGCGCAAAGACATAGAGCGCCAGGAGCAGGAACACCAAGACCAGCAAAAAGAAGAACCCGGTCCGGAAGCCGGAGCGCTCTTCGCGCGTTTTGAGCGTCTCGTCATCGGGCACGGATCCATCGGCGTTCCGATCTGAGGCCGCGCTGAGCGTCGAATTGATTTCTTCGATGTCGGGGAGGAGGTCACGACGTTTGCCGGAGGCGGCAGCGACACTGCCGGCGGCGATACCGGGGTCCGACGGGTCCAACCCGCGCAGACGCGCCATCCGGTCGCGCAGGCTCTTTTTCGACGGGTCTTGATCCGGGTCTTCCAACCCGAGATCCGGCTGGGTCTCAAGCGACGGGGCACTTCCCCCGCGCATGGCCTGATCGAACTCGACCTCGGCCCGCAGAATATCGCGCACGCTGTCTTTGAGGGTTGCCTGCGGGGCCACGTCGATCGGCGCGGGCGCCTCGTCCTCGTCGAGATCAGGCTCTTCGTCATAGGCGTCTTCGTCGTCGGTCTCGTCGGCGTAGATGACGTCCTTGATCGCCGTCTCTGTGACGGGCTCAGAGACGGGTACATCTGCGGGGTCCTCAACCGGCTCGTCCTCACTCAGAGGGGCTTCAGTCGGGGTTTTCGCTGCGGCGACGTCCTCATGACCCTTTGTCGGGGCCACGGGCACGTCAATAGCGGCGACCTCTGGCTCTGGCTCAGGTTCGGGCGCGTAATCCGGCGCGAAGTCTTCTTCGGGTTCGTCGTCAAAGCTCGGGACTGGAGGTTCTTCCTCGACGTCTGCCACATCCTCGGCTTGTGTCGTCTCGAACCCAAGCTCTTCGGCAAGGTCGGGGTCCAAGGTGGCCGGACGTTGAAACCAGGTATGACCGCAGTTTGAACATTGCACATCGCGGCCCGTGTCCGGAATGACACGTGCATCTACCTCATACTGAGCACCGCAATTCGGGCAAATCAGCCGCATAAGTTCCCCTGCCAACGAGCGAAGTCCATGGTTCGCATGGTATTTTTGGTAATTCTTACTCCTCAATGCAGGATTGTCCATGTTTTTGCGACAGTTGCATTGAAAGGTTTTGACCACTGAGGCAAAACTGTCGCGACGAAAAGGGGTGTCTTGTGATCGAGTTTCATGATTCTGGGTATGGCTACGGCGGTCGGGAACTGCTCACGGGGATGTCGCTCAAGCTGGCGCCCGGGTCGTTTCATTTTCTCACGGGACCGTCTGGTGCGGGGAAAACGACCTTTCTGAAACTCTGTTATCGGGAGTTGCAGGCCACGCACGGTCGGGTGACGATTTTCGGACAGGACAGTCGGAACATGGGGCGCGATGAGGTGGCCGATCTGCGTCGTCGCATCGGTGTCGTGCACCAGGATTGCCAGTTTCTCGATCACCTCTCGGTCGCGGAAAACGTCGCGCTGCCGCTTGCGGTGTCGAACCGGGCGCAGAGCGACCAAGACCTCGCGGATTTGCTCAATTGGGTGGGGCTGACGGATCAGGCGCGTGCGCTTCCGCCGGAACTGTCGGGCGGGGAGCGTCAACGCGCGGCTTTGGCGCGCGCCGTGATCATGTCGCCCGAGGTGATCTTGGCGGATGAGCCCACCGGCAACGTCGATTGGGAGATGTCGTTGCGGCTCATGCAGCTCTTGATCGAATTGAATCGTATGGGAAAAACCGTGGTCATCGCGACCCACGACCTGCATCTGATCCGGCAGACCAAGGCACAGGTTCAGGCGCGTGTGTTGCGCATCGCCAACCGCACCATTCAGCAGTCGGGGGCGGACCTGTGAAGACCATTCTCTTGCCCTTCCTCAACTTCTCGGAAAGCGCGTCTGACCGGGTGGTGCCGCCCTCTGGCTTTACCGCGCAACTGACCGTGATCACCTCGGCGGCGATGGCGTTTCTCGCCGTGTTCGCGCTGGCCCTGTCCTTTGCCACTGCCCGTGTGGCAGAGCGCTGGGGCAATGAGCTTGCGCGCGGGTCGACGGTGCGGATTTCCGCGCCCGAAGGTCAGGTGGAGGCACAGGTGACTGCGGCGATGGCGGTGTTGGAGACGACGCCGGGCGTGGCCTCGGCCCGTCGCCTGAGCACAGAGGACGAACGCGCCCTCTTGGAGCCGTGGTTTGGCCCCTCTCTGCCGCTCGATACGCTGCCCCTGCCGGTGTTGATCGACATTCGCGAAACGCCGGAGGGCTATGACAGCGAAGGCTTGCGTTTGCGTCTCGCGGGCGAAGTGCCCGGCGCGGTGCTCGACGATCACACGCGTTGGCGGCGGCCTTTGTTGGAGGCGGCGGAACGGCTTGGGTTGCTCTCTCTTGTGTCGCTCATCCTGATCGTCGGCGTGACGGCAGGGATGATCACGCTGGCTGCGAATGCCGCTTTGGCGGCCAACGGGCGGGTGATCGCCACCTTGCGCCTCGTCGGGGCCAAGGACAATTTCATCGCCGGGGCCTTTGTTCGCCGTTTCACATTTCGCGGGTTTTCCGGGGCGGTGATCGGGACATTCCTCGGCATGGTCGCGATTGCGCTTTTGCCAAAGGCGCAAGAAGACGGTGGCTTTCTCACAGGGCTTGGGTTCGCCGGGCTTGAGTGGCTTTGGCCGCTGTTGATCCCGGTTTTGGCCGCTTTGGTGGCGTTCTTTGCAACACGTGTGGCGGCGCGCCAGACGCTTCGGAGGTTAATGTGAGGCTTTATCCGATCCAATGGGTGCTCTCGCTCGTGTTCATCATTCAGATGTACGTGGCCATGGCCGTGCTCGCGATTGTCTTTACTCCCTTCGTGATCTGGCGTCGGCGCTATGCCTATCTCGCCTGTCGGACCTATTGTCATTGGGTGCGGATGTCGGCCTCTGTTCTGGTCGGGTTGAAATCCGAAATCCGGGGTGAGGTGCCGGTGGATGAGGTGTTGATCGGGGCGAAGCACCAGAGTTTTTTCGACATCATTCTGATTGTCTCAGCCGTGCCGCGTCCGAAATTCATCATGAAGAAACAGCTCCTTTGGACCCCCATCGTGGGCTATTACGCCAAGCGCATCGGCTGTGTCGCCGTGGATCGTGGCAAACGCGGGCAGGCGATCAAAAAGATGGTCGCGGATGTGACCTCCGGCGCGTCGCTGCCCGGGCAGCTCATCATTTTCCCGCAGGGCACCCGCGTCGCGCCCGGCGTCGATATGCCGTATAAGATCGGCACAGGTGTGCTCTATGAACAGACCGGGCAGGCCATTGTGCCAGCGGCGACCAACGTGGGTGTGTTCTGGCCGCGTCATGGCATCTACCGCAAACCGGGTGTGGCCGTGGTCGAGTTCCTGCCGCGCATCGAGGCGGGCAAAGAGATCAAGCCGCTCATGGCCGAGCTGGAAGCGGCGGTGGAAACGGCCTCTGACCGGTTGATGAGTGAGGCAGGGTTTGAGCGCCGCGCGTAAACGGCCCCGACCCACATCGTTGCACTGAAAAAGGCCGCCTTTGGGGCGGCCTTTGTGTGTCTCGGGACGTGTGATCCGGATCAGGCGGCGAGGCCTTTGGACCCCATGTCGAGGAATTTCTGACGACGGTCTTTCAGGATCTCTTCCGGCTTTTTCTTTAGAAGCGGGGTGAGCATCGACTGGATCGCCTTGCCGACGGCGGCGATGGCAACGTCCGGCCCGCGCTGTGCGCCGCCGAGTGGCTCAGGAATGATCTGGTCGATCACGCCGAGCTTGTGCAGATCTTGTGCGGTCAGGCGAAGGGCCTCAGCCGCTTCGCGCATCTTTTCGGCGTCTTTCCAGAGGATGGAGGCGCAGCCTTCCGGAGAAATCACGGAATAGACGGAGTGCTCCAGCATCGCGATTTTGTTGGCGGAGGCAAAGGCCACAGCGCCGCCGGAGCCGCCCTCACCGATGATCACGGAAATCATCGGCACTTTGAGATTGAGACATTTCTCGGTGGAGCGGGCGATGGCCTCGGACTGGCCGCGCTCTTCCGCGCCTTTGCCGGGGTAGGCTCCGGGGGTGTCCACAAGGGTGATCACCGGCAGGTTAAAGCGGTCCGCCAGATCCATCAGGCGGATCGCTTTGCGGTAGCCTTCGGGGCGGGCCATGCCGAAGTTGTGCTTCAGGCGGGAATTGGTGTCTTTGCCCTTTTCATGGCCGATCACCACGACGGGGCGGTCGTTAAATCGCGCCAAGCCACCCATGACGGCCAGATCGTCGGCAAAGTTCCGGTCACCTGCCAGCGGCGTGTATTCGGTGAACAGGGCTTCGATATAATCCTGACAATGGGGGCGTTCAGGGTGGCGCGCCACCTGACATTTCCGCCATGGTGTCAGTTTGGAATACAGGTCTTTCAAAAGCCCGTCGGCTTTGGCGTCCAGCGCCTTTGCCTCAGCTTCGATATCCATTTCCTCATTGACCTTGGCCATTGCGCGCAGCTCTTCAGCCTTGCCTTCAATTTCTGCCAGCGGTTTTTCAAAGTCGAGGTAATGCATGTATAGGCCCCATCTTGGTCTTGCGGCTATATGACCCTGCGTCGCTTACTTTGCAACCGTTAAGGATTGGTTCAGCAGAACAGGCGCCAGCGAAAGCACCAGAAGTGCTGCCATCGACCAGTTGAAAATGCGCAACCGCATGGGATTGGCCAGTAGATGGCGGATGCCGGTGCCCAGAACCGTCCAACTGGTGGTCGATATGCAGGAACACAGAACATACATCCCCGCCACCCACAGGACCGAGATCAGATCGCGGCCGCTGGCGTATAGCGTGATGGCCGACAGTGCCATGGACCATGCCTTGGGATTGACCCACTGGAACGACGCGGCCTGAAGGAAGGTCAGCGGTTTGCCTTCGGTCTTGCCATCGCCCATCGGGGCGGCATTGGCGATTTTCCACGCCAGATACAACAGAGACAGCACCGAAACGACGGTCAGTACCGTGTAGGACATGGGACACAGATCAAACAGCTTCATCACGCCCAACCCGACCAGAAAGCACATCGTCGGAAAGCCCAATCCAACAC